>CAXSBN010000001.1:0-183337 GCA_964236135.1 uncultured Phycisphaerae bacterium
CTCTGGAGTTCGGTCAGCAGGTTGCTGACTTCGCTCAAGCCACCCTCGGCAGTTCCGATAATGTTGTTGGCTCGGCCGGCGTTGTCGATCGCAGTCGTGATGCCGGATGATTCCGACTTCAGGTTCTGCGAGGCGATCAAGCCTGCCGGGTCATCTTTACCCGAGTTAATCTTTAAGCCCGTGCTTAATCGCTCTAGGCTCGTATTGAGTGAATCGTTGTTCTTGCTCAAGACGCGCTGAGCGATGAGCGAGCTCACGTTGGTGTTAATTCTGCTCATGGCTGTCTCTCCGTGACGTATTTCGTCGCCGCTTCGTCCAGATCTGCGGTCCAGACTCGCAGGGTCGTCGCCGTCGAAAGTGTTTGTATTGACGGTTGAGTAACGACCTTTTGCGACTTGTCATTCCCTTGAACTAATCTGCCGGCGAACCCAGGGGGAAATTCGCGCGGCGAGGGGAGGCGAGCTCCCCGACCCATCGACTGTGTTTGCCCACACGCACGCATCGCAGTCCTTCTGCATCGGACTGCGCGACGCGACCCGAGCCTCCTTTCTCATAAGTCCACGTATCGTGAGATTGACACTCGTCAGGTTTCGCGATGCGAGGCAGCGCCCCGCATCACCTGCCTTCCCCGCGCAATCCACAACACCGTTCTCATCGGAGCGGGTCGAAGGGGGTCTTTAGGTCGGAGTGCCTCAGAATGAACTGATTTTTGCCAAAAATTTCGACCCTCGTCTGGCGCGCAACCAATGGCGAGATTCGCGGACGTGCCGAACTTATGAGACGAAAGGAAATTTCCGGCCCGCGTGTATTTCGAGCGGTGCTGATCGCGTCGACCCCGCCTACCGCCACCCGTATCATTCCGATCGATGGACTTCTTCAACTACAGGAACAATGAACTCCACTGCGAGGATGTGCGCGCGGAAGCGATCGCCCACGAGGTCGGCACGCCTGCGTATATCTATTCGAAGGCGACGCTCCTTCGTCACTACCGGCAGATCGCCGATGCATTCAGCCCGCTCGATGCCACTATCTGCTACTCCATCAAGAGCTGCGGCAACATCAACATCTGCCGGCTGCTGGCCGAGCAGGGGTGCGGTTTCGACGTCACCAGCGGCGGCGAGCTGTATCGCGCGCTGCAGGCCGGCGGTGATCCGAAGAAAATCATCTACGCGGGCGTTGGAAAAACGGACGAGGAAATTCGCGACGGCATTAACGCGGGGATCGCGGCGTTCAATCTCGAATCGGAAGCCGAGATCGAGAACATCGACCGCATCGCCGGCGAGCTTCAGAAGACGGCGATCGGCGCGATCCGAATCAATCCCGACGTCGACGCCAAGACACACGCCAAAACCACGACGGGCCGAAAGGGAAACAAGTTCGGGGTGGACATCGATCGCGCCGAGCAAGTGTTCGAAAAATACCGAAACCTCAGGCACCTGAAGATCGCCGGCGTGCACATTCACATCGGCTCGCCCGTCTATCTTGTGCAGCCGTATATCGATGCCGTGACGAAGATGGTCGAGTTGATCAACCGGCTGACCGCACGCGGCCACACGATTGAATGGTTCGACCTCGGCGGTGGTTTTGCGGTGAATTATGAATCGCCCGAGCAGGCATTACCGATCACCGAGCACGCTAAGGCCCTTGTTCCGCTGCTGAAAGGTAAACCGTATCGCATCGCGCTCGAGCCGGGCCGATACATCGTCGCAAATTCGGGTATTCTTCTAACGAAAGTTCTGTACCGCAAAACCAGCGGCGAGCAGAAATTCGTCATCGTCGACGCCGGCATGAACGACCTCATCCGCCCGACGCTGTACGAGAGCTATCACCACCTCTGGCCGGTGAAACCCGACGCCGCCAATGTGAATGCGGATCGTCGCAGAAGCTTTGTTCCAGTCGATGGCGAAACCGTCGATGTCGTCGGCCCGATTTGCGAGAGCGGTGACTATCTCGCGAAGGCGCGGCCCCTACCGGTGACGAAGCGCGGCGATCTGCTCGCGGTGTTCAGCGCCGGCGCTTACGGCTTTGCGATGAGCAGCAATTACAACAACCGCCCGCGCGTGCCGGAGGTGCTGGTGGATGGCGACTCATTCAAAATCATCCGCCGCCGCGAGACGCTGGAAGATCTTGTCGCACTGGAACGCATCGACGGCCACCACCCGATCAGCGACATGCCGGATAAAGCCGGCCCGCACTAAGAGATGCCGTCGCTTGTCTCTCAGCCGCGGGGAGCGGAGTAAGATCGGGAATAAACTTTACCTATCGTCAGTTGTGTTTGTTACGCGGAAGTTTCATGAAGAAGATACCTGACTCCGAAATCACGCCGCCGGAGGCATACTTCAGCCGTCGCACGCTGCTGCGCGGCGGCGTTCTCGCGGCGAGCGTGGCGGCGACGTCAATTCTTTACCGCAAGCTCGATCCGCTTTCCGTTCCGACGAAACAAACCGCGAAGATCGCTGACCTCGTCACCGCCACCACCGCGCCGGCCAACTCCGGTTTCACCGTCGACGAGGCTAGGACCTCGCTCCAGGACATCACGCACTACAACAATTTCTACGAGTTCAGCACCAGCAAGGACGGCGTGGCGGGCGCGGCGCGCAATTTTCAAACCGACCATTGGAAAGTCGAAATCGGCGGCATGGTGAACAAGCCCATGACGATCGACATGGACTTTATCCGCAGGCTCAGCGCGCCCGAAGAGCGCGTGTATCGCATGCGTTGCGTTGAAGCGTGGTCAATGGTCGTCCCGTGGGTCGGATATTCGCTCAGCAAATTGCTCGAGCGCGTCGAACCGAAAGGCAGCGCGAAATACGTGGCGTTCGAGACGCTCAAGGATGCGTCTCGATTTCCAAATCAAGCCACCAACGATGCGTTGGATTGGCCGTACCTCGAAGGGCTGCGGATGGATGAGGCGATGCACCCGTTGACGCTGCTGACGACGGGTTTATATGGCGCGGATTTGCCGCCGCAGGATGGCGCGCCGGTGCGGATGATTATTCCGTGGAAGTATGGGTTCAAAGGGATCAAGTCGATCGTGAAGATTACGCTGCTCGACAAGCAGCCGCCGAACACGTGGAATCTGCAAGCGCCGGGCGAGTACGGATTTTATGCGAACGTGAATCCGGCAGTCCCACATCCGCGCTGGAGCCAAGCGACCGAGCGCCGCATCGGCGAGGGCGGTCGCCGGCCGACGCTGATGTTCAACGGTTATGAAGATCAGGTCGGCTCGCTGTACGCGGGCATGGATCTGCAAGCGAATTATTGAACGAAAAGTGGCATGGGCATCCTGCCCATGTCTGTCCACGGGCAGGATGCCCGTGCCACGCTAAAACAAATGCTTGTCACCCTCATTAGAAACCGCGGCAGGCCGCTTTCGACGCTCGACTTCGCCAAGCTCGTCGTCTGGATCAACTGCGGCGTGCCGCTGGCGATTCTTAGCTATTACGCGCTGCGTCATCGCCTCGGTGCCGATCCAACCAGCTTCGCGATCCGCACGACCGGCATGTGCGCGCTCGTTTTTCTCTCGCTCTCGCTCGTCGTCACGCCTCTGCGAAAAATCACCGGGTGGAATGACGCGATCGCCTTTCGCCGTACGCTCGGCCTGTATGGCTTTTACTACGCGGCCGCGCACTTCCTCACTTTTTTCATCTTCGACCAAGTGCACGACGTACACGCTACCGCCAGCGAAATCTGGACGAAGCGTTATTTGCAGATCGGCTTCATCGGGTTATGCGCGATGATTCCCCTGGCGATCACCAGCACCAACGGAATGGTCCGCCGGCTCGGGCCGATGAAGTGGCACGCGCTACACAAGCTCGCGTACGTCGCGGCGATCGCGGGCGTGGTGCATTTCTGGATGCAGGTGAAATCGGATTTGACCTACCCGAAATTGTTCGCGTGGATCATCGGAGCACTGCTGGCGTATCGCTACGTCGCGATGTACTTCGCACCGAAACCAAAAGCGATGAAGGCGGCCTCGACCGCGCCCTCGACCGCGCCAAAGAAGAAAAGGTTCTGGAGCGGCGAGCTGAAAGTCGCGCGGGTATTCGATGAGACGCCGACCGTTCGCACGTTTCGTCTCACGACACTCGACGGCGCGCCGCTGCCATTTGATTACATGCCCGGGCAATACCTGAATCTCGTACTGGAGGTGGACGGCAAACGCGTGAACCGATCCTACACGATCGCGTCATCGCCGACGCGCACGGGCAACGTCGAGATGACGATCAAACGCGAAATGCAAGGCGTCTCGTCGCGCCACCTGCACGATCGCATCCGCGAAGGCGACGTCCTGAAAGTCTCCGCGCCGGCAGGCAAGTTCACCTTCACGGGGATGGAGTCGAAGCGGATCGTCCTGATCGCCGCCGGCGTGGGAATCACGCCGCTCATGTCGGTCGTGCGCTATCTAACCGACACGGCCTGGCCGGGTGAAATCAAGCTCCTCTTTAGTGCGAAGAGTGAAGATGAGATCATCTTCCGGCACGAGCTGGAGACACTGGCATCGCGTCATCCAAACCTGCACGTGCTTATCACGCTTACTCAGCCAAGCGATCGCTGGTCTGGACCGCGCGGGCGCATTTCACCTGAATTGTTGCGGCACCTTGCGTCCGACGCAGACGACACGCTGTTCCATATCTGCGGCCCGAATGCAATGATGGATGCGACGCGACAGATGCTTCAGCAGATTGGGATTCGCGACGAGCAGATCAAAACCGAGGCGTTCGAATCGCGCGCCGCGACAACGGAAATGCCGGCCGGTGCGGTGCCGGCAAAAATGATGGATCGCGATGCCGCCGAATCGGAGAGCGGCTCGGCGGTGATCTTTAAAAAGACTGCTCAGACCGTGCCGGCCACCGATGGGAAGGTCATCCTCGAGCTGGCTGAAGACGGAGGGATCGACATTCCGTTCGATTGCCGTAGCGGAATTTGCGGCACATGCAAGGTGAAGCTTCTGGCCGGCGAAGTGGAAATGGATATTCGTGACGCACTCTCTGCCGACGAGGAGAAGGACGGGATTATTCTCACCTGCCAGGCGCGACCGCTCGGCGATGTTGAAGTGGACGCATAGTTTTTAGAGGCCGGGCACGCGGGTCGGGAAATGATCGACGCGCGGCAGCAGGACCTCGATCGGCGTTTCGGCGCCGGTACAGCGAAACAGTCGCCAGCCTGAATCGGTCTCCGGGGCGGAGTGACTCTCGGACATCAACTGCTGCAGCCACGCCATTCGAAAGTGCCACACTCGCCACGGCGACACCTCCGGCTGCTCAAGGTAATAACGCACTTTATTCCTGGCGATGTATTGCTTGCGAAATAGCGTGTTGGTGGGCAGGCGAATTTTCGGATCCTTAAACCAGACGGCCGGCACTTCCTGCACCGCCTTGCCGGTGAGCAACGAAATCACGCGCAATCCGGTCGGGCTGGTCCGTTTCTTATTCAGGTTTCGATAGAGCGGATTCACGCAAACCTGCCAATCCCCCGCGCCGCGCTCGACCAGCAACCGCGCAGCCGAGACGAGGTTTTTGTCGATCCCGGTTTCGTAACGGTCGGCAAAATTCGACGAACGCGCCACCGATACTTCGACCGCATACAGCGCGGCGTTGCAAAACAGGATGCTGGCGACTCCCACGCGGCCGATCCAAAGCCAGGCCTGCCGTTGCCACCGCAGATCGTCAGTCCATCGCGGACGATCGCGAAGGCCGACGAAAATTAGCAGGACCAGCAGCGGCGCGATCGGAACCAGATACCGCGCATTGGCTTGCGGCCAGTTCATGCAAATGCCGATCACGTAAAGCAACACCGACGCGGGCAACCAATGATGTCGCCGGGTGGCTTCTGTCGCGCCCGCGACGAGATAGGCGAAGACGATCCATCCGCAAATAGTGGCGGTCCACCAAACGATGTGCAGCCCGCCGGCCATGCGGAACGGCTGCCACAGCAGGAAGCTGAACCATGTTCCAAAGCCCAGAAATCGCGTGGCATAGCCGCTGCGGCCGGACGTTCCGGTAATTAGCCCCGGCGCTTCGGCGACATTGCCGCTATCGCCGACCTCTGGAGGCGGCAACTGCGCGGCATCGACCGATGCGGTGCCCTGATACGGAACCGTCGGCGGCGAAAAATAGCGCACCGCCCGCTTCACCGCGAAGAAGGTGATAAACGTCAACAGGATAAAAGTGCAACTCACGACCCATCGCCGGTTCCATTTCGGACGCCACTCGCCGCTCAATAGCGCGGCCACCACCGGCACAACGTTCGCCACGGCTGCCCAGCGATTCAGCACCGCGAGAATACAGAGAATGGTCAGCAGCGCGCATCGCCACGCGAACGCCCGCCCCTCGGAGATTTGCAGACAGATGAGCAGCGTCGACGCGGTGATCCAGACAAATAGCGCGTCGCTGTGCAGCCAGAATGTGAGCGAGTAAACATGCGAGATCAATGCGGTGAGCACGATCGCAGCGGCGCAAAGCATCGGCGATGCGAAACGCCGGAGCACCCAGTAGTAGGTCGCGAGCCCCGCCCACATGCAGAACAGCGTGGCTAATTTCAGAAACAGAAATGTCGGCGAGATTTTCAAAAGCAGCGCGAGCACCCACGGCCAGCCGGGCGGCGCGATATGGGTGGCTTGGCCGTTGAAGAGATAGCCGTGACCTTTCACCAAGTTGATCGCGCTGCCGAGGTATACTTCGCTGTCTCCTCCGGGCACCCAGTATTTATTTTCGAGAAGAAGAAAGATCGCGGCCACGATCGAGACGGCGATGAGCCACCATTTCCGATCTTCAGGAGCAGGTTGAAAAGCCGGTGGTATCATCGAACATCGAACGAACGCACTCCTCTCTCCGTACTCGGGGAGAGGCGGGGAGAGGGGTCTTCGACTAGCTGAAGTCCCTCGTAATTCAAAAGACCCCTCTCCCATCCTCTCCCGGAGTACGGAGAGAGGGGTAAGAAAAGGTCATCCCGGCTTTCGCACTTCGCAACACACGATCGTCCGCGATCGGAAACCGGCCGTCCAACCTTTTCCTTTGACCAGGTCTTGAGCCGCCTTATACACCCGCACCGGAAATGTCCAAGGCAGCAACTCCGGTTCGGTCGCGCGCACGTGATCGCTTGTCAGAATCCCCGGGTCGCGCATCTTCGAAAGTTCGGGCAGGCAGTCTTCTCCATCAGCGACGTCGAACTTCGTCTGCAGCGTCTTCAACAACTCCTCGGCCCTCGGCAGCGGGAGCGTGAATTTGCCGTCGAGCGACAGGTCGAACGTCAGAACAAACAATCCGCCCGGCCGGAGGACGCGGAAAAATTCATTGAGGATTTGTGCGTAGTTGTCGGTGTGTTCCAGCACGCTGATGCAGCAGATCGCATCGAGCGCGCCGTCCGCCAGCGGCAGGTTCTGCAACGACGCCTTGATGAACCGCACCTTTTGCCCGCCGCCGGAAGCGGCTGATTCTTCGGTGCGGTTAATCGCCTCGAACATCGGCACGTAGGTTTCGTCGTAATCGACGCACACAAATTTCGCCTGCGAGAGTTGGCCGCAGATGAAATACGGAAAATACGTCACGCCGCTGCCGGCATCCATTACTTCGAATTTAGTTTGACTTCGCGGATCCGATTGTCCGAAACGCAGTAATCGCGCCGCGACGAACGGATATTCCCACCGGCGGCTCCAGAGCTTGAACGGATCCATGCCCCAGTGCCTGCCGTATTTTTCCAGCGCCTCGCCGTGACGTTTCAGGAAATCATGATTGTAAGCAATGTGCCGCTTATACGCGTCGGTCCGCTTCAGCTCGTCGAGCTCGGCGACGGTAGGAATTCCACTTCGTTGTTGCATGGGGTCGGGTTTGAATCGTAATGCTCAGGTTGTGGCGAGGCAATTGCTTCAACTTCTACGGGCCGCTCGCGTAAGATTCGCGCCACCGGAATCGCACCTGGAACTTCTCGGCATTGCGCGAATGATTTCACTCAACAACGAACCCTGCTGCATCTGTGGCGAAAGCAAAAGCCTGCTCATTCAGGAAGCGACCTATCCCGAACACGGCTATCCCGGCTCGTTCTGCCTACGCCGCTGCGCGCAGTGCGGGCTGCTCTTTAACTCGCCTCGCCTTGACGACCAGGAGCTCGGCCGGCTTTACGGCAAGAATTATTATTTCTTCAATCGCCCCGATTCAACCGAGCTATCGCGCATCGTACCGATGTATGCCCGCTCCGTCGCGCTGGTGAAGAATGAAGTACTCGACACCGTCACGCTCGACATCGGCTGCGGTCGAGGATTTTTCCCTGCGGTGCTCAAAGGGCTTGGATGGAAGGCGTCGGGCGTGGAACTCTCCGCCGATGCTGCGGCCTACGCGCGAAAGACGTTTGGGCTCGATGTGTTCAACGGCACGATCGAGCAATACGCCGCCAGCGCCGAGGCGAAGAAATTCCCGCTGGTGACGGCGATCGACGTGATCGAGCATGTGCCGTCGCCCCAGTCATTCATCGCGGCGATTTCAAAGGTCGTCGATGACAACGGCCTGTTGATTCTCGATACCCCCAACGCCGCGGCGTACAACATTCGCGTCGACGGACCGGGCTGGCAAGGGTTCAATCCGTTTCACATTTATCTGTTCAATATTCCCAATCTGCGGCAGTTGCTACAGCAGCACGGCTTCAGCGTCGAGCAGAGTTTTTCGTACAACAACTCGCCGCACGACAGCGAGCCGCTGCCGATCGCGCGGCGATTTCGGCAACTCGTAGTCGACGCGTCGCGCGTGGTCGGCCTGCTGAAGCCGATGGCCATGCTCTACTTCAAATGGAAAACGATGATCGCACCGAAAGGCGATGTTCAGGAATTTCTAAAGAGCGCGGTGGAACGGGCGAGGCAATCGCCGACCTACATGACGTCGCAGGACGCGGAAGACACCCTGGCCCGAGAGGCAGCGGGCGACAACATCGTCCTGATCGCCCGGAAGACCGAGCGGCCAGTCGCAACCGTGACGGCCGCCAGCGCTGCGATTCAGGACAAGGATGTCGAGCCAATCGGATAATAAGATTATCCTTACCGACACCTTACCCCCGTGCCTGGAATAGATGCGAGCTCGGTATTGCTCTTCAATCGCGACGAGACTTCGGACGATTAACTTGCGGCGGCGTGGGATCGTCGATCCACGTGTCCTTGTCCTTGATGATTGCCTGCGGCGGCAACGCATCGCTGAGCGTCGTCAGACCCGGCATTTTCTTCACCGCCGTGCCGATCGCCATAAATTCCAGTAGCCCGTTGTGTTCGTGAATGTGCGTGCGGATGCCGACGACATCGTGAGCATTGATGCTCGCGGCCTCATCGCGAATCAAGCCGATCGCGTGTTCGCGCGCGTCGTAAATCAAGCTCGTCAGCTCAGGAATTTCACCGCGTGTCAAGCTCTTAAACATCGCCATGAACCCACCCACCACGCCAAGCGAATAAACCGCCGTGCCGAGCACCAGTTTCAGCGGCATGTAACCGAGATGAACCAAGTTCCACATCTCTTCGTTCGTCAGATCGCTCGTCACCACATCGGCGGCCGATCGAGCCTGCGGTAACTGCGGATGTTTCGAGGCGGTTCCGATCATCAGCATCTCATGCGCGCCGGCCCAGCGGATCGTCCGTGTCTCGATGCCGACCACGCTGCTCGCGCCGGCCTCAAACGCCTCGTTGGTGATCCGCTGCAGAGCAAGGTGTCGCGTGCGGTTAAAGATGTCGCTGAACTCCTTGATCTCTCCTCGGCCGAGCGATTTGAACGCGCCGATCAAACTGCCGGCGACACCGATCGAAAACGCGACGTTGCCGAAAACGAATCGCACCGGATCAAACCCCGCATCGAGCTGGCAATACAGTTCCTGGCCGTCCGCACTCGTCGAGAACGATGCCGTCGACGGTATGGGCGGGCGAGTTCTTTCGTAATTGACCGTGCCAACTTTCTGCGTCATGGCCGGCATTTCATCGATCGGATGCACCGTCGAGGCGACCGACAGAAATTCGCTTCGGCCATGAAATGTTTTTAGCTCGCTGCTCACGCCCGTCACGCCGATGCCGCCGCGCTGCGAGGATTCGTGCATCATCCGGCTGAACGCTTCGAGCCGGCCTTCGTGAATGATTCTCGTGATCTCGACGACTTCGCCGCCGGCAATGTTTCGCCCCACGCTCGCCAGCGAGCCGGCCAAGCCCATCGAGAAGACGCTGTTCCCGATGACCAGCTCGCCGGGCGCGAGGCCCTTGAGCGCGAGGCAGAAGATTTCGTTGCCCGACAGTCCGGTCATCACGGCCATTGAAATTCCTCGCGAGGTACGGATTTGTTGGAACGAAAGTTCATCGGACGATCCCGATGAGTGACATTATTTCGTCGCCCTGGTTGTCGTTGACGGAGTACCGGCCGCGCGTTTGGTCGTCGGCTTTGTCGTCGGCCTTGTCATGGGCCTTGTCGCCGGCTTCTTCTTTTTCTTTTTCAGCTTTGTCTTCGGCTTCGGCACTTGCGCAGCCTTGCCATAAATCTTCTTTTGCTTCTCCCAGTTACCTGGCGGAACGAAGACTCGCATCGTCGACAGTCGCATTCCCGCTGCCTCACCGATTCGGCGGACGGGTCGCAAAATGCCGCGCTCCATGAGCCGCGACATCGCCGGCTCCTTATCACGGTAAAACGGCGCGGGAAAGACGGCATACTTGATCTTCTTTTCTGCCAGAATTCTGGGAAACTGCTCGACTTTCGCGTGCGGCGGGAAAAGCTCTCGCTGCGAATAGACGTGCCGCCCGCTTAGAAAAGAGATGACGCTGCCGCTGGGGCCGATCACGGATTCGCCGGGCAATACTTTCGCTTTAATGAGCGTCGCCATACGCACGGCACCGAGCCATTTGCCCTTGTGATAGTTTGCAAGGAACGAAGACGATCGCTGCTCGCGGACGAAGCCGATCGATGCCGACATATTGTTCAACGTCATCAGCCCGAGCCCGGTCGCGAGAACCACATCGCTCCAGATCGGCGGCAGTTTTCGGGCAAGCATGATCCAGAGCATGAGCCAGCCGAGTAGCAGGATCGGCATGACCATCAGGTAATAACGTGGCTCGGCGGCATAGAGAATGGTGGCGATCACGGTTAGCCAGACCAGCAGCGCCCACAGCATGTGACGGCGCAGGAGCAGCAGCGGCGCGGCGATGACCAGCAGCGAGCCGAGAATGCTGGTGGGTGAATATTTTTTCCCGTTTACGTGAATCGATCCGACGGCCAGTTGCTCGCCGAAGACACCGGCGGGAAACTGATCGTTGAGGACGTAAAGAACCTGCTGAACTCGCGTTGAGCCGGTAGTGATCAGTTCCGCGGCCTCCCGCTCGTATCCGCCGGATATCGGGTGAAAGCCGGCCGATCTGGGGTCGAGTGCGACGAAGATCGCCCATACAGCGAGAATCGCCGTGAGCGCGATCGCATAAAATTTCCGCTGCGGCCCGACGAGCAGCCCGATGCCGCACGCGATTCCGCCAGCGCCGACGAGAATTAAAAACGTCGGCCGCATCGATGCCGCCAATGCAAGACCGGCAAGAAGTTGAAGCGTTGGAATCAGCAGCTTCTGCCGGTTTCGCAGTGCGAGGCGCAGGCGATCCCAGCCATACAGCGCGCCGACCACGCCCAGCGCGAACGGCACATCGGTCATCAACTCCGAAGACTGCTGTAAAAACCACGCATTCGTCCCCAGGCCGAACGTCACGGTGACGGCCATCCATTTGGGGAAGTGCAGGCGGATCAGCAAATAGGTCACACGCAGCGTGAGCGCGCTAGCGATCAGCATGAAGATGCACGGCAGAACGGCACTGTGCGTATTTCCGCTGAGGCGCTGCAACAGCGCCAACACGACCGGCAGGCCGGGATAAATACTGTGCGGCGCCCAGGCGCCAAAGGTGTAGCCGCGCCCGTTCGCCAGGCTGTCGGCCAGGCCGCGATAGTTCGCGCTGTCGAGGCCGATGCGCCATTGGCCGTTGAACGTCACGAGATAAAGCAATGCCAGCACGACGAAGAATTTCGCCGCGTGGATCTCGATGAACGCCGTGATGTGATTTTGAAAGTCGACGAGCGGCGGGCGAGGTGAATCGGCAACGATCACCGATTCATCAGAACCGAGCATGTTTGAATTGTCGCAAGCGATGGCGCGAAGCGTCAAGCGATCGACGCAAAGACGAGGGAGTCGTTCAGGGCAAACGCATGTGAATGTATTTGTAAGATTCCCAAGCCATGTCATTCCGAGGGGAGCAGCAGCGACCCGAGGAATCTCGATTTGCAGAGCATGTTTCGTCAGCCGAGATCCCTTAGGTCGCTGCTGCTCCCTTCGGGATGACGAATTTTTTGGTCACATACAATCGCCCTGGGGAGTCGTTACTTATTCCTCCCCAATACTTGTTGTCACGCAAGCTGCTCGAGCGATTCCGTGATTGTCTTGGACTTTGCGCTGCCCGCGAAGGGCGTGGTCGGATTGCCCGCCGATGGTGCTTCGAAGGATTGCGACTGGGCGCCGCCGGTGAGCTTGAACGATTTGCTGTAAGCGAACCGGACATGCCCCTGCCGATCGGTGATGCGGGCTTGCACCCAATACGTTCCACCCGCCGCGCCGCTGGTGCTTCCCGTGGCACGATTGGCCGTGACAGCATCCGCCTCGGTCAGGTTTGTCTGTCGAAGCGTGCGAACACTGTTGTCATTGAAAGGATTCGTGTCGCGGTCGAGGAAAAAAGCGACGGTGGAATTGCCGTCGCGGTCTTCCCGAATATAACGCAGCTTAATGCTCTTGCCCGCGACGAATGACCGCCCGCCGAGCACGCGAACATCCGCTACGTTAGCCCACTGCTCGCCGGTCTTGCCGGCCGCGATGCGGGAGGCGCTGCCGTTGGACGCGCTCCACAGCCCGGACGGATCGCGTAGTCCGCCGGCAATCGCCGTGTAGTAAAAACCCGTTGCGTCTCGCGCCGGCTTTCCGGCATTGCTGCCGTACCAACTCGACAAGATCGGCGTGTCGCCGCCATCGCTGCTGTTCAGATCGATCGTGCCGTTGTAATAGCTCGGCACGGACATGTGCGCCGAACCGATAAAATTCTGCTGCACGCTGTTGTTTAAGTCGACATTCTTCGCACCGGCCACCGGCTCGCCATCGAAATCCAAATTGCCGACATCGCCGTCGGTCCGCCAGTATGAATCGGCATAGATGACATTGTCATACGTCGCCATCGGATCATCGCCGAAGCTAGCGCCGGCAAAGTCGTTCACGCCGTCCACCGGATGCGCGTCGAGGCTCGTCTGCTGATCGACCCATACGCCGGCCTTGCCCAAATCGTGGACCATCGCAGTGATGAGCGACGCACCGCGACTATGGCCGATCAAATGCATCGGCAGCGATGCCAGAGTCATTCCGTTCACCGTTGCCGTCATCAAATAGTCCGCTGCCACCTGCCCGACGTCGCCGGTGGAGTAGCTCCCATCCGAGACGCTCGACCAATCGAGCTTCACAATGAATTCGCCCGTCGAGGTCTGGCGGAAAGTGTGCTCGTTCACGAAGTCTGTCACGGCTAGATTGCCATTGGAATCTCGGCCCATCGTCATGACCGACGTCGTCACCTTCGACGCCCCGCCGAGCCGGGCGGTCATGTCAGCGGCGGTGGTCTTGATCCAGCCAGTGATGTTGCCCTGATAACCGTGTGTCAGGATGGTCACGCCGGCCAGCAGTCGCCGGGGCTCTAGGGATTCAATTTGCATGAATATTTTCCAAGCCCCCGCCGACTCAAAGATTGCTTTAAGCGATTAGCGATCGCAACGAGGATACGTCCTTTGACATCGGAGTGGTCGAGAAGAAGCCGGACGCCGCCGATATCGGAGGCGGCGGCGGGCCGTAGACGCTGACATGAGACACGCTTTGAGTTACCGCGTGGGTGACGGCGTGCGGGTCAGGCGCGACAGTGAACGATTGGCTGTAGTTATACCGCCGATGACCCTGGCTGTCGTCGAACCGGGCATAGATGTAATAGCTTCCAGGCGCGATTCCCGTCGTGCCGCCATTCGATCGATTGGGGACGATGCCCGTATTGAACTGAAGATTCGTCCGCCGGAGCGTTCGCGCGTTGTTATTGTTGAACGGGTTCGTATCCGTATCGAGAAAAAACGTGACGTTTGAAAACGTGTCGCGATCCTGGTGAATGTAGCGATAGGTCAACGTCTTCCCGGCACGGACCGTGCCACCGTCGTTCAACACGCGAATATCGCCAATGTTGCCCCACTGATCGCCGACCGCGCTGGTGGTATTCGCCCGCGTCCCGGTCCCCTGCTGCGCTGCCCATACGCCCGAAAGCGGCCGAGCGCCGCCCATGAATTGCGTATAAAGGAATCCCGTCTGCGTACGCGATGGAAACGTCGTCGGCGTGCTGCCGTCGCCGTACCAATACTGCGCCTGAATCGGCGCTTCCCCGTCATCGGTCGCCGTTAAATTGATCGAGCCATCATAATAGCCGGGCATTACAATATGTGCCCAGCCATCGTGATGGTCCTGTACCCACGTCGTGTTTAAATTGTAAGCGCCGGCCACGGGCTGGCCGTCCGTATCGCCGTTGTTCGGATCGCCGTCGTCGCGCCAATAATTGTCGTAGAACGCGACGTTGTCGTAAGTCGTTTGTGCCGGATCACCCATTTGGGAGATCGGATGCGGATCGATGTTCGTCTGTTGATCGACCCAGATGCCCGCTTTTCCGAAGCTCTGCGCAATCGCATCGAGCAGGGCGGTGCCGCGGCTCTGGCTGATCGTGTGAATCGGCAGCGATGCCAGCCGAATGCCGTCGGCGTCGGTGTTCTCCATGAAATTGGTGATGACGCTGGCGATCTCGGTCAGCGGGTGATTCACGTCGGTATCCATCGTCGTCCAATCCACGACGAGGATGATCTCACCCTTAGTCGTTTCCTGAACGTGCTTGAAACCGGGATTCACCGCGAAGTTCTGGACATACGCCGCACCGTTGGAATTCTCGCGCAGTGTCAGCGTGTAGCGGGTTGCCGCGTCAGCGCCGCCCATGCGCGCGATCAAATCGTCGGACATGCGGTTGATCCAATGATCAATGTCGCCGTTCCATCCGTGAGTAATGAGTGTCACGCCCGAAAGGAGAGTGCGTGATTCCAGCGTTTCTATCGTGTTGAACATCTTTACAGTATTGCTTACGTCAGGAACGATCGTTTGGATCGTCGCCCGGCTGAAACGGCGCGAATCGACGCACCCGGTCGATCCAAGGCCTTCAGTTGCATTCTATTACTAAAATCGCATTGTTCGACCGACCGGAACGAAAAAAAAATGGAAACATTCCCTTTACGTCATGCGCGATAAATTATGTTACCGGACGCGCTGAAATTCGATGGGCTGCGATAACGTCATGAATTTCGACCACCACCGCGTCATTCGCACGGAAAGATAGGCAAGTGGAAGCAGCATCAGGATCGCTAGCGCCGCCAGCCAATTCACATACGCCGCCGCGAAGGAGGCGTCGTACACGATCATCCAGAGCAGCCCGAAAAGCGTCAGCGTTTGACCCGCGCGGCGAAGGCTGAGTTGGGTTGCGGCCAACTTGTTTGCGTCGTCGGTCGCTCGGTTCGCTCGAAGTCGAATGCGCACCGCAACGATAAGAAAAAGCACCGCTGCCACTGCTGGCAGCGTCAGGCCCGGCGTGATCCACAGCGCCTCGGCGAATCCCCCGCCAAAACGCCTCTGTCGACGGATGCCGACAAGGAAAATGCAGAGCAAATCGACCATGCCAAGCCCGGCAAGCAGCGCCCACCAATGCCCGCGTGTCATCGCCGGCCGTTTCGCTTCCCACCGATAGGCAACCGCTGACAGCAGCGTCACGTGGTTTAGCAGCAGCAACGGATGCCAAAGCAACGGCAGTCGCGGGGCGGCAATCGCCGCGTGAAAAAAACGAATCAACCCAAGCGTCAGCAATCCTGGCGCGACCAGGTATTTGCCTGCGAAGTCATAAAACGCGACCAGCAGGCCCGTCCAGATCACCAAGACCAAGCTCAGATTATCCGCATTCGGAAACTGCGTGATCGCCACTCCGCACACGATTGCTAGTAATGCGAGGAACCCGCACACGATATGTGCGGCCCCTACTCCGATCCGTCCGCTGGGCAGCGGCCGATCGGATGCGATCTGCGTATCGCGCCGGCGATCGATGATGTCGTTCAAGCTCATGCCAAAGCCATAAAGGCCAATCGACGTCCCCACCACAAAAAAGGCGTGAGGCCAGGTTAAATACTGACGAATCGGCTCACCGTCCGCCGCGTTCCACCGGCTCCACAACATCAGCGCGCACAGGCTGTCGGAGATGGCAGTGAATACCAGCGCCATTCGCGTGAGCTGCACGAGCGTGAGAATGCGACGGGAAACCGATTCAAGCACGGCGAAAGTCTACTCCATCCAAAATACGCTGCGCACTCCATCCATTCCCCCCCCCCGCCGCCGACCCGCGCGACGGCGACGATTGCTTCGTCCGCTTCGCGGATGGCCAGACGACGTTCAAGCAGGTGTTTTTTGAAACGAACGACGAAGGCACCGACGTCATTCGCCTGCAGCCGCGCAATGAAAAGTATGACGTTCGCGTGGTTGCGGCAGAGGAGGTGAGCGGATTGTTTCGGGCGCTGTTTAAATATGAGCGGGTGGATGACTAACGCGGGTTACACGAGCAAGATCGACGCGATACAATTCTGATAATGGATCCGAAGCAGTAT
The DNA here is from genome assembly GCA_964236135.1 of uncultured Phycisphaerae bacterium. Taxonomy (GTDB): domain Bacteria; phylum Planctomycetota; class Phycisphaerae; order Tepidisphaerales; family Tepidisphaeraceae; genus CAXSBN01. The sequence continues at coordinate 16,737 of CAXSBN010000001.1, forward strand.
CCCAACCGCGAACGGTATCTCGAGGTTCTCCGACGCATGACGCCCGAGCAGCGATTGAAGAAAACCATCGAACTATCGGAATTGGGAAAGCGGCTATTCAAGCAAACCCTTCGCACGCGTTTCCCTGATGCGGATGAAGAGCAGCTCCATAAAATCTTTCTGGAGCGCCTTGCGCGATGTCACAATCGGAACTATTGAAACGAGTTGTTCGCGCACTCGACAACGGCCACACCCCCTACATGCTGACCGGGTCTTACGCGTCCAGCTTGCAAGGCGAACCTCGCTTTACGCACGACATCGATCTGGTTGTTGCTCTTAACGCTGAAGGAATTCCACAACTGATCGATGCGTTTCCTCCACCGGCCTATTTCTCGTCAGAGCAGCCATTGAGTCCGCAATCGCAAACAAAGGAAGCGAGAAGCAGATGAATGACGCAAAGAGCGTGTACGAACTTCAGCGCGACGTGCTCGATCAAGAATATCTTCGACGATGGGCTGTACAGCTCGAGGTAGAAGATTTACTGCAACTGATTCAGCGCGACTAGGATTGTCTCGTCATGAATTCCTTCCGCATCGGCAAATTCGAGATTACCAACCGCCTCTTCGTCGGCACGGGCAAATACGCTTCGTACGACATTATGCAGCAGGCCCTCGATGCGTCGGGGTGCCAGGTCGTCACCGTCGCCGTGCGACGGGAGCGGCTGGTCGACAAGGACGGCCGCAGCCTGCTCGATTTTTTGGATCTCGATCGCTACACGATTTTGCCCAACACCGCGGGCTGCTTCACGGCCGAGGATGCGATTCGCGTGTCGCTGCTCGGCCGCGACTTGCTTGAAAAAAACGGCAACCGCGGCGCGGGGTGGGTCAAGCTTGAAGTGCTCGGCGATAAAAAAACACTCCTGCCCGACCCCGTCGGCACGCTTGAAGCGACGCGCGAGCTGGTGAAGGAAGGGTTCACCGTGCTGGCTTACACCAGCGACGATCCGCGGCTGGCCGTGCGAATCAAGGAAGCCGGCGCCGCCAGCGTCATGCCCGCCGGTTCACCGATCGGCAGCGGGCAAGGCGTGCTCAATCCGCTCAATCTCTCGCTCTGCCTCGAACTGCTCAAAGAGAACGACCTGACGTATCCCGTCATCCTCGATGCCGGCGTCGGCGTGGCGAGCGATGTCGCGATCGCGATGGAGCTTGGCGCCGATGGCGTGCTGCTCAACAGCGGCATCGCCCATGCGAAAAACCCGGTGATGATGGCCGCCGCCATGAAGCACGCCCTCGAAGCCGGCCGGCTTTCTTACCAGGCGGGACGCATCGCCAAAAAGCGTTACGCGACGGCCAGCAGTCCGTTCGAAGGGGTGATCAGCTACATTCCGGGTGAGTGATCTCACGACCGCAAATCTTTTCCGATACATGAAATTGTCCGCCGCGCCTAAGATCGCCTCCGATCTATGACCACAGGCAAACACATCCGCATTCGCGGCGCTCGCGAGCACAATCTCAAGAACATCGATATCGATATCCCGCGCGATCAACTGGTCGTGATGACCGGCCTGTCCGGCAGCGGGAAGAGCACGCTCGCGTTCGACACGGTGTATGCCGAGGGGCAGCGGAAATATATGGAGTCGCTGTCGGCGTATGCACGGCAGTTTCTCGATCAGTTGCAGAAGCCGGACATCGACGAAGTCGAAGGCTTACCGCCGACGATCGCGATCGAGCAGCGCGGGGCGTCGAGCAACCCGCGCTCGACGGTGGCGACGACGACGGAGATTTACGATTACCTTCGCGTGCTGTTCGCCCGCGCCGGCACGCCGCACTGCTGGAAGTGCGGGCGTGTCATCGCCAGCCAGACACCCAGCCAGATCGTCGACAGCGTGATGAAGCTGCCGGCCGGGACGAAATTAATGGTTCTCTCGCCATTGGTTCGCACGCAGAAAGGGGAGCACAAAGAAACCTTCGGCGCGATCATCAAGCAGGGCCTGGTGCGGGCGCGAGTCGACGGCCAAATTCTCGAACTGCAGTCGGCCGAGAAAGTGCCGTCGCTGGCGAAGACGTTTGCGCATTCGATCGAGGCCGTCGTCGACCGAATTGTGCTGAAGCCGGAAATTCGCAGTCGTCTTGCCGATTCAATCGAAACCGCGTGCAAGCTGTCGCAAGGGCTGGCGATCATCTCGCAAGACGTGGACGGAAAGTGGACGGATACTACATACAGCGAGAAATTCGCCTGTCCTGATCATCCGGAAGTGAGCTTGCCGGAACTTGAGCCGCGGGTGTTCAGCTTCAACAGCCCGCACGGCGCGTGCCCGAAATGTCATGGCCTGGGGACGAACAACGAGCTCGATCCGGAACTGGTCATCGCCGACGATTCGCTCTCGCTGGAGAAAGGTGCCGTCGACGCCTGGCGGCACTTTGGGACCCGTTCGAACATTTACTACGCGCGCGTGCTGCGCGCGTTCGCGAAAGAATTTGGCGTGAGCTACACCGCGCCGGTGGCGACGTATTCAAAAGAAGTCAAACAAGTCTTGCTGTATGGCACGGGCGGAAAAGCGACGGCGCGAAAGATCTCGCGCGTGCGACTGAAAGACGCCGAGTTCGAAGGCGTGATTCCACATCTGCAACGGCGATTCGAAGAGACCGACAGCGAATGGGTGAAGCAGCGTGTCATGAGCTACATGAGCGAAACGCCCTGTGATGAGTGCCATGGGCAACGATTGAAACCGGGCGCGCTGGCGGTGCGGTTGCAGACCAAGAATGATCCCCGTGTCACGGGCGTCCCGCCCGTGCCTGTCGATCTGGATATTGTGGAAGCCCCTGATTTGAAGAAGAAAAGGCACGGGCGGGACGCCCGTGACACAGGCAAGCCGCCTGGGAAATCGAAAAAGGCACCCGCCGACGGAGAGTTAAACCTGCCCGGCTACTCCATCCATGACATCACAACCATGACGATCGAAAAAGCCAAAGCCTTTTTCGAATCACTCGAGCTGGGTGAAGAAGGGGCGAAGATCGCCGAGCCGATTGAACGCGAGATCGGGGCGCGCCTCGGGTTCATGCGCGATGTTGGCCTCGGCTACCTCTCGCTCGATCGCAAAACCGGCACACTTTCTGGCGGCGAGGCGCAGCGCATTCGACTCGCAACACAAGTCGGCTCGGGGCTTGTCGGCGTCTGCTACGTGCTCGATGAGCCGACCATCGGCCTGCATCAGCGCGACAACACGAGATTGATTCGCACTCTGCTGCGACTGCGCGACATCGGCAACACCGTGCTGATGGTCGAGCACGATGAAGACTGCATCCGGGCGGCCGACTATCTGATCGATATCGGCCCCGGCGCGGGCGCGCATGGCGGCACGGTTGTCGCGCAGGGAAAACTTGCCGACCTGCTCGACCTGTCTCCCCAAGCCGGGGTAGAGCGTACTCGCGGCACCCCGGATCCTTCCCCGGATGCTTCGCATTCTTCGGATGCTTCCCGAACCAGCTTCCCCGACTCCATCACTCTCAAATATCTCCGCAATCATCTCACCATCGACGCGCCCGAGATTCGTCGCCCCGTCAATCCCGACAAGGCCGCGATCGAGATCAAAGGATGCAGCGAGAACAACCTGCGGAATGTCAGCGTGAAAATCCCTCTCGGCGGCGTGATCTGCGTGACGGGCGTTTCCGGTTCGGGCAAATCGACGCTCATCAACCAGACGCTCATCCCCGCGCTGAAGAAGAAAATCTACGGCTCGCGCGTAAAGCCCGGCGCGCACAAGGCGCTCAACGGCGCGAACAAAATCGACAAGGTGATCGAGATCGATCAATCCCCGATCGGCCGAACGCCACGCTCAAATCCGGCGACCTACACCGGCGTGTTCGATGAAGTGCGAAAGACGTTCACCGCAACGCGCGAGGCGAAAATCCGCGGCTACGAGATGGGCCGATTCAGCTTCAACGTGAAAGGCGGCCGTTGCGAGGCGTGTCAGGGTCAGGGCACCAAATGCATCGAGATGCACTTCCTGCCCGATGTGTATGTGAATTGCGAAGTCTGCCACGGCACGCGCTACAACGCCGAGACGCTCGAAGTGCATTTCCGCGGCAAGAACATCGCAGATGTGCTGGCGATGACGGTCGAGGAGGCGCTTGGCTTTTTCGAAAACTTTCCGCGCATTCACCAGATGCTTAAGGCGGTGAACGAGGTCGGCCTCGGCTACATCCGACTCGGCCAGCCAAGCACGCAGCTTTCAGGCGGCGAAGCGCAGCGCGTGAAGCTCGCCAGCGAACTGGGCAAAACGCCGACCGGTCACACGCTCTATGTACTCGATGAGCCGACCACGGGCCTGCACTTTGCCGACATCAGCAACCTGCTCAACGTGGTGAATCGGCTGGCCGATCTGGGAAATACGATCCTGGTGATCGAGCACAATCTCGATGTCATCAAATGCGCCGACTGGCTCATCGACATGGGCCCCGAGGGGGGCACGGGCGGGGGCAAAGTCGTCGCGGAAGGCACGCCTGAGCAGGTGGCTGAAGTCCTCGGCAGTCATACCGCGGAGTATTTGAAGCCGAAGCTCGCTCGCGCGATTCATGCGGTTGCGTGATTGATCGCGGGCTTCGTGGTGTGGACGGTCGCAAGCGGCCGGGCTAAATGGGGTGTTCCTCATTTAGCCCCCGTCGCTTGCGACGGGCATTTTCGCGAGCGTCGTCACTTCACCGACATCCGCGCTGTTAGCTTCGCTGCTAATGAAATTTCGCGCGGCGGGATTTTGTTGCCGTCGTCTTCGATCGCAGTTGCGAGAAATCGGCCGGACATCCAGACGACCGTCACATCCGAGCTGATCACATCGAAATCGACTTTAATTTCCAGCGGTTGAAGCTGCGTTTTGCGGCCATCAAGGAAAACGCCGTAGGGCGAATCTTCGCGATCGCCGAGGCTGCTGCTCTGACCCCAACTCGCGCCGTTGAGGTCGGCGATGCGTTGAACATCGAGCGGCATTTCCATGTAAAAGCTGTTGCCCTTGTAGCTGTCGTCGATCGCTTCCTTTGGATCGTCGCTGAACAGCGTCGTGATCAGCCGACCCGTCTTGTCGTTCACTCGAAGCCTAGCCGGCGGAAACGTCACGCGTTTCTGATCGATCATCATGAACGATGGCTCGCCGGCGATGGTGGTCGCGGTGGCGACTTCCTTGGCGTTGACGGGCCTCTTCGAAATCGCCGGCCCGGTGGTGGGTTCGACTGCATCGTTCGTCGCGACCTCATCCGTCGTGGCTTGCTTCGGAGTTGCCGTGAATTGCGTTTTGCGATCACAACCGCCGACGACGCTGATGCTCCAACCGACGATGATGAAACGGATGAAGATTTGCATGGAATCGGACGGATCGGGATTGAAGCTCGGGATTCAAATCTGATCGCGTTGAGCAGTCTATCATATCGCTATGACGCGCGTCGCACCGACGGTTCCAGCGCCGTCCGACATTCTCTGCGAGCACTGTGGCTACACGCTCAACGGCCTGCCCGACGATGGCCGCTGCCCGGAGTGCGGCGAGCTCGTCGCCGACAGCACCTTCGAGGACGGGCGAGTGCCCGCGACATTCGAACGGGAAGACATTGCGCCCTTCGCCGGATTTATTCGTACGACGGCTTCGGTCCTGTTTCAGCCCGCGGCATTCTACCGCACGCTACAGACGCGCAGCTTCTCGAATCGCGCGACGACCTTTGGCCGGCTTCACTGGCTGCTCGCTTCGATTTGCGCGGCCGTCGGAATCTACTTTCACATGCGCTGGTATGGCTCATACATTCTCGCGCTCGATCCGTATCCGAGCCGCCTGGTTATTCTCGCGTTCGGCATCACGACGTGTCCGATCATTTACGTCGCACTCGACTGGATCACCCGACTGGCCGCCAAGCTGACCGCGTGGGAGGCGGCGTATCGCGGCATCCGCCTGCCGTACAAAGCGGTGCTTCGAGCGTTGCATTATCACGCGGCGCATTACTTGCCCGTCGCGATCATCGGCATGCTGACGGTCGTCGTCTATCAATGGCTGCTGACGCACACCCGCCTCAGCTACGAGTCCGGCCTCCACTATCTCTACGTCCTCTGCGGCGAAGTCATTGTCGGCGCGATCTATCTCTTCAACACGTACTGGATCAGCATGAGAAAAATGATGTACGCGAATCGATGAAATAGTCGTCGCGAGAAACAATGGAAACCGAGGAACACGAAGCAAATTCAATTCCAATTTTTTCGTCGTGTCCCTTCGTCTTCCTCGTCCTTCGTGACCAATTATTTTGACACTGATTTTAGCGCGACTTACACTTGCCCCTTCGATTTTTCGAGCGTAATCAAAATGACCGCAACCGCCACGATGCCCCCGACGATGCCACCGACGATGCCGCTCTTTGATTCGGCCATCGAAAAAGCCCGCGCGCTAGTCGACGCGCTACCCTACATTCAGCGTTTTCACGACAAGATCGTCGTCGTCAAAGTTGGCGGCTCGATCATGGACGACGAAGAAGCGCTCTCGCAGATTCTCAACGACATCGTCTTCATGAATTACGTCGGCATGCAGCCGGTGCTTGTGCACGGCGGCGGCAAGGCGATTAACGACGCGATGAGCAAAGCGGGCCTTGTACCGCAGATGGTGCAGGGGCGGCGGTACACCGACGACCGCACGCTCGCAATTGCGGAGCATGTGTTGTGCAACCAGATCAACAAGTTCATCGTTAATTTCATCCAGTCGCAGGGCTGCGAAGCGATGGGTCTGCATTCGCTGAGCAGCGTGGTCCTCTTCGCCGAGAAGACGTATCTGCAGGGCGATGGCGGGCGACGCATTGATCTCGGGCACGTGGGCGATGTCACGACCGTGAACGCGCGGCTGCTGCAACTGCTTGTGCAGGCGGACAGCATTCCCTGCATCGCGACGATTGCCCGCGATCCGGCGGGCTACAAATTAAACGTCAACGCCGACACCGCCGCCGGCGCGGTGGCCGCGGCGCTCAAGGCCGAGAAGCTGGTCGTCGTGTCAGACACGCACGGCATCCGCCGCGACGTGGCCGACCCGGATTCGCGCATCAACAGCATGACGCTCGCGCAAATCGACGAGATGGTGCAAAGCGGCGCGATCAGCGCCGGCATGCTGCCGAAAGTCGAAGCGTGCGTGACTGCGCTCAAAGGCGGCGTGAACAAAACCCACATCATCGATGGACGAATTCCGCACGCGTTGCTGCTGGAGATTTATACGGAAGCGGGAATCGGGACGGAGATTGTGCTTTAGTCGTACGCTTCTCTCCGTACGCAGAGAGAACCTAGGAGAGAGGTTTCGGTGGGCTTCCCCACGTTTAGTAGGCGCTGATTCATCATCTCCGTTGGGTGGTGAGGGACGTGCCCACATCAAAGACAATCGGTGCGTTTCTGCCCCGTTTGGAAGGGGCATCCGCTTTTCGCGTCGGGTACAACGATTCGCTCGATTCGTTCCCTGCAACTCCCGGAGCCCGCGCGCGTGCATTCTAGAGAGCGGACATTTGAGCCCTCAAACCCGCAGGAGGCGGTAGCCTTGTTTGAAGCGGCTGTACAGCAGCATTCGCGTCGACTGATCGCCATCGCCCGGGCGATTGTGGGCCACCGCGCGAGCCCCGAAGACGTTGTTCAACAGGCGGTGTTGAACCTGTTTCAGCACCGTCATCGCTACGATTGGCGCGAGCCGGGCGGACTACTAAAGCGGGCGGTTGTGAACGAGGCGCTTCGTCTGCTTCGGCCGCCGAAGATGACGGTGGTGGGCGACGACCAGGCCGCCGTCTCGTCGACGCCGGTCGAGGAGATGATCGAGAACGAAAAAGTGAAGCGTGTGCGGGCGGCGATTGGAAAGCTGCCCGATAATTTCCGGGCCGCGCTGGTGTTGTGTGAGTATGAGCAGTTGTCGTATGTGCAGATCGCAGAGGCGCTGGGCGCGACCGTGCCGCAGGTGAAGACCTGGATTTATCGAGCGCGCCGTCAGCTTGCGACGATGTTGAAGGAATATGCCCCGCGCGAAAGCGCGACAGTGACCGAAGATGAGTAGAAGATCATGTTGTTGACGGACGATTCACAGATTCAGGAACTGGAAACCTACCTCGACGGCGAGCTCTTGCCGGCCGAGATCGTTTCGCTCGAGGCACGACTCGCGGCTGACGCGTCGCTGGCGCAACTGTTGATCGCGCTGCGACGAGAACGCTCGCTGCGCCTCGAAGCATTCGCGGCCATCGAAGATTTTCCGACCCGCGCCACGACTTCGACTTTGCTTGCCTCTGTCCGTAAGGCGGCTGTTCGTGAACAAGTGTGGATGCAGCGCAACCGCCTCCTTCGACAAATCTCCGCGGCGGCGGCTTGTCTCGTGGTTGGATTGTTCGCGGGCTGGTCGATGCGCGGCGGCGGCAAACAAGCTGACAGCCGGCCATCGTCGCAACCGCTGGCGAGTATCTCGCCGAACACCGAAACTGGCATCACTCACCCGGCCAACAATCCGGGCGTTTCGCTCGTTTCAAATTCCGGAGGCACGCGCATCGTGCCGCGCGCGAATGGATTTAACGTCACCATCACCGACGACCTCGGCCGGGTGCTCGGCACGCAGCATTTCGATTCGATGGACGAGGCCCGGCAGTTTTCCAACGATCTTGGCAGGTGGCAAAACAAGCAGCGACAACTGCGGAACAGCGATGTGAAACTGGTTGGCGAAGAGTTTTGATTTTATCTTAAACCCCTCTCTCCGTACTCGGGGAGAATGGGAGAGGGGTTGCGATCAAACGCGTCGCTCAGCACGGGCGGGTCGCCCGTGACACAGGGACGTCAGTCGTATCACGGGCGTCCCGCCCGTGCCTTGAACGTAACGGGTAAGATTGCAGATATGCGGACGCCTCTGAAAAATTCTTTGCTTACGTTCGCCGCCACTTCCTTGTTTGCGACGAGTGTTTTCGCACAGACCACGCAGCCCTCGCGATCGATCTCGCCATTGCTTCAGCAACTGAATTCCGAAACGCAGTCACTCTTCGAAACCGTTCGCCCCGGCCTCGTGCGGGTGCAGTTGCCGACGCCGAAGTGGCTCGCGCAGCTTGGCGACATCGACAGTGCGCTCGATAAATACAATCTCGATCCGTCGCTCCGTGAAAAGCTTCGCGTTGAACGTAATCGCGCCTTCATCGGCGGCCAGGTGCAGGCGTATATCGCGCCATCGACGCAACCAGGTTCACCCGACGGCCCGCAACTGATGTTCCAACGCCCCGACGGCGGGTTCGAAGTCATCGCGCCGTCCGCGATTTCGGCAGGCGCATATGACAGCGTCGCCAATGCGCTTGCGCTGCCGCGCACGCTCGGTCTGGTGTTCGACGACGGCGGCCACGTCGTCATTCCGGTTTACATCGATCCGAACGCGCTCGATGAAACGCGCTCGCTCGTCGTCGCCGGCTTTCGTGGCGAAGGTGCCACGCGAGCGACGTTCGTCGCGGCCGATCGTCAGACAAATCTCACGGTTTTGAAGCTCGACCACGCGATCCCTTCAGCGTCGCCCGCTCGTTTTGCAGGAGTTCGGCCGGCGGATGGTTCGCTCGTGATGATGCTGGCCGTCGGCGGCGAGAACGGGAAGCTCGCCGTCTGGACGCGTGGCCAGCAGGAGCGCGGCGTGGTGATCACCGTCGACGGAAACATCGCCGGCTTCGCGCGACAGGGAAATTTTCTCGACGCACAAGTCGCCCGGCCCGTGATCGAGCAACTGATTCAGAATGGCAAAGTCCGCCGCGCCACGCTTGGCGTGCTGGTGACGGAATCCGAAAGCCCCGACGGCCGTCGCGCGATGCACGTTCAGCACATCAAGCCCGGCTCGGCCGCGGACGCTGCCGGATTACGTGAAGGCGATTACATCCTCACCCTCGCCGGCGCCCCGGTCGAAAACCTCGCCAACTTCGCCGCCGCCATCAGCGCGCGTGATGGCGACACGCAGATCATGATTCTGCGTGATGGGAAATCGGTCGAGCTGACGGCAAAGCTTCACGCCGAATAATTTGCACCACGTTTAAGTGTCATTCAGAGGGAGCCTTGGCGACCGACAAATCTCGTTTTGCGAGACCTTCTCGTCGTTCTAGATTCTTCAGTCGCCAAGGCTCCTTCTGAATGACAACAGCAGGTGAAATGCGGAATCGTGTCCCGTTACTTCCGACTGGACGCCCCGCCTCCCTTTTTCCGATAATTCATCCAGTCCTTCACTGACACGTCATCTTGTTTGGTTGTATTGTCGTTCGCGCGCACGTCGGCCGATGCCTCGGATGTTGATGAACAAATTCGCCATACCCGTTTTGCTTTGCCTCGCCCTGCTCGGCTGCAGCGATGACTCGCCGCCCGTGCCGCGAGTGATTTCTCCCCAGGCGCCGGTTGGCGTGCAGATGGTGCGGGCGGCACCGGGGTTGAAGGACCAACGCTTCACCACGCTGCTCGATTTTGAAAGCGAGAACGATTCGGTGTTTCTCGTGATGGGAAAAACCGGCGGCGGGCAGATGTCGACGCAACGGCCGCACACCGGCCTGCGCGGCCTGCGTTTGGAACCCGGCACGCGGCGCGTGGCCGTCAAGCTGGCATCCGTCATGGGCACACGACCCTTTCCCGGTCAGTGGACATTGGCCGGCGCGTTTTTTTATTGTGAGAAGCCGCTCGACATCGTCGTGTCGGTCGACAACGTCCCGAACATCGCGCCGCGTACGCTCACGCTGACGCCCGGCAAGTGGACGATGGCGCTGACCGACATTTCGACGGCCGCCGAGGCCAGCGGTGTGAAAAGCGGAGCTGCCCCGCTGCTGACGTTTGAGCTTCCGCCGCACGCGCCGCCGGTCTGGTGTGATGATGTATTGCTGATCGATAACTCGCAGACGCTCGTCGATCGCGTCGATCGCACCATGCCATCGAAACAGCCCGCGACAACACAAGTCGCTTCAAGCACGCAATCAACGACCGCACCGTCCATGCCATCCTGGTCGATCGAGAAACGCGGCCTGAGCTACGTCGGTGATGCGCCTGGATTCAATTTCAAATTGACCACGTCCGAGGCGATCGGTTCCGGCTGGGCCGTCGATGAAGCGAACGATTGCCGTGCGCGGTTTCATTCGACGGGGGCCGTGAAGAGGCTGACGATTTATTCCGATGGCCGCGCGTATTGGGATGGATCGTTTCGCGCCATGACGCCCGCCGTTCGCGATGAGCCGGCCCTGCGCGATGAGCATGAGTCGCCCGCCGAGATCATCGTCCCAGAAGAGCTCGGCCGGGTGGAGCGCAGCTCCGACGGCGATAAAAATAATGACGGCTACAACGAAATTTGCGGCGCATACCACCTCATCGCGGACGGCATGCGAATCGAATTTACCATCGTCCCACACGTCCGCGCGATGAATCGCCCGGTTTTCGAAGTACGCGGATTGCCGGCGGGAAAAGTGCTCATCACCAGTGAGGGGCGGCTGATCGAAAGCTCCGTCCGACTGGACGACGGCGCGGTGTTGTTTGAGTTGCCGGGTGTGATAGATCGGCCGACGCAGATGAATGTGAGATTGCAGTGAGGAAGATGATGCGTGATGAGTGATGCGTGAAGAAAATCCGTCCGACTCTTCACGCATCACTCATCATGCATCATCAGATCTTCGTCTTAAATCCCATCGCGCGCACGACACACCAGCCGGCCCGACCTTCGAAGATGCAGAACGCGCCGCTAAGAATGCAGGCGCTTGAGATGATCCATGCCTCAGGGCTTTTCGTGATCAGCGCCCAGGTCAACATCAGCACGACGCCGAGGATCACAAAAATAATCCCTGTGCGGAGTCGCACCGCTTTCCCCGCTGCGTCGATGTTGCATTGCATGATGTGACTGTAGCCGCTTGCGGCTTCGCGAGCCCGGGTTGTGCGAAAAGTCCCGCCGTTGGCCTCGCGAAGCCGCAGGCGGCAATTGAAGTCACCCGTCTTCGACGTTGGCTCATTCCGGTCATCCGCGTATGCTTCGCCGTTTACACGGTTTCGGAACCATCTCCTCGGGAAGGGAGTCGCATGGATCGCATTGGCTTGTATTGGAAGAACGCCACCGCCGAAGCAGTCGGCGAGAAGCACGGTGTCAGCGAGAAGGATCTCAAAGCCATCGCCCCGAAGATCGCGGCCCTGCACAAGCAGCAGGTCGTCGACCGAAAGGCCGGCAAGCTCAAATTTCGCGATCTGCCGTATGACGAAGACATGGTCGAGAGCGTGCATCGCGAAGTGGAATACTTCCGCGACCGCTGCGAAGTTCTCATCGTGCTCGGCATTGGTGGCAGCGCGCTGGGCAACATCGCGCTCCAGGCCGCACTGAATCCGTACACCTACAACCTGATGTCGGACCGCACGCGCAACGGCCCGCAGTTGTTCGTGCTCGACAACGTCGACCCGGAGCAGATCAAGGCCGTCGTCGAGCTCATCACGCCGAAGATCAAAAAGACGATCATCAACGTCGTCAGCAAATCCGGTGAGACGGCCGAGACGGCATCGCAATTCATCCTGTTCCGCGACCTGCTGATGCAGAAGCTCGGCAAGAAGTATAAAGACAACATCCTCGCGACGACCGACGCGAGCGGCGGCACGCTGCGCGAGATCTGCAAGAAGGAAGAATACCGCACGCTCGAAGTGCCTGACGGCGTGGGCGGACGATTCAGCGTGATGAGCGCGGTCGGCCTGTTCAGCGCCGCGATGTGCGGCATCGATATCGACGCCCTGCTTGCAGGCGCGGCCGCGATGGATAAAGAACTGAAGTCGCCCGACGTGATGCAGAACGCCTCCGCGATGATCGCGGCCGTTCACTACATTCTCGACACCCAAAAGGGCAAGCACATGGCCGTCATGATGCCCTATGCGACGAGCCTGTATTACCTCGGCGATTGGTTCCGTCAGCTCTGGGCCGAGTCGCTCGGCAAGCGCGACGGGCTGACGAAGAAAGACGTCTTCGCAGGCCAGACGCCGATCAAAGCGCTCGGCACGACCGATCAGCACAGCCAGGTGCAGCTTTATCGCGAAGGACCGAACGACAAGATCATCACCTTCCTCGAGGTTGAAAAGTTCAGCCAAAAGTTGACGATCCCATCGAGCATGAAAGGTATTCCAACGCTTGATTACCTGGCCGGCGCCAATTTCCAGCAATTGATCAACGCTGAAAAGCTGGGCACGGAATACGCGTTGCTCGAAAGCCAGCGGCCGACGCTGACGGTGACGTTTCCGCAGATATCGGCCGCGACGGTCGGTCAGTTTTTGTACTTGTACGAATGCGCCGTCGCCTTTATGGGCGGCCTGTACGACATCAACACGTACGACCAGCCGGCCGTCCAGTTGGGCAAAGATGCGACGTATGCGTTGATGGGCAAGAGCGGATTCGCGGATCTGGAAAAGAAGATCCAGGCGGCGGTTGCGAAGCGGGATAAGAAGTTTTCAATCTAGGAGGGATAAGGGGCGAGGGGTAAGGGGCGAGGGAAAGACAATTCACGTCTTCCCTTGCCCCTTACCCCTTGCCCCTCACCCCTGCACTCATCATGAACTACGCAGTCATCATGGCCGGCGGCTCGGGGACTCGGCTTTGGCCGTTGTCTCGGGCGAATTTGCCCAAGCAGCTTCTGCCCGTTGTTAAAGGCAAGAGCCTGCTTCAACTCAGTTACGAACGACTTCGCGGCATGTTGCCGGCGGATCAGATTTACGTCTGCACGTCGGCCGCCCATCGCGAGCCGGTGCTCGCGAATCTGCCCGAATTGCCGAAGGAAAACCTCCTCGGCGAACCGACCGGCCGCGATACGTCCAACGCCGTCGGCTTCCCTGCGGCCGTGCTGCTGAAGCGCGACAAGGACGCCGTCTTCGCGATCACTACCGCCGACCATGTGATCGAGCCGGTCGACGTATTTCAGAAGTCGATTCAGACGGCTTTCGACGTTGTCGAGAAACAGCCGAACGCGCTGGTCACCTTCGGCATCGTGCCAACGTTTGGCCACACGGGCCTGGGCTACGTCCATCGCGGCGAAGCGCTGCCGGGGTTCAGCAGCGCCTACAAAGTGCAGGCCTTCCGCGAGAAGCCGGACAAGCCGACGGCCGACCGGTACGTCGAATCCGGTCGCTATTACTGGAACAGCGGCATGTTCGTTTGGCGGGCCGACACGGTGTTCAACGAGCTGGCGATTTTGCTGCCCGAATCGCATGCGGGCCTGTCGAAAATCGCCGACGCGTGGAACACGCCGCAGCGCGAGGCGGTGCTCAATAGCGTCTATCCGACGCTGCCGAAAATCTCCGTCGACTACGGCGTGATGGAGCCGGCCAGCCAGGGAAAGGGCAAGTCGCAGGTCGTGACCGTCGAGATGCCCGTCAACTGGCTCGACGTCGGCTCCTGGCCCGCGCTGGCTGAGACGCTATCGGTCGACGAGCACGAGAACGCGATGGATTGCAAGACGGCCGTCTTTATCGACAGCGACGACAACATCGTCGTCAGCACCGACCCGAACCACCTGATGAGCCTGATCGGCGTGAGCGACATGATCGTCGTCCACACGAAAGACGCCACGCTCGTCTGCCCGAAACGCGAATCGCAGCGCGTGAAGGAGATGGTCGGAAAGGTAAAAGAGAAGTTCGGGGCGAAGTTTGATTGAGAGTGGGCGGTAGGCGGTGGGCGGTGGGCAGTAAGGATCGCCCTGCCCACTGCCCACTGCCCACTGCCCACTCCATGCGTACCCTCGCCATCGATCTCGGCACGCGACGCATCGGGCTGGCGATGAGCGATGAGGGCGGGCGGTACGCGACGCCGCTTGATGTGCTGAACGTCACCGATCCGCTACAGGCGATTGAGCCCATCACGACGCTGATCGTGAAAGAATCGGTGCAGCGTGTCGTGATCGGGCTGCCGTTGAACATGCACGATGCGTCGATCAGCGCGCAGGCGAGATCAGTCATCGCCTGGGCCGGCAAGCTGCGGGAGGCCAACGCCGTTCCGATCGTATTTGTCGACGAACGACTGAGCAGCTTCGCGGCTGAGCAGCAGTTGACGGATCGCAAACGCGGCGGCGAAAAGCTGACGCGCAAGCGGAGAAAAGAACAGCTCGACGCCATCGCGGCCGCGACGTTTCTCCAGGAATTTTTGGATGGGAAGCTCTTGCCGATCCAGTTGAATTGAGAAAAACGCCGAAAGTTTTGTGCCGGGCTACGCTATAACTCGTTACGCTTAAAAAAAGCCGATTTTTCGGAGTTCGCGAATTCTGCAACAAGGCTTAAGCTGACTCTTCGCGGCCGACATGGGATCGGTCGATTTCATCCGAGTTTTGACGAAGGAACCAATCATGATTTGTAAACAAACGATTCTCACCGCGACGATCGCCGCCGGCCTTCTGGGTTTTGGCCTGGTGGGCTGTGACAAGAACGACGGCCAGACCGCGGGCGAGAAGGTCGACAGTGCGATGGATAAAGCCGGTGATAAGACCAGCAATGCCATGGACAAGGCCGGCGACAAAATGGGCGAGGCGACCGACAAGACCAAGGCCGCCATGGATAAAGCCGGGGACAACATGGGCAACGCGATGGACAAAGCCGGCCAGAAGATGGACTCGATGACGCCATCGACCATGCCAAGCACGATGCCGGCGATGAAGTGAATTCAATTTGCGAATTTATGATTTTGCGAATTTGCGATTGGAAGAGTTTCTCTCAATCGCAAATTCGTAAATTCGTAAAATCGCGAAATCACTTTTTCGTTCCGCCGGTTTTCGACATCAACTGCACGCCGCCGATCACCATCGTCTTGTCGATGGCTTTGCACATGTCGTAGATCGTCAACGCCGCGACGCTGACGGCGGTGAGGGCTTCCATTTCGACGCCGGTTTTCGCGGTCACTCGCGCCGTCGCGCGAATCTGAATCGCAACGCGATCGGCCGATGCTTCGAGCGTCGGCAAGGCGAAGTCGATCGTTACGGCTTCCAGCGGCAGCGAGTGACAGAGCGGGATCAGGGCATCGCACTTCTTCGCGGCCATGATCCCGGCGATCCTCGCTACGGCCAGCACTTCGCCCTTGGGCACTTTCGCATCGACAATCGCCCGCAGCGTGCTCGCCTGCATTTCAACAAACCCCTCGGCAATCGCCTCCCGCGCGGTGACCGGCTTCAGACCGACATCCACCATCCGAGCATGGCCGGCGGGATCGAGGTGGGTGAATTCATTCTTGTCAGCCATAAGTATTTCGATCAGAAATGCCGGGTCGAGTTTACACTGCATGCGTCATGCCGGTCGACTCTGAACCAGCAATCGTGCCTGTGCTCGAATACCGCACGCTGGTTGCGAAGCCCACTTTCTTTGAACGTCATTCCAAATGGTTGAACCGGGAAACCTCGCTCTTCCTTATCGGTCTGGGTGGGATGACGCTCATCTCGTATGTCGCCTTAATGCTTCGCGCTTCACCTTCGGAGATATTCCCGGCGATCCTCATGTCATTCCCGTTCACGGCGATCGTGCTCTTGATCGCCTGGCCGTTTACCGCGATCGCGGTGAGCGTGATGCACGGGCGGCCTGCGATCGATGCGATCGTCGAACGGGAAATCTCACCCTATTGCGCGCCGACGATTTTCGTCGTCTTCTTTCCAGCCGCGTACTTTGTGATGTGCCGATTGCTCGCGATTCCCGACTATGGCGATGAATACGCGATGTACGCATCGCCACTCCGCTTCCTTTTGCTTTGGACAACGCTCTGTCTGGTTATCGCATGGCGAACGCGGCGAGAATCGACATGGGGCCGACATCGATGGCATTGGATCGCATCGGGTTGCCTAGCATCGCTGGCATTATTTGCGAATTTGTGTGGCCTGGACTTTTTACGAATCTCCATTGTCCGTGCTTACGTCACGCAGAACGCGAGAGATGATTGGATCACAACGCTGTCAATGATCTGGATGCTCTGCACGCCACTCGCTGTGCTGTTCCTGATCGGGATGGGCGGCTCGCCGGTGATGGTCGACGAGAGTTCTGAGCGATCGGAGTGAGCATGTTTGCTTCGCGTCGATTGGAAGCGATCTGCTACACGACTGGCGTCGCGATGGCCGGGTTCGTGACTTTGATCATCACGCTCCGGCAATCTTCGCTGGATCTCTGCTCCGCGATTGTCGGCATCGCACTGTTCGGCGCACTCGGATTTGTCGCAACGTGGATTGTGGCGGTTCGCCGCAAGGTGATTCGGTCGTCGATCACGAATCGCCTCTTCATTCCGCTCATTGGCTTCCTCTACTTTCCCGCGGCCCATTTCGTCGGATGCCGACTGGCGGCGTATCCCGAGTTGGGCGAATTCTATGCGACACGCGTATCTGTATTTCGATTTACGGTTCCGTGGGTCATCATCATCGCCGCAATGACCGCACTGTCGTGGAAGCGTTTAACGGTTGGAACCGTTTGGTGGCATTGGTGGCTCGCCGGCGCGGGCAGCATGCTTTCATTTATGGGCGAATTTGCCGGAGTTTATTATCTCGGACTGTCCAACACGGGACGCCTCAGTCATGAGCCGGATGTTCCGCAACTAATGGTTCTGGTCGCGTGCCTGATCGCGCATCCGGTATTGATCGGGATGACGTTCAATCCGATTCATCGCGAGGTCGTGATCGATGAAGCGATGCGCGAACAGGATGAACGCGAAAGAGCAGAGCAGGCGCGAATGCTCAATGCGATGCTCGGTGGAAAGAGGTGAGCAACTCTCGTCTCGTTTAGCCGCGGCGTCCTCGCCGCGTGGAGATTGCGAATTCGTCGCGAGGACGCGACGGCTAAACGGGCGCGGGGGCGCTGCGATGTTTATACGGTTTCGTTGACGATCTGTTTGATCAACACACATGATTTCAGCAGCGACTCGACGTCGTCGATGTGCATCACCGTCGCCGCGTCGCTCTTGGCGTTTTTCGGATCGGGATGACACTCCAGAAACAGCCCGTCGACGACGCCCGTCGCCATCGCCGCTCGTGCCAGCAGCGGCGTGTATTGCGGGTTGCCGCCGGTTGCGTGGCCCAGCGCCGCGGGCTGCTGCGTGCTGTGCGTCACGTCAAAAATCACCGGCACGCCGAACTGCTTCATCACGTGCAGGCCAGTGAAGTCGTTGACGAGTCGGCCGTAGCCGAAGAACGAGCCGCGTTCGGTGAGCATGATCTGAGGGTTCGGCAGAGGGTTCAGGGTTCGGGGTTCAGGGTTCAGTGAAGAAGAAGTCGCGCCGTCACTTGTCTTTGCTGAACCCTGAACCCTGAACCCTGAACCCTCCTGAGCCTGACGTACTTTCTCGATCGCGTTTCCCATTTCGCTCGGGGCCATGAACTGGCCCTTCTTGATGTTGACGGTCTTGCCCGTGCGACCGGCCGCGTGCAACAGATCGGTTTGCCGCGCGAGGAACGCCGGCACTTGCAGAATGTCGACGACGGTCGCAACCTCCGCCACGTGTGCCGGCTCGTGAATATCCGTCAGCACCGGCACGCCGATCTCGCGCTTCACGCGCTCAAGCACCACCAGCCCATCCTCCAAGCCCGGCCCACGAAAGCTCGCGTTGCTCGAACGGTTGGCCTTGTCAAAACTGGCTTTGAAGATGTAGTGAATGTCCAGCGCATCACATGTCTCCTTCATGCGCGCCGCGATCGACAGACACATCTCCAGCGACTCAATCACGCACGGGCCGGCGATGAGGAAGAGGTTTAAGGGCGAGTCGAGTTTCATGTCGCCTCAGCTTACCGGCGGGAGAAAGACGGGCACATCGACGGTGCGGAAATCCCGGTCGAGGGTGATGAGCGAATCGCCTGAAACTTTGGCGAGCGCGTAGGCGAAGCAGTCGCCGATGTTGAGCGGATAACGTTTTCTAGCTGCCGCTGCGATGCGAGCTTGTTCGACATCGGGTGCCACAAACTCGATGCCATAGTTAAAAAGCTCGACCTCCATCCGAGCACGTTCACTCGGCTTGCGGTCTTGAAATTTGATCAGGCATTCGGCCAGGTTGATCGTGCTCATCCGAAGTCGAGGAGAGCGCGCAAATTCCTCAAGAACCCAGGCACCGCGTGACTCCTCGAGATAAACCGCAAGCAGGGCCGAGGTGTCGACAACCATTAAAACTCCGGTTTGTCTTCGTGATCTTTTTTCCAAAGATCATTATCACTTTTGAATCTGGGATTCGGATTCAGTGGACCGCCTTTCAATCCGAGTCCGAGGAGACCTTGAAGTTGCTTTCTCCGCTCTTCCACCTGTTCTGGTGTTAGAGGTGGCGGAGCTGGCCGGCGCGGATCGACTGTTTCGATCTTGATGTACAGCTCTTCATTCATCGGCAGTTGAACTGGTTCATCAGGGACGATGACCTTGCCATCGAAATGTGCTTTGAACGTCAGCATGTTCTGGATTGTACGCTCCCTCGTCTCAAATTGGCACGATAAATGGCACCCGCGTCGCCAGCATTTCAATCTCCAAAGGCGTGTGCCCCGCGGCGTCGCCGTCGATTTGGACGGGGACTTCTTTCCTTGAATCGACCATCACGCGAGCGGCCGTGCGGTAGATCACCCCCTCGGCGCGCATGTGCTCGCCACTGACCGCCAGCAGGAACAGCCGCACCAACTCCGCGCGGTTTTTGCACGGCAGGATGCACACATCCAGCACGCCGTCATCGCTTCGAGCGCGCGGCAGAATCGGAAAACCCGTGCCGTACTCTGGCACGTTGCCGATGAACGCCAATGCCGGCGCATTCTCGAACACGCGCACGCCATCGAGGTCGACTGTGATCGGCGCGAACTGATAACTCTGCAGTGCCAGCGCTGCGGGCAACGCGTAGCTGATCATGTCGATCGGCCCGCGGCGCACGCGATCGAGCTCGTGCACGATCTTCGCATCGATTCCCACGCCTGCCATCAGCAGAAACAATTTCTCGTTCGCGGTGGCGGCATCGAGCGTGGTGATTTGCCGTCGCGCGATCGCCTCCACCGCGCGACGCGGCAGATGCTCATCATTCGCACCCACGCCCAGATGTTTCCCCATCAGATTGGCCGTCCCCAACGGCACAACTAAAATCGGCGGCATCTCGCCTGCGCCTTCGCGTGCGTAACGCAAATACAACCGCTGCGCCACGCCACGCAAAGTCCCATCCCCGCCGATCGCAATCACCGCGCGAACGCTCAACGCATCAGGCAGCGACTCATCGCGCACGCTCGAGGCTTTCTCGAACACTGCGACGGCCTCGAACCCGCTCGCGGTCATCGCCGTCTGTAGGGTCATCGCAAGTCGTTTCGCAACGCCGCGCCCGGCAATCGGATTCGCAAAGATCAGGACAGTGTTCATGGTGACTCGGGAAACTCGGCGTGGGGGGCACGCCGGCTCACTTGGGGTCGGGGGGTTGCGTGTTGTCGGTGGACGTAGTTTGCCGCGTTCGCGAAATAACGCTCGTTGTCGATCCAGCGAATGCTGCCGCACTCGGCCCACCAGGTTCGTCCTTTTTCAAGACCGAATTGTTCCGACATCGCCTGTCCCAACCAACGCTTCAAAAGACGTCGGATCGTTTCAGGATCGTTTGGCGAACTCAGGACCGTGTGAACGTGATCAGGACCGGCAGCGCACTCGATGATTTTCCAATAGTCGCATTCGCAAATGCTCGGGATGATTGATTCAACGAAGATCATCTCATCGCGCGTGAGGTAGATCGGATCGAATTTCAAATTCTCTGTCTCGCGAATCCAGCGGTGTTCGTCGTATTCGGGGACAGGTGTGCCGTATTCGTTATTTTGACGATCGACGGTCCCGCGCGGGTCGCCGTGGAGGCGCGTTCCGTAGGTTCCCCAGGTGATGTGGTATGCGAGGACGTTCATTTGTGTCTCGATTCGCGGTCGGAGATCGGGTCGGGGACGACCCGTCTCGACTTCGAGGTTGAGATTATCGAACGATCGACGCTTTTTGAACTCAGCGTGAGACGGATCGTCCCCGACCCAATCTCCGACCGTTCGATCTCTGCTTTACTCCGCACCGCCGCGCTATAACATCGGATCACCTATGCCCCGAATTACTGTTGACGGCAAATCGATCGAAGCCAAGCAGGGTCAAATGATCCTTCAGGCCACTAATGAAGCGGGGTTTCCTATCCCGCAATATTGCTACCACCCGGGATTGTCGATCGTGGCGTCGTGCCGCATTTGCCTGGTCGAAGTCGAGGGCATTCCTAAGCTCGTGCCCGCCTGTCAGACGCCGATTCGCGATGGCATGGTCGTGCGATCGAACTCGACGAAGGCCATCGCCAATCAGAAATCGGTGATGGAATATCTGCTGGTGAATCATCCACTCGATTGCCCCGTCTGCGACCAGGCCGGCGAATGTCTGCTGCAGGACTATTCCTACGAATACGGCCGCAGCCAGAGCCGTTTCGAGGAAGACAAAGAAAAGAAGCCCAAGAAAGACATCGGCCTGAACGTGCTGCTGTACAACGACCGCTGCATCATGTGCACGCGCTGCGTGCGCTTCACGCGCGAAGTGAGCGGCCAGAGCGAGCTCTTCGTCGACGGCCGCGGCAGCAAGGAAGAGATCGAAATCTTCCCCGGCAAGCCACTCGACAACAAACTCTCCGGCAACGTCGTCGATCTCTGCCCCGTCGGTGCATTGCTCGATAAAGATTTCCTCTTCCAGCAGCGCGTCTGGCTGCTGAAGAGCGTGCCGAGCATCTCGCCCGCCGATGCGGGCGGCGAAAACATTTACGTGCAGTACAACGAGGGCACCGTCTATCGCATCAAGCCGCGCTACAACGCCGAAGTGAACACTTGGTGGATCAGCGATGACACGCGCTACAGCTACAAGGTGTTGAGAGATCCGAAGCGATTGCGCAGCTCGATGAAGCTGCAATACGGCACGCCGGTGGAAGTGACGGCGCTGACGGCCATCCAGCATGCGGATACCGAATTGAAGCGATTGGTTGTCGACGGCGGGCCCGGCAGTTTGTATGGACTTTTCTCGCCGATGATGACGTGCGAGGAAGCATTTTTGCTCGGCACGTATCTGCGAAGCCTCGACCCGCAGGCGACGCTCGCGCTCGGCCCCGTGCCGACGACGGGCGAGAATGAAACGTTCAAGCATTACATGAGCGGCAAGGTGAACTTCACCATCCAGGCCGAGAAAGTGCCGAACAAAAAAGGCATCGAGCGCGTCCTCCAGATGCTCGGCGGAAACATCGCATCGCTCGATGAATTGTCAGGCAAAACAAATCTGAAAGCGGGTTGGATCGTCGGCGGATATTTGAGCAATTGGGTAACCGATTCATTGAAGCTGCCAAAGAGCTTCAAGGTCGTACAGGACATCCTGCCGAACAAGCTGACGAACAGTGCGGACGTGCTGATTCCTGCAGCGGCCTGGGCCGAGAAAGACGGCACGTGGGAGAACCACACGGGCAAGCTGCAAGCCTTCGCAGGCGCAGTCGCCCCGCCGGAAAACGCGGTGCGGGAAGGCGACGTCTACTACAAACTGCTGGGCCGCAAGGGATTGTTCAACGCCGACGAAGTGCGCAGCGAAATGGGCGAACCGTTCGCAACGACGAAGCTGCCGGAAGAAAGTGTCGTCGAGCCGGCGTTTGAATTTGTGGAGCTTTGATCGAAGAGAATCGAACGCGACCGCAGAGACGCAGGGAACGCAGAGACGGACACAGAGAAAGAAAGAATAAATTTGATGTTGGCCATTGTGGCACAGAGTCACAGAGAAGAAAGCTCCAGTTGGATTTCCTCTCCGTGCCTCTGTGGCAAAACAATCTTCTCTGCGTCTGTCTCTGCGCTCTCTGCGTCTCTGCGGTCGCATTTAATTCCGCTCGCAATACTCGCCCTCGCCGGTTGTTCCTCCCCCGGCCCGAACTCGCCTTCCAAAACTGCCGCCGCTGATGTCGTCACCACCTTCGACGACAACGCTCACGGCATTCGCCTGACGTATCCCGGCGATTGGGAGGAGGCGAGTGCCGAGCAGAAACCGCCGGGCACGGTGTTGCTGCTGGCGTTGCCATCCCACGGTGGAACGGTTGATGGCGAGTCGAAGTTCCCGGCGGCGTTTGCGATTGTCTCGCCCGATTACAGCAGCCAGATGACGCCGGCGGATTTGCCCGCCATGCAGCAGCGCACGCTCGCCAAAGCACAGCGCGATTTCGCCAACTTCAAGCTCGTCAGCAGCACCGCCGCCAGCGTCGGCGGCGAGCCGGCGCGGCGAATCATCTTCATCGGCGACAAGCCCGGCCAAACGTTGCAGGCGATGTACATGCTCACCACCCACGCCGGCAACGCGTACGCGTTCAGCCTGGTCAGCAGCCCGAATGAATTCACCACGCAACGTGCGAGTGCGGAGCGCGTAATTGAATCGACACAGTGGGCGCGGTAGACGTCCGGCGAGGTATCTTGGAATGCAAACTTGAATTTGTAGTGTTTTGCAGTACAAAAGCGGATCCGTGCCCAATCCGCCAGATGATAAAAAATCGATCACTGTCACGGCTAAGCCAGAGAGCGATACCCGCCGACAATACCTGAAAGTCCTTGCTGTAGACCCTACCACAGGCAAAAACATTGATGTCATGCTTTGCCATCGAAAGCTCATGACGGTTGCAGCACGTAGCGTCGGGCAGATGCAGGAAGCACGGGATATCGTACCGTTTACATTGCAGTTCCCGACCGCTATTTACGAAGGACTCTGCTGGGATGACGATGAGCCGATGGGCAGAGGTGTAGGTTGGCGGTGCTACGTTACCGTTCCCGAATTCGCGTACAGGAAGGATGGAAGCAAGGCCGATGCTTACCAGGGGGAGGTCTTTCTGGTATTCATGAACGCCGATCGAGTTGCGTATCATTGGTATTGGACGAAGTGCGATGCCGATAATCCGGAGATTCCTGTTGGCATGACAGGCGCGAAGCCCAGGTTTAAAAAGAGGTTGCTATGAAGGCGATTGCAAATACCGAACTGGCGAAGTTCTTAGATGGACTAAAGCCAGCGGCAGAGCAGTTCGAACCGACGGCTATCCACGACCCGGACGGAAACTGCATTGAATTTCTGTTCGCTCCTGATGATTTTTTTGCCGAACGTATCGACGACGTTGTAACGGTTTATTACAGCCGCGAAAGTGGCGACCTCATCGGTTCGTTGATCAAAAATGTGTCCGGTATAAAGGAAAAGCTCCCTGGGGTTTTTGGAATAAGCCTTGATGATGGGAAGGTGAAACTAAGTCATCTTTTCGTTGCTGTCGCAGCATCACTGAAGAAAGATGACAAGCCAAGAATTCTGATCTATAAGAAGTTAACCAAGGCTGCGGAAGATGCCTCGGCTGAAGCTGAATTGTGTCTCGTGTAAGAATTTTGCAATACGCTTAATCGGCTCTTGAATCTCGGCTCGCGATGCTCGAACGCATTGCGAGCCTTTTGCGTTTCGCAATTTCGCTTCGATGCGTTTGCTTTCAGTAAATTCTTCTGTCGTTTGCGAATCCCATCAAACCGTTTACGATTCCCGCCGACATGGAATTCGTCAATTCGATCATCGACTGGGTCAGCATTTACATTCCTGCCTGGGTCTTTATTGCGCTCGTCGTGCACGGCGCGGTGCTAGGGACGGTGGCGTACATGATTTTGCTGGAACGCAAAGTCGCGTCGTGGGTGCAGGATCGCATCGGGCCGAACCGCGTCGGGCTGGGATTTGGATTGATTCCGGGACTCAAGGATAAGCACATGTTCGGCCTCGGGCAACCGCTGGCCGACGGACTCAAGTTTATCGTGAAGGAAGACTATCGCCCCAAAGGCGTCGACAAGATTCTCTTCACCATGGCGCCGGTCATCATGATCGTCGTGATCATCATCTCGATCGTCACGATTCCGTGGGGCGGCATTAAACAATCCGTCGCTGTAATTCCCGCCCGCTGGCAGGCGGCGGATGTTGTGCCGTGGGGCGCGACGCTGATGAGCTCCACCTTTCGAACGGCCACGTATCAATACAACTTCCAGATCGGCAACCTGAACATCGGCGTGCTCTACATCCTGGCGACGCTGTCGCTGGCCGTGTACGGCGTCGTGATCGGCGGGTGGGCTTCGAACAACAAATACTCCTTCCTCGGCGGCCTGCGGGCGACCGCCAACATGATCTCCTACGAGATTCCGCTCGGCTTGTGCGTGCTCTGCATCGTGCTGATGTACGGCACGCTCGATCTGGCGACCATCGTCGACAAGCAAGCTCACCTCTGGATCGGCTTTATTCCCGCTTGGAATATCTTCACGCAGCCGCTGGCGTTCATTCTCTTCCTGATCTGCATTCACGCCGAAGCCAACCGCGCCCCGTTCGACCTGGCCGAGGCCGAGCAGGAGCTCGTCGGCGGATATCACACCGAATACAGCTCGATGCGCTTCGCGCTGTTCTTCCTGGCCGAATACGCAGGCATGATCACGACCAGTTGCCTGCTCGTCGCGCTCTTCTGGGGCGGCTGGCATTTGCCCGGCCTGAACGGCCCCGACCCGACGCATCCATCCGTCACCGATTCGCTCCTCCTCTGCATCATTCGCGGCGTGGTCTTCTTCACCAAGGCGATGGTCGTGATGTTCATCTTCATGTGGACGCGCTGGAGTCTGCCACGCTTCCGCTTCGATCAACTCATGCAGATCGCCTGGCGGGGACTCATTCCGATCACGCTGGCGATGCTGGCGATGACGATCGTCCTGGTCTACTACACGGGCGGCGTGACGCTTGATGGCGTGGATTTTCAAACCGGGATGATCTTCTTCGTCGTGAACATCGTCCTGCTCGCGATCATCATGATCGTCGGCAAATTCCTCCCAGCCGCCCCGAATACGAATCGGAAAATTTCGATCCCCGGCAGCCGGTTCAATAAGCCAAATCGCCCGGCGATTTCCGGCGCGGCGGTGTGATTCTGATCTAACCCCTCTCTCCGTACCCGGGGAGAGAATGGGAGAGGGGTCTTCCCGTCGTCCCGTCTAGCTTTGAAAACGAAGACCCCCCTCTCCCGGCCTTTCCCCGAGTACGGAGAGAGAAGTAAAGTTTTTGATCATGCGGATTTTCATCACCGGCATCTGCGGATTCGTGGGCTCGCGAATTGCGCTGCGGCTATTAGAGCAGACGCCCGGATTAAGCATCAGCGGCATCGACAACCTCAGTCGCGCTGGCGCGTATACAAATCTTACCGTTTTGAAAAAAGCCGGCGTGATGGTGTCGCACGGCGATGTCCGTACCGCGAGCGATCTGGAAACAGTCGACTCCATCGACTGGATCATCGACGCCGCCGCCCTCCCGAGCGTGCAGGCGGGCATCGATGGCAAGAGCAGCTCGCGGCAGTTGGTCGAGCACAATCTGATCGGCACGATCAACTTGCTGGAGTTGGCCAAGCGAAACCGCGCGGGCTTGGTGCTGATCAGCACGAGCCGCGTTTACAGTGTGGAATCGCTGGCATCGATCCCGGTTTTCACACGCGATAACGCGTTTACGATCGATGCAAGTGCAACGTTGCCACACGGACTAAGCGACCGAGGAATTGCGGAAGACTTTTCGACGGCCGCCCCGGTGTCGCTATATGGCGCGACGAAGTTGGCATCGGAAATTATGGCCCAGGAATACGCCAGCGCCTTCACCCTGCCGCTGCGGATCAATCGCTGCGGCGTGATGGCCGGCGCGGGGCAGTTCGGAACCGCCGACCAAGGCATCTTCTCCTACTGGATTCGCGCCTACGCGTCGCGTCGTCTTTTGAAATACATCGGCTTCGACGGCCAGGGCTTTCAGGTGCGCGACGCTCTACATCCCGATGATCTGGCCGACCTCATCACGCTGCAGATTGCCGACACATCGACCAAAAAAACGCTCTGGAACGTCGGCGGCGGTGCGGAAGCGTCAATGTCGCTCCGACAACTCTCCGATTGGTGCGCCGCCCGTTTCGGGTCGCATCACGTGCAATCCGATCTTCAACCCCGGAAATATGACGCCCCGTGGATTGTCATGGACAGTGCGGTCGTCAAACAGGATTTTGGATGGCGGCCTGTCCGCGGGTTAGAATCGATTCTCGAAGAAATTGCCGAGCATCATCGCGCTCATCCCGACTGGGCCGCGCTCTCAATTCAATGATATGGGCGATAACTCCTCGAATCTGAAGCTGATGTCCATCGTCATTCCTGCACGGGACGAGGAAGGGTGCATCGCAAGTACCGTTGCGCATCTTCACCTCGAATTGCGGCTGCAAAACGTGCCTCACGAAATCGTCGTCGTCGACGATGGCAGCAGCGACAACACCTGGCCTATGCTGCAAGAACTGCGAGCGACGATGCCGGAATTGCGGCCGGTGCAGAATCGCGGCGAACACGGCTTCGGCCGCGCGATTACATACGGCATCGAGAAATCATCCGGCGATGCCGTTTGCATCATGATGGCCGACGAATCGGACGACTGCCGCGACGTCGTGCGCTATTGGAAAGAACTAAACAACGGCTACGACGCCGTGTTCGGCAGCCGCTTTATCAAAGGCGGGGGCGTGATCGACTACCCCAAATTTAAATACGTCTTCAACCGGGCCGCCAACTGGTTCATCCGGATCATTTTCCGGATCAAGCTGAACGACACGACCAACGCCTTCAAGGCCTACCGCCGCACGACGCTCGATGGCATCCAGCCATTTCTATCGCCGCACTTCAACCTGACAGTGGAGTTGCCGCTAAAAGCGATCGTTCGCGGCTACACCTGGTCGGTCATCCCTATCACTTGGCGCAATCGCCGCAGCGGCGAAGCCAAGCTCAAGATCCGCGAGATGGGCAGCCGCTATCTGTTCATCATCCTTTACTGCTGGCTGGAAAAATATTTCAGCCGCGGCGATTACCGGAAGCACGAAAACGTCGTCGAAGAAAAATCCGTGGAACTGTCGGGTTCGACATAGCCGGATCCTTCGAATCGCTGAAGATTAGTCGTGCCGCAAGCGGACAGAAACGTCATTGTTATCTACCCCCAGAATTGGTATTTCGTTGCAGTGTCGGGTCGATTAACGTCGCTGCATTATCGTAAACAATTGTGGTCGGCGGTGTAGAGGCGTCGCCATACGCGCCGATCGAACGTTTCGCGAGTCGTGCCGCCGCTGCGAGAGGGTGGCAGCAGTGGCATGCGGCGGAACGATTCGCGACGCATCGCTCGCTTCCGTCGTCTGAAACTGAGCAACCCTTCTCCATGGCCGTGCCGCTTCGCACTGATGACGTCGAGAATGATGATTGTGTCTGGCTGCTGCGCCTCTGCAGCGACCTGGCCGATTCTGCGCAGCCGCAGCAGGAGCGACGGCGGCTGGCGATCGTCGCACTGATGCAACGCACCCGCGCCGATGCCGGCTGGTGGGCCTGGGGGCAGGGCGTGCCCGGTCGTAGCGAAGTGACACCGCTGGCGTTCATCCCCATCGGCTTCACGCCCGAGCAATTGACCCTTCACATCGAGGCCGGATTGGATCCGGAGATGGACACGCTTTACCGATCGAAGATTATGCCCTTGATCGATGCGGGCCCGCCCCAGCACACGCACATGTGGCACGAGATAGTCAGCGACGATACTTGGTATTCGTCAGGCTTGTACACGAAATATTACAAGCGCAGTGGTTTCGATCGTCATCTCAATGCGGTGCGCTATTTTGAGAACGACTTTTTCAGCAACGCCGCGTTTTGCCGCAAGCAGGGGCGGCCACCGTTTTCCGAGCGCGATCGGGCACTGCTGCATCGAGCGCTGGCGGGGATGAAGCTGATGCACATCGCCGCCGGGCAGGCCGTGCCCCCGCATGTGCTAACTTCGCTCACGCCCCGGCAGCGCACCGTGCTGCTCATGCTCCTCGACGGTCTGCCGCGAAAGGCAATCGCCGAGCAGTTATCGATTTCTGAACACACCGTAAACGAGCACACCAAGCAGCTGTACAAGCAGTTTAAAGTGAACTCTGCCATCGAGCTGGCGGCGATGTTTCTCCAATCCCGCGCCTGAAGTGGAAAT
Organism: uncultured Phycisphaerae bacterium; assembly: GCA_964236135.1. Taxonomy (GTDB): domain Bacteria; phylum Planctomycetota; class Phycisphaerae; order Tepidisphaerales; family Tepidisphaeraceae; genus CAXSBN01. Next base: position 45,684 of record CAXSBN010000001.1, read on the forward strand.
TTCAATATCCCTCAATCTGGGTATTGTTGCGCGATCGTCACCCCTTTACGCTTCGCGTCGGTTTGAAATCACTTCACCCCGGGGAGAGTCAATGCGTCCAATCCGTTTTGCCGTGTCCACTGTCGCAACCGTCGTCGGGCTATCAGTCGCCGGGCTTTCATCGATGGCCCAAGCGCAGCAGGTCACCGTCAGCAATCCCGATCTGGGCCTCCAGCGATTTGCTAATTTCGTCAACAATACCTTCACGCTGAATGCGTCGACGACATCGGGCTCGAACACGTACACCGTCGGCGGCTACGGCACGTCGCCGCTGTTTTATTCGCCCAGCCCGTCGCAATTTATCGGCCAGTTCGGCTCGATGGTGCCGATTCGCGTCACGAACAATTATTACACCAGCAACGCCAACGGCGCGCATCCGATGGACATCACCGATTTCAACGTAAGCGACTTCGTCGTCTTCACGCCCCCGAGCGGGCCGCAGAATGCGTCGTACGTGAACGTGAAAGCCCACGTCGTCGCCCCGCGGCAGGAAGTCGATCGGACAAGCATCGACGCGCTCTCAAAGCGCACGCTCGCCTTCGGTCAGGCCGTGACGCTGCCGATCATCTTGCGCAACACTTCCAACGCGACTGACAGCAACTACGGCGATCTCGCAAAACTCACCGTGAGTCGAAACGTGACCGTCAACTCGGCGAGCGGTTACCGGAACGGCAACACTTTTATTTATGACACGCCAAATTCTGAATTCGTCCTTAACGGCCCGACGGGCGGCTCGACGTTTGTCTTAAATCCGCAGCAAAACAATCAGGAGTACTCGGTCACCATCACGCCGCAACGCGACCCCACGCGCGATCTTCGGACCGGGCAGATTAACTTTACGACCGATCAGCGCAGCTCGTTCGGTAATGTGCAGGATGGGTTTAGCGCGGGCATCACCTACTTCGTTCCCGGAATTGTCGCCGCCCACTCGATGCAATCTGTCAACGGCCTGGGCGGAACGGGCCCGGGCCACTCCACCGGCGGCGTCAATGCGATGTTCACCAGCAACGCCGGCGGCGACTTCAGCACCAACTACTCGCTCGTCGATCCGAGCAATCCGAACGATCCCAACGCACTCCCCTCCGGCGGATCCTTTCAGACCGCGGGCAATCCCATCCAGCGCTGGGACATCACCTACACCGGCACGCTCGACGGGTCGGCCACCGTCACATTCGCTTACGACGGCTCGCTGCTCAACGGGGTCGACCCCAACACGCTCGACATCGAACATTACAACAGCGCGACGATGACGTGGGAGCAGTTGACCGTCGACTCCCGCGACGTGAATGCGCGCACAATCACCGTGATCACGGACAGCTTCTCCCCGTTCGTGCTGAGCGTCGCGGCGGCACCGGAACCGGGAACGGCCACACTCGTCGGAGCGTCGATGGCAATGCTGTTCGTCGGAAACGTCGCCGCGCCCGTTCGACGTTCACCACTTTCAAGTTGTCGTGACAACGTCCGGCCCGTAAGATCGCGATGCGATGAAAGATGCCGACGTTCTCGTTCTCTCCGAACCGAAACTCTCGCTGGCTGACGAGTTTTACATTCCGCAGGTGCTCATCGGGCTCGGCACGACGATGAAGCACATGTTCGATGTCGTCGTGCGCAACAAGCATCGCGTCATTCAATATCCCGAGGAAAAACGCGAAGACCTCTCCATCGAAGAGGGCGGCATGCTTCAGCGTACGTATCGCGGCGTGCATCGTCTGAACAAGGACGAAGACGGCCGCGTGAAATGCGTCGCCTGCTTCATGTGCAGCACCGCGTGCCCCGCGCGCTGCATTCACATCGAGGCCGAGGAATCCCCCTGGGCGGACCGCGAAAAATACCCCGCCAAGTTCGACATCGACGAACTCCGCTGCATCTACTGCGGCATGTGCGAAGAGGCCTGCCCCGTCGACGCAATCGAACTGACTCATATCTACGACGTCGTCGGACTAACGCGACAGGAAATGATCTTCGATAAAAGCAAGCTGCTGAAGGTGTACGACGAGACGGTGAAGAACGAGCCGATGTGAATAAGCCGGTTTGGAAATGCACGGTATACTTTCGCCAGCCGGGTGACACGCCGCGCAAGCAGCCAAAAGGGTGCATCAAAAAGTACACAGCGATCGCATCCACTCGCAAAGCTGCGATTGCAGCGGCAAACGCTAAAATTCCTCACGGATGTCAGGGGCCCGGCATTGGAAGCTATGGCCACCCCAATTGCAGAGTGATTCAATGACGCAATTACAGAGCTCAAATCTTCTCCGGCTTCGGGAAAGGCTAAAAAAGCAGCGAGCGAAGATCGCCGAGCTTTCCGTACAACGTGCGCAGTTGGAGGTACAAGTCAGTGCCGCTGCCGGTACGTCGAAAAGAGCGAGTGAGCAATTACTGGAAGCCGCCTTCGATCGCGATGCTGCGGCAATACGGCGTCTAATCTCGGAAGGAGCGAATTTGGATGCTCGCGACTCCGAGGGCAAATCAGCAGTCTTACGCGCGGTGTATACGAAGAATAATATGACGGTGCTTCGCATCCTCATCGACGCCGGCGCCGATATTGATGCCAGAGATTACGAACAGAACACTGCGCTGATCGCGTGTGCTGACACCATCGCTTATGTCAAAGCTTTAGTGGAAGCCGGAGCGGACGTAAACGTTCGCAATATCGACGGCGATACGCCTTTGACGAATGCCGCGTGCTGGGGTGCCAAAAAGGTTGTCGAGTATCTGCTTCAGCACGGTGCCGTTCCGTTACTCTCCGACGGCGTGGGGCTAACGCCTCGTGATCTTGCCGTCCGGCAGGGACACAACACGATTGCACGACTCATTTCGTCTGCGATCACTCGCGCGGTTTGAACGGCTACAATTCCAAATGTTTTCGATCCACATGACGGTGCGTAGTGCTTCTCACGATCTCCACAACCCATCGCCCCGCCACCGAACTGGGATATCTCCTGTACAAGAATCCTGCGCGCCCGCAGACCATTAGTCTGAATCTCCGCGGCGTGGGGCGGAAGCGGGCGCTGGCCCTGCGGGAGTTTGCGCTGGGTGTTGAAGGACTCGAACGCTTCATCCGTCGCGAGCCGTTGCGACGAGTGCATGAGTGCGCGTTTGCGGTGCTGGCGCTGGAAAGCGAGCCGGTCGATCCGCGGCTATGAAGCGAGCGTTGGACAACCTGCGCTCGGGACGACATGGTGCTTCGTCGACTATCATCGGTTGTATGAAATCATTTGCCTTGAAGTTGACCGCAGTTTACGTGGCCGCGTTGGCGGCGTGTGCGGCGGTGGGTCGTGCGCAGCATTCGCCGGAGAACGAAAAGCCCGCCTCGATGGCGGCGACGCAATCGGTCGAGCCAACCTCCGTCGAGGCACAACCGATGGGGCCGTGGGGATTCGATCTGGCGGGCATGGATGCAAGCACCAAGCCGGGTGACGATTTCGCGAAATACGCAAGCGGACAATGGCTGGCCACGACGAGGATTCCCGACGATCGTTCGCGCTATGGCGGGTTTGATCTGCTGCACGATCTATCGGAGTTGCGAGTGCGCAAACTGCTGGAAGGTCTCTCACAAACCGCCACAACGCTCCCGTCCGAGGCCGACGCCGAGGCGGCCGATCGAGTCAAGCTGGCGGGCTTATTCGCAAGCTATTTGGACGAGGCCGAGTGCGAGCGAAAGGACGCGGCGCCGATTCAACCGATGCTTGCCGCCATCAAATTGATCGCCACGCCGCGCGACATGGCGATCTTCATGGGCAAAGCGCAAGGGTCGCTGGCCGGTGGGGACGCCGTGTTTGCCGCTCGGGTTGGCGCGGATGATAAGCATCCGGACTACAACACATTAATCATCAGCCAGGCCGGCCTCGGCCTGCCCGATCGAGACTATTACTTGAAACCTGCTTATGCGAAGCAGAAAGAGCGGTACCAGCAATACGTCGCGCAAATGTTGGCGTTGATCGGTTGGAGCGATCCGACATCATCTGCTGAGCAGATCGTTGCGTTCGAGAGCAAGCTTGCGGAAGTGTATTGGTCGCGCGAGCAAAATCGCGACCGAGATAAAACGTACAACCCGATGACCGTCGCGGCGCTGGCGGAAATGGCGCCTGAATTTCAGTGGCAGGATTTTCTGAACGCCGCCGGTGTCGGCCGAACGGGGCAGGTGATCGTCAGTCAGGTGACGGCCGTGCCGAAGATCGCCAGGATCTTTGGCGAGACGCCGATCGCCACGATACAGGCGTGGCAGGCGTACAGCGTGGTCGACGAGGCGGCGCCTTTGCTTTCAAAGCGATTCGTCGACGCGAGCTTCGATTTTCATGGGCGATTCATGAGCGGCGCGCCGCAGCAGCGCAGCCGGGTAAAGCGCGCCGTCAGCTTCTGCGAAACATCGATGGGCGAAGCGATCGGGCGGGAGTACGTCGCGAAATTCTTCTCCCCCGACGCCAAGGCCAAGGCCGAGAAACTGGTCGACAATATTCATGCGGCGATGCGAAATCGGATCGATCACGTCGAGTGGATGTCGCCGCAAACCAAAGCGAAGGCGCTGGCCAAGATTGACAAGTTTCACGTGAAGATCGGATATCCGTCGAAATGGCGAGACTACTCGATGCTGATTGTCGATCCCGACGACTTGTTCGGGAACGCCGTCCGAGCGCAGAAGTTTCAGCATGAATACCGCGTCTCGAAGCTGGGGCAGAAAGTTGACAAGCTGGAATGGGGCATGACGCCGCAGACCGTCAACGGCTCGCAAAATGAGATTGTTTTTCCCGCCGCGATCATGCAGCCGCCGTTCTTCGATCCGAACGCTGATCCGGCCGTTAATTATGGCGGGATTGGTGCGGTGATCGGGCATGAGATTACGCACGGCTTTGACGACCAGGGCCGCAAGAGCGACGGCGACGGCGTTCTCACCGACTGGTGGACCGTCGAAGATGCGACAAAATTCGGCGCGCAGGCGGCGAAGCTTTCGGCACAGTACGCGGCGTTCGAGTTTCCCAACCTGCCCGGCTCACACATCAACGGCTGGATGACGATGGGCGAGAACATCGCCGACCTCGGCGGTGTGCTAAACGCGCTGGACGCGTACCACCTTTCGCTCAAAGGCGAGCCCGCGCCGATCATCGACCATCTAACCGGCGACCAGCGCTTCTTCCTCGGCTGGGCGCAGGTGTGGCGAAGCCTGGTGCGCGATGAAGCGCTCAAGCAGGAGCTGGCGACCGATCCGCACTCGCCAGGCTCTATCCGCGCATTCGCGCCGCTGCGAAATGTCGATGCGTGGTACAAGGCTTTTGATATTCAACCCACGGACAAGGAATACGTCGCGCCGGAAGATCGAGTGCGGATTTGGTAGGCGTCGCGGTGTGTCTTTTGCGTTTTGGCTACAACAAAGCAAAAGGCCGCGAAAGCGGCGTGGGCTTCCCTGTCTCATCCGCTTTCAGCCACGAGAATTCCGGCTCAATGGAATCTGCTCGAATTTACCACTTCGGAAGTTTATCGGTACGAAGAATCCAGCGCCAGGCTGCACCATTCCGGTCTGTTCCATAATTTTGGGCCACCACCGAACAATGCGAGCAGTCTTCTCCCAAAATTCGAAGTCCTACCCCCTGACCAGGAAGAAAGCCGTGAGGCCGGAACTGAGCCAAGCCTCGCGTTCATGAATCGATTTAGTAATGCGCTGATCGCCTGAAATGATCGTCCAGCCGTCTTCATGCGAGAGTTGGCGAAGCCAGTCAACGTCGGCGGTATCTACAGCGAACTTCTTCCGCAAATGTGTGACTTCAGAGCCGGACAAAGCAGCGAGCGCTTCGGCCCACCGCGGTGGCAAACAGTTGTCGAGGAAGAACCTCATGCCGCCAATTTCTCTTCGAATTCTAAGGCATCGCGGACGGCGCGTTTATCGATCTCAAACCAAAGCGCGACCGCGTCGATTGACTTTTCTGCCTTAAAGGCGCGGGAGATGGCGGACGTCGGAACGCCAGCCCGCACAATTGGCTGACCGAAACTTCGACGCGGGTCGAGAAGAACACCACCGCCTGTTCCTAGTGGCCACCACCTCGTGACCCGATCCTCGCCATCGAATTCGACATCCGACAGATGCGGATCAACGATGCTTCGAAACACCAGTTGCCTCGCGGTAATATCGACAAGAGACCGCTCGCCAGCACTCTTGCGCAATTCCGTAAAAATGCCTCGGCCGTCCGTCTTAAATCGTCGGTTCGCAAAAGGGTGGTCGATTTTGAAGAGCTCGTTCGCGTTCTTGGCGGCCGCTCGAATCGTCTTCCAGCTTACTTTTCTGTTTCTGAACGCGTTTGCGATTTTGACTTCGATCAAATCGAGAAAGCTCAAAGCGACTTCGCTGTCGATTGTCGGTAATGCACGATCCACTATTGGCTTGCCATCATGCTGTCCTACAGTAGTTGCGTATCGATAACCGCATATCCATCGTCGAATGCGCGCTGCGGGCACTCCGGTCAAGCGCGCGGCTTCCGTGACACCATAAATGCCAACGCCAATAAGGGAAAACGGGTATGAATGAGAGTCACTCATGCGCTTCTTCAACAGTATCGACGTTCCTCTCAATTTTCTATCGATTGCTACGCTACATTGAACGTCGGAGGTCAATTTAGTTGTTTAGCCCTGGCACTGCGGGCGGCGGATGGTTTTTGCGCAACGCTTCGAGAGCGCAACGTCGAAGGCAGGTCAAAAGAGGGTCGAAAACGGTTGCGTTACCTTTTTTGATCGGTTTCAGCCAGTCTTATTGCCTCGTAAACACGTGCAGGGACCTCGATTGCTGTTGAAGGCAGGTTTGAGCTATTTTTCGCCGACGCGGGAATCGTTCATCGTTTTCGGCGGTCTCGCTGCTTCGAACGCTGGCTGCGTTTCACGGCTCCGGTGACGCCCTTGTGCGGAACTTTCTTTCGCGAGCTAAACGCCGACGGCGCTTTGGGTTTCTTCTGCGGCGGCTTGCCGGGGATTTCCGGCGCGGGTTTGCCGGAGCGTTTTAAAAATTCGGTGATCGCCAAGTCGAGCTCGCGTCTTGGCAAGTCGACTTTCACAACGCGCGCTTTCACGACATCGCCGACGCCGATCTTGGTGCCGCTGCGCTTGCCGCGCACGATGCCGGCGCGTTCGTCGACGTCCCACCAGTCGTCCATCAGGTCTTCGTAGCGAATCAGTCCGTCAACGAGGTAGGCCTTGAGCTGAATGAAAATGCCGAAGTTGGTGATGCTCGTGACCACGCCGATGAAGTTTTCGCCGATGTGTTGTTGCAGCAGCGTCAGAATTTTCACGCGACGCAATTCGCGCTCGGCCTCGTCGCTGCGGCGTTCGGTGACACTGAGGTGCTTGCCGAGCGTGAGCAAGTCGCCGCGCGACGGGATGTCGTCGAGAACCACCTGCGCACGTTTTTTCCGCTTGCCCTGCGCGGTGTCGGAACCGGCGACATCGAAATAGGCATCGAGCAGGCGATGAATCGTCAGATCTGCGTAGCGTCGAATCGGGCTGGTGAAGTGAGCGTAATGCTCGCTGGCCAGTGCATAGTGGCCGATGACTTCGGGCGAATATTCGGCGCGAGTTAAGCTTTTGAGAATCGCGAGATTGATCGCGAAGCCGTCCGGCTGATCCTTCACTTTCGCCAAGAGCGCTTGGATCGAATGACGATCCATTTCCTTCGGCAGGTGATGACCCGTCGCCTGCGTGAAGCTGCGGAGTTTTTCGTGGCTCTGCATTTCCGGCTCCGGATGCGTGCGACGAAGGAACGGCACATCGAGGCCGTCGAGCAGGCGCGCGACGGATTCGTTCGCCTCGACCATGAACATCTCGATCAGCGTGTGCGTGAAGCTTTCATCTTCAGGCACGGCATCAATGACCTTGCCGTTCTCGTCGAGCTTCAATTCGACTTCCGGCAGCGTGAGCACGATCTGGCCCTGTGCGTAGCGGCGCTTCTGCAACCGCTTGGCGAGGTCGTTCATGTCGTCGAGCAACTGGAGCACATCGTCGTCGTAATCGGAGCGCGACTTGGCGCCTTCCGGATGACGAATGCGCTCGGCCCGGTCGAGAAGGTCCTGGGCTTCGGTATAACGAAAGCGCTTGCGGCTGTGGATGATCGTGTTCGCAAAGCGCGTGCGGACGGGGCGCGCGTCTTTGTCGTAGGTGATGAACGTGCTCTTACAGAGACGAGGCACGCCTTCCTGTAATGAGCAGACGCCGTTGCTCAGAATTTCCGGCAGCATCGGAATAACGTAGCCGGGGAAGTACGTGCTGTTTCCGCGCTCGGCGGCCTCGAGATCGAGCGGCGTGCCGGCTTTGACGAAATGCGAAACATCCGCGATGTGCACGCCAAGCTCCCACTCGCCGTGCTCGACTTGCTTCAGGCTGATCGCATCGTCGTAGTCTTTGGCATCGTCGGGATCGATCGTGCAAACGAGTGCATCCTGCATATCGAGACGATGATGTGCTTCCGTCGTCGCATCGAAATTCGCGACGGCGTTTCGCGCTTGTTCCTTCACTTCATCGGGGAAGTCGCCGGGCAGGTTGTGTTGCACGATGACGGCGCGAAGGTCGACATCTTTATCGCCGGCCGCGCCGAGGATTTCGGTGATGACGCCGACCGGCGCGACGCCGAGTGAAGGGAAGGTCGTTAGCTCGACGACGACTTTCGTGCCGGGCTTCACGTGACGCGAGCCGGCATCGGGAACCTGAATGACTTCGGTGAGAATGTTGCCATCGGGCGAGACAATCCACCGGCCGTTAAGCTTCGCGAGCGAGCCGACAAACCTGGTCATCGTGCGCTTGGTGACTTCGAGCACGCGGCCGTTCCACATCGGCTTGCCGTTGCGGAAGCCTTTGTTGGTGATGCTGGCCCGCACCTTGTCGCCGGTGATCGCGCCGTTCTGATCGCCGGCGAGGACGAACAGGTCTTCAAAGTTTTCCGGATCGTCAGGCGTGACAAAGCCGAAGCCGCGTTTGTTCTGGCGGTAGGTGCCGGTGAATGTGTTGCTGTCGGAGCGCGCCTTGCTCGAAACTCTCGCCGGCTTTTCGCCAGCCAGCACGATCGTTCCGTGTTCTGCGAAGTCGACGGTCTGCGCTTCGACGAGCGCGTTGAGCGCGCGTTTGAAGTCGGGATAGAGGTCTTCAGAATCGAGTTGAAGCTGCCGCGCCACCTGCCGCTTTTTCTGCGGGCGGTAGTCGGTGGATTGAATGTGATTGAGAATTCGGTCTTGGAGAGATTCGGACATTGAATAAATTTTGTCAGTCAGAATCGCGGACGAACTATTTCGCCGCGAGAAGAATGTTACGCTTTCGGTTTTAGTGTTTTGAGAAATTCGGCAGGTAGCGCAGAGGCAAGGCCTGCCTGCAATGTTGCCAATGCCGTGGCAAGGTTGCCCTGCAAAAGGGCCTTCGCGTCGATGCGAAGCCCGGGATAAACTTGACTGTGAAATACGCCAGCATCGTCGGCCTGTTGACGAACATACTTGCCGTCGATCAAGCGAAAGTAATCAAACGCTTCGTCGTATGTTCGCCAGACAAGATACTCAGGAACGCCGGTTTGCTCATAAAGCGCGAGCTTGTCGTGCAAATCGTAGCTGGCTGACGACTTGGCGATCTCGGCGACAAAGTCGAGGCCAGCCACGATGTAGTCATGTTCATCAAATGTTGCTCGTCCACCAAACTTTGGATCGACAAACATTCCCACATCAGGTTGCGGCATGTCCGATTCACTCAGGTGAATTGTTCCGTTATCAAAAACGACAATACCCTGAGTTGCAGCTGAGTAATTGAAGAGAATACCAACCATCATCGCATGCGGAAGACCATGACCGAAAATAGAGACCGGCGGCGACACGTAGACCCTCCCGAAGATCAGTTCTGCTTTTTTGCAATTCGGCATCGCCGCGTAGCGGCTGAGGAATTCACTTGCATCAAGTCGGTCGCCATTTTCAAGCACGGGAATTGTCGCCTTCGCTTCGGGAGCGACGGTCTTCGGCTTCGATGGAGCGATCGCAGTTGTCATGGCACCTCACCCTTGCGATGAGTATAGCATGTAAGTTTTGAGGAAGTGGCGAAACTTACAGACTCAACCTTCCACCACGCTCTTCTCGATCGGCTCCACGATCAACCCCTTGCTCTTCAAAAACGCGATCGCGCCCTTCACGTCCGAGTCGCTTCCGCTGAAAAGCACGGCCATGATGCCGATCGAGTTGTTTACGCTGGCCTGGCGGATGTCGAACGTCACCTCGGGGTAGGCCCGGCTCATCTGCCAGATGATCGGCTGCTCGACTTCCGTCGGAGTCGGAAACGTCAGCCAGACGCGTTTGGTGGAGAGGCTTGGCATGATTAAATTCCGCCCGCAATTGCCGGCACGATGCTGATCTCGTCGCCGGGTTTGACGGGGGTGTCCAGGTTTTTCAGGAAGCGGATGTCTTCGTCGTTCAAGTAGATGTTCACAAATCGATTGAGTTGGTTCGGCCCCTTGAACAGGCGGGTTTCGATGCCGCTAGCCTGCGTTTTCAGCGCGTTGAGCACCTCGCCGACACTGGCACCTTCTGTCTCGAGAATATCGACGCCGTTCGTGTAAGTGCGGAGCGGGGATGGGATTCGAACTTTGACTGGCATAGCAGCGTCCTCGATTTCAATCATGCGATCTGTCGCGTCACGCGATCGGCGCAAGAGCAAAGTGTAGTGGACGAACGTGCAAATCGTCGAGTCGCGTCAACAAAATGCCGAACGGTCGCGGCTACCGGTTGGCCGCGGCGTAGGCGGCCAAGTCTTTGTGGATTTTCTCCAGCACGCCGTCGTGATCGATCGGCTGAAGTTTGGATTTCCAAACCAGCTGCCGCTGTTCCGGCCGCCATGTCAGCTTGTCGAAATATTCCGCCCCGCGTCCGTGCGCGACCTTCGCTGCATAGGACGACAAAGAGGCGACTTGGCCGGCCGGTGGTTTGGCAGCAAACCAATCGTGAACAATTTTATCGAGCAGATGAAGAAATTCTTTGTTGCTCCAGTCGTCCATGCCGCAGCCGACGCGGGCGGTGAGGTCGTCGAATCCGATCGCGATGCAGTCATATCGCAACGGCATTTTTCCCAGCAGCTCGCTGCGAAATCGCGCGATCGACGTATTGAAGCCGTTCACCGCGGCCATCTGGTCGGCCAACTTATTGTCGATGCCGTCGATTTCGCTTTCGGTGTGCCCGATCGTCCAGCCGACCATCTCGGCCCGGCTCGACGGCGTGATGCCGGGACGGGCCAGCAGTGCCGGTGTGCGCTTATAGACCAGTAGCAATCGAGTGGAACACGAGTCGTCGAACCGACCTGCCACGGCCGACAGCAACTGCCAGCGCACGTAAGACTCAAGCTTGATGTCATTGCCGCCCGCGCGCTCAAGCACCGCTAACACGCCCGCCGATGTGACATTGGGGTCAGGATTTTTCTTAAAATAGTCGCAATCGGAGCGAAGCTCGATCTTAGCGTCTTTCTGCTGAGCGGCCGCGTATTCGCCGTAAAGCGCCGTCAATGCGTTGGCCATCGCCCGCTGCTCAGCATCAGCCGACGGCTGCGAGGTCGGCGCGGCCAAGCCGGTGCGGAACGACAATCCGCTGAGCAACACAAACGTGACGCTCGCTGAAATGACGGACGCGACTAGTCGGCGGAACGATAGACGCACTGCGTTCATCGTATCGACTACCCGCCCACTTCCCCAAGCGTATTTGCGTCTACAGCAGTTGCGCTACCAGGGCGACTGCACTCTCGACGATCCGGCATTTCCTCCTCTCCGTACCCGGGGAGAGGTTGGGAGAGGGGCGTTTTCGAGCGGAAGAAAGACCCCTCTCCCGGCCTCTCCCCGAGTACGGCGAGAGGAGAAGGAGAGAATGCGGTTGCCATGAGTTGCGCTACTCATCGCCCGCGCGACGAAGTGATGGGCACAACGTTTTACCGGGACGCGTCAGACGATGTGTCCGCGGTCGCGGCGAGTGTTTTGGCGATGCTCCGCAGATGCTGTTCATGCCACGAATTAATGCCGCCGTCGGCGGAGTATTTTACCCAGTTGTGCCCGTAACGGCGCATCTCTTCAATCGCTTCATCCACCGGCCAATGCTGATACTTGATGCGGATGTAAGCAGTGACGATGCCCGCGCGGTCATGCCCGGCCGAGCAATGAAAGGCCACCCCGCCGGTCTTGGCGGCGGTGAAGATGTCGCCGGTCACTTCATCCAGCCATTTCTGAATTTCCTCGTCGCTCATCGTCTGCATCGAGTGCGGCCCGGAGTTGGACATGGGCCTCGACACAAACTGAATTCCAACCGCGTCGCAGGCGGCTTTCTCGAGAGTGGCCGATCGATTCAGCTCGCTGCCTTTCCCTTCGTCACTTGAACCGCTGGGATCCTGAAATGAAACATCCGTGCGCACGCCCAGATCGTAAAGCCGTTGCAGCCGCACGCGAGCTTCATGCTGCTGTTCGTCGCTCGGCTGCGTGGTGGTCATCGCTTTGGCGATATCGCGCACGGGAGAAGCACAACGGAAGAGCTTGAGCTGTCCGTTGACGAGCCCGAGCGAGTGAAGGTCTTTGAGAACCAAATCATCCGACGGCACGCGCTCGATGCCGCTGCCGGTCGCGGTCGGACGGGTGGCCGGTGCCAACGCCGGCGGCGCGGATGGCGGCGCGGAAGGTTCCGCAGGTCGCTCCGCGCCGCCGACGAGTGCCGAGATGCCGCCGATCGCAATCGCGATCAGCAGAAGGGCCGGTTGTCGTTTTCGTTGGATCATCACAATCCTTTATTAAGCACGGCGACGACGGGCACCGAGCAAGAGCGCACCAAGGCCGAACATCGCGATCGAAGTCGGCTCGGGAACGGTCGGGGCGAAGGCGACGCCACGGAATGTCTGGTTCGCGCCGGGTGCGATGAACGCGCTGCCTTGTGTTCCGCTGAACGTGGTGTTGTATCCACTGTCGGTGAACTTATAGATTCCCGCATCGGTGCTGAAGAACAGCGCGACCGATCCGATCTGCTGCTTGGCAGCAACGCCGGTGATGTAGCCGGTCGCGGCGATGGAGCCGTTGAAAGTCCAGGTGCTGCCGACGAGAGAAAACTTTGCAAAATTGTCCGACTCAGCCAGGTAAGCCGTATCGATGCCGGGCGTGTTGGGATCGAGGTCGAGAAAAACTGTATCGCTGACGCTGTCCGTGCTACTGCCGCGGGTGATTTCGGTCTGGGATGCGGTAACCGTGCCGGTCGGGATCGTGCCGGTGGAGTCGGTGATACGGAAGGTACCCTTCGGTGTGCTGCCGGTCGAAGCGTACAGTTGACCGCCGGCGACGTTGACCGAACGAAAACCCGCCGCGTTGGTGACGTTGATCGGCGTCGCGCTACTCGAGCCGCGGGTTGTGTATCCGATCGAGTTCGTTCCCCCGCTGTTGCCGGTGACGTAGATATTCGTTCCATCGGTTGTGACCGCGGAGCGAAATGCCACCGTGGTGGAGAAATTCGTGAGCGCGGTCGATGTATCGGCCACGCCAGCGGCGTTCACGATTCCGACGACGCGGGGCGTCACCGTGGCCGTGTCACCGCTGGGCGCGGCACCGCCGGCGTCTTTTCGATACCCCGCAAATGCGAGGTATTTCCCGTCTGGGGAAAGCGTGAGGTATCCGTCACGGCCGCCGGTGCCGAATGTTTCAGTGAGCGATGCCGCGCCCGTGGAGGCAAACGGCACCGAATTGACGCGCGCGCCGGTCGTGGTGTCATACTCATCGAGAAACACCGGGGCGGCATCGGACGGCGCGTAGGTGGTCACGCCGTCGCCGATGCGAGCGACAACGATGTTGTTCCCGGAAATAAATGCCGCGCCGTTCGCGTTTAACGCGGCTGTCGCGGAGGCGAGTAAAAATGCCGCGACCTGCGCAGCCCGGTATGGACGAACCATCATCGTGCGATTCATTAAATCGTTCTCCCAGGATAAATTCGGTTTTGAAACTTAATACAGCGGTGATTGATAAGGATCCCAAATCACCTTGCCCGCGATGTTGTACGCAGGGTTTGGAATCGGGCTCGGGGGTTGCAGCTCGGCATTGCTGAACCAGGCGACGTGCCCGTCGGCGAACAGCAGGTTGCCGCCTTTGCGGTGCCGGCCCGTGAACCGCGTGTACGTCGTTTTTCCGCGGGCAATCGCCGAGGTGTACGGCGGGCTGACTTCGCCGGCCTGCATCAATTTTTCGACCAGCAGCACCGTCAGCGCGCTTTGTCGAAGCTGCGTGATCTTCAGAAAGCCGACGGTCGCGCCGGCCGAGCCGGCGATGTTTCTTAGCGAGTTATCGAGCTTGGAGTTGATGACATAGCACCAGTACACCGGCCGGCCCTGCACGGCGCCGGGTGTCGTGCCAGCCAGGTATTGCGGCGGGGAACCTGCCGCGTTGCCGTACATGGTGAACGTGCCATCCGGATTGGTCGTATCGGATGACGACAGCGACGCCGCAAACCCGGCGCTCGGACAGACCAGCAAATTCTGATCGCCCGCTTTGGCGAGCGGCGAGCCTCCGCTGGCGGCGAGATCCTGCAATTCGTTGTATTGGCGGCGTCCGACGATTTTGGGCACGCTGTTCGCCCAGTAGGCCGTGTCATCCCATGGCCCGATGGGATTGCTCACGCTGTTGCCGTCGCTGTTGCCCGTCCAAGGCAGATAGCCCTTGTACGTTGTCGTGTACATCAAAAAACCAAGGCCGAGCTGCTTGAGATTGTTCTGGCAGTAGACCTGGTTCGCGCTCTGCCGCGCTTTATTCAGCGCGGGCAGCAGAATGCCGATCAGCACGGCGATGATGCCAATCACAACGAGCAGCTCGACAAGCGTGAAGGCTGTATCGGTGCAGGCTTCTCGGCGACGCAAAAATGAAGTGGAATGACTCATTACGCGATAGGTCTCCCGAACGATCTGCGCTGGATACCGGTACGATCCGCAGCTCGTCGAGAGAGTTCTAAGCGCGCTCTATGGGGTCGTCGTGTCGATCTACTTCAGACCGCGACAAGATTTGGTTTGCATTGCGTTAACCGTGTCAGAATTGTCTACCCACGCGATCCGACTAACGCGTCTGATTCGACGCGGGAGGCCGAGCGCCGCGTGTCCAGCATCGCATCGAACTCGCTCAGCTTTGCATCGATAGAATCCGGGCGAATAAGGGAATCGCGGACGCATTCGACGGTTTTCAATCCGTTGCCGGTGATGCTCACGACGATCGATTCATCCTTTGGAATGCGGCCGGATTCGATCAGCTTGATGGCGGCGGCGAGGGTGGTGCCGCCGGCGGGTTCGGTCCAGGTGCCTTCGAGCTTGGCGAGCAGTTTGATGGCGTCGACGATTTCGGTGTCGGTCGCACTCTCGCCCCACCCGCCGGAATCGCGGACGACGTTGGCCGCGTAGTAGCCGTCGGCGGGGTTGCCGATCGCGATGCTCTTGGCGATCGTGTTCGGTTTTTGCGGCTCGATGATGTCGCTTCCCCGCTTGATCGCGGTGACGACCGGATTGCAACCAGCGGCCTGCGCGGAGTAGATCTTTGCGCTACCTTTTTCGACCAGGCCAAGCTCGATCAACTCCTGATATGCCTTGTGAATTTTTGGGAGGATCGTTCCCCCGGCGGTCGGGATCACCGTGTGCTGCGGCAAGCGCCAGCCCAACTGCTCGGCGATCTCAAAGCCGTACGTTTTCGCGCCCTCGGTGTAGTACGGCCGCAGGTTGACGTTGACGATCGCCCAGCCGTATTTGTCGGCGATTTCCGTGCAGAGGCGGTTCACATCGTCATACGTGCCGCGAATACGCACCATCTCGGGCCCGAAGATCAACGAGCCGAGCACTTTGCCTTCCTCCAGATCGTGCGGAATCATCACGAAGCATTTCAGGCCCGCTTCCGCTGCATGCGCGGCGGTGGAGTTGGCGAGGTTGCCGGTGGAGGCGCAGCCGACCGTGTCGAATCCGAACTCGATCGCCTTACTAATTGCGACGCTCACGACACGCTCTTTGTACGAATACGTCGGGTAATTGCAGCTGTCGTCTTTGATCCACAATTCCTTCACACCCAGCTCGGCCGCGAGGCGCTTGGCGCGCTTCAATGGTGTGAACCCGGAATGAAACCCGCTGCGCGGCACGTCGACCGGCAGCAGATCGATATATCGCCACAAACTCTTAGGCCCACGCGCGATCGACTCGCGCGTCACCTTGCCGCGCAGAAAGTCATAATCGTATTCAACTTCGTATGGACCAAAGCACTGCTCGCACACATGCACCGGCGAGACGGGCACGCGATGGCCGCATTCTTTACATTTCAATCCGAGCACTGCAGGCATAGCCGTTTCCTTTGATTGCGCAACTCCGCAACAAACGATTCCATTCCAAAATGTGATAGGGGAAAGCGCAACGACCGGCAGGTGGGCGCGTTCTCCTTATCTGCCCCGAACCGGCAACAGCCGGAACAGGCGGGATTTAGCACCAGGCACGAGCGAATAAATTCACTCGCCGGTTGCTGCGGCGTCGTTGGGCCCAAACCCTCAGCCGCTCTCGATAAGAGACGTTCAAATTGTCAGGGCGAAAAATACGATGCTGCACGGCGTCATGTCAAGCAGCGCAAATCAAAGATTTTGGCCGACGCGGGGTGGATGTTGCGATAGAATTCGCATGGGTCGCGATATTACGTTCGCGACCCATCGCCACTGGCCAGCCTTTTTTTAGAAGGGGGGATTTTGGCGTACAGTCGCACGTCCAACCGCGACGCGAACCCAAAATGGCCGCCGCTCGTTTTACATAAGTGTTTCTCAGTAAATCAATTATGTTAGAGCTAACGTCTTGCTCAGCGCGTCGTTTCGCCAAAGCGAACCCAAAGTTAAATTAGGCAATCACTCGCAACTTGTTCAAGGATAGACTGAATGCCCCGCACCGGATCGTGGAAAGATCGACTTGGAAAAGGAAACCTCGCCGGGCTCAGCCAGAACCGGCCGGGGGATCTGTTCTTCGCGCCATCGTCGGGAGCGTTCACCGACCTGTTTTCGCGACGCATCGCCCGCGTGCTGCTCGCGCTGGTCCTTGTCACGATCCTTTTTTGCGGCTGGTTTCCCTTCGACTTCAGCTTCGGCCGCGTGCTGTACGAGCTTCGCTACCGTTTCGACTGGTCGCTCGGACAATATTACTGGGCGGGCGACACGACGGAAAACCTGATCTTCTTTATGCCGCTCGGCTTTGTGCTCGGCCTGTTTATGCGGCGGAAGCTCTGGAACTGGGTCGGCAATTTCCTGATGGTTTTGGTGCTCGGCGGTCTCACTTCGTTCACGATTGAAGTCGGCCAGGTGTATCTCGGATCGCGCGATCCTTCAATCACCGATGTCATCAACAACACGCTCGGCACCGGCATCGGGTACGGCATTTATCTTGGCGTCGGGCCATTCGCGGCTCGCTGCCTCGAGCAATGGCGCAAAAGCAAAGCCTGGCGGTTCGTGCTGCCGGCGTATGTTATCGCGTGCTTGGCACTGGCTGCGCTGATTTGCATTGCGCCCTATGAGCTTGGGAAAAACGCCGGCGACTTATCGGGATGGAGGCCGAATTATCCACTCGCGATGGGCCAAGAGCCGGGCGCTCAGCGGGGATGGCCGGGATATGTCGAGCGGGCGATGGTCGCGTCGAGGGCGGCCGATGAATCGCAAGTCGAAGCGCTGCTCGATCAGAAGTTGCCAGCCGCGAAAGTGTTTGGGGCGGAAGCGCTGCAAGCCAATTACGACCTGCACGGCGAGGGCCCCTTCGTGGATGCCGCCGGTAAGCAGCCGCCCCTGGCGATCGTTACTCCACCGCCGCGACCGCTGAGATCCGGCGAGCCCGCGACCGAACCGCCGGCCAGCAATCCAGCGGCGGCCCCGGTGAATGTGTGGGAAGATCATTACCTTCGCACGATGCAGCCGGTTGAATCGCTGAATCGTGCGATCATCGCATCTAATGAATTCACATTACTCATCACCGCTAGCGCCACGCGGCAGGACCCCGTGGCCGAGGCGCGCATCCTCACCATTTCCCAGGGCGCGTACCGACGCAACCTTACGCTCGCGCAAGAGCGGCAACACTTGCTGATTCGCCTTCGCACGGAAACAACCAGCGAGAATGGCGATCGACCGCAGTACTTCGTGCACGATGTATTCGCCGACAACCGCACGCGGACGATTCTCGTTACCTATAAAGACTCGCAGCTCAGCGTCTACATCGACAACGCGGCGACCCGATACTTCACTCGCTTCACGCCCGAGGCGGCGACGATTTTTCGAATGTATCCGCGTACGACCGGCTGGGCGTTCTTCATGAACAGCGATGATGTGAACAAACAATCCATTGTTTATCGCGGACTAAGCTTCTTCCTGCTGTCGATCTTTATCGCGATTACAGTAAACACCATCAAACGCCCCTCGCGAGCGACGCGCATCGCCATTCTGGTCACCGGCCTGCTCCTCACGATGGCGGGCCTTGAAGTGATGATGATGCTGGCCGCGAAACAACCGCTGCATATTCGCGGCATTGCCGCAGGCGTCGTGACATCAGTGATCGGAGCGTTAATCGTGGGCGTCGATCAGCGTGATGAAGTGATTCGGGTGAAGAGAGAGATGGGCGAGGGGTAAGAGGTAAGGGGCGAGGAGCGAGTTAAAATGAATTCCGCTCTTCCCTTGCCCCTATCCGCCGCGATACAGGCGCGGGGAGGGTGAGACGAATTCTGCTAGTCCTTTTCCCTTGCCCCTTGCCCCTCACCCCGCCAGCCTCTGATACACGGGCAGAACTTTTCGCGCGATTTGTCTCCAGTCGAGATTTTCCACCACGTACGCGCGGCCTCGCATGCCCATGGATTGCCATTCGGTTCGACGAGCGATCAGCCGCTCGATGCCATCGCGAATGGATTCGACCGTCGCATCGACCACCACGCCGGCGTCGCAACGTCGTACGTGCGGTGCCAGGCCGGCGATGTCGGTGATGAGCAGCGGTCGCGCGGCCAGCATCGCTTCCATTGCGCTCAGGCCGAAACCTTCAAAACGTGACGGCATCACAAACAGATCATGCTCGGCCGCGAGGTCGCCCGGACTTCTTGAGAAGTCGGGCGGCAGGATCGTGATGCGATCCGTTTGTTGGAGTGCGTTGAGCTGCGCTTCGAGCGCCGCGCGGTCGCCGTGATCGGCACCTTGCAGCGTTAGATGAATTTCGCCGGGCAGTTGCGCGAATGCCTCGACGAGCAGGTCGAGGCCTTTATTTTGTCGATCGATCCGGCCGAGAAACAATATGCGGATCGGCCCGGACTCTCGCCAGGTGAGCGTTGATTCGTCGATCACGTCTTGCGGCGCAAAGCCGTTGACGACTTCGATCGCCTCGGTCTTCACGCCGCGATCGCGAAGGAGTTGGCCATGCCGAAGATCAAGCACCTGCACGGCCGCGGCGTGTTTGAGCATCGGCTTTTCGATCAGGTGCCACCACGCCTCCTTTTTGATGCGGCTCGGCAGCGAGCCGGAAAAAATCGCCGGGTGATATGGATCGTGCGGCGCGGCAACGTACGAGACGCCGAGCTTGCGAAACAATTTGCTGAGCAGGTGAACCGTGGGATGAAAGATCGCGTTGAGCACAACCAGACTGTCAGCACGCGCAGGCGCGAGCTCGTTTCGCACGAATGCTTCAAGCGACGGCGGCATGCCGAAGCGAAGGTGTTCGGTGGTGCGATGATCGAACGACCGCACGCGCACGCCATCGGTGCGGGTGATCGTCGCATCGGGCTGCATCGCTTCGCACAGGATGGTGGTGTTCGCGCCAATCGCAGTGAGACCGGCCGCCAGACCACCAACGGCCTTTTCCATGCCGGCATTCAGCGGCGCGTCGGGCGTGGCGGGAAATCCGCGCAGGTAGTGGTAAAGATGCACGGTGATTACTTCCGGCGTTTTGAGATGATCGAACGCTTCGCACCAGCGTTTGCCGATGCCTTAGCCGCTGCGAAGGATCCGAACAATCGGACGGCAGCGCCGTACAAAGCCGGATATTGCCCGCGCAGGGCAGCATCGGTTTGCGGCGCTTTGGATTTGTTCAGCCGTTTGATCGCAGCGATGACGGACGGCTTTTCCCAGGTGCGTCGTTGTCGGACGCGGGCCGGGTCGATCCCTGCGGCGCGGAGTGCGTTGGGGAAGCCTTTGAAATGTCGCAGCGCGGCGGCGTGCAGCGAGGCATTTTCCTTCTGCACCGCGCCGCTGTTGACCGCCTCGCCGTCACGATGCCGTTCGCGCAGCTCAAACGCGATCGTGTTTTTGTCCCAACTGCGGTATTGCGTGACGTCATCCGCATCCAGGCCCGCCGCCTGCAGCGCGCGATCCCAGCGGCCGAATAGTCGCGGCTGAAGCGACGCATACGCCGCCCGCGCCAGCTCGCTCTTCTTCGCAGTGACGGCCGACCAATGCAGATCGCGCCCGGCACGACGGGCGGCCTTGATCTGCGCGATGATCGTCTGCTTCGTCCATCGCGGCCGCTGCGTGATTTGGTCGTACTCCAACCCCGCGGATTGGATCGCCTTTTTATACGACCCAAAGTGATACGCAGCCGCGGAAAGCAGCGGTTGCTTGCGTTTCTGCAGCGAGAGATAGGACATCGACGCCCCCGCCTTCGCGAGCTTGCGTAATTCGGTCACTATGCGTTGCTTGGTCCAAATCATGACGAACAAAAAGCTACTGGATTTACTTGGATCGCACAATTGATAGTGGAATGTTGAAGGTGGAATGTGGAAGGTTGCCGACTCTTCTCCACAATCCACGATCGACAATCTACAATCAAACCAGTGACCGGCATTCTCAACGTCGACAAACCCGCCGGCATGACGTCGGCGCTTGTGGTTGGCATCGTGAAGCGATTGCTGCCACGCGGGACGAAGATCGGCCATGCCGGGACGCTCGATAAATTCGCGACAGGCGTGTTGCTGCTGATGATCGGCCCGGCGACGAAAAGCTCGGAGCGGCTGATGGGCCAGTCCAAGCGGTACGAAGCGTCGATCAAGCTCGGCGCGACGACCCCGACGCTCGATCCGGATTCGGCCGAGACGGTTGTTGATGAGACGGGCGTGATGTCGCTCAGTCGTGAGCAAGTCGAAGGATCCCTTCGCACCTTTGTCGGCACGATCGATCAAATCCCGCCCGATTTCAGCGCCCTGAAGATTGGGGGCCGTCGCGCTTCGGATCGCGCCCGCGCGGGGCAAACGCTTGAATTGAAACCACGTGCCGTTCGCATCGATTCCATCGAATTGCTGGAGATGAATTTGCCGTTGATTCGCATTCAAATCGATTGCGGACGAGGCACGTACGTGCGATCGATCGCGCGCGACCTGGGTGCCGCGCTGAAAGTCGGCGGGTATCTGACGCAACTGCGCCGAACGCGAATCGGCGAGTTTGATGCGGCAGACGCGGTACAACTTGATGAAAATCTGTCGCTGGCCAAGATCGACGCAAGCCTTCGTCAAATTGCCTGAAACATTGCGACGATTGAACTCAGCCCTACAATCGCGTCGGACGAGTTCTGATCGATAAAGGATTGAATGTGACCACCGCGACCGCCCCGGATTATGCACTGGCCCCCACCAGCGGACGAAATTATTTCCTGCTTCGCCGCCTGCATTCGCTGACCGGACTGATCTTCGGCGGATACCTCATCGTGCATCTGCTGGTCAATGCGACGCTCGCGCAGATGGGCGATGTCTATCAGACGCAGGTGAACAAGATTCACGAGCTGCCGATGCTCTGGGCCATCGAGTTCCTGTTGATTTACGTGCCGATTTTGTTTCACACCTTTTACGGCATCTACATCGTCGCGACCGGTCAGCCAAATACGTCCTCATATCCGTATACGAAAAACTGGTTTTATGTTTTCCAACGCGTCAGTGCGATCGTGCTCGTCTTCTTCATGTTCTTTCATGTGTTCGCATTGAAGTTCGGTTGGTTTGGCGCATCGCTCACCTTTGACCCCCATTTTGCGACCGTGACCATTCATCGCCACATGAAAGCAAACATGCTGGTTCCATGGATCGTCTATCCCATCGGCATCATGGCAAGCTGCTATCACCTGGCCAACGGCTTCTGGACGGCGGCGATTACCTGGGGCCTGACCATCAGCGCGGCCTCGCAGCGCCGGTTTGGCTTCGTCTGCACCGGACTATTCGCGATCACGATGATCTTCGGATTTGTCGCGCTCGTGGCAGCGACGACGTACTCGCCGTCGAAGTCGCCATTGATTCCCACCACTGCGATGGAGCGATCGCGATGAATGACGAGCATGCGCACCTGATCGAACATTACGCCCGTGCGGGCGAGCATCTCGCGCTGGCGATTCGAGGCCTGACGCAGGAGGACATCCTGCAACCACCGCCGCCGTCGAGCGATCCGAATGTCGGCAAGTGGTCGATTCAGCAGGTGGTGATTCATCTGGCCGACTCGGAGCTGGTAATGGCCGATCGCATCAAGCGGTTGATCGCGGAAGAACAGCCCACGCTGCTAAGCTTCAACGAGAATCGCTGGGTCGAGCATTTGGCTTATGAGCAGCAAAGCGCCATCGACGCCGCGACGCTGGTCGAATTATCCCGCAAACAGCTCGGCAAAGTGCTAATGACCTTGAACGACGAGGCGATGAATCGAGTTGGAACGCACAGCGAGCACGGCGAAATGACGCTCAAGAAAGTCATCGAAATGGCAAACACGCATCTGGAGCATCACCTGAAATTCATCCACGCAAAACGCGCCGCGATGGGCAAGGAAATGTGGTAGTCGGCTTTGCCTCTTCGCGGAGACCACAGACAGATTCTGAAGCACTGAGCAGACATGGGAAAGAGCAACAAAAGAGTAATCGTCGTCGGAGGTGGGCTCGCAGGACTCGCCTGCACCATCAAGCTTGCCGAGCAGGGAATCCCGGTCGATCTTTTTTCGATGGTCCCCGTGAAGCGGTCGCACTCCGTCTGCGCCCAGGGAGGAATTAACGCCTGCAACGAGATCGCACGTCAACAGGGTTATTCCGAGTGGGTTCACTTCGACGAAACCGCGCTAGGCGGCGACTTTCTCGCGGATCAGCCGCCGCTCGTGGAGATGTGCAATTGGGCGCCGAAGATTATCGATCTGCTCGATCGCATGGGCGTGCCGTTCAACCGCACGCCTGAAGGGCAGCGGGCGTTGCGATTGTTCGGCGGATCGCTCTTCAAACGTACGTTTTTTGCAGGCGCGACGACGGGTCAGCAATTGCTGTATGCCCTTGATGAACAGACGCGCCGCTGGGAAGCGGAAGGGCTCGTCAAAAAATACGAGTTCTGGGAATTCCTCTGGCCGGTTTTACACGACGGCCAAGGAGGACAGCAGTGCGTCGGCATCGTCGGTCAGGACATGCGCACGATGGAAATACGCGCGTTCCGCGGCGATGCGGTCGTGATGGCGACGGGCGGCAACGGGCTGATCTTTGGCAAGTCGACGATGAGCGTCATCTGCACCGGCGGCGCTGCATCACGCTGTTGGCAGGCGGGCGCGAAATACGGCAATCCGGAAATGATGCAGGTGCATCCCACGGCCATTCCCGGCGAGGACAAATGCCGCTTGATTTCCGAGAGCGCGCGCGGCGAAGGCGGGCGCGTCTGGGTGCCGCGCAAGCCGGGCGATACGCGCTCGCCGAACAGCATTCCCGAGGCTGAGCGATTTTATTTCCTGGAAGAGCGCTATCCGAAGTACGGCAACATCGTGCCGCGAGATATCGCGACGCGCGAGATTTTTCAGGTCTGCACCGAGATGAAGCTCGGCGTGGGCGGCGGGAACATGGTCTATCTCGACCTGCGCGACGAAGTGAAACGCATCGGCCGCGATGCGATCCTGCATAAGCTCGAAGGCATTCTCGAGATTTATGAGAAGTTCGTCGGCGAAGATCCGCTCGATCAACCGATGAAGATTTTATTCGATGGGTGGCTTGTGGGCGGGCTTCAAGAAGGACGAAAAATCCGGTGGGCTAAAGTTCGGCGATCCAGCCAACATGTCGACCAATATTCCCGGCCTGTATGCAATGGGCGAGGCGAGCTTCGCGTATCACGGCGCCAACCGCCTCGGGGCCAACTCACTACTCAGTTGCATCTTCGACGGACTGTTCGGCGGCAGTTGCATCAAGACTTACGTCAACGACGCCGCGCCGACAGCCGCAGCCGACGTGCCACAATCGGCGTTTGATGCAATCACCCGGCAGGAAACGGATCGTCAGAACTGGCTGTTGAACAACAAGGGAACCGAGAACCCATATTTGCTGTGGCAGGAAATGGGCCGGGAGATGACGGAGAACTGTACGGTCGTCCGTTACAACGATCGGCTTGAAGCGACGCTGGCCAAGTGTCAGGAATGGAAGGATCGTTACCAGCGCGTTCAGCTCACCGACACCGGCATGTGGACGAATCAGAACCTGTCGTTCACCCGCGCGACGCGCGACATGATCTTACTGGCCGAGGCGATTCTGAAAGGCGCGCTGGGCCGCAATGAGAGCCGCGGCGCGCATTACAAGCCGGCGTTTCCGGATCGTAATGATGAGCAGTATCTAAAAGCGACGATAGCAACCTTTGACGCTGCGTCGGGCTCAGCGCAGATCAGTTACGCGCCGGTGGACACCAGCCTGGTGACGCCTCGCGCCCGGACGTACGGGAAAAAAGCGGACGCCCCCGCCGGCGGAAAACCAGCGGCGGCGTGATCGCTGTCGGTGTTTCGCACATCTCAGTCGCCGGCGAAGAGGATTAAAACGTTGGTGTCGCCATGCTGAAGTATCGCGCCCTCGCCGCCGGTCTGCTCGTAATCATCCTTGTCATCGCGGGGTTTCTCCGCTTCTACCGATCGGCCTATGCGGATGGCCTGACGTTCGACGAAGTCTGGCATGTGGAGCTGGCCGAGGGGCGCGGCAGCACGCACGAGCAGGTGCCGACCGACGAGTTGGTTTCCAGCGCGATGAGCGTCACGTCCAGACGCGACGCGCCATCGCCGCTGCATGTGTTCACCCACCTCGATCACGTCACTCATCCGCCGCTCTTTTTCTTCCTGTTGCGCTGCTGGGTCGATCTTTGGAACAGCAATAGCGACAACATCACGCAGTCGTTTTCGATCGTGTTGGGGCTGCTCGCGATCGCGATGCTGTTCGACGCGGTTTGGGTAAGCAGCGACGGATCGGTCGTGCTCGCGAGCCTCGCGGCAATCGTGATGGCGGTCGCGCCCGCGCAGATTTACATGCACCAGGAAGTTCGCGGGTATGCGCTGGCTCAGTGCTTCGGCTCGGGGTTGATCGCCTCGATCATCCGAATCAAAGCGGGCGGGATCAACGCACGACGGCTGGCGGGCGTATTTTTATGCACGCTGGGAATCGCGCTGTCTCATTATTTCGGAATCTTTGCGTCGCTGGCGATGGGCGCTTACGTGATGTTTGAATTTCGCGGCCGAGTGCGACGCGACACCATGATCGCGCTGGTCGCCGCCGGCGCGGTATTCGCTCTTTTGTGGGGACCCTCCGCCTGGGCACAGCGGGGCGAAGTCGGCAGCACGGCCGACACATTTCTCATGGAACAGCACGCCGGTCACCTTGCCGCGCTCGTGCAAACGCTCGGCCGCATGTGCTCGGCGGCGGCGTATCAGGTGTTCGCGCCACCGCTGCCGGGCCAGAGGTGGACGATCGTCGTCGGCTTGCTGATGATCTGCCCGACGTTCATTCTCTGGCGGCGTCGGCCCGATTTGCGGATCTGGTTTTTCTGGCTGTGCGGAACGCTCTTCTTTGTCACGCTTCTCGATGCCACGCGCGGCACGCGGCAACTGCTCTTCCCGCGCTACACCGCCATGGGAATGCCGGCACTCTGCGCGATGACGGCGATGGTCTTCGCGCCGTTCCGTAAGTCTCCATTTCTCCGCGCTTTGCCGGCTACGCTGCTCACGCTCGCAGCATTGTATTTTTTTGACGGCGCGTATCACCCTTTCACGCGAGGCGAAAGCGAATGGCGGCCGCTGAGCGCGTTTCTTGAAAGCCGTTTATCACCCGGCTCCGGCCGCGATGGATCGCGGATCGATCACGCCAACGCCGCGCCGGCCGAGCCGGTCATCTACATGAGGGGCGGCATGAATCCCACGTGGCACAATCGCGTGCTTTACCTCACGACCTCTCACTATGCGCCGCGCGCATTCCCTCGGCCGATCGTGCTGTTGTCGCGCAACGCAACGCCCGAACTGATCGCGTCGTTCCCAACGCGCTCGGCCTGGCTCGTCGTCACTTCGCCGCCGCAATACTTCGATGCTAGGGAAATCCTTCCCGGCTCGAAGATTGTCGAAGAGGTCGTTTTTCGAAACACCGCGACCGCGGTGCATGTCGTGTTTCCAATATCCGGGACCAAGCCCTCGATGTGAGTCGCGCGGATTGGCAAGTTTGCCGCCTTGCGGGTAAATCGCACGAGCCCTTTGCCGCTTCACGATGGAACTCGCACCGCATCACCCACGCATCAAAATCGTTCACTGGCTCATGCTGCTTGCGATTATCACGCTCGCGGCGTTCCTGCGTTTTATCTGGATCGGCACGTTCACGCCGCATTTCGATGAGCTGTGGCATCTGGAGCTTTCAACCGGGCGAGGGTCCGCACATCTGACGATGCCGCGCAATGTCATTATCCCGAACGCGCCCGACGTCACGGCGCTTCGCGATGCGCCGCCCTGGTGGGCGATCTGGAATACGCTTTCAACGGTCACTCATCCGCCGCTGTTTCCGCTGCTGTTGCGTGGATGGCGTGTGATGTTCGGCGAGTCGCTGGCGGTGGGACGGTCATTGTCCGCCGTCTTCGGCGTGGTAAGTGTTCTCGTATTTTTCGACGTTGTCCGATTGCTCGCCCGATCAACAGCATTCGGACTGTGGGCCGCGGCGATCTTCGCGGTTTCTTCAGCGCAAATTGAGATATCACAGGATTTGCGTAATTACGAGTTAGCGACCTTCGCCATGCTCTTAACCGCGAACGCGATTGCGCGAATCTTGATGTTCGGGCCATCGCTTTGGCGCGCCGTCGCACTGTCGATCGCGGCTTTGCTGGCCATGCTTTCGCACTATTTTGTCGCACCGATCATGATCGCCATAGGTCTGTTCGCGCTGATCTACCTGCGCGGAGGCGCGCGCCGGCAGGCCGTGGTCGCGTTATTGATCGCGGGCTTGTTCTTCACGGTGTTATGGGGACCGAACCTGCGTCGCCAGATCTTGGCCGTGCAAGAAGCGTCGGCCGTCGGATCGTTTGGCGACTGGAAGAATTCCGCAAAGTTGTGGGCGCTGCAGCGCCTCGCCACGCTGCCGTTGCGACAACTTTTTGAACCTCGATGGGACGCGATCGTGCCAGCCGTCGGCAGCGCGACGCTTTTTCTCATTCCGTGGGCGATGCTGTTTTGCCAACGAAGGCAACATCGGAAATCTCTCGATGACTTGGGCGGCGCGGAAACCGCAGAGATGCGGCCCGTCGATCCGGCGCTTCTGTTCTGGGCACTTTGGCTGACCTCCATCGCACTCATGCTCGTCACGCTTGATCTGACGCGAGCGACGCGACATCTCGATCAGCTTCGTCACACCATCTTCGCCGGGCCGGCGGTCGTCGGCGGGCTCGTGGCAATTGGCGGCCGGTTCAAAAAAATCATCGCGCACGGATTACCGGCATTCGTCTTTCTTGCCTGCGTCCTATCCCTGGGCCTGACCTACACACGGCAAAACCCGAGCTTCCCGGCGGTCGGTGAGACCGTCGCGCAAACCGGACTTCCAGACGTGCCGATTGTGTTCTATTCAGCGCCCGAATATCTCTGGCTGAGCGATGTGCTGTTTCTGGGTGTGTCGCATTACGCCGGCACATTTCCAAGGCCGATCGTTCGCCTTGATAAACCGGCGTCGGGAGCCTTGCTTGAACAGCTTCGCGCGATGCCGAAACTCATCGCAGTGGTGGGCGGCTCGAAAATTGGACCGAAAGAAATCCTGCCCGGCTGCATCGATGATTTGTTGCCGCCGATTCCTTACATCGGCCGTGTGTCGATCATCAGTTGGCGGAAAGACGCGGGCACGGAAATGGCAACACCGTCGGCGAGCGAACCTTGGCGGTGAAGTACTTGCCAAGCCCCCGCGCACCGGACAATGAAATCCGAGACAGCGCCCATTCTCGATACAGTCATCAGTCACCACTCGTCATCGCGATCGTCATCGCGATCTGTTGTCTGTTTTGCAGGATGACGTTGTACTGAGCGGCATGTGGGGCAACACGCTCGGATGGATTCTCTCGGCCCTTATCGTTATCGCGATGGCGTGCGGGCTTGCATACATTGTCCAGTCCGATGAACAAACTCCTCCCACTGCGCTTACGAACGATTCGCGCAATCTCGCGGCGCTCTCGCTGGCCGAGCCGACGATGAGCGAATTCGGCGCTCTCGCGCCGGCCGTTGCAGAAACACCCGCGGAAGCTGCCGCCGACTTCGAGGCTGCAATCGCGGCATATCAAGCAAATCCGACGTTGTATGATCACATCAGCAACGGTCGTTCGACGGAAAATTTCGACGAGCTTCCGGCGATCGCGCCGCTGCTTCGAGCGGCCAACTCATCGACCGAACGAGGCAGCGTCCCGGTGCTGACGTCGGCGGTCTCGGAGGTCATCACCCTGCGTCCGACGCGGCCACCGCTTGAGGCAATCGTCGTGCTCGGCGATGCACTAATCGCAGCCGGGCTGAATCACGAGACCGACGACCCGGTCGGCGCCCGGCGATATTTCGCGGCCGCGTTTCAACTTGGGGACAAACTTTTCCGCGAACGCCTTGTCTTCGGCGAGCTATTGGCGGGCACGAATTTGATGGCGTCGGCCGCGATACGGTTCGCCAAGATGTCGTCCGGCAATGGGCGGGTTGCCGCCGCGTGCCGGCAGTTCGATGCCGCGTACACGGCCTTTTTCCAGCAGCGAATCAACCCGACTTGGGCGGCCATCGCGACCATCGATCCGGGCGTCATTTCGCAGCACGCCGGTGACGTGTTCGTCTTCGCGCGGAAGTCGAACGAACGGCTGTGGCGGATCGAAGCGTGCTTCGCGTTGGCGCGCTTCCGCTTCGCCGCCCCGCACCCCCGCGACCGCGCCGCCGCCCGGAAAGTGTTGCAGCAGATCGCCGACACCGACGCAGATCCTTTCGTCAACCGCGCCGCCGCCGAAGGATTGAAAATGACGGTCGAGGATTACCGCATGCTGCGGTGAGATTCCGTTTCGCCAATGGCGGTTCCGCATTCGGGACAACGATCGGCAATGCCGCGCAGGTCGTAGCCGCAGGCGAGGCAGCGACTGATAGGGGAGCGGCTCTATTCGGCTGATCAGAACATACGCTCGCCTTCCAGGTGTATGCTAAAAGTCATTTAGCATACATTCGTTGAATGCTATTAGTCATTAATTTAAGATATTGCGATGAACCGCAATAAACCGACGTGGGAGCCGAAGCCTGAAGAATACGGTCAGACATTGGCAGAACAGAACCCTTGGCATCTTAGCGGAGAGGTCCCCGAGACTTGGGCACCGGAGGTCGAACGACCAATAGCAAAATTCTTATGGCGGAGGCTCGAAATTAACGAGCCGCGACGATTCCAGCTGGTACTCGGTCCTCGACGTGTTGGAAAAAGTACATCGCTTTATCAATCCGTCCGGCGACTGATGGAAAGTCGCGTGAGTAAGACGCGCATCTGGTGGTTGCGGCTTGACCACCCGTTGCTCATGCAGTTGGACCTAGGAACATTATTGCGCGTTATCGTCTCGCAATCGGGTGCAACGGAAAAGAATCCCGCGTTCGTCTTTCTAGATGAACTGACTTACGCTCGTGATTGGGACTTGTGGCTCAAAACGTTCTTTGATGAACGATGGCCCGTCTCACTCGCTGGTTCGTCAAGCTCAACAGCTGCAATTCGTAAAAGAAAGCTCGAGAGCGGTGTGGGTCGCTGGGAAGAACAATACCTTGCTCCGTATTTGTTTGCCGAATACCTCGACCTGATTAAGCAGGCTATAGAAGTGCCCGTTTGTGATCGCACTGCTATGACGATCGAAGCCTGCATCGATGCGAAGCTGGACATCAGCAAACTTGAAGAGCATCGACGCCGATTCCTGCTTACGGGCGGATTTCCCGAATTGCTAATAGCCAACCGCGGCCAGACGCTGAGTGAGGGCGACGCTCTGTTGCAGTCTCAGCGAACGCTTCGGTCTGATGCGGTAGAACGTGCGGTCTACAAAGACATTCCGCAAGCTTTTGGCGTCGAGAACCCAATGATGCTTGAACGCCTCCTTTACACCCTGGCAGGTCAGTTCACAGGGATTTTATCTCCTACAACCATATGCCAAACTTTAGATGGACTATCTCAGCCAACCTTTGACCGATATGTCAGCTATCTAGAGCGCTCCTTTCTGGTCTTTACTCTTGCAAACTATTCGGGAAACGAGGCATCGAAGCAGCGGCGTGGGCGAAAACTCTATTTTGTGGACGGTGCAGTCAGAAACGCTTCTCTTCAGCGGGGACTTGCACCTCTCAACGACGCACCTGAACTCGGTCTCCTAATGGAAAATCTCGCCGCAGGCCATTTGCACGCGTTGAGCCAGCAATCGCAAATACGCGTCTATTACTGGCGTGATGGAGAAAATGAGGTTGATCTCATTTACGACCACCCAGAGCATCCGTTGGCTTTCGAAATTGGCTCGTCCCCTAATCACCATCGAGACGGCTTACGAGCGCTTATTGAACGATTTCCAAGATTCAAGGGCGGATGTTATGCGGTTTCTCCAAATTGCCAGGCGGTCAAGGCTTCCACGGCACATGAGGGAATTGGGTCCATTCCCCTAGATCTAATGCTCCTCGCAATCAGTCGACAGGCAGAGCGAGAATTGGAAGAGCGGATAGGCCATCCGTCGACGACTGAGCAAGTCGAAGAGACCCTGTTCGACAGGGATCCTAAGACTTAAAGTAATCAGCAACGGTTAGGAGGGTTCTCTAACTTCTAGCCCAGAGAAATTACCAGCGGTCTCGCCGCACGGATCAGCTGTAAATCGGTCGCGCACGCTTCGCGCGATGCCCGCATCATTCAATCCCACTTCCGCCAGCTGCTGCACGCGTGTGGCGTGGGCGATGAAGCGGTCGGGTAAGCCCAATCGCGTGATGTTTTCGGTGGGCAAATTATTCGCGACGGCGTGTTCGATCACGGCCGTGCCGAAGCCGTTGAGCAGGCTGTGGTCTTCGATCGTGAGGACCGGGTGGTCGCAGCGCAACACGCGCGAGAGCATGGCACCGTCGACCGGCTTGCAGAATCGCGCGTCGATTACTTCGATGCTCATCCCCTGCCGCTCCAACTCCTGGGCGGCGAGCATTGCGTTTTCCACCAGCGCTCCGTAAACGATCAGCGTCGCATCCGTGCCGTTGCGCAGCGTGCGCGATTTGCCGGGCATCCAATCTTGCGATGCCAGTGAACGCAACGACTCGTCGATAACGGCTTCAAAGTTACAGGCCGGGACGTTGTCGCGCGGGTAGCGGATGGCGCTGGCGGTGTCGAGGCTAAGCTGGAACTTGAGCGCGCGGTTCAGCTCGGCCTCGTCGCTGGGGGCCATGAGCGTGATGTCGAACAGCGGCCGCAGAAACGCCTGATCGCAGAAGCCGTGATGCACCGCGCCGTCGTCGCCGACGAGGCCAGCGCGGTCCATGCAGAAATGCACGGGCAGGCGGTTCAAGATAATTTCCTGCCAGATCTGATCGAACGCGCGCTGCGTGAATGTTGAATACACCGCCGCGAACGGTCGCAATCCGCTCTTGGCCATGCCCGCGGCCATGCCGGCCAGGTGCGATTCGCAAATGCCCGTGTCGTGATATCGCGTCGGAAATTCTTTTTCGAACTTCGACAACCCAGTGCCGTCAGGCATCGCGGCGGTGAGCGCAACCACGCGCGAGTCGGTCTTCGCGAGCGCGATCATTCCGTCCGCAAACGCCGTCGTCCACGATTTGCCGTCGCCCTTATTGATCTCAACGCGACAGCCGTTCACGGTAAACGCCGCCGGCGAATGCATCTTGGTCGGCTCGCTTGCCGCCACCTCGTAGCCGTTGCCTTTCACCGTCTTGATGTGCAATAACACCGGCCCGTCAACGTGCTTGATCTCGGCCAGCATGTCGATCAGCCCGGGCAGATCGTGCCCGTCGATCGGGCCCATGTACTTGATGCCGAGCCCTTCGAAAATCTGCCCCGGCCAGAACGTGCTCTTCACGCCGCCCTTGAAGTGGTGCCACAAACGATCGATTCGCTCGGCCACGCCCTGCGGAAGCTGGTGCACGATGTTCTTGCTCAGCTTTTTGAATTCGTCGTACGTCGTACTAACGCGCACGCGTTCGAGATATTGGCTGAACGCGCCCTGCGGCTGGCTGATGCTCATGCCGTTGTCGTTTAAGACAACCAGCAGTTGTCGCTTCAGCGTGCCGGCGTTGTTCAAGCCTTCGAAGGCCATGCCGTTGACGATGCTGGCATCGCCGACGACGGCGACGACGTTGGATTGTTTGTTCAGTAATTCATCGCCACGCGCCAGACCGACGGCCGTGCTGATCGCCGTGCCGGCGTGGCCGACAGCAAAGAGGTCATAATCCGATTCATCCGGCGAAGGAAAGCCGCTGACGCTCCCTTTTTTTCGCAGCGTGTCAAACTGCCCCGCGCGGCCGGTGAGCATCTTATGCGGATAGCACTGATGGCCGACGTCGAATAGCAGCCGGTCGGGGCCTTCGGGGAAAGCACCGAAGTCGTAGACGTAATGCAGCGCGATCGTGAGCTCGACGACGCCGAGGTTGCTGGAAAGATGGCCGCCGTTTTTGCTGACGGCGTTAAAAATGCGATCGCGCAGCTCGCCGGCCAATTGCACCAGCTCCTCGGGAGAGAGCGTGCGCAAGTCGGCGGGCGAGGTAATTTGATCCAACAAAACAGGCATCGTAAACACTACTCCCGCGGCCACCTTATGCGGACATGAATTTCAGAACAGACGCCGCATCTTCGCCTCTCATTACAGCCCTGGGAACACGATGGCGTGAACGGCCGTTAGCAGGGCGAGATCAATCGTTTTACTGGACAATCGGCCGATCGTCTATCCGAATGATCTGGGAATCAGCGTCAGTCAGTGCGTCCGATGAACGACATACGTCGCGATGGCGCGGAGCGGTTCGACATCGCATTGCTCAAACGTGTCGAGCGCGGAAAGTGCGGCACTGAGCTGACGATCAGCCTCTTCGCGCGCTCGATCAATTCCAATCAGTTGCGGATAAGTGTTTTTTCCGGCGGCGGCGTCTTTGTTGGACTGTTTGCCGAGCTGCTCGGTCGTCGCGGTCACGTCCAGCAGGTCGTCGACGATCTGAAATGCGAGGCCCAGGTGCCGGCCGAAACGAGTAAGCGCGTCGAGCTTCGACTCGTCGGCCCCCGCGCAGATTGCGCCCATCCGGCACGAGCAGGTCAGCAGCGCGCCGGTCTTCATGGCGTGCAGCGAAGCGAGTTGCTCGAAGGAAAGTGCCTGATGTTCGCTATCGATATCGAGCACCTGCCCGCCGATCATGCCAGCGGGGCCGGATGCCACTGCCAGCTCGCGCGTCAAGATTGCCGCCAGTGACGGCTGGGTCTCTGTGGCGAGAAGCTCGAACGCGAGCGTCACCATTGCATCGCCCGCCAGCACCGCCATCGCTTCGCCGAACACTTTGTGATTGGTCGCTCGACCGCGGCGAAAATCGTCATCGTCCATCGCGGGCAGATCGTCGTGAACCAGCGAAAAGGTGTGGATTAACTCCATCGCCCCCGCGGCGACCGTCGCCGCGAGAAGGCCCGCCGCTGGAAGTCCGGCTGCGTGTCGCGATGAATTTGATGTCGAGCAGGCGCGATACGCGGCAAGCGTCAGCACGGGACGCAGTCGCTTTCCGCCGGCAAAGAGACTGTATTCCATCGCGTCGACGAGCCGCGCCGGCGATGAACCTGACGCGCGACGCGCACCGAGTGCCGAGCGCAGGAACACGTCAACGGCGTCGGCGTCAGTGCGAGTTGAATCGATCTGTGAATCCTGGGCACGACGCGTGGGCTCGGAGATGGCGCGGGACATGAGATGTACTGAATATTACACGGCGCGATTGGGATGTCGCGCTGAAATTTGGAATTGCTGGAACGGAGAGGCGGCGGCTGAAGCCGCCACCCCGGCGCATCGGTTTGAAGAACGAGGTTGTTCGGTGTGGTTTAACCGGTGACGATTCGGCCTCGGACGATGCCTTTGATGTTCTGGGCGCTGATCCTTCGCGCGCGCACCGTGCCGCCTGACTCGATGTTCTTGCCAATGTTCAAGCTCGCGATCTCATCGGCGGCCCGGAGCGTCGCGCCGTTGAGAATGCTGCCGTCGATGAGGACCGTGCCGATGTCATTGCTGGACGACAGCGTGGTACTGCCCAGGTCGGTGCCGATATGGATCAGATCAATCTTGGTGGCAACGTTCAGATTGCCGAACATCGCACGCTTGGTCACCAGCGATTGAAGGCGGCCTTCCGAGCCGGTGATTCGGATCGTCGACGATGCTTTAATGTTTGACGCGCTGAGGCTCTGGAAGAGGCCGCTCACAGTGATCAGGGCGTTGGCAAGGTTGCCGATCGACATATTGCCGACCGTACCGGTGGTGAAGTTCAATCCGTCGGCATAGCTGGTCACGTGGAAGGAATTGACGTTTTGCGCGAATGCAAACTGCAACGTGGGAATATCGGTCGTCTGATCCGAGCCGCGCATTGCCCAGGCGCTGAGGGTGTTGAGGGTTTGCGCCCCGGTGAAGAGCGTGTCGTCGATCGTGCCGGCGATTGATCGGAACGTGTTTTTCGGCTTGGCCTTTGACGTGCCGAGAAACGTGTGCAGATCGTTATAGATCGCAATGGCCCGGCCGGTGAAGGCGTCAAAGCCGGAGCTTTCGCTTTGACGAACGGACGCGGTGTAACTGCGGGTGTCGAGTACTTTGCCCGTGCCGCGTACGTTGATGTGATCAACAGTATTGCCGCCGGTAAAGTCGCTCGAACGAATGCCGTACCCGTCGGTATCAATTCCTTCAAACTTGGTCGCGGCGACGAAGCGAAACGCACTGTCGATCACGCCAAAACCGCCGTTGACTTCGATTTCACCGACATTCGCCCCGCCGATCGTCGCGCCGATAATCCCGCCGTTACCACTTAGGCTGATCTGGTTAATGTTGTTGGCATTGTTATCCAGATCGGCGTTAACCAGCCGGATCGTCGTCTGATGTGTCTCCAGCGCATCGGCAAAATCGGCGACGAGAATATCCGAGTCGATGATTGCGCCGTTGCTCAGCGTAATCGCGCCGATTCCTCGCACGGCGGGGAGGGTTCGAGTGACCGTCCCACGCACGTCGGTCGTGACGACGGCCGGCAATGTCGTCCCGCTGTCGGAAACGATGTCGCCGCGGATGTCCGATCCTTCTCCCTGGTTGGTCACGCTGACGATCACGCCATGTGAAAAGAGGCCGCCTTGGGCGAAGGTCCCGCCGCCACTGGAAGCCAGACCTTCGCCGATATTAACGTTGAGCAGATTTCCACCAGTGAGGATGGGCGCAACGATCCCTTCATAAATCTTCCTATCGTTCACCTTGTCGGAATTGGCGCTCAGCGTGCCAAGCGTGCCGCCGACGTTGATGTTGCCGAGGTATTTTCTAGCCAGAATGCTTTGTGCGCTGCCGGTGATGTTAATCAGCGAACGATTGGCGTTGAACGGCTCATCTTCGGTTTTGATGTCGACGGATTGAATCTCAGTGCCGGTCTTCGACCGTCCGACGCCGAGCGTCGTGGCCGTAAGCGAGCCGACGGAAGCGGCTTCGACGTTCACAATTTCGCCGTCGGTGTTGTTGGCGACGGAGTTTAGGTTATTGCCGACGAGATCAAACACGTCGACGGTTCGTCGACCCTTGAGTATTACCGTAGCCGCGGCAGCTGCAGCGGTAGTGAAGCTGCGTGCGGCCGCATTGAAAGTAACCGGAGCACCGGCAGTGCCGATACGGATCGTTCCGATTTCAATGGAACCCGCACCGCCATTACTCAGAGTATCCACCTGAAGACCGGAAGCTTCCGTTCCGAGTCCCGGCACGGTTGTGACATCGATCAACGCAGAGCCACCTGAACCGCGAATGCCATAAGTAACCAATCGAAGGCCGGTCGTTGACGCAGTGGTCGTTCCGGTGGTGGTCGAAGTCGGCAGCGGCAACGGCGTGAGCTTGACGGACGTGCCGGAGTCGTCGACAAAATTGTACGAGCGGCCGGCGCCGATGTTGATGAAATCGTTGTCCCCGCCGCCGAAGAAGAGGTCACGAAAAACCTGGGTCGCATCGCCGGCGTGGAAGTAGCGGACGTTGCCGCCCGGCCCGGTGGAAATCTGCGGGCCGCCCGCCGTGATTGTGCCGATGTGGCCGCGAATGTCGATCTCGTCGATGAACCCGTCATCGCCGCGTGAATCAGCGTTAGCTGCAAGGCGGGCGGCGAATCCGACCGTGCCGGTCGAGGCGGCGCGAATGACGCCGATTCCGCGATCGGCGATCAAGTTGCTGTCAAAGCCGCCAGCGGCATCGATTAGTTGATAATCAAGACCGACGGCATTTGCAGAGTTCACAAAAGCGCCGTTGTCCACATAATGCAGGTTGACGGCGACGGTCTGCGTATCTTCGTTCGGGCCGGTACCGCGCAGCATGCCGACGATGCCTTTGGGAACACGCAGGTCGGGACCGTCCGCGACGCCGCCGTTGATGATATGGCCGATCGACGCCGCCTGCATCGCCCGGAGATTTCCGGCGCGAACGGTAATGGGCGGCGTGCCAGTGGCCACGAAGCTCGCGTAGATCGCGTTATCGTTGTTGCCGAGCTCGGCGCTGACAATCGCACCGATGTCGCCGTTTGCCACGTCGACCGAAAGATTCGGATCGTCGAAGGCGATCGTCCCGGAAGCGACGATCGCGCCGAGCGCGGTGTCGGCGATCCGGGAAATATCGAGCGAATATTCGACCCTTTGGACATTGCCGGCAAACTCCGCGTCATCGACCTGGCCATCAAAATTCGTATCGGCCCGGTGCGCGATCGCGACGCGGTAAACGCCCGGCTCCTTGGCGGTAAAACGGAACGGCCGTTCCACTGATTGCCGCAGACTTTGGTTCGAGATATCCGACGCAACCACACGCCCCTCGGGATCGATAAGCCCCGTCACGATCAACCCGGGTAGCGAAGCACCACCGATCGCCGCATTGCCCGACGTCGTTTTAATCTGAATCGTTTGTCCGGCAATCAGGGAGACCGCGTAGTAGTCGATCGCATCGTTCACCTGCGGGGTATCATTCAACTCGCCGACCAGATGAATGACATCGTCGGTTCCTTTGCCCACGTTGCTGGCAAAAGCCGAGCCGAGGTATTGCGCGGTAGCTTGCGTGTCATTGTTGAATAGTGCTGAATCACCAAGCGACGGCGCGGCTTTTCGCGGGTCGTCTGAACGAGTGTCACCCTCGAAAAAGCTTTCGGAGCGCATCTTCCCGACATCACGCACTTCAATTTCATGCTGATCCGTGCCCGGACCTCGCGCTTTGGCGGCGTGGGTGACGCCCAGCGCGGCGAGGTAATCGGTCTTTGAGACAACCGAGCCGAGCCGACCGTTGACGCGGATGTCCACGCCGGTCTCGAAGTCCGGACGCGTTGCGTCGGCGCCGCTCGGGATCGTGTCCGTGCCGATCGAGCCGGAAGTCACCAAGTTTCGCAGGTCGCCGGCCACGGTGAAGTTCCGCGGGCGGTTGGCGGCCGAGTTATTGAGCTGCCCGGTCGCATCGCCGGTCCAAAGCTCGCCGGCGTAAAACAGATCGATCGAAGCGCCGATGCTGACGGTGCCGGTCACGGTCCCGCCGAAGAGAAACTGGCCGAGGTTCTGACCCGCGGCGACGGTGAGGCCGGCGTCGAGCTTCCCCTTGGCCGACTTGGGTCGAACGCCAAACTGCCGGTTCAAACTCACGCTCAGTTGAGCGACGCCTTGCTCGTTGTCCGAATTTGGATCGGTATCCTGGGTACGGGTTCCCAGAATAAGCGCGCCGGTATTCGCCGATGGGCTGACGGTGAGAAACTCACCATCTGTGGCGTTGGTGACGGTAAAGCTTCCGGCGCTGCCGGTGAAAGGCATCATCGGACGAAACGCCCCGGTCGTTCCGGGCGGCGGAACCTGTGCGATGGAGATGCTGGCGTCGGCATCGGAATGGCTGACGTAAATGGAGTACAGGTCGACGCCGTAGTTGGGCGGCACGGTCGCGTTTGCCGGCAGCGGCGGACGCAGGTCGACAACCCTGGGCGCCGACGGCCGGATCTGCATCGACGTCGCATCCAGTGCCGGCATCTGCACGCCGATGAACTCGGCGGTGATGTCGCCATACATTGCGATGCGGAACACGTTGTTGGCCTGATCGACGAATTCGTAAGTTCGTGTCTGCCCGGTGCCCCCGCCGCTGAGCGTGGTGAGCATCATCCGATTTTCGAGCGCTTCGATCATGCTGCGCGCCGCAACCCGCGCGGCAACGCCGACCGGATCGGTTTCGCGACGGCATGCTTTATTCAAACTCTTACGCGAGGAACGACGAAACAACATGGACACTTCCTCCGCCGGCTTAAAAAAAGCCAGGGCCACTTAGAATTCCACGGCCAAAAACAAAGTGGCACGTGACAACCCATCCAAGACGACAGTCAGCCGACATCTATAGACGCCACGCCATCGCCCTCTCAAAACAGCCGCCATTCCGTCACGGCCGTTCGAATAATCCATTCTTGTCGAGCTAACCCGGCGAATCGAAAATCGACGTTGGACCAGAGTCATCGCCTGGCGTTCGTCGTCATTTTGCCCGATTGTCCGCCGGAGCGATCCGCGTTTTAGCGATCTAATTCACGATCTAACTCATTGGTGTCAGTTCAACGATCAGCCATTCGAACGCCCTCGTCGCCAACGGCTATTTTGAAGATCGCGCTGCATTGCTCGGATAGCCGCTCACCAGCGCCACCAACAACCTCCGGCCACGCCCTACGTTACGACAGCCCGCGCATAGAGCGATCACGCGCTCAAATTCTATCGACCCGTGTTCAAACGTGTCAATCGAAACCCGGATCGGCGACAGGAACGACGAAGATTTGCGCCGTCGTCTGTGTGGAAGCCCACAGGAGCGGTCGGGGTGAGCCGCTTGCGGCTTCGCGGCACAGCTTCAGCGGCATTTCGCGATTCCTGCCTTGCGAAGCCGCTGGCGGCTGGAGAAAATCAAGCGGATTTCGCTTAGAACATGCACCTGAAATGCTCAACCCGACTTCTCAATCCCCGACAGTCTCATCCGACGAAATCCAAAATGTCGCGAAGCTCGCGCGATTGGCTTTGAATGCGTCGAAAATCGAGAGATTAACGAAACAACTGCCTTCCATTCTCGAATACGTCGCCCAGATCGGCGAGGTCGACGTCTCAGCCGTCGAACCGATGACGCGGGTCGGCACGGGAGGAAATGTGATGCGCGAGGACATCGTCGAGCCGGGCCTGACCGTCGAGCAAGTTCTGCAAAACGCGCCCGCGACGGATGGGCCGTACTTCAAAGTGCCCAAGATCATCGGCGGCACGACCAGCGAGGAAGATTCCGCCGGCTGAGTCGTTTCGCGTTTTTACGCTGCGTCCGGTATCTACTCTTCATCGAAATCGCGGCCGAGCTTTTCTTCCGTATCATCGGTGTCTCGCCGATGCGGCGTCCCGCGAAGCGTGACGCCTCTTGGACAGGAAGAATGTGTACGGCTTGAACTTGCACCACATTCACTTGCCAGATGCTCGACGAATCGCTCACAATTTCCGGCGCGCGTAACGCACTTCACGCCAATAGCATCTCGTCCACCGAACTGACCCGCGGCGCGTTCGATCGGATCGATCAACTCGATCCGACCATCCAGGCATTTAACGAAGTTTTCCACGAGCGTGCGCTCGACCGCGCGAAGCTTGTCGACGACGGGCACGTGACCGGCCCGCTTGCCGGAATCCCGATCGCGGTGAAAGACAACCTCTGCACGACGTTTGGCCACACGACCTGCTCGTCGAAAATGCTTGCGAACTTTCGCTCGCCGTATGACGCGACTGTGATCCGCCGGCTTGAAGCTGCCGGCGCGATCATTGTCGGCAAGACGAATCTCGATGAATTTGCGATGGGTTCATCGACCGAAAACAGCGCGTTCAAAACGACGCGAAATCCGTGGGACACTTCGCGCGTCCCGGGCGGCAGCAGCGGTGGATCGGCCGCGGCATTGGCGGCGGGAATGTGCTGCGCTTCGATCGGCTCGGACACCGGCGGCTCGATCCGTCAGCCCGCGGCGCTCTGCGGGCTCGTCGGCATCAAACCGACCTACGGCCTGGTGTCGCGTTACGGACTCGTGGCATTCGCCAGCTCGCTCGATCAGGTCGGGCCGTTCGGCAAAACCGTCACCGACGCCGCCTTCATGCTGAATATCCTCGCGGGCCACGATCCGAAGGATTCGACCAGCTCGCCGCGCGCCGTGCCTGACTTCACGGCAAACCTTGACCAGAAACCTTCGTCGCTCCGCATCGGCCTGGTGCGCGAATACGACCTCAGCGCCGGAATCGATCCCGAAGTAAAACGCGCTTTCGACGAGGCGATCGACGTTTATCGCAGGCTCGGTGCGACGATCGTCGACGTCAGCCTGCCGCACACGAAATACGGCATCGCCGCGTATTACATC
The DNA here is from genome assembly GCA_964236135.1 of uncultured Phycisphaerae bacterium. Taxonomy (GTDB): domain Bacteria; phylum Planctomycetota; class Phycisphaerae; order Tepidisphaerales; family Tepidisphaeraceae; genus CAXSBN01. The sequence continues at coordinate 86,510 of CAXSBN010000001.1, forward strand.
ATCGCGCCCTGCGAGGCCTCTTCAAACCTCGCAAGATATGACGGCGTGCATTTCGGCCATCGGACCGCCGAGCCGGTGCGCGACATCATCGAACTTGTCAGCAAATCGCGCGCGGAAGGGTTCGGCGAGGAAGTCCGCCGTCGCATCATGATCGGGACGTACGCGTTATCGAGCGGCTACCACGAAGCGTTTTACGTGCGCGCCCAGAAAATCCGCACGCTCATCCGGGCGGATTTCGACGCAGCGTTTAAACAGTGCGATGTCATCGCCTGCCCCACCAGCCCGATCCCGGCGTTCAAAGTCGGCGAGAAAAGCACGGACCCGATGTCGATGTATCTCTGCGATGTGTTCACAGTCACCTGCAACATCGCCGGAATCGCCGGGATGAGTCTGCCGTGCGGCTTCACCGATGCCACGGCCAACGCACCGGCACTCCCCATCGGCCTGCAACTGCTCGCGCCGAGTTTTGGTGAAGAAACAATGCTGCAGGCCGGGCGGGCGTATGAGCGGGAGACGGAGTGGCACAAACTTCGCCTAAAGCCACTCTAACTTCCAAATCGGGTTTCTATGCGAGTTTACATTCCTGTGACTATCCGCTTGGGGGGTGCGGAGTGGGACGCTTTTGTTTTGCGAACGTCGAGATTGTCGACGGTAGTCCTACCCGCATAAAGAAACGGGCAAAAGCCTGTGAAAAATGTTCCAGAAAAGGTGAACGAAGTCTCCATCGTACTCCGAGCCCGCTCGCATGAGACGCTAGGTAATCGATAGGCAAGCTGTGAATGCTTTTGAAATCTACAACAAGCGCCGCCCATTGGTCTTCCGGCTTAGCGGGTGACGCAAGTAGATGAAGACCTTCAATCTGACCTTTCCTAACTCGTTCCCATTCTCCGGTGGTTTTGAAGTTCGGATTGATCTCTTCGAACTCTTCGAGTGAGAAGATCGGGCAGCAGGCCACAAGCTCAACCTTCTTATTTTCGAGGTCACAACTCTGCGTGACGATGATCAGGTCAGATTCAACCGCCTCAACCTCAATGGGTTCCGTGCTGTCGACTGCCGCACTGATATTACTGCCAAAGCCTGGCGAAATAATTGGAATTGCGCATCCTGGCAACATGTCACCTTGCGCAAGTTGCTCGCCGGCTAATTGCCGCCAGAATAGTTCCGTCATTCAAAATCCGGCTCATAGCGAGTGGGGCGCAGCTTGCCGCGATAACTGACTTTCACCTTCAAGGTTCGTCGATTCTTCAGCGGGACAGCGACATAATCGACATCAATGTATTCTTCGCTTCGCGATGAATGATTGAGTATCGATGAACGACTAGCCGCACTTAGCTGGAAACTGCGAATGCGGCGACTTAGCGCCTGCAATTCCGGGCCATGAAAAGTCAACGACTCTTCTGACAGCGAATCAAAGTCGCTGCTGATCGCCTCATTTGTTGCAACAGCAACGACTGAAATAGCTGGAATTGGAGGTGCGAGGGTAGCCATAATTATCTGATTAAGTCGCGAGTGCGATCCGTTATACAACCTTCAAAAATCTCGTTCTTCTTGCAGTGGAGCTCCTCAAGGAGAGACCAAAGCGATGCTTCATTCTGTGGCAACTCGTGCGCTTTGAAAAGATCGAGGTCCAACAGAATCGACGCAGTCGTCGGCGGCTCGCTCGATACAGTATAGGGCAGCAGATATTGATTCAAAACAAGCATTACGTCGATGTCAGGCTGAGGGATTTGAAGTTGCATGAAGAACTGCGAAAGTGATTGAGGAAGCGACGGGGCTACCTCAGGTACGGTCAAAAGGAAGTTCTTAAAGTCACCCAGCGGCAGCGGGAGATCTAGCCTGTTGATGTAACGAACAGCGACACGCGTGACAGATTCCGGAGACACGACGGCCCGTGTGAGGTCCCAAAGTCTTCGAGCTTCGGATCTGAACGGCTCCCAGCTTCGATAAGGAGCAAGTCTCGAAAATGTGAAGCCATTCCTTCTCGCCTGCCAAACTTGAAGTCTATCTTCACTGCCAAATGCCCAACCGGTCTGGGAAGATTGTTGATCTTTGAACCCTGGAATTTCTGACGTCGATGAATCTGACGGTTCCTCAAATTTTACCGATGCGAGAAAAACCTTTTTCTTTATGGCGTATGCTGGCGCTTGTTGGCACAGCGTTTCAAGTTGCTCTAATGAAACAGGCGGTCCGACAAATTGAATGTCGATCAACGCCTCGGTGATCGGGGCTTTTTCGTAGTGACGCACACCAGTGTTATCGGCACTCTCCAATAAACACGCAAGACATTCATGAGTCCCAAACAGCAAATCATTCCCATGGGTGTCGGCGGGTTTAGTGCGGATTCCGGATCATCCTCGTCTTGAGCGGTATAGCCTCGAACAGGCGCTGACCGCATTTCCTGACGTCGCAAGACTCAAGGTTTGTTTCCTGCCGGCCGTGAGCGGAGACAGCGATATTTACATCGTCAAGTTCTATCGCGCGATGAATGTGCTGGGGGCCGAGGGGTCGCGTGTTTCGTTTTTTCCGCTCACGACCAACCTGCGCGAACGCGTGCTTTCGTCGCACGTCATCTACGTCAGCGGCGGGAACACCAAGGCGATGTTCATGATCTGGCGAGAGTGGAAGCTGGATCATATTCTGCGCGAAGCACTCGAGGCTGGGACTATTCTCACGGGCTTAAGCGCCGGTTCGATCTGCTGGTTCGAGGAAGGCGTCAGCGATTCGGTCGAGCCGGGCAAGCTCGCGCCGCTGCGCGATTGTTTGGGTTTTTTGCCAGGCAGTCACTGCCCGCATTACGACGGCGAGGTGCTGCGGCGGCCGACGTATCGGAAGATGGTGAGCGAAAGCGCGATTTCGAACGGCTACGCCATCAACGACGGGGCGGCCATTCATTATATAGATGGAAATACCGCGCGTGTCGTTTCCTCGCGACCGAACGCCAAGGCGTATCGCGTGGAACGATCGGGCGATTCGTCATTCGCTGAAACCGAACTGCCCGGCTGGATTCTGCTAAGCGATCAAGCCGCGAAGTTTTAAATTCGCCTATTTCCCGACGTCCGCGCCGGCGGCGTGTCTCTGTAGCATGCGTCGTGAAATGGATGTGACTTCGACTGATACCGATTCGATCCGGCCACGAAAGACGCATCGCCTGCGGGCGCTGATCATCGTGCTTCTGGTGGTGGCCGGGTTGGTGGCGATCACGCCGCTGGTGGCGGCGCCGTTCGTGCGCGACAAGATCGAGTCGATGGTCTCCGATCATCTCCACGGGAACCTGGCGATCGGATCGCTGTCGTATTCGTTTCCCTACGGTGTTCATGTCGCCGACGCGGCGTTCACTACCGACGCGGCGCACGGCAGCGTGAAAGTGCTGAGCGTGAAGTCGATCGACCTGTCGCTGCGGCAGTTACCGTTTCGTCACGGGCCGATCGTGGTCGAGCGCTTGAGGATCAACGAGCCGGTCGTCCACGTCATTCGCCAGCCGGATGGCACGATCTTTGGTTACGACATTCCCAAGCGCGGCAAAGAAGCGCCGAGTGGCGATCGGCAGATTAAATTGTCCGACATCTTGCAGCTTCGAAAATTCGATCTCGTCCGCGCGAGCGTGGTGATTGAAGATCAAATGCATCCCGAGGAATTGCCGCTGGAGTGGCGTGACATCGATGCGCATTTGAATCTCTCGCCGAAGAGCAAATCGAGCTATGGCTTTGCGTTCACCGCCGACAATCAGCCGATCGCACGAGTCGACCTCGAGGGTACGGCCGACATCGATGCGCTGACGGTGCAGGTCGAAAAGCTCTCGGTGAATGCGCAGGTGAAACGCGATGATCGCTCCAGCCCGCTGCCTGCGAAGCTGCAGACAATTCTGCGAACGTTCGGCGTGGAAGGCGCGATTCAGCTGGTGGCGTCGGGCGATCTCCCCGGCAAGAACCCGGCTGCCGGACGGTTCAATGCGACGCTGACGGTCAGCGATGTGCGATTGAAACCGACGAGCCAGCCGTGGGCGCTGGATCGTGTGCGCTTTACGTTGAAGGCGTCGAAGCGCGGTGACAAACCCGCGACGATGGAATCTTCGACGGCACCGAGATCATCGCAGAGCACGCAGCCGACCGACACACCGCACAGCGACACACCGCACAGCGACACACCGCACAGCGACACACCGCGCAGCGACACACCGCGCAGCGACACGCCGCGCAGCGACACACCGCGCAGCGACACGCCGCCGGTGGAAATCTGGCTGACCGATTTCACGGCCGACGGCATGGGCGGGGATCTTTCGATCCCGCAGGCGACGGCGACGATCGATCCGATCGCGAAAACGTGGTCGCTCAATCGCATCGAAGGAAAACTTTCATCGATGCCGGGAAGTGCCACTTCGCCCGCGACGACGAATGTTGCCACGCTTGAAGCAACGACCGAATCAGCGACCGAACCGACGACCGAACCGAAAGAACCAACGACGAAGCCGCGCGCCGTGCCGTCGCTGTCGAAATATTTCCTGGCCGGCAGCGCTGATTTTTCGGGCGGCGGCAATGGGTCGTTCGCGACGACGCAGCAGGCCATTCACTCGCCTACGGGTCAGTTTGTGTTGAACCTCAACGAGTTGAAAGTGCGGCCGCCCGGATTTCCGCAACCGGTGGAAAATATCAATGGCGACGTGCGTTTCGTCGACCGCGCCCTGTTGTTGGAAAACGTCTCCGCGAGCATCGGTCCCGATCTGTTCTCGCTCACACAGGCACTGATCTCGCTTGATGATTTACCGACCCGCGTGCAGATGCGCGACATTGTCGCCCGCGCCACGCTCCAGCAGCCGGGCGCGGCATATCCCGATCCGCTCGATCAACTCGCGCACCAATTGCAGCCCGCCGGCACGTTCGACTTACGCGGCAGCGCCGGCGTTTACCTCGCACGCGGAAAGATCGAGCCCGATTATGCGCTGCACATTTTTCCCAAAGAAGCCAGCGCGTCGTTGACCGATCGGCGCATTCCAATCGAGAAGCTGCGCGGGCAAATTGATATCGCGCCGAAAGCGGTGGCGGCGCAATTGGACGGAGCACTGTTCGGCGGCGCGATGTCATTCAATGCAACGGCGCTGCCGGCAAGTCCGTTCAGTTACAACGCGGAATTGCGTCTGACCGATGTCGATCTCGCACAGGCATCGCAGACGTTGAATCTGCTAAAGCCTGACGGCAAGCCGAAGCTCAGCGGGCAGGCACGCACGCATGTGCATCTCAACGGCGATGTATCGAACAACGATGTTTTGGCCGGTGTGAAGGGACACGGCTGGGTGCGCGTGCGCGACGGTGATCTGTGGTCGTTGCAATTGTTCAGTTCGATCGTCGACAAACTGTCGATCGCCAAGAACGCCGTCACAGCCGGCGACGCGGCGGCGGTGTTTGATGTGAAGGAGAAGAACGTCGCGTTTAAAAAGTTGGCCGTCAGTTCAACCGCGCTGGGCGTGCAGGGCAGCGGCAATGTCGGCTTCAACGGCGATTTGGATTTGCAGGTCGTCGTCGCCCCGCTCGGCGACTGGCGGCAGCGCGTGAAAGAGTTCAACATCCCGCTCTTCAGCAGCGTCGCGGGCGATTTTGTCGGCGCGATGCAAAAGGTCGTGAACACGGCCACGTCGAACTTGCTTTACCAATTCCGCGTGACCGGGAACGCGCAGAAGCCACAACTCTCGGCGATCCCCGCCCCAATCCTCACCGAGGGCGTTGCCAAGGTCTTCGGCACGATGCTCAAAGGCGGCAAGTCCGACACCATCGGCGAAGACATCGGCGCCAAAGACGAGTGACGAAGCCTACCTCTCTTCCCAACGCCCAACGCCTAACGCCTAACGCCCACCTCCCGCTTCGACTATCTTCCCTCAAATGGACAAGTCTTTTACGAAGTGGTTCCTCGCGCGGATCGAGCTGTTCATCGACGTGCCGCCCGAGAAGCTGCTGGCCGAGCGCGAGGCGGTGGCGCAGCAGGCGGAGTTCAACCAAAACTATGCGAGCTTTTTGAATGGTGCCGTCCTCCCAGCCGTCGATGCGCTGGTGAAAACGTTCGCGAGCAACCGCGTCGTGCATCGCGTCAGTGCCTGGGGCAACCAGTTATCCGTCCGCGTGCATCTCTCCTGGCGATGGGCGGAGCTGGTCATCATGCAAAGCCACGAAGATGCCGTGACATTCGAGCACCACATCATCACTGAGGGCGAAAAACGCGGGGACGACAGCGCCGAAGACCACACGCATCAATACGATTTACGTGACCCGCTGCCCTCCGCGGTCGCGGACAACGAGCTGCAATTCTTCCTAAGCCGGCTCGCCCAGGATCTGGTGGAGATGGATCCAGAAGCGGAGGTCCCGCCGGGGGAAGGTTCCACAAAGTAGTTGCGACGAACACGAGCACTTTGTTTAGCGGCACCGCTTGCGGTGCGTTCGGTCGACGTCACCATCGAAAAACGCACCGCAAGCGGTGCCGCTAAACAACCAGCCTGATGGACCAGAAATCCGATCGCTCGCGCGAACCTTCGACAATAAGTACCGTATCGTTTTCTGAGTGGAGAGTGAAACGTGAAGTTGCCGCGTCCTGCGGAACATGGGCTTATGTGAGCTGGTCTGTCGCCTTCACGTTCCACTCCTCATTTGTCTATACTCTTTCACCATGTCGAAAAAAGTCGTACTCGTCGGACATTGCGGACCGGACAGCAGCTATCTTCGGATGGCCGTCAGCAAAGCCATCGCCGGCGCGACGGTGCTGATGGCGGATGATGATGCCACGCTTGGCAAGCTCGTCGGCGGCGGCGTGGATCTGCTGTTGTTCAACCGCCAACTCGAATTCGGCTTCTCCAAAGAGACCGGCGTCGAGCTCATCCGCGAGCTTCGGCCGAAGTTTCCCGAGCTGAAAATGATGCTCGTCAGCAATTTCCCGGAAGCACAGCAGGAGGCGATCCGGGAAGGCGCACTGCCCGGCTTTGGCAAACGCGAAATCGGATCCGCTCGCGTCGCGGATGTGCTCAAAGCCGCGTTCGTCGAAGAGCCGGCCGTCGAAGTGCGCTCGACTCAACGATGAAATTTCGATGGCGGCGTCTGGTGATGACTTCGGGTGATGACTTCAGGTGGTGACTCGATGCTCACTTCGCTGATCGCTTTTGAAAACAGATCGAGCCGATCGTTTCGCTGACCAATCTGCAAGCAGCCGCCGTTGCGACTTCTACAATCGCGATACAAAACGGCCCGGCGCATCGTAACGATGTCGGTGGACACGGCGAATCATCGCTTACCCAGCGCGGAGATCGATTTGCCAGATCGTGGGCAGGCTTCGAGAACGAATGGCCGTCTGTTTCCGCGCAACCCTTTCCCGGAGAATAGCTTGCGTCCTAATTTGCGCAGTATGCGGCGGTATTCGTCGTTCCGGCTTTCTCACAGCGATCGCGGTTTTGTGGAATCGCTGGAAGGTCGCCTGTTACTGTCCGCCGCCCCGGTGACGATCTCGGTCGTACACAACGCCGCCGAGGAAGGACCGGTCAATGGCGTCTTCCGCGTCACGCGCGTTGGCGACAATCGCACCGCGCCGCTGACAGTCACCTTTCGCGTGAGTGGGACGGCGACCTATTCGTCAGACTATACGCTGCCGAGCGCGCCGATCGATCACAAGATCAACGTCACCATCCCGGCGGGCGAGCTGTCGAAGCTTGTCACGGTCGTTCCGATCGATGACGACATTGTCGAGTCAACGGAATCCGTCGAGTTAACGGCTGTCACGGACGGCGGCGTGGCGTTCGATCCGTCGGCGCATGCGAGCCTGACAATTGCCGATAACGATTCGTCGATCGCCGAACCGCCCGTCGCCCATGCGAACGGGCCGTACCATGTGGCTGAAGGAAAAACCGAAACGCTGCACGGGACGGCAAGCGCAGCCAATGGAAAGTTCGTCGACGTTTACGAATGGGACTTCGACTACGACGGCATTACCTTCAACGTCGATGCCAATGGCGCGACCCCGAAATTCAGCGCGGCCGACATCGACGGTTCCCACGCCGGCACGGTGCGCACGATTGGCCTGCGCGTGCGCGATACGGACGACGTGGTCAGCGCGGTGTCTACCAGCACCGTGACGATCACTAACGTCGCGCCCGTTGCAAAGTTACATGGCAACACGATCAAACTCGGACAAAGCGGAAAGGTGTTTTTCACCGATATCGTCGATGTCCCCGCCGATGTCGCGGCTGGGTTCACCTTCCGTTATGACTTTAACAATGACGGCATTACTGACCTGGCGACGAAGAAATCTTCAGCCGTCGTGCCCGCGAGCTTCCTCAGCAGCGTCGGTCAGCACAAAGTACACGCAAGCGTCCGCGATAAGGACGACAGCAGCACGACGTACGTCGCGACCATCGTCGTCGCCGGCAGCGATGCGCGGTCGCCAGCCACGCGTTCGTTTGAGTTCTCGGCAAGCGTGTTCCAAAACGTGTTCGTGACAGGCTCTAAAATCGATGCGTTGGCGGCGACTGAAATTTAGAGGCGAAGCTGTCGGCGACGTCGTCGCAGCACGGTGACTGATGCAATCAGCAGGACGGACGCAGTGCCGGGCTCGGGGACGAATTGAAGAATCTGCCCGTTGGCAAACAGCGCGTATAGCTCGCCGTTCGCGCCTTCGCCGAATCCGAAAACCTGCGAATTGATTGTGGACGGTGACGCGCCGCCGTTGGTGAGATCGTATTTGAATTCACTGATCGTGCCGCCGGCTGCGTCCATGTAGAACAGTCGGCCGAGGTTGCTCGTCCCTTGATAGTCGCCAAAGACGTATTTCCCGACGAGCGCGGGGATGGCCGAGCCGCGATAGACGAAACCGCCCTGGATTGCATCGCCGTCACCATGCGTGTACTCGGCGATGGGGTCAATCGACGTAAACCCGCCCGGCGCGGTGCGGCCGCCGGGCGTGGCGATGGTTCCTTCGCGATAGACCCAGCCGTAATTCCCGCCGTTGGTGATGTTGTCGACTTCTTCTCGGCTGCCCTGTCCGACGTCGCCGGCATAGAGCAAATTTGTCGCGCGATCGAAGCTGATGCGATACGGATTTCGCAGGCCGTACGCGTAGATTTCTTTTAACCCGCCGCCCGCGACGAATGGGTTGTTGGATGGAATTCCGTATTGCTTGTTCGCGCTATTGTTGCCGCGCGGGTCGATGCGGAGAATTTTTCCAAAGACGACGCTGGTGTCCTGCGCGTTGCCGGTCGCATTGGTATGGCCGTCGGTTGTGGAATTCACACCGCCGTTATTGTCGTTCGCGCCTCCGCCGTCGCCGAGCGAAATGTACAGGTTGCCGTCGCCGCCGAACTTTAAGCCGCCGCCCTGGTGATTGCTATCCGGATGATTGATCCGCATCAAAACGCGCGACGTCATATTCGCGACGTTCGGATTGCTGTCGCTCTGCGTCCATTCGCGAATGACGATCTGGTTTGTCGGGACGGTTCCGGTCGTCGGCATGAGTTCCGGGTGGCCGAAATCCGCGGTGTTCGACGCGACGTAATTCTCCGTGGTGAACGTGTAAAACTTCTTATCCGTGGCAAACGTCGGGCTGAAGGCAAGCCCGGGGAATCCACCCTCGCCGCCGGTGTAAAGCGAGCCGGTCGCGTTCAAGTTCAAAAATGGCGTGCTGCTAAGCGTGCCGTTGTTCACGACATCGATGCGGCCGTTGCGCGTTGCGATAAAGACTCGCCCGCTGTCGTCGTTCGCAAACGTCAAATCCTGCCCGGGCCCGTCCGCGCCGGGAATCGTGACGTACGGCTGAAGGCGAGCGGTGATTGATCCGGCGGCGATCGATCCGGTGGTGACCGGATTCGTCTGAGCCGAGGCGACGACCGGCACGGAGAGCAATCCAGTAACAACGATCGCGTTCAGCGATCGGGACAATGACATCGAAATCATGGTGGATACTCCCGGTGTGGAAAACAAATCGGTCGGGTCCGAAGAGCGCATCATGCCCGATGCGAAAAATTCTGTCAGCACGCAAAATTTGCGGAAGCATTTCGTTTGCCACAAACAGCTTCGCGAGATAACGTCGCGGCGTTTCGTGTGATCTGCTTCGCGAAGCCGCAAGCGGCTGATCTTGCGGCGCTAGTGGTCGGGTAGATTGAGTGACGCTGCCGTCGCATTCGGGGCTGGATGAATGCCGAGCAATTTTGCGACGGTCGGGTGCAACTGCAATGAATCGACACGGCCGAGGTCGATGCCGCCGAGATGCTTGTGGTATCGCCACAGCACGGCGAAGCCGAGCATGTCGGGATTGCTTTCCGGGTCGTAGCCGTGCGTCCCCTTTTGCGATCCATCCGCCGGCCGAGTCGCGGCCAGACGTAGACTGCCGAACGAGTAACCTCGGTGCAGGCTCACAATCACTTCACCCGTGCGGGTTGGATGCGCGTAACCAAATCTTTCCGGCAACGACGATTTTGTCCAGGCGTCAAGGAAGTCGTTCTGCTTCATCGCCGCGACAAGTCGATCCGCCGTCGCAACGCGTTCGCCTTCCGGAATCTGGTCGAGATAAATGTTGGCCGTGCTGCCGGAAGTCATGATTCGCATGGCCGGATCGAATGCTTTCCCCAGCAGTCGCTCGATATTCACCACCGTCGAGATCGGCGACATGCCGTGATCGGTCGTGACCAGGAAGTACAGTTCATCGTCCGGCCTCATCGTCGCAGCGAATTGCTCGACGCACCGCGCGTGAAACCGGCCGAGCAATTCATCCGCATCGTCCAGCGCTTTTTTTGTTTCCGGCGCATCCGGCCCGAAGCGGTGCCCGGCGTGATCGACATCCGCGACGTACCCCATGATGAGCCGCAACGGCTCGCCACCCGCGGGTTGCGTGGCGGCGCGCGTTGCATCATCGTGCCAAGTTGCCCACAGCCGCTGCATTCGATGATCGTCGGTTTCGGCGGTGTCGAAATGGTCGCCGAAATAATCCGCGGTCACCGGCCCCGCTTCTTTATACGAGAACGGCCAATCGCCCATCGCCACGCGCACGTGTTGCCGGGCCGCGGTGATCCAGATCGGCTCACTTTGCACCAACGCCGATTCATCCGACATTTTATACGTTTGCCCGGAGCCTTCATCGTAGAACGCGTTCGCGACAATGCCATGCACGGCGGGCTTCGCGCCGGTTGCTTCCGATGTGTGCGATGAAAACGTCAGCGAAGGAAAGACCGGCACGAGCGCCGTGGTATATGCCCCTTCACGCTGTAACTTCGATAGGAACGGCGGATGGAAGCGCTCGATGTAGTCATGACGCAGGCCATCGACGCTCACCCAAACGACGACCGTTCGCGGCGCGTCGGAAGGCACGGCCCTCGCGGCGACATTCCGTTCGCAGCACACGCAAAGCAAAACGGCGGCGAGAAAAAAACGTTGCATGATGACCTGTTGAAGCCCCAACCATTCTATTCGTCGCAGCCCGCTTCACGTCGACACTGTTTATACTACTGGGATGGTGGATTTTCTGGAGCATGCCCGCCGCGTTGCGCAACGCACGGCCATTCTGATCGTCATCGCCGGCGGACTCGTCGGCGGACTCATCGGCGTGGTGTCGAGCGGCATCGCGTGCAAGCGATCGCCGGGCGTGATCAGCCTGTCGCCGCCGGACGCCGTGGTGCCGAATCCACCGACGCAGATTCAGATATCGCCCATCGCACAGATTCGTCCAAACTTGCCTACGCATCTGGCGGCGGACGAATTGGGGAATATCTACTGGTCTCAGGAAACCGAAGATCAACGCGACGTGCTTTTTGCCAGCGGCGGCGGCACGGATTCACCGCAGGCGACGCGCTTGTCGACCGGCAGCATTCTCGCCGCACTCGGGGCGGCCGATTTGCAGGCTGGCAAAAAGCCCGCGACGGGATCGATTCAATCCATCGCCCTTGCGAACAATGACGGTCGAATCTATTTCTACTTTAACGGCGGCGTCGGCGCGACCGTGCTGGCCGCCCTCGGCCGATTCGACCCGCAGAGCGGGCAGATCACCATCCTGGCCGACTCCAAATCGCTGGGCACGGCGAGCGGCATGGGCGTTTCGCTGTCGCTCGCGCGCGGCAAGCTGCTGGTCAGCGATGATGCGACCGACGGCAACCGGCAGCACGTTCGGTTGTGGCTGCATCACACCGACGCGTCGGCGATGCTCGACATCAACGAAACCTCCGACGGGCGAATTTCATTGAAGCAGGTTCTGTCGGACATTCGCGTGCCCGATCTACCCCCCGAGCCCGGCACGCCGACCACTTCGCTCCTCAGCGATAAGGCAGCCAATATTGATTTGACGCTCGACGACGAAGAACTTTGCAGCCTGTCGCACGCCACCGCGTCGCAGCGTGGCCGAACGCCTTCGGGCGATCATCGCTTTGCCGGCCGGGACACATTGTTGCTGATCGATCGGCACATGGGCCGGCTGTTAAGCGTCGAGGTGGCGACAGGGAAGGCGACGATGCTCGCCTCCCTCGTGCGAATGCCCGATGCCATGAGCGAGCCGGCCGTCGACATCCGTGGCGGCGTGACGTGGTTTGTCGGCGATGCGTCAACGCCGTCGGGTGAATCGCTGATCGATCCGCGAAGCTCCGAACGCCCTGACCCGGCGTGGGTGCAGACGACGTATCCGTCGCTGCTGACTGTCGACGGAGCAACCCACATCGTCGCGATCGACGCCAATCACATCCGCGTTCCCAGCGGGTTTGCGGCCCATGCGCTGAAATTGAAGCAACTGATCCCAATCGGTGTCGATCAGTATCTCGCATACGATGCAATCAGCGGCCAAGTGGTGAAGGTGGAGGGAAGATAGGCGTTGGGAGTTGGGCGTTGGGTGTTGGGCGTTGGGCGTTGGGTGTTGGGCGTTGGGTGTTGGGTGTTGGGTGTTGGGTGTTGGGTGTTGGGTGTTGGGCGTTGGGAGTTGGGCGTTGGGCGTTGGGAATTGGGCGGAGTTTGCATCTTGCTCTTCCCCAACTCCCAACGCCCAATTCCCAACTCCCACTCTTCAGATCTCCACTTCTTTTCCGGCTGCTGCCGAGCGGTAGACGCCGTCGAGCATTTTCTGCACGTCCAGGCCGGCCTGTCCTGGGGCGAGCAGCGGCGTTCCTTTGAGGATCGCGTCGAGCCAGTTGCGCTGCTTGATTTGAAACAGCACGGGAAATCCCGACTCGCTGGGAACGAATCCCGGCGTCGAGTTCAGCATGTAGCCCGAGCGATCGGAATACAGTTCCGGCGGACTCCACGTCGCGCCGCCCTTCTGGCCCATCATCGTGAAGTTCCAGAGATCCTCTTTGATGTGTGCGACGAAGCTGGCTTCGATCTGCAAAATCGCGCCGTTGTCGAATCGAATCTGTCCGATTGCCAGGTCTTCAACGGTATATGTCTTGTAGTCCCACCCGGGCCATTGGCTCACGGTTTTGCTGGCTTTGTCGCCGAGGTAAGTCCAGGTATTGCCGCTGGCGGCGACGGGCTTCGGGCTGCCGAGCATGAAGTGCGCCATCTCGACGACATGAACGCCGATGTCGATCAGCGGGCCGCCGCCCTGAAGGTGCTTCTGCCCGAATACGCCCCAGTTGGGAATGCCGCGACGTCGAAGCGCCTGACAGCGGACGAACATCATGTCGCCGAACTCGCCCTCTTCGCGCGCGCGAACCAAAAACTGCGTGTTGGGGTGATAGCGATATTGAAAGCCGACCGCGAGCTTCACATTGTTCTTTTCGGCGGCGTCGATCATCGCCTGGCATTCAGCCGGGGTCATGGCCATCGGCTTTTCCACCATGACGTGACAGCCGGCATTCGCGGCATCGATGCTCGGCTGAGCGTGCGCGCCGTTGGGTGTCGCCACCAGCACGATGTCGGGCTTCAATTTTTTGAGCATTTCCGTGTGCTCGGAAAACAGCTCGGTCACGCCCCACTTCTCGCGCATGATCGTGAGGCGTTCCGGTTTCGGATCGACGCCCGCAACGATTTCGACTTCAGGCGCTGCCGCTTTGAACGCATCCAGGTGCGTCTGTGCGATGCCGCCGCAGCCGATGATGGCGCAGCGCAGCTTGGGGCCGGTGTATTGAACCTGCTCATTCATGGCGAGCGAATCGGTGGAGACGGATGCTTTTGACATGATGCGTAACTTATCAGTGACCATTGGCGGCAGTGCGAGAATTCTGCCGGCCGTGAGTTCTCTTTCGCCTCGCGATAACATCCTCGCGTGACTCACGACACTTATCAATCTCCGCTCGTCGCCCGGAATGCTTCCCCGGAAATGCTCCGCCTGTTTTCGCCGCGCCGCAAGTTCACGCTGTGGCGGCAGCTTTGGATTGCGCTCGCAAAAGCGGAGCGGCAATTGGGCGTGAACCGGATTTCGGCCGAGGCGATTTCACAGATGGAATCGAGCCTCGACGAGATCGATTTCGACCTTGCCGCGGATTGGGAAAAACGCCTGCGTCATGACGTGATGGCCCACGTGCACACGTATGAAGAAGTTGCACCGGCCGCCAAGGGAATTATTCACCTGGGCGCGACCTCGCAGTATGTCGTCGATAACGCGGATCTGATCATCATGCGCGACGGCATGAAATTGCTGGCTGCGCGGCTGGCGGCGGCGATCGACGCGCTGGCGAGCTTTGCCGAGAAATATAAATCGCTGCCGACGCTCGGCTACACGCATTTTCAGCCCGCGCAGCTTACGACCGTCGGCAAGCGGGCCACGCTCTGGGCACAAGATCTGGCCATCGATCTGGACGAGCTTGAAGGCCGGATCGCTTCACTCAAATTTCGCGGCGTCAAAGGGACGACCGGCACGCAGGCGTCGTTCCTGACGCTGTTTAATGGCGATCATGGTAAATGCGATCAGTTGGATGCGATGGTCACCAAAGCATTCGGGTTTGATGCCTCGTTTGCAGTGACGGGCCAAACATATCCGAGAAAAGTCGATGCGCAGGTCGTGGCGACGCTGGCCGGCATTGCGACGAGCGTGCATCGCTTTGCGAACGACATTCGCCTGCTTGCCGGGATGAAGCAGATCGAAGAGCCGTTCGAGGCCGAGCAAGTCGGCTCCAGCGCGATGGCGTACAAGCGGAACCCGATGCGCTGCGAGCGCGCAACGGGCCTGGCGCGCTTCGTGATGAGCCTCTCCAGCAGCCCGATGATGACGGCCGCGGAGCAGTGGTTCGAGCGGACGCTCGATGATTCGTCGAACAAGCGGCTAAGCGTGCCGGAAGCGTTTCTCGCGATCGACGGCTGTCTGCTGATCGTGATCAACGTCGCCCGCGGCTTGGTCGTCTATCCAAAAACCATCGAGGCCGCCGTAAACGCAGAACTTCCGTTCATGGCGACCGAAGAAATCCTCATGGCCGCCGTACAAGCCGGCGGCGATCGACAGGCATTGCACGAATCCATCCGCACGCATTCGCTCGCCGCGGCGCAGCAAGTGAAAGGCGAAGGAAAACCGAACGATTTGATCGAACGGCTGGCCGGTGATGCATCATTTTCCTCAGTGCGTTTAGACGACGTGTTGGATCCACTGCGATTCATCGGTCGCGCGCCGGAGCAGGTCGATGCGTTTTTGAAATCAGTCGTCGCGCCGATTCGCGCGCGGTATCGCGAGTTCCTCAACGAATCGATTGACCTAAAAGTGTGAACGCGACTTCTTCCGCTTGCGACGTTGCGGAACCAATGACCGCGAGATGTCACACGGCACGTCCCGCGAAGCCGCAAGCAGAATATCTAAGAGGCATTCGTCGTTGCGGGCTTCGTCGATGGATGGTCGATCGAACGCGCGATCGTCGAGTGAAATTTTTCGACGATGGTTGCCCGCGCATCATCGAGCGTGCGACGGCGGCCGGAGTCGATTTCCTCGGCTGCTTCGTTCAGGCCGATGGCGAGGTCGCGCATGAAGGCGGCCCGTGCGAGGACGTCGGGTGTCGCTGGCCGCGTGGTCGAAGCATTTTGCTCGCTGAGCAGTTCGACGTGCCACACTTCCTGGCCCGACGCATCGCGCGACACTCGACGGAAAGTGATTCGCCCCTGTGGATCGCCCGCGACCGGGAGCGTCGCAAAATCATCACCGACGCGTTTTAACTGCGAGGGTTCGATGTGCGACAGCGCACTTTCCAAAGTGTCGGCCGATGACAACGCCGCCGCGCCGGCAGCAAGCTTGTCGCGGGAGTCTCCGAACCGCCGATGCATAACATCCGCTAGACGCCTTGACGCGAGGATCAAGCTGGCCTGCGAATCGGTCAGGTGGACGCGCGGATCGCCGGCAGCTTCCTTCAACGTCGATGCCGCGGTGGGTTCGATCGCGCGCGATGTGGCGGTGAGAAGAATTGGATACGGAGCGAGCAACTCGCGCAGCGCAATTTCATCATCATCGCGAATCGCTGATCGAAGTGCATAAGCCGCAGTTAAGGGTGAAGACAAGTCGAGTGATGAGATGGCGGATTTCGCGGCCGAACTTGTAGTGGGATAAGTGCTCGGGATCGATGTCGGCGATGTTGAAGCCGAGGTCGTCGCATCTTGCGCCGAAGTGTTCGTTACGACGAGTGAAATGCTCACCACAAGGACGGCGAGCATTTCAGCCGCGAAGACCTGAACGCGAAATAGATTCATCGTCGTGGCGATTGTAGCAACAGGATTGCCGAACGGACGTTCAGCCAAATTAGGGGGAAGCCCGATCCGGGTTTTGCGGAAAAATGTTGCTTTCACGGTGCGATCGAATTATTGTCCGCTCTTCACGTCAACGAATCTGTTTCGCCGCGCGGCTACTTTGAGCACGGCTGAAGATCTGGACGATATGCTGGACACTTTGGGGTATGTCACCTTTCGATATTAAGGCTTGGTGATGGTGTTTGGTCGTCTTGCGGAGATATCCGTGAAGCGATCAGTAACCGTTAATTAGGCAAAAGTTTAGAAGTTTTCACATCTGCGATGGATCGGCTCATGGCCGCGGACGGTTGTGTGACCGCCATGCGACGTGCGCCAACGACGTTCGATCGATCGCTCAGGGGTTTTTCGGAGTACGCGGCATGCCAAACACAGGCACAAACCTAGGCACCGTCAAGTGGTTCGACACAAAAAAGGGGTTCGGGTTCATCATCGGGCCCGGCGGGAAGGACGTCTTCGTCCACTTCACGCGAATCGTCGGCGAGGGATTTCGATCCCTGCGCGACGGTGAAGAAGTCGAATACGAACACACCGAAGGAGACAAAGGCCTCCTTGCGACGATGGTCCGTCGGCCGATCGGTTCTGATTTGACCGGCGGGATGAACGCGAATATTGCGCAGCAGGCGAGTATCGAAGCGGCCAGTCAGCAGATGGCGCATTGAGCGCTATTTGAGGATGTGTCTGTGCCGATGACTTGCGCGTTTGATCGCGCGTCATCCTTGGCTGCGCTCTGCCCGGCTTGCGAGCGACTTACATGTCGCTTGCGGGATCGCGCGCCTCTCGATCGACGGTCGGATCGATGGTCCGATCGAGGATCGCTTCGTCGATTGTTGTTCGACGCAGGGTGATCCGCGCGTCGGTCGGGTGCGGGGCTTCATCGACCTGTCGGCGCTCGAACCGCTGCTGCGGCAAGTGCGTCGATTCTGATTTCGATTCGGAATCAGCGTGCACAGCCACGCGCACATATCCGATCTGCCGCCCCAGCCATCCGAGCAGGCCCCGGCCTGGACGATTCGGATCGTGTTGGGTCGGTTCGTTGGGCATTACCTTCAGCTTCTATTGAAACGCATCCGGCTCGACGCCGAACTCCTTGCGGGCCGATTCCAGTGCATCGTCGCATGTCGGATGTGAGGTATCGCCCACAAATCCGCCGGCATCATCGAGACGGTACAGATACCACTGCCCCATCGATTCCTGAATGATCAGCCGCGACACCAGCGCGCCGTTGGTCGGGCGATTGCTCATGCCTCGCACCGAACCGAGCGTCATCGCGGCGTGCGGCAGGCAGTCGTTCGAAGCCGGCAGCGCTTTGCGTAGAACATAACTAAGCTTGTTCTTCACGCTTCAATGCACTTCTTCGAAGTCAATCGACGGATCTTTATATTCATGCGGATCGGCCGGCAGCTGTTCGATGATCGTGTTCAGCTTCTCTGGCGTGAGCTCTTCGTGAAGCACTTCATTCACCAGCGCCACTGGCGCGGTTCCGCAAGCGCCGAGGCATTCGAGCTCGACCAGCGTAAATCGCCCATCCGGCGAGGTCTCGCCAAGCTCGAGATTCAGCTTGGTGCGACAAAGATCGGTGAGGCCTTTGGAATCACAAATTTCACACGACAGTGATCGACACACCTGGATGAGATATTTGCCCTTGGGCTTCAGCCAATATTCTTCGTAGAACGTGGCGGTATCGATCACTTCCGCCGGCGCGAGCTCGAGAAACTCGCCAAGCTCCTGCAGCGCCTTGGCCGGGATGTAGTTGTAGGCATGCTGAACATAATGCAGCGCCGGCAGCAACATCGCGCGCTTGGTTGGATAGCGATGGAAGTACTTCTCCGAGAGATGTTTTTTCATCTCGTCGGTAAGGTAAGTCGTCGAGGCGTCGAATGTCGTGTTTCGGCGATTTTCAGTGGTCCAGGCCATTAAAACTCTTTTATAAACGCCGACTACTACTTCAAGTCGGCAAGGTATTCGAAATGCCGGTCTTTATGTTCAATTTGAACGTTATGCCGACGAGCGCAGGCAAACACGATGAGGTCTGTTACGGGTAATGTTTTGCCAGCGCTTCGGCTCCGCTTGGCCAGGTCAATGACGAGGTCCCAGACCGCCTGATCAATGTCCAAACGAATGACATTCATTTCCAAGTCACCGATTCGCGTTTGCTCGGCACCATATTTCGCGCCTCGCCAGAGCTCGGCCCGAACAACATCGCACCACGCTGCCTCACCATTCTCAAGCAGTTTGAAAACTCGTTCGCGGACGACTGGCTCACCATCGTCTCGAAGTGCCTCGATCCAACTCGATGTATCAACCAATTGCACGTGCTAATCCGAATTTCTTGACGTGTTGAGATCATCCTGCGTCATGAAGTTCTTGAACGTCCCAAGATGTTTGATCAACCGGCGCTGGCGAAACTTTCGATTGTAATCTTCGATCGCCGTCAGCACTGCTTCCCGCTTCGTGTCAGTCTTGGCATTCCGCATGACCTCGCTAAGCATTTTGTCAGGAATATCAATCGTCGTTTTCATATTCCTATTGTGTATCGTAAAGAATATCGAGTCAACTCAATTCTTACCGATCCAGCTCCGCTGCAATCACATTAATGCTGCCCAGCACTGCCACCACGTCGCTGATCATGTGGCCTTCAATCAGCTTCGGGAACACCGAATAATTGATGTAGCAAGGCGGCCGCGTGCGCACGCGCCATGGGACGTTTTCGCCGGCGCTGACGATGTAATATCCCAGCTCGCCGTTGGCACTTTCGATGCAGTTGTAGACCTCGCCCTTCGGGGCGGCGAAGCCGCGGTTGGTCATGATCATCTCGAAGTGCTGGATCAAGCCTTCAATGCTGCTGTACACCTGCTCCTTCGGCGGCAACACATCTTTGCCCTCGGGGCTGACATTCACCGGCCCGCCGGGGATGCGGTCGATGAGCTGGCGGATGATCATCATGCTCTGCTTCATCTCTTCGAGCCGCACGAGATATCGCGCGAACACGTCGCCGGTCGTCATGATCGGCACTTTGAAATCGACGGCCTTGGAGCCTTCGCCGTCCCAGTTGTCCTGGAAGCAGAGATACGGATTGTCTTTTCGAATATCGCGCTTCACGCCCGCCGACCGCGCCATCGGACCGGACAGGCTCCAGCCGATCGCTTCTTCGCGGCTGATCACGCCCACGCCGCGCGTCCGATCGATGAAGATGCGGTTTTTGTTCAGCAGGGTTTCGACGTCTTCGATCGCTTTGGGCAGATCGTCATCGACAAATTTGTGGACGATTTTCTTGAACATCACCTCGTCGGGCAGGTCCATGTTCAAGCCGCCGACGCGCGTCCATGAGGTGTGGAAGCGGCTGCCGGACATGAACTCAACGATGTCGTAAATCGTTTCGCGCTGATTGAAGCCGTAAAGAAATGCGGTGAACGCCCCCAGATCCAGCCCGGCCGCGCCGACGCAGAGCAGGTGCGATTGAATGCGCCCCAACTCGCCGGCGATCGTGCGCAACACTTTGCAGCGCGGCGTGAGTTCGATGCCCATCAGCTTCTCGGCCGCCCCGTGCCAGGCCAGCTCATTGTAGATCGGCGCCGAATAATCCATTCGATCGACGATCGTCACATACTGGTTGTAATTCAGCGCTTCGCCGAGCTTTTCGAAGCCACTGTGCAGATAGCCGATATGCGGCGTGCACTTGACGATACGTTCGCCATCGAGCTCGAGCACGATGCGCAGCGTCGTATGCGTCGCCGGGTGCTGCGGGCCGAAGTTCAGCGTCCATCGATTGCCCGGTTCCGAGCCGCCCTGATCGGGCAGAAACATCTCCGGCTCGGCTTCAGAAAGCGTGTAAGGCATAAGGCGGCGAATAATAGCGGAGAAACGCCGAAAGCGAAAAGCTGTTCCGGCTCGGGCATGTTTTCTTTTGCGAAATCTCCGATGTGCCGATCGGCGTTCATCCCTACGATGAAGCAGTCATGCGATCGCTCCTCGCCCTTTCCAGTCTCGGCTGCGTCATCGCGTTATCGCTGGCGACGATGGTCTGGCATCGCTCGGATCGCGCAACGGATTGGCTTCGAATCAATGCGCTCGGTGGATCGGCCGTTGTCGCGCTCTCTCAACAGCACATCGGGGCGGTCATCATTCCCGATCTGTCAGGCTGGGTCGTCAACGATCGCCCGATTCTATACAGACATTTCGAGCCGATGAATCTCCTGTCAAAGTTTTCGGGCAATGTTTTCGGCTTCGGTTATCGCCGCGATGCCGGTGCCCATCTGGCCGTTGTCCCGCTCTGGGCACCGTGTGCGGCGGCGTGTTTTCCGCCGCTGGCATTTCTTGCAACGCGGCGCCGTCGTCGTGCGTGAATGAATTTCTCTTCTTCACATTTTCGATTTGGCACCCTCATCGGCGACGAATCTCGGCTAGAATAAATCCGCAACTGTTTCACGCATCAGTCATCACGCATCACTGGAGATTTCATGTCGCTGCAATCGCTCATCGCTTCGGGAACGAAACTCTGGCTCGATTCGATCGACCCGGAACTGGTGAAGAAAAACCGATTGCTTGGTGCCAGCGGAGCGACCTCCAACCCAATCATTATTTCCGATCTTTTAAAGACCGGCCGATTTGATGACGAGCTGAGCGAGCTGCTCGATGAGGGGAAAGATGACAAGGAAATTGCCTGGGAGATGACCGATCATCTCGTGCACGATGCACAGGAAGTATTCTGGCCGGTGTGGCAGGAGACGAAAGGCAACGACGGTTACGTGAGCTTCGAGCTCGATCCGCTGCTGGAGGACACGGTCGACCCAATGCCGCACGACGAGCGCGTGCAACACTATATCGAACTAGCGAAACGGTGGTCGGCGGGCCATAAGAATCGGATGATTAAGATTCCCGCCACGCCTGCTGGACTCGATTCGCTCGAAGAGATCGCCGCCGCCGGGACGACCGTCAACGTCACGCTAATTTTTTCCAAGCGGCAGTACGAGGCCGCTCGCGATGCGATGTGGCGCGGGGCGCAGCGCCGCAAAAATGGGCTTGGCGATTTCAAGAGCGTCTACTCGATCTTTGTGTCACGCGTTGATGTTTACACTGAAAAGTTCGTGCCAGAATTAAGCAAAGACGCGCAGGGCCTGGTCGGCATCGTCAACGTAAAGAAGCTGTGGAAGTTGAATCAAGACTTTTGGGCCGATAAAGGCCTTCGATTGCAGCAGGAAATTATCTTTGCATCGACTGGCACGAAGAAGCCGACCGATTCGCCGGACAAGTATGTCGAAGCGCTGGCCGGCAGTGATATTCAAACCAATCCGCCGGCCACTAACGAAGCCGTGGAGAAGCTAAAGAAGCAGTACACGAAGATGGTAGACAAGATGCCGGCCGACGCGATCGTGAAGGAGATCGAGCAAAAAGTTGATGAATCGAAGCTCGAAGCGCAGTTGATGAAAGAAGGGACGGCGAAGTTTGCCGACCCGCAACACGCTCTGCTCAAACTCATCGGTGAAAAACGCGCCAATCTTGCACCGGCGAAATGATGAGGAAAAGTGGATAGTTAGGGTTTGCGTCGCACGCCGCGTGAGCAGAGTTGGCGGCGCGGGGCGCTAACCTGGCGTGTCCTGGATCATGACGTGACATGTCGCGAAACTTTTACACTTCATTCGTCGTCCGTACGTCATGTTCATTCCCCTGCTTTCACTTGCGATCGCCCTGATGCCCGCGACTGTGGCCAGTACGCAGGCCGCTGAAGATGTTGCCGCCGTCGCCGTTCCGGCATCGCCCCCGACCACAAGCCCCGCCGTGGACGTAGCCGCTCTGATCGCACAGCTCAGTTCCGATGATTGGTCAGCGCGGCAGGCGGCGCAGGATCAACTCGTCGCGGCCGGCAGTCGCGCGGTCGACGCCTTGCGCGCGGCAATCGATCAGTCGAGCGATGAAGAAGTTCGCCAGCGTGGCTCTGCCGCGCTGGCGCTGATCGCGGAAAATGATGCGGTCGGCCCGTCGATGATCACGCTGCACGAGAAAGACGTTCTGCCCCGCCAGCTTTTTGCCGACCTTTCAAAACAGTCTGGCGTGAACCTCGAGCCTTATCCGTCCGAGCTATGGGACATGCGGCAGTGGCCGACCGTCTCAATCGATATTGACAATCAGCCGTTCTGGACCGCCATGCGAGCGCTGACCGATGTCACCGGCATCGATCTTCGGCAATGGAATGACCATCTCAACTTGATGCAATCCGGCAACGGCCAACGCGCGGGGCGTGTGTATGTCAGCGGCCCGTTTCAGATTTCGCTACTCTCGGCCATGCGCACGCAGTCAATCAACTATGGCGTGAACGAACAGGTGAACAGCAATTTTCAATTGACCTTTGCCGCGATGGCAGAGCCCAAGCTTGGCGTGCTACGGTCGTCCTATCTCGCGAAAATCGACGAGGCAACGGACGATCAAGGCAACTCACTCCTGGCCGGAGCGAAGCTGCCCGGGATGATCGACCGTGCCGTGCGTCAACTGGCAAATCGGCAGATGGAAGCCGCCATGTCCATGAACGGCGGCGGCGGCTTCTGGAACTTCACCTCAAACATGGATTTCCCGCTCGACGCCGGGCGACGGCTCGCGCTGCTCCGCGGCTCGATCGGCGTGGTATTGCGCACGGCTTCGGAAGCCGTCGAAGTTCCCGATCTGCTGACCGCCGACAACGTAGTTCGACTGGCCGGCGGTTGGAAATTCACCGTATTACGCCTGAAAAAAGTCGAAAATCGCTATGAATTGCCCGTCAGCATCGCCTGGCAGGGCGGCCCGCGCGTCAATTCCGGCCAAGTAAATATCGTGGCCGACAGCGGTATTACGTCGCTTAAACTTTTCGATGCCGAAGGGAAGCAGTTTCCAAACGGCGGCATGCAGACGAGCGGCAACGGCCAAGTGGAACAA
Source organism: uncultured Phycisphaerae bacterium (assembly GCA_964236135.1). GTDB lineage: Bacteria > Planctomycetota > Phycisphaerae > Tepidisphaerales > Tepidisphaeraceae > CAXSBN01. The sequence goes on from CAXSBN010000001.1 coordinate 110,068, forward strand.
TGCACGTTTCTGTTCAATGCCAATTCGAGCGAGGCCGGCAACGCCCGCGCGGTTGGCGGAGCGCGTCAGAAAGTAGGTGAGCCCGCCAAAGCCGCCTGGCGAGTCGCTACCGAAATGAAGGAAATTCGCGTGCCGTTCGAGTTTAAAGACGTGCCGCTGCCGACCGGGCACTAGCACCAAACGCGGCAAAGAAAAGAGCGTCGCCAGCTTGGCGACGCCCCGGTTCCTCGCGATGAATCGGCTACGAAATTAGCGGCCATAGTAATAACGCGTCTCGGTCGAATAATAGTAATTCGAACTCGGCGCGTAGTACGTTCGAGCGGGCACACTGTAAACCACCGGCGGAGCAACATACACCGGCTCGCTGTAGACGGGTGCGGCATAAACCGGTGCGGTGTAAATCGGGGCAGCATAGACCGGAGTGGAGTAATACACCGGCGAGTAATAGCCGGGGCCGCAGCCGTCGTAGCCCCGAAAATAGCCGCCGCCATGTCCACCGGAATAAAATCCAAAGTTCAGATTGACACTACTACGGCTGTAGCCTCTATTGTTTCCGCCATATTCGTAGCCATTACCACGTCCAGCGTAACCGCCGCCGAAACCGGCACCGCGATACTGGCTACCGTGATAACCCCCGCCGCCGCCGTAATGAGCGCCCACACCAATACTTAAATGGCCACCCGCCTGCGTTGATGCCGGCAACGCCAAACATAAGCCCAGCATGGACAATCCCGACCATAATAAGCGTTTCATATTCATACTCCCTGTTTCCGCCATGCACGCCGCGTGCCGAACAAAGTGGTCCGCGATGCAGCATGTGGCTTAAGAACAGACATAGGAGGATAAAAAACGTTAGCGCGGCCTCAGCATTTCTTAAGTCATTTTTTTGTCCGACAGTTGTCGACGGACAATTTATCAATCATTACTGAATATGCTCGCAATTCGCTCAATCAGCCGGTTTGAAGGCTGCGTCGACGGGCGTTTGTCGGACACTATATTTTGCGCCTTGGACTGCTCGATATAAGCGGCTAGCCGCCCTGCCGCTTCCGCACCGGCCAATTTGGCTGATTCCGCTTCGCGATGTATTGCCTTGGATTCATCGAGTGCATCGGCGGTTTGTCGCCTCGCTTCGACAACCTTCTCTTCGAGCGAATGAATTTGATCGTGCGACCAGGTCATTTGGTGGGAGCTAATCCCGACCGCCACGCAAGCGGCCACTGCTATCAGTCCGACCGCGCTCCAGGCCAGCCGCGCCCCGTTTCGAATTCGCAACGCCTCGTCTCGAACCAGTGACAGTTCGCTTCGCGCCCGATCCGCGTCGGCCTGCGCGAGTCGAACGATGGCCGACGCGCTGCCCGTGGCCAGCGACACTTGATCGTTCGCAAGCTCGCGGACAGTCTCAAGTGGGTCGGCCGTCGCCGACGGCGTGTCCGGAATATCGATGAACACCTGCTGCATGCCATCGTCGGCCCGGCGGGTTTGAACCTTGCCGGATGCGATGCGACGTTCGATCGTCCGCGGATGAACATTCAACGTCGCGGCCGCAACGGCAATGCTGACCCATTTGTCTGGCATGTTCGAGCCTCCCTGCTAATAGGTTGATATGTCCGACGTCCGTGTCGGAAATGTGCGACAATTAAATTACCGATTTCTCGCGATGAAGCAAGAGAGAAGCGCGACTCTCGATAGCGAAATACTCGGTGCAGCCCGACATTCCGGAATCGGTTTCTTGCTCGCATCAATCAAGTAGTCGAGAGTGGATCAGGTACGGTAGAGGCCAGACGTGTCGTGACTGTCCACGTCGCGGGCGGAAATCGCTGAACATTTCATTGACGCATGCTCCGCGCTTTGTACATTGGCTTCGTTTCATCAATTTAGCAAGGAGGCATTGAATGGAAAAAACCGTCAAATCGAGGCTTGGCCGGGGGCTTGGGAGCCTGTTGAACATCTCTTCCGCTGCGGAATCCAATGATTCGGTGGATGTGGCGAACCGTCTATCGGCGATGAATCTCGACGGCACTCACGCCGCGCCAGCATTGGCTTCCGGCGAGATCGTACGACGGATCGCGTTGGATCGCGTTCATCCAAACCCGCACCAGCCCCGCCGGCTGTTTGATGCGGATCGCCTGCGTGAGCTCGCGGCCAGCCTGAAATCGAGCGGTCTGATTCAGCCGATCGTCGTGCGGCCGTTCGAGGACGGATTTCAACTGATTGCGGGCGAGCGTCGTCTTCGAGCCGCCAAGCTGGCTGAGCTGCCGGACATCCCGGCCATTGTGCGAGAGGCCAATGGCTACGAGCAGGCACAGCTGGCCTTGATTGAAAATATTCATCGCGAAGATCTGAACCCTGTGGAGCGGGCACAGAGTTATCAGGCACTGATCGAGCAACTCGGTCTGACGCAGCAGGAACTCGCGAGCCGGCTTGGCGAAGATCGTAGTGCAGTCGCGAATTTTCTACGATTGCTCACACTGCCACAGCAAGTGATCGATCTTGTGGCCGCCGGTCAATTATCGTTTGGTCACGCAAAATTGCTGGCTGGATTGAAGAACGCAGAGGAGCAGACACAGCTTGCGAATATCTCGGTCGAGCAGGGCTTGAGCGTTCGACGGCTGGAACAGTTGGTAGCGGAAAACGGGCAAAAGACGGAAACGGGATCGATCAAGACTGCCGCGTCTGGTGCGGAAGCCCATCGTGCGGAAGTAGAACGTTCATTGTCCCGTCAGCTTGGTACTCGTGTCGAATTAAGATCTGGCGCACGGGGAAAAGGGAAGCTAATCTTCTACTATGACACCCTCGACGCGTTTGACGCTCTTCTGAAACGCATGAGTTGTTCGATCGATGAATAAGGCGTGGTAAGTTCCACGTGGAACAATGTCGGGCGTTGCTGCGGGCAGCGATTGTTTCACGTGGAACAAAGTATAGACGACTCGGCCGAGGACGCGTTGCCTGACAAGCGCCCGACGTTCGATATGAAAACGCGAACTAGCTATAGGGCTCACCCCTCCACCGCCGCCGTTTGGACGATGTCGTCTTCGCGTTGGCGGTTAGTATGCTAACCGTGAAGATCAGCTGAAGATGACTCGTGAAGCCGATACATCACGGGTGCGAATTAAAATCGACCAGACCGTAAATTGGAGCGTGAGAAATGACGCTTGTTGAACTGCCAACGAAGAAACTGTGGTCGCGAGAAGAATATCAGCAACTGGGAACGCTCGAACTCTTCGAAGATGGGCGGGTCGAGTTGATCGAGGGAGAGATCATTGTCATGGCACCGCAGTTGGACCGTCACAATGCGGCAATGGGTCTCGTTCGTCGAGCGCTATCTAAACGTTTTGACGAAGATCGATTTTGGATCCGCGAGAACGGCCCGATGGGTTTCGGGAAGCGGTCTGAGCCGGAGCCAGATGTTTCGGTGATCCCAGGCGGCCCCCGCGATATTGTGGGTCGTGGTCAGCCATCGCAAGCCGAGATTCTGGTCGAGGTGAGTGAAACCTCTCTGAAGTTCGATCGCACTGGCAAAGCAACGCTATATGCATTCAACAGCATCGCCGATTATTGGATCGTGAACCTCATCGACATGCAGATTGAAGTGCATCGCTCGCCGAATCTTCAGACGGGTGAATATACAGACTTGAAGATCTTCAGACGTGGCGAGTCCGTCGCGCCGCTCGCCGCGCCGGGGTCGCCGATTCTGGTTGACGATCTTCTTCCCTGAACGATGGTCGAATCGAATTCGCTTAACGCTGACGACGCCATCCGCCTTGCCCGCGAGTGTCACGAGACTGGCGAGTTTGAGCGGGCGATTCATCTGTACGAACAGCTCGCCGACCTGCTCTCCGCCGACCAGCGGCCGGGGATTGACTGCAATCTCGGGATGGCGTTGAAGTCGGTAGGGCGGATCGATGAATCGATCGCCGCGTACCGCCGCGCGATCGCGGGCGCGCCGAATGTCGCCGCGCCGCTGAATAATCTCGCGAACCTGCTCAAAGATGTCGGCGATCTGGATGAGGCGTTCGCGTTATTCGATCGCGCGTTCGCCATTGCGCCGAGAAGTGCGGGCATCGTCAACAATCGCGCCGCCGCGATGGAAGCGGCGGGGCGAATCGACGAGGCGATCGCCGGCTATCGGCAAGCGGCCACGCTCGCGCCGGATCTACCGAATCCATCTGATAATTTGGTGTATGCGATGCACTTCAGCTCCCGTTACACCGCACGCGATCTGTTGATCGCGCATCTTGAATACGCCACCCGATTTGCCGAGCCGCTGCGATCGACCTGGCCAACGCATTCCAATGATCGCTCGTCCGATCGACGGCTGAAGGTCGGATGGGTCTCGCCTGATTTGCGCGAGCACGTGGTGGGACGGTTCCTGCTGCCGCTGTTCGAGCATCACCAACGCGAACAGTTCGAATTTGTCGCGTACAGCAATTCGTTTGATGATCGGGATCAGACCGCGCAGCGATTGCAGCGCGCCGCCGATGTTTGGATGTCGATTGCCGAGTTGGACGATGAAAGCGCGGCTACGCTGATTCACGACGATCGCATCGATATTCTCATCGACCTGTCGCTCCACATGACGCGCAATCGGCTCGGCGTCTTCGCGCGAAAGCCCGCGCCGATCCAGGCGACATACCTCGCTTACGCCAGCACCAGTGGTCTGGCCGCGATGGACTATCGCATCACTGATCCGGACATCGATCCGATCGGCCATGACGAGAGTGTTTACGTTGAGCAATCGATTCGCCTGCCGAGCACGTATTGGTGTTACGAACCCATGCCGCAGGCGACGTCGCTCGATGTGTCGATGCGCAGCGGCGGGCCGATCACCTTTGGCTGCCTGAACAATTTCAACAAATGCTCAACCGACGCGCGCGAGACGTGGCGATCCATCCTACAACGCGTTGCCAACTCACGCTTGCTGCTTCACGCCCGGCCCGGCAGTCATCGCGAGGCACTTTGCGATTATTTCGCGGAGGTCGGCCTGGAGAGATCGCGCATCGACTTCGTCGGCATTCAATCGTTGGCTGACTATTTTGCGACTTACCGCCGCATCGATATCGCCCTGGACCCCTTTCCTTACGGCGGCGGCACAACCACCTGCGACGCGCTCTGGATGGGCGTGCCGGTTATTACATTGAAAGGCCAAACCGCAGTCGGCCGCGGCGGGGTGAGCATTTTGACAAATGTGGGACATCCGGAGCTAATTGCCGAAACGCGTGAGCAATATGAGCGACTCGCGATCACACTTGCCCAGAATCCAGTGCGCCTCGACGAACTTCGCGCGAGCCTGCGCGGCAGGATGCAGCACTCGCCGATGATGGATGCGCCGAGATTCGCCCGTGATTTCGAAACGACGCTGCGAACGATGTGGAAACATTTCACGACGTGAAGGCATCAAGCCCGCGACAGCCGATGATGACGAAGCGTGATGACATTTTAAACTATCAAGTATTGAGTGCCTTACACGCCACATGCCACGACTCTATCGCGCCATTCTCGATCCCTTCGCGACCGACGAGCAGATCGTCGCGGCGGCGAAGCAATCGCATTCGGCGCTTGTTGTTCTGCCCATTCACGTCCCGGCCGCCAAAAGTTTATCGACTACGATTGTGATCATCGGTTATCCGCTGGGTGCCAGCAAACCGGTGGTAAAAGCGATCGAAGCGACGAGCGGTTTGAAAGACGGGGCGGCAGGGGTGTGGATCGTGCCGCGCTGGACGACGAACTTGATCGCATCGCACGAGGCGATGCGGGATGAACTGCTGGAAATCGCCCGCGCTTTGCGGGCGGCTCGTCGCGAGGCGCAGCTGGGTCTGGTGGTTGATGCATCGTGGATCACAGACATCGAAAGCGTCGAAACGTCTTTGCAAATCGCACGCGAAGGCGCATGCGATGTGTTGATCGTCCTTGGGAACGTTTGCAAGGAACAGATCGCGCATTTTCCGCAATTAAATGACATTCCAGTCGTGTTTGGGTGCGACGGCGCTCCCGCAGATCTCGATTCCGTGATTGGGTTGAAATCACTTGTGACGGACGGGAGTTGATATTCCTATCATTGCAAAGATGAGACGCTTTTTCGTATTCATCATGGTCTGCATCGTCTCGACTTGCGCTGCATCTGCAGCGCAATTGCCTTCAGCGAGGCCGACGTCGCGACCGGTTGCGCCGGTGCCGCCGCCGTTGACGACGTTGAAAACGCTGGCGGGTCAACCCGTCGGTTGGCTGTTCCATCTGCCCGGCATCGGCGGGCACATGCGCATTGATCGCACGCTCACGGCCGGCCTGCTCGACGCGGGCGTGCCTGGGAGCGAGACGCAAATCTATGACTGGACCGGCGTCGATCGCGGGCTGATCGCGCTCGGCAATCCCAAACGCCATGCCGAGCAGTCGAAGATCGTGGCCGACCTGTTGCTCACGCATATTCGCGCCCATCCGAATGAGCATGTGACGTTCACCTCGCACAGTGCCGGCACCGGCATCGCGGTCTGGGCGCTCGAGCAGTTGCCCGACACTGTACAGGTCGACGATTTTGTGATGATCGCGTCGGCGCTTTCCCCGGATTACGACTTGTCCAAGGCATTGCGACATGTAAGGCACCGTGCCTACGCATTTAATAGTTTGTTCGACACGGTTGTTTTAAGCGTGGGAACACGTCTGTTCGGCACGGTCGACCGCATCCCATCCGATTCCGCCGGCCTGGGCGGCTTCACGGCGCCCGCCGGCGCGGATATGTCTGAGTATTCGAAGCTGACGCAGCTTCCCTACGACGATGACTGGTCGCGCTTCGGCGACGATGGACAACACATCGGCGCGATGACCCGAGAATTCGCGTGCGAGGTGATCGGGCCGGTTCTTCTTGGAAAAGGCGTTCCACATCGCGCAGCCACCGAGCCTTCCTCAGCGAGCGGGCGCTGATCTCTTTTTAATGCGCGATAGCGACCCGGTGACGATGCCCACGATCATCCAACCGCCGGTTTCCATCCAGATTGATTTCGGCAGCGCATACGGCACATCCTGCCCGAGCGATGTGATCGAATAGAGAACCGGGCGTTGCGTCCAGACATCTAACTGCGGCGATTGCCCATCGATCTGAAAAACCGGATTGATCGCGATCATTCGCTGGATTGCGTCGGAGGAAAACGACGTTGCGGAACACCAAAATGGAAAAGCCATCGAGGCCAGCGACAATAATGTGATACTAGCAGATGCGATCACGCGGTCGCCGACGAGTCGCGATAACGCGCCCGACAGCCCGATAAGTGCGAAGGAATAAGTTAGCAATATAAACGCCGCCGCGATGAGGGAGGATGCAGATAAAGTTGAGATGCACGCGAGCAACCAGCTCGACGCAATGCCCGCGACGATGACCAGCAGCGAGCGCAGCCGATCGACATCTTTCTCAAAACAGGACGTGAGCGACGGAGCGATGATCGATGCGAGGACGAGGCCGCCGATGAATAGTCCGAGCGTCGCGCCGGTGTAATGAGCGCAGATTAGCATCGAGAGTGAGGAGAGGACGACACTCGCTGCATGGATGGAACGCCGTCGAACCACCCAGGGGCTGACGTCCTGGGCTTCAGCCCTGGGTTCGTTCAATACTTCCGTCATCGATCGGGACTCGCAGATTGTGGCTGCTCAGACTGCGGCGGCGCAGGCGCGATCGTTAAATCCTGGTACTGCTTTTCCAGTTCATCAATGACGCGCTGCAACGCATCGGCTTGTCCCAGCAGCGCCTGCTGTTGCTTGCGGAGATCGGCGACGATCGCCGCGTGCGCTGCCGCCGCTTGCTGCAGCTCTTGCTTGTGGCTTGCGACGGTTTCCTGCCAGTGCTTCACCGCGTCGTTCACAGAAGTGGGTGGTTGCGCTGAGGGCGGGGAATGTGCCGCGTCGCCAAGATCGAAGGGCGAAGAAGTCGATGTATTGGTCGCGACGGCGGCAGATTCGATGGACACGTTCATACCCCGCAGATCGTCCGCGATCGCGACCGCGAGATCCCGCTGCCGCGGCACGGACGCGATGCGCACGCCGTTCATCGGCTTGGATTGCTTGAACTGATCGACGATCTGCGCCCGCGTCATCGGCCGATCGTTCAGCGACAGCGCGCCGTCTTCGCGAATCTTGATGACCGGCAGATCGATGTCGCTGGCCGGTTGCGACGTGGGTTGCATCGCGGGTTCCATCGTGGGTTGCATCGCGGGTGCCGCGGCAGCGATCTTCGCACTCTCGGCCGGCGCGATGATCATCGTCACCGCGCTGCCGAGCACCGGCGCGGCCGCCTTGTTGATTTCCCATTCCAGCGTTTCGTTCGCGCTGCTCGCCAGGTCCGGGATGTCGATCGTCGTTAAGTCAAAGTTGACCACGCTCACGAGGTAGCCCGTGATGTCAGCCGCGTAGGCCCCGTCAGGACTGAGCTTCGAGCCGGTGAAGATCCACGAATGCGGCGGCTGTTGCCGCTTTGTATGAATGTCACGAATCAGCGCGCTGGCCGGCAGGGTAACGAGCTTGCCCTCCTTCATGAACTCCACCGAAATATTCACCGGCTTTCCGTCCGGCGGAATCCATCGCTTCGACGCCTGCACGTAATGCACCGGCTCGCCCGGCTCCAGGCCAAGCATCAACAGCGCAAAGTGAATATGCGACGGCAGCGCTTCGGTGCGCAGCACCGACTCATGCTCGTTCGTGCCCTTGAGCACGCAGAAAAATTCCAGAGGCGTGTCAATGCCCAGCATCGTGCAATCAACGCGCACCTGACGTTGCGACACATCCACCGAAATATGCGGGAGCTTCCCAAGCGCAACCGATTGCGTCGTGGCGGGGGGATCGGCTCGCACGTACGCAAAATTTGCGAGAAACAGTGAAATCAATGTGGTGAGTGAAAGCGTGACGCGCATCGGAGTTCGGGACAGCGTAACAAATACGCCCCCATCCGCGAAGGGTGTGTTGCGTCGTTCGGTGATCGGATGGATTGAATTTGAAGCGACCGCGAAGGCGATGGCACGAAAGAAGACGCGAAGTTCTTTATTGCGAACAGTGAGACGCAACGTCGATAGAAACGAAGTCTCTTCTGAGGTGTTTTTCCAAAGAATCGGGTTTGCCGGCAGGGCAGGGAGTCAATTTCCCTTCACGTCCGGCTTCGCGTTCTTCGCGGCGTCGCGGTTCTATGAATCGATCGATGCCGATCACCGGAACGCTACGCCGCTTTGGGGAGATTGATGTCCTCTTCGCCGATGACTGTGCTACTGGCGGTGCGGACTCGGTTCATGCCGTCGAGCGCGGCGACCTTGTAGCACTCGGCGAGCGTGGGGTAGTTGAAGACGGATTCGACGAAGTAATCGATCGGCATTCCGGCAGCCATCACGACCTGGCCGATGTGGACGAGCTCTGTCGCGCCGGTGCCGATCGCGTGCACGCCGAGCAGGCGGCGGCTGTCCTGATGGAACAGCAGCTTGAGCATGCCGTGCGGGTCGGCGATGAGCTGCCCGCGCGCGATCTCGCGATAGCGGGCGATGCCCATCTCGTAAGGCACGCCGGCTTTGGTGAGCGACTGCTCGGTCTGGCCGACCATGCTGATTTCCGGAATCGTGTAAATGCCGTACGGGAACAACGGATTCGGCGCTTCGGCGATCTGCCGAAACATGTGACAGCTCGCAAGCCGGCCCTGCTCCATGCTCGTCGACGCAAGCGCCGGGAAACCGATTACATCGCCCGCGGCATAAATGTGCGGCTCGCTGGTTTGATAAAACTCGTTGACCTTCAACCGCCCGCGCTCATCGGCCACCAGGTTGGCGGCGGGGAGGTTCAGGCTCGCGGTCGCGCCCTGCCGGCCGATCGTGTAGAGCAAAGCATGAGCACGGATGTGCTTGCCGCTCTGCATCACGGCGTCGACCATGTCTTCGTCGGTGATCTTGATTTCGGAAACCGACTCGCCGAGGCGCAATCGCACGCCGCGATCGCGCAGGCGGAACTGAAGGTTCTCGGTGATTTCATCATCGAGAAATTCCATCAAGCGCGGACGCGATTCGACGAGCGTCACCTTCACGCCGACCGCGCTGAGCATGCTGGCGTATTCCGTTCCGATCACGCCGCCGCCGACGATGATCAGGCTCTTGGGCAGTTCGTGCAGGTCGAGCAGTTCGTTAGAGTCGATGATCTTGCCCGGCGCGAACGGAACATTCTTCGGCCGCGCCGGCTCGGTGCCGACGGCCACGAGAATGTGCTCGCCGCGGATTTGAATCGTGTCTTCGCCATTGCTGACGGCATGCGTGACGCGCACGGTGTGCGCGTCGACAAAGCTGGCCGATCCGAAGAGGACGGTGACATTATTGCGACCCATCTGATTTCGGATGATGTCGACTTCGGTACGGATAACGTGATTGCAGCGGAGCAGCAGGTCCGCCATCGTGATGTTGTGCTTGACGGCATAGCCGTCGCCGTAGACCGCGCGTTCGTTAAATGCCGTCAGATGCAGGACCGCCTCGCGAATCGCTTTCGACGGAATCGTGCCGGTGTGGATGCAGACGCCGCCGATGGATTCCATGCGGTCGATCAGCGCCACACGCTTGCCAAGCTTGGCGGCGTTGAGCGCAGCCTTCTGCCCGGCGGGGCCGGAACCGATGACGACAAGATCATATGACGTTTGCTGCATAGTGGGTCCCTGTCGTTTGTATCGGATGACACGGTGAGTTCATTAACCGAACGAAGAGCGTTCTGCTGAGGAACGTTTATCGGTAGCTGGGATTGGAAGTGTCGTCATCCCGCATTTGCGAGACCGTCGCTTGCGGCTTCGCGAGGCCGACAACGACGAAATGTCGTGCAGCGGGGCTCGCGAAGCCGTAAGCGGCAAAACGCCGTCAATCGAGGTGCCCCGCAATTCCAACCGTCGTCAGCAAACCATGAAGCTGCGGACGTCTTAATTATCGGAACGAACGAGTTTGCAGTTGGCTCGTCTCATCGACCGATAAGTTTGAAATGGTGGTTCAAGAAGTTAGCGCAGTCTCCCCGCGCACGGTGAATTCGGCACAGAGGCAGTCTCGCCGCATGATGATCGCCGCCGCCGCGATCACGCTCGTGTGGTCGGTTTACATAGCCGTCGGCACAAAGTCGCATTACATGCAGTGGGCTGCCAACATTGTGCTGCCGCTGTCGATCGTGGCGCTAGTGGTGGTCGCGGTCACGCGTCGATCGAAGTTGCAGCAGGTGCTGGGTTCACTGGACGAATTGCTGACCGAAATCCGGGCGGGCCAAATGCCGATCGAATCGCTTGATTCGGTCAACGCGGCACTGAACTTCAACGATCCGGATGCAAAAGTTCTGCAATCGATCGTCGGACAAGTGCAGGAGTCATTGCGCGATGTCAAACGGCAAAAGCTCGAGCTATCGAAGCTTCATGAGGAGATTCGTCAGCGCATCGCGACGCGCACCGATGCCCTCGAACGAACAATCGGCGGCCTGCGCACCGCGGCGACGCGCGACCCGCTGACGGCGTTGGGAAATCGCCGAATGCTCGATGCGTCGCTGCCCAAGTTGATCGAAGCCTGCCGGATCGCGGGGGCGCCTCTGGCCGTGATGGCGATCGATGTCGATCGATTTAAGCAATTGAACGACACGCTCGGCCACCCTGCCGGCGATGCCTTTCTTCGCGACCTCGCGCAGCTCTTCCGGTCCACGATCCGGCCGGATGACATTGCTTTCCGAGTGGGCGGGGATGAGTTTGTCATTCTTTTAACCAAATGCACCACGCAGGGTGCCGGTAGGCTGTGCGCGCGGCTCACTTCGCTCGTCGATGCGCTGGCCTCGACCATCCGCGTTCCACTGCCGCCGGGCATCTCAATTGGCATTGCGGAACTGGTCGATGCACATTCAGCGGGGGGCACCGAACTCTTGGCGCTGGCCGATCAAAATCTCTACAGCGTGAAACACGCGCGCGGCCGAACGCGAGGCTGCACCGCGGCATAAACCGCGTGCCGCACTCGGCCGAATTTGACGAAATCGTTACATTTGGTAGGGTCCGACCGATGTTGCCGAGAGGACCGCGCCTGCCCTCCTCGCCGCAACCCCGCCCTGGAGCGGGCCCGGAACTTGCCAAATGACGCAAATCTCCCGAAGTGCCCGGCGACAGATCATCGTTTCGGTCATCGCCTGTTGTTTCCTGGCATTTGTCGGCGGGGCGTTCGTCGCCGATTTTCGCGTCTTCCCATATTCCTTCATTTTCGAAAACGCGTTCACTTACCTTCATGCCCGGCAAGAGCAGAAGGAGATGGAAACCGACGCCGAAGTGGCGGTGCATAAAGGCAAAGTGGCCGCGACCGGAACGGTGACGATTCCCGCGACCTCCAAGTCGTTCAATGGGCTGACATTTCTGACGTTCGATGTCGACCGGCCGTCAACCGCACGGCTGATCGACATGGGCGGAAAGGTCGTGCACGAGTGGCACCGCTCGTTCCGCGACATCTGGCCCAACCCGCCGCACAAGGCCACCCCATCGCCCGAAAATGCGATTGCCTGGCGATACGCGGAGCTGTTCCCGAATGGCGACATCATCGCGGTGATCATTTCCTACGGCGACACACCTTACGGCTACGGGCTGGTGAAGCTCGACAAAGATTCGAACGTGATCTGGTCGGTTGCGGATAATTTTCATCACCATTTTTCGATCGATAAAGAAGGACGAATCTTCGGGCTGACGCACCAATGGCGCGACACGCGCAAGAGCAAAGTCTCGGGCGGCACTCACCTGGCCAAACGTGTCTTGGAAGATTTCATCGTCGAGCTGTCGCCGGATGGAAAAGAAATCAATCGCGTTTCTCTGCTCGATGCGCTCGGGAAGTCGGGATTTGGTGAATTGCTCGACTCGTCGTTCGTCCAGGATTTCCACGCCAAGGCGTGGGACCCGATTCATGCCAATGACGTCGAGGTGATCGACGCTTCGTTTGCGGCCAAGCACCCGTTCTGCAAGCCGGGCATGGTGATGGTGTCGGTGCGTGAACTCGATGCGCTGCTCGTGATCGATATGGAGACAAAACTCGTCGTCTGGTCGATGCGCGGCGCCTGGCTGCGGCAACATGATCCTGACCTTCTGCCCGGCGGAAACATTCTATTGTTCGACAATCGCGGCGACAACAACGCCGCGCACGGCTCTCGGCTGATCGAGTTCAATCCCGATTCCGGCAAGATCGTCTGGTCATACGCGGGCACGGCAACTCATCCGTTTCGTTCGGACAAATCCGGCGGTGAAGAGCGGCTGCCCAATGGCGATACGCTTGTCTCCGAAGATGATGGCGGACGTGTTTTCGAAATCGACCCAGGCGGCCAGATCAATTGGGAATACCGTGATGTTCATATGCATCATGCCACACGTTTCGCGCGAGAATCGCTGACGTTTTTGGCCGAAGCGTCGACCATCACACAAGCGGCGATGGTCCCGTCCGGGATGCCCTCGCGGCCGTGACCGACGGAATCAAGACATGATCAACCCTTCACCTCTCGCATACGTCGGCCCCGGGCCGGGACTCACGATGTTCTGGGCGCTGTTGGCCCTGCTGGGGACCATCGGACTTGCCATTCTCTCGTTGCTGCTCTGGCCGATTCGGATGTTGATCCGCAAGATTCGCGGCACACCGCCGGAACCGCCGGCCGCGCCGGTGATTAAGCCCGCCAATGAAATGACACCGCGCGATTCATGATGCGGGATTAATGATACTGCGGGATTAACCGATGTACGCGTTCTTCAACTCCGTCGATGCGGCCCTCGACTTTCTTCCGGCCTTTGCCCGCCTTCTCATCTATGGCCTGTTGTTCGGCACGCTTTCGATGCTCATCTATTGGAAGCTCTCGCCGCAGGCGAAGCTGGCCGCGATCAAGGACGAAATTTCAGCAGCCCAGCGCGCGCTCCGCGGCTACGACGGAACGGACATCAAGCAAATGTTACTTCTCTGCCGCAGCGCGATCACGCCGGCTGGCAAGCAGCTCCTGCTGATTCTGGGCCCGACGCTGCTCGCCGCGGCGCCGGTGGTTCTGGCGATCGCGTGGCTTGAGTCGGATTACGTCGTTCAATTTCCCATGCCGGGCGAGTTGGTAAGCGCGACGATCGTTCGAGCGGCCGCGACGGCAGATCGGACGACGCTTCGCTGGCCAACCGATGCCGCGCCGATTGAATTGACCGACTCGCAAAATCATCAGCCTCTGCTCTCGTTGCCGTTAAAACGTGCGGTCGAAAAAATATACCGGCCAACTGCCTGGCGATCGCTTCTCGCCGGTCACGACCGCACGGAACTTTCGCCGGATGCGTCCTGTAATTTGGTCGCCTTTGACTTGCCGACACGCGAGCTAATCCACGTCGGCCCGGCGTGGTGCCGGTCATGGGAGCTGCCGTTTTTCACCGCCATGAGCCTCGCGGCCATCGGGATGAAAGTCACACTGAAAATTCGTTGAACGATGAGCGACGATTCCTTCCATGTTTCGCTGGGCACGCATCTGACATCGGGCTTTGTCCATCACGCGCGACCCCTTTGGAAACTGCTCGGCAATCTTGAATCGCGGATGCTTCGCAAATCGATCGAGCAGACACCGATCCGCAAGCCGATTTACGTCGCCGGCCTGGCGCGTTCCGGCACATCGGTTTTGATCGAGATTCTTGCGTCGCATCCGAACGTCGCGACGCACCAATATCGCGACTTTCCCTTTCTTTACATTCCATACTGGTGGCGGCAGACACTCGAACGAAGCGCGCCGCGGCCGTCGGAAGCGACCGAGCGCGCCCACGGCGATCGGCTTGTCGTCACATCGCACAGCCCGGAGTCAATGGAAGAGCCGCTTTGGATGGCCTACTTCGCACGGCTGCATCGCTCGAATCAAACCGATGCACTCGACGCCGCCGCGATGAATCCTAAATTCGAGCAGTTTTATCGCGATCACATTCGAAAGCTGCTCCTGATCTCGCACCGCGCGCGGTATGCGGCCAAGGGAAATTACAACCTAACGCGCCTGCCCTATCTGCAAAAGCTGTTTCCCGATGCGCGATTCGTGCTCCCCATCCGACGGCCCGCCGACCATATTGCCTCGCTCATGAAGCAGCATCGCCTGTTCAATCAGGCGGCCGACAAGTATCCAAGGTCGGTCGCCCATCTCGACCGCGTCGGCCATTTCGAATTTGGCGCGCATCGACGCTGCATCAACGTCGCCGCCGATCGGAAAACCGTCGAATCCATCGAGTCGTTTTGGCGCGGCGGGCAGGACGTGCGAGGCTGGGCGCGTTATTGGGCGAGCCTTTACCGATGGGTCGGCCAGCAGTTGCAATCGAATGACGCGCTGCGTCAGGCGACGTTCGTCATGCATTACGAAACGCTATGTGATAAACCAGCTTCTTCCATTCGAGGAATGCTCGATCATTGCGATCTTGCAGACACCGCAAACGAACTGATCAATCGATGGACGCCAACGCTGAGCCGGCCAACTTATTACCAGGCGCAATTTTCGGCCGACGATGAACAGGCAATCGCCGAAGAAACGGCCGAGGTCGCGGCAGCGTGGGGTTACTGAGGAGCGAGACGAGCGGGGTCATTGAATGTCGATCACAACGGCCGCAACTTTTTCCGACGTCGGGCGCTCAATCGCACCCGGCGAGGCTCCGGACAACTGGAAATGGAAAATCGCCGGCCCGGTCCTTCTGCTGATCTGTCTGGCCGGGCCGATCGGAATGTTGTGGGCGACGAGAGACTGCCCCGGGATGACCGCCGATTCCCGCACATATCTGATGGAGGCCGAGTCTGCCCGTCGCGGCGACGGCGTGATGATGTACAACCGCGAAGGACATCTCTATTCGCAGGCGCAGTATCCGCCGATGTATCCGATCATCATCGCCGTCGGGTCGGCGCTCTCCAAAAATCTGCACGCCGTCGCGCGCTGGCTGAACGCGATCTTCTTCTTCGGCACGATCGCGCTGGCGGCGGCGATCGTGCGGACCACCCGCATCGGGCAATCGGGAAAAACCTCTAGAACGCTCGCCCTGACCGCGGCCGCGGTGATCGCGGCCTCGTTCGAATCGCTGCAAATCTATGCCATGATCTGGAGCGAAGGCGCGTTCATGTTCTTCGCGCTGCTGTCGATGTTTTTGCTCAGCCTCGCGAGCCGCCTCGAAGAGCGACGCAAAGCGTATCACTGGCTGTTCTTTGGGTCGGCCGCGGCGGCGGCAATCGCGTTCGGGACCCGCTTCGCCGGCGCCTGCCTCATTCCACCGGCCTGCGTCGTCTTCCTCTTCGATCGAAAATCGTGCTGGCGATCAAAGCTGCTGCGCATCGTCTTGTTCGTGCTGATCGCCAGCAGCATCGCCGGCCCGTGGGTGATTCGCCATGCAATCAACATGCACTCCCTCGCCAATCGAACGATCGCGCTCCACCGTCCCGGCCCGCAAATTTGGCAATCGGGCGCGACCACCGTGACCGGATGGTTCGCCTACGGCTGGAAAGGGAATCCAAATCCATTCGGTGCCGCCGTTCTGGTACTTCTGGTTCTGGCCGCCTGTGTCGGACGCTTCAGATCGCGCGGAACCTTTCGCAACTGGTCAGCGGCCGGCGATCTGTCGTTTCTGTTCATTGCAACTTATGTTCCCTTTATAGCGTTCACGCTCTTTCTGGTGGACGCCTACATGCCGCTGGATCGACGCATTCTTTTCCCGCTGTTCGTCGCCGTCATCCTCACCGCCGCATCGTGGGCGAGCGCTTGGAATCAGCCGCGCAGTTCCAAAGCGGTTCGAACGATCGTCGTCGGAATCTGCATGGCTTTAGTAACCTTGAAGGCCGTGCACGGCATTCAATGGGTGAACGCCGCGCCGGCGAAATGGCTTGGGTATGGCACGAAACAGTGGACGCACTCAGCGCTGATCGAACGCGTTCGTTCCTTGCCAAGATATCGCCTGATTTATTCCAACGCCGAGGATGCGGTCTATCTTCATACTGGAATTCTGGTCAAGGCGCTTCCTGGCAAATTCGAAGCGTCGGCGGTAACGAAAGATAAGAAATACGCCGAAAAAATGAAGCTGCTTCGGACACACATCCGCCAGCGGAAGGCCTATATCGTGTACTTCAGTTCGATCAAGCGTTCGTATCATGCCACCGAGAAAGAATTGCAACGGCAGCTTCGATTGGTCGTCATTCAACAAGACCGTTACGGCGTCATCATGAAGTCAGCCGACTCACCGCTGCCGCCCAATGCATCGACGACGAAACCGTCCGGAAGCGTGAACCCGATCAAATAAGAAGTGACGAGCCAAGTCTCAAGACATTGAGATCCCAGAACAAGCGGGCGATGGGATTCGAACGATTCGCACCACCGAAAAACGCATCGGTAAAAAGCACCACCAAAGATGAGCAGGGTGGCAAACAGGGTGGCAGTTCAAAACCCAATGATGTTCAGCCGCCCGCGAACATCGACGACCTGTGCGAAATTATAGACAAATGGCCTGAATTATCCAACAAAGTTCGCGCGACGATGCTGGCGCCCGTTCGCGCGGCGACTGCTTCAAAATGATGATCGCTGCGGATGGATCTGTTGGTGCCAATGAAGAGACCGAACCGACGCGTCGACGGTTGACCGTGCCCGCAAACGATCACGGCAACGATTGACAGCAAACAGATGCTCCCATCTGGCGATCATGCGCTTCTCAAACCGCGACGACGGACGTCCGTTCGGGTAGCAGAACTTCGCGTTCAACCCGCATGTGCGAAATGATCGGGCCATTCGACGTCGGCGATGCCGCTGCCTTCGCGAGTGCGGCGGAAATCCGTTCGCTTCCGATCTGATAGTTTGCCGCATGTGACTCGGCATAGATCGAGTGCCGTTTGAGTTCGATCGCGACTTCGCTGAGCACGCCCGTACAGCCGCAGGCATCGAAAACGAGATTGCCCGGACTCGTATGCTTGCGGACCAGGTGTCGCATCAGCTCGGCCGGTTTCTCGAATGCATGAGTCTGCCAGCCTGCGGTTGCAGGGACGCTGACAGGTGTGAATCGCAAGATGGAATCACGCGCGTTGCCTTCATGATTGATCGGCGCTTCGCCGGGCCGATACAGCAGCCAAAGCATCTCGCCTTGCACGGCGTAGGGGCTGGCGAAATTCCCCGGCTGTGGTCGTCCTTTATTCCAGACAATTGGTCCCC
This sequence comes from uncultured Phycisphaerae bacterium, assembly GCA_964236135.1. Taxonomy (GTDB): domain Bacteria; phylum Planctomycetota; class Phycisphaerae; order Tepidisphaerales; family Tepidisphaeraceae; genus CAXSBN01. The sequence continues at coordinate 128,218 of CAXSBN010000001.1, forward strand.
AGGCCTGCCATTCAAATAACTTGATGGCTTCAGCAATCTCGGTGTGAAGCATCCCCCACGGTTGTCAAAGCAAAGCGACGCCGTCGGTCGTGAGTTTTGGTTGCCAGTCGCGCAGCAGGTCGATCACCAGAGCGATCGCCGATTCCGGATCATCTGAATCGCACGCGAGACTCCGCGCTGATCGGCTGTCAAACATTCGCGTGCCGTATACGAATGGCGGATCGATATGAAGCATGGTGATCGACCGATCCGGAATCGTCGTCAACAGATCTTGAAACCGACCGAAGTAAGGCCGACAGGGAACGTCAATCGCCTCAACCGAAGATGGGCCTGTCAGTCGCGGTCGACTCAATCGAGTATTTCTCGCCAACCCGGCGAAATAACGCGTCGCATCACGATGCTGACTGACTCGCTGTGACAGGGTTCTGGCAAGTGCGGTGTCCGGCGTCATCCGAAGCTCAGGGAATTTTGCCACCATCCGCGTCGCGAGCAGTAAGCTGTTGTACGAAGTGCCCGTCGGACGCCGGACTGCCGGAAACGCCCGCGCAGTCTTCAGCATCTCTGAGATGTCCGCTGGGCGACGGTCGGTCTCGCGAGCGATATCGATCGCGCGGATACCATGTTGGTCGATGAGTTTGACAAGCAAATCGCCTTGCCGCAACTTCGACTCTCGCTCGACCACCATCATGATCTTCAGGTCACCCATTCGGACAGCGACGTCGCTCTGCGCAAAGCGATGATTTGCCTGGTGCACCAGCCGCCGAGCGTTCGCGACTCAGCTGCGTAGTCGTGTCTCGCGTCGCCGCCCAAACTCGCTTTCGGCGTCGTTTGCTACCGGATGCGTTCATTCCCGCATCTTACAAAGAATCGAAAGTCATCTTTGTCGCTTAGATGTGTATCTCACATGGCAGGCTTAGTGCGGCATTGCCACCTATGAACGAAGTGCTTTGCATCGGTACCACCCCAACAAGCGCAGCTCCTCCGCGTCGAAAATCAGCAAATCGAGCGAGGCGCGATACTTACGCCCCGATCGTCCCTCTTCAAAGAATTTCTCGAAACCGAGGCAAACATTCGGTTCGCCGCAAGCGAGGTGGATACCGAATCTACGCCGATCGCTGGCCGAGTGCTTGCTAAAAGCCGAACCGCACGGATTGCTCCTGTAAAAACATCGGATTATCCGATGTATTTGCGCGAAATGTTGGGAGAGCCATCGCGATGATCTTCCCGACCACGTCCAACAAAAGACCGTCGATCATCAAACCTTCACTGCCGACATCTGGATTATGGCGAGTCGTATATTTGCAATTCTCAGTGCGCCTCGCCATCATCCGTAGTCACATATAGGATTTTAAATGGGGCAGAAGTGGCCTACGAATTTGATCACAAACATTACGTTCCGATCCTGAAGGCGAAATTGGGCGAGTACAGGGCCCTTGAAACGCTGACCGCATCGCGAAAGTCTGGCCTAACGCCGCTATTGGAACTTCCGCCAATCGACTGGGACTTCGAGAACGAGTGCCCGAAATGTACGATCGATGAACAGATAGAAAAAGAGGCGGCAACGATCCTCAAATGCTGGGGTAGCGACAGCCGCTTCTTTATCGATGGTTTTCAGCTGGAAGATGAAGGGCAGACCGCCGCTAACGTGCATCCGCTCGTTCATATCGCCAACGATGCCGGCGCAAAGAATCTGCGACTCGTCCCGGTCACCGGCCTGACTCGAAACCCCGCTTATCAAGCGGCCGTTAACGCCATTCAAACCGCTGACCATCGCGGCATCTGCTTGCGAGTAACAATCCAAGAGGCTTCAGGCGGCGCTCACTTCGCGGCGAACCTCGCGGGCTTGTTGGAAACTTTCGGGCTTCATCCGAGCAGCGTGGATATGATTATTGACGCTGGTCCGCTGTTGCCTGGCTATGAAGGAACCTATTTGCTGGCGGCACGCACTGCCGTTGCGAATTTCCCACAAGCCAACGATTGGCGTTCTCTCACTTTCGCCAGTTCGGCGTATCCAGCCGATAGCTCCAACATGCCTCGGAACGCTGTGACGCTGATGCCGCGCGTCGAATGGTGGGTCTGGACTCAGTTAGCAGCGATTAGGGCTGAGTTGCCTCGGATGCCTGCATTTGGCGATTATGCCATCAATTCGCCGGGCCACGATCAATTGGACTTCCGAGTCATAAAGATGACCGCAAATGTTCGATATACCCATACAACGCATTTTGTAATCGTGCGAGGCCAATTGATAAGGAAGGGGGAGGCGTCTCAATATCCCGGCTTGGCTACGATATTGCGTGCGAGGCCTGAATACGTGGGCCCAGCGTTCAGTTGGGGAGACCAATATATCGAGAATGTGGTTGTGGGATCGGCGGGGCCGGGAAGTGCAACGACTTGGCGGCAGGTCGGCGTGAGCCACCACGCAAGTTTCGTCGTTGATCAGATCGCCAGTTTTCCCGGGCTTTGATTGCTTCTCGCACCTCGTAACGCAGATCATCCGTGGACAACGTTTCGAGGGTTAATGACCAGATCTGATTTATGCGTAAGGCGGAAAGGCCGCGCTGCCCAAGCTGCCTGAGGATTTTTTCGGCTTCGGTCCGCCAAAGAAGCTGTATCACGGCGTAAGGATCAACTGCCGGGTTCAGTTTTGGCGACCGCACCCTCCGGATTGCGATCGCCTGATTCTGAATAACTGCGATGCTAATGCCCCACCATTTCGGAACGATTTTCCTAACCTTCTCAAGGTGTGCCTTCCCGCAGACAACCGTCATGCGATCGAAGACGCGGCTGTATATTTCTGCTTGCATTGGCAAGCGGCGAAGAGTGTCGCTGTCGCTCTTGATTTCAAACCCGCAAAGCTCGCCATTCACGACCGCATAATCAGCTCGAACTTGGTGCTGGCAAAGACCTAATTCATGAACGAACTTTGTATCAGGCGCATTTCGGTGGGCGGTGCGGAGTTCTGCAATAAGCCGGGTGCGGACGTCGATGTCTTTCGTCTTGTTCTGCGTTCGCCGGCCCCGGTTCGCCATCCTTGAAATATATTCAACGACGTCAGAAATGTAAAGCGCAAATCCTTGCATATCATAAGTTTAAGGTAAACTGAGTCCGAGCGCGGAGTTACGGCGACCATCGGCTCAGAGAAGATGCTGAGCCGCAATCGACAGCGATAGGTCCTGCTGAACCGTATTGCCCACGCGCGGTTGACCTTCTCGACCGTGTCCGCAAAGAGGTACTTAAATCCGATGTCGTTCAATCAAACGGACGGAAGCGAACAAGCGGGGGTTGTTCGTCAGAAAATTCTTCATCGGCAATTATCTCAGCTTTAGAGACATCCAAGCCGAGAGCAGCGAGATCAATCTGACGTATTAGCTTCAATGTCTCGGTGGCGAGGATGCGAGTCTCTAGATCGAAATCGATCTCGTCCCGCACGTTTTCGAAGAGGTGCATGCTGCAAACGATCAAATTCCCGTCAGAGCGATGCAGCAACGCTCTCTGCGGAATAGTCGGCTCGCCGGGTTGCTGCGACGCCGCATCCTCGTTGAAGCGGCGGACCAGTTCCAATCCGACGACGCGCAGCTGCGGCGGGACGGGGACAGACAGTGTCGCCTCAATCGCGAAAGCGGTGCGTGTTGCATCGATGATTACCTGAAGCGGTACATAGTGCCCACGTACCTCGCGAGTGAAACGCATTTGATGCGCGAGCCCGTCATTCCGTACAACCAGGTCATAAAAAGCTTGATATCTGGGATCGGTAGACGTTTTCATTTTGACTCCATCCTTTTGATGTCGGACAGTTCCGAAAAGAGGACATTCGTCACGAACAAAAGGTGTGTACTCGGCCTTCCACGCCGTAGAGGTCATCTTGAGCGGAGACAAAGGTGCGACGGGAGGTCGAGCGCTCCACTGTGCCGCAAACAGCCTGCGAGCGTTTCTGCTAGCAGAACTTTTTGGACGTCGGTTTGTTCTTTCAACCGTGCCCGCGAATCGCTATCGGGCTGCGAAGATACGATCGATAGCGAGCTTGAGGGTCGTTGCGCTAGATTCCGCGTAGTTCCACCAGTTCATCACCCTACAACAATTTCGATGCCGCCTCGGAGCGCATCGTCGCTTTCAACTTTCGAAGGGATTCAGCGATGTCGCATTGCGACATTCGGCGATCAGCAAATACCGCCAACCGTTTAGCGCTTCGGCTCAATCCCGTCGCACCATCGTACGTCGCGGCCCAAACACGATCCTTCCGATTTATTCGAACGATTGTCGACTGAATTAAAGCATTTTACTCGAAGGATTGTTGCGACCTTGTTCTTTGCGAGTGTCTTTCAAAAAGCAGAGATCAACGCCGATCGTTCGGCGTATTTGGGCGGACATACAAATCCGCGGCGTCCGCAGCGATCATCGTCATGGCTTTAACCGCGCGATCAATCGTTCGTCGATCGAGCTTTACCGAATCGTCGCGCGAGACCTTCTTCAAGATGTCGTCCTGATGCACCAACCAAACCTTACCGCCAAGCGCTCTTCCTTTGAGAAAGCCGAACGGCAGAGCGAGGACTGGTTGAATCCATGGCGTGCCATCGCCCATCAATGCGGCCAAGCGGTCTTTCAACTTCATAGCCTGATGCATCGCGTCTTTCGCAAAGTCTGACGGCTCGCCGTTGTGCAGCAATCTGTCGTCAATCCCTTCGAAAAGTCCGCGATGTGATTTGGTCGAGATGCAGAACATTCCACCTGGTCCGATCAAGACATGATCGGTATCGCACTCGCCTTCCAGTTTGATGCCGTTGAAGATGTGCCAACGATCGTCCAAGCCTTCCAAGATCCACGCGATGAGTCCTTCAGCTTGGCCGCCGCGCATGTATTTGATGCGCTCTTTGCCAACCTTCTCCATGTAGTCATCGAGCCAAAGTCGAGCGGCCACGACGATGGCGATGACAACGGCTGTTGCGACAATTCCCGCAACCAGTCCTGCCCTCGTCCATAGCAGCCCTGCCACGAAGCCGGTCAACACCAGCAACATCGATGCTCCTGCGATCAGAAGTATCGCAACGCGGTGATGCGCCGTCGCAGCGTTCTTCTTACCAAATTGGCCAGCCAACCCATGTCGATGTGCCATGTTCAATCCGCTTAAAACCTTTCCGCGACCGCGATTTACAATTGGCGCGCAACGGCTGTAGTTTGCATCAAATCGCCGCGGTTTGATACATTCGCCGCGCACTTCGAATTGCAGTCGTTCTCAGGAGGGAACTGTGGGAATCGAACCGACCATCGTCTGTCCGTCTTGCCGGCAAGAAATCAAGCTGACCGAGTCGTTGGCTGCGCCGTTAATCGAGGCGACCCGAAAGCAGTACGAGACAAAAATCGCTGAACAACGCGCGGACTTCGCGAAGCGCGAGCAGGCGGTTAAGACGGCCCAAGAACAGCTCGCCAAGGACAAGGAATCGCTCGACGCGACGGTCAACGAGAAGTTGAAAGCTGAACGCGCGAAGCTCGTCGCGGACGCAACGAAGCGCGAGGCGTCGCTCAAGGAACGCGAAACCGCACTCGCCCAGGAAAAAGAAAACGTCGAAGCGGCGGTCGCTGAAAAACTGAAGCTTGAGCGCGCAAAAATCGCTGCTGACGAGGCAAAGAAGGCGCGACTTGCGCTCGGCAACGATCTGGATCTGAAAACGAAGGAACTCGCAGATCTCACCGTCGTGTTGAAGCAACGCGATGAAAAGCTTGCCGAAGCCCAGAAGGCCCAAGCGCAGCTGGTCGTGAAGCAGCGGGAACTCGACGATGCCAAGCGAGAGATGGAACTCACCATCGAAACGCGCATTAGCGAATCACTCGGCAAAACGCGCGAGCAGGCGAAGAAAGAAGCTGAAGAATCGCTTTCGCTCAAACTAATCGAAAAGGAGACGCAGATCGCCTCGATGCAGCAGAAGATCGAAGAGCTGAAAAAGAAGGCTGAACAGGGCTCACAGCAGCTTCAAGGCGAGGCGCTCGAGTCCAACTTGAATCGACTCTCGCCGCCAAGTTTCCACATGACCGCATCGAACCCGTTCCCAAGGGCGAACACGGCGGCGACATCCTTCAGCGCGTCATCACGCCCACGGGTTCAATGTGCGGAACGATCCTTTGGGAATCCAAACGCACTCGAAATTGGTCCGATGGCTGGCTTGCCAAATTGCGTGACAACCAGCGCCTCGCCAAAGCGGAGGTTGCGGTCATCACCAGTGCCGTCCTGCCGCCGGGCTGTGACTCGTTCGATCAAATCGAAGGCGTCTGGATCGTCCATCCCAAGTGCGTCCTGCCCGTCGCCATGTCCTTACGACACATGCTGATGGAAGTCAGCGGCGCACGGTCGGCCAGCGAGGGCCAGCAAACCAAAGCGGAAATGATGTACCACTACCTCAACGGTCCCAAATTCCGTTTGCGTGTCGAAGCGATCGTCGAAGCGTTCAAGACAATGGGCAGCGATCTACTCAAAGAAAAAGCTTCCGCAATGAGGCAGTGGGCCAAACGCGAGGAACAGATTCACCGCGTAATAGAGGCGACCGTCGGCATGTATGGCGAAATGCAAGGCATTGCAGGGAGGTCGCTGCAAGAAATCGAGGGTTTGGAAGACCATTTCCCTTCTGTCAGAGCGTTGCCGACGGCAAGCTGAAAGCTCCGCGAGCGACTTCATGGCGAAATCGAAACGAGTCAAAAAAGGCGTACCGCGTGGGTCGCGATCGGAACCGAAAAAGTCGGTCGCGCGGATTCGCGCACCCGGAAAGGTTTTCCGCGATCCAGTCCATCGCCTCATCGAAATTTCGCCTGACGATGAATTCATTCTCGACTTAATCGACACACCCGAACTACAGCGGTTGCGGAGAATCCGTCAGCTTGGCGTCTCGTGGATGACTTACCATGGTGCTGAACATAGCAGGTTCACTCACAGTCTCGGCGTATTCAATTTTGCGCAACGCATCATTGATTCACTCCAGCGCCGTTATGACTCGGGCGATCCAGTCCACAAACTGCTCAACCGACACGCTCGTACGATCAAAGCCGCGGCGCTCGTGCATGACGTCGGTCACGCACCATTTTCGCATATGCTGGAGAGGGCTTTCGGCAAATCTCATCACGAGGAACGGACGATCCAACTGATTCGACAATCCGGTTCACGCTTGCACGACGTGTTGAAGAAGCACGGCATTAGTGCCGACGACGTTGCGTCGATCATTCGCAAAGACTTTCCGGACAAACTCGCCGTTGACATCGTTTCCAGTCAACTCGATGCCGACCGAATGGATTACTTGCTCCGTGATTCGTACTGCACCGGGGTTGGATATGGCGAATACGATGCAGACTGGTTACTTCATTCAATGTGTGCCGCGCGTATTAATGGCGGTTCGCTCAAACTTTGTCTTGATCGCCGGCGCGGCCTTTATGGTGCGGAGCGATTCATCATCGCTCGTCTGCACATGTACCAGCAAGTTTATATGCATCGCGTTACGAGGGGCTTTGAAGTCCTCGCTCTGAATCTTTTCAAAGCAGCCGCCAACCTTGCAAGGCGTGACGCATTACCTAACGGCACTCCGTCGCTTGTCAGCAAATATTTCAAGAAAGAGGGCAAGCTCAGCCTCGGCGATTTCCTTCGCTTCGACGAATCACAAGTCGTTGCAGCATTTCATTGCTGGGCTGACTCCAGCGGGAAGGCCAATACGACCGTCCGGCGTCTCGCGAGCGCCTTCCTCTGTCGCGAGCGACTCTATGCCGCCGCAAACGTTTCTTCGTCGCCCAGCGTCATGCTTAAGCTCGGCGAAGAGCTGAAAAACCTACCGAAGGAAGCGGATGGCGCAACTCCCATCGCAGGTATGGACACCGTCGAGGACACTGTCTACAAAGGAATTCTTTACCGCACGAAGAAGCATAACGATCCTGAAGCTGCGGCGAATGAGTCCGTCCTTCTCGCCGAACCGGGTGAGCCGGATTCTGCTGCCCCGGTTGAAGGCGAATCGAAAATGCTGCAAAATCTCGACGACGAGAAATTGGTCGTCAATCGCCTGTACTACGACCGATCACGGAAGAGTGACTTGAAATCGCTCGCCGCAGACCTTAACATCAACCTAACGGAGACATAGCCAATGCCCGGAATGCTCCAACTTCTTCGTCTCATCGACGCTCTGGGCGAAGTCGTAGGCAGAAAAAAACTTCAAAAGATTGTTCACATCTTGAAGTCACAGGGCCACGACTTTCCCCAGCATTTTGGTTTTTTGCATTATGGACCATTTTCCAGCGAGGTTGCTGCGGAAATGGATTCTTTGGTCAGAGGAAAGCTCGTAAATGAAAAGGTTGTGGGTCAGCAGTTTGAGGCCTATGTCTACAAGCCAGAAGATGCCGCGAAGACGCTTCTTAAAGACCTGAAAAAGACGAGTCGTCAGTCCTGGCAGTCATTGGCAAGCCAACTCAATCAGATGAATGTTGCTGATCTCGAGGCGATGAGCACGATTCTCTATCTTCAAGCTAATGGCTTTAGCGGCGACTCGCTCAAGACACGCTTTTCCGAGCTGAAACCAAGCCTTAAAGGGATTTTCAATCGCGCCCTCAAGGCTGTTGGCGAGTTGCCGAATCGTTCCTGATTATTGAACGACATCGCCATGCCCCGCCTAACCGATCAAGAAAAAGCCGACATTCTCCGCTTCATCGAGCAGGACAAAACGCTGCCTGAGAAGTACCGCTTTCTGCTGTTCGATGACAAACGCGAAGTTGAACTCGTCTGGAACGGCAAGACCAACGAAGTCTCGAACGTCGTGCTGCCGTTTCAGACGATCGAGAGCATCGATGAGCCGCGCATCGAGGGGAAGTCGAGCGTCGACAATGAGTTGGCCGGCGGGCTGTTCGACGCGCGCGGGCGGCAGATGAAGGGGTGGACGAACAAGCTCATCTGGGGCGACAACAAGCTGATCCTGTCATCGCTGAAGAATGGGCCGATGCGGGATGAGATCGAGAAGCAAGGCGGGCTGAAGCTGATCTACATCGACCCGCCGTTTGATGTCGGGGCCGACTTCTCGATGGACATCGAAGTCGGCGACGGCGGCGACACCTTCACCAAACGCCCCAACATCCTCGAAGAAATCGCCTACCGCGACACCTGGGGCAAGGGGGCCGACTCGTTCATCGCCATGATCTACGAACGGCTGATCCTTATGCGGGATCTACTCGCGGAGGATGGGAGCATCTATGTGCATTGTGACTGGCGTGTGAATTCGTACATCCGCCTTGCGATGGACGAAGTCTTTGGACCGGAACGGTATCTCAACGAAATAGTGTGGGTCCGCACCAGCGCCCACAACATGAAGACCGCCGGATATGTTCGCGCGAACGACCATATCGTTTTCTATGGACCGAAGCAGAATCTGATTTTCAATCAGCAATATGCCCCATACAGCGCGGAGCAGTTGGCCCGCTACAAGAAAGATGAACAGGGGCGGCTTTACAAGGCTGAGAACATGACCTTCTCAAGCCGAAATCCCTCGCGGCAGTTTGAGTGGCGCGGCACAAAGCCGCCTCCCAATCGGTCGTGGGGCGCGTCACTTGAGCAGCTTGAGAAATGGTGGACGGAAGGCCGGATTCTGACGCGCCAAGACGGGAGCCCACGAATGGACGGTTTGAAATTCTTCCTCGAAGACATGAAAGGCAACCCGCTGACGACAAACTGGGATGACGTCTCGCGGGTGGGGAACACGTCTGACGAGCGCATCGACTACCCAACGCAGAAACCTGAATCGTTGATCGAGCGGATACTCAAGACCTCCTCCAACCCCGGCGATCTCGTCGCCGACTTCTTCGCCGGGTCCGGGACGACGGCGGCGGTGGCGGAGAAGCTGGGGCGGAAGTGGATCGCCACCGATCTGGGCAAGTTCGCCATCCACACCACTCGCAAGCGGATGATCGGCGTGCAGCGGCAACTCAAGGCCGACGGGAAGGACTACCGCGCGTTCGAGTTGCTGAACCTCGGCCGATACGAGCGGCAGCATTACGTTGGCGTGAATCCGAACCTTCGCGAGGCCGAAAAGCAGAAGCAGCTTGAAGCGAAGGAGTCGGCGTTTCTCGATCTGATTCTCCGCGCTTATCGCGCAGAGAAGGTGACCGGCTATCCGTCATTCGATGGCAAGAAAGCGGGCCGGATGGTCGTCGTCGGGCCGGTGAATCTGCCGGTGACGCGGCTGTTCGTCGAAGCGATCATTGTCGAATGCCGAAAGAAGAACATCACAAAAGTCGACATCCTCGGCTTCGAGTTCGAGATGGGTTTGTTCCCCAACGTGCTGGAAGAAGCGCGAGCCAAAGGAATCGACATCGCGCCGAAATACATCCCGGCCGAGGTGTTCGACAAGCGAGCGGTTGAGAAGAACCAAGTCGTATTTCACGACGTCAGCTTCATCGAAGTCACGCCGATCGTGAACGGGAACACTGTCGCGGTGAAGCTGACCGATTTCAGCGTCTTCTATTCGCAGGATTCGATCGCCGCCGCCGAAGCCGCATTGGCTGATTCGAAGAAAGGCGGCAGTAAGATCGTCGTCGACAACGGACAGATAGTGAAAGTGACGAAGGACGCGAAAGGCATCACGAAGCGCGAAGTGCTGACCGAGAAATGGACCGACTGGGTCGATTACTGGGCCGTCGACTTCGACTACGAGAACAAGCGTGAAATCATCCGCGTGCCGATCGATCTAGATCCGGAAGAGCAGAAGCAGTTGCCAGGCATGGAGAAACCGCAGCTCCCGCTTCAGGCCTGGGAAGAAAAGTGGACCGGCGAATACATCTTTGAAAATGAGTGGCAAAGCTTCCGCACGAAGAAGGATCGCACACTTGAAATGACCAGCGCCGCGAAGGAAGTCGAACCGGGCCGACGAAAGATCGCGGTGAAGGTGGTCGACATCTTCGGCAACGACACGATGACCATCGTGGATGTGATGGTCGGCGACGGCAAGCGGAAGGGGAAGTAGTCGATGGCGCTGCACAAGGATTTCCCCAATGATCCGCACGCGATTCTCGACCCGTCGATCCGTTGGTTTCCAGCGGATGAATCTCTTCGCGATACAACGATGAACAAACTGATGCCGCCGCTTGTCGCGACGCTACGGAAGAAAGTGAAGGAGTTTCGCGATGGTGGATACGTCGGTGCGACTGAGACGAGCCGCAGCCTTCTCAACTGGTGGTTTGTCGAGCCGCATCTGATCGATCACGCCGATCAACCCTCAACGCCGTTCCAATACTTCTTCGCCCAGCGCGAGGCGTTGGAGACGATCATCTATCTCAACGATGTCGTCGGCGTGAAGGATAAGCACGACCTGATGCGCTTCGACAGCAGTGGCGCGGTGTCGAGCGGCATGTTCGATGAAAGCTGGCGGCGCTTCGTCGTGAAAATGGCGACGGGCAGCGGAAAGACAAAGGTTCTCAGTCTCGCGCTGGCGTGGAGCTTCTTCTGCAAGACCTACGAGGCCGATTCGACGCTCGCGCGAAACTTTTTGGTTATCGCGCCGAACATCATCGTGCTCGATCGGATTTACAAGGACTTCCAAGGACTACGCATCTTTGCGCAAGATCCAGTCATCCCCGACAACGGCTTTGACGGGCGCAACTGGCGTGAGGATTTCCAACTGACGTTGCATATGCAGGACGATGTTCGCGTTACGCAGAAGACCGGGAACATCTTTCTGACGAACATTCATCGCGTATACGCCGGCAACGAGAGCATTCCGTCGGCAGACGACGACAACTCGATGGATTACTTCCTTGGCATGCGGCCAACCGGCGCGACGACCGACAGCAAAGTCGATCTGGGCATCATCGTGCGTGATATCGACGAGTTAATGGTGCTCAACGATGAGGCGCATCACATCCACGATTCAAAGTTAGCGTGGTTCAAGAGCATCCAAGACATCCACAACCGCCTACTTCAGAAGGACGGCGCGTTGTCGATGCAAGTCGATGTTACGGCGACGCCGAAGCACGACAACGGTGCGATCTTTGTTCAGACCATCGCCGACTACCCGTTGGTCGAAGCGATCAGTCAGAACGTTGTAAAACATCCAGTACTGCCCGACGCTCCGAGCCGGGCGAAACTTCATGAACGGCAGAGCATCAAGTACACAGAAAAGTACGCCGACTACATCGACCTTGGCGTGATCGAATGGCGAAAGACGTTCGAAGAGCACGAAAAGCTCGGTAAGAAGGCTGTTCTCTTTGTGATGACCGACGACACGAAGAACTGCGATGAAGTCGCTGAATATCTTCGTGGCCGCTATTCCGACTTGGCCGGCGATTCGACGCTCGTCATCCACACAAAGAGCAACGGCGAGATTTCGGAAGCATCGTCGGGCAAGGGAAATGACGAACTCGAGCTGCTTCGCAAGGAAGCGAATTCGATAGACGACGCTGGCAATCCTGCGAAAGCAATCGTGTCGGTCATGATGTTGAAGGAAGGATGGGACGTTCGAAACGTCACCACCATCGTCGGCCTGCGGGCATACGCATCGAAGAGCAACATTCTTCCTGAACAGACGCTCGGTCGCGGCCTACGCAAAATGTATCCGGGCGAAGTCGAAGAATTCGTTAGCGTCATCGGCACCGACGCCTTCATGGAATTCGTCGAATCGATTCAAGCCGAAGGCGTTACGCTCGAACGCAAGGCAATGGGGGCGGGGACAAAGCCGAAAGCTCCGCTGGTCGTCGAAGTCGACGACGAGAACAAGCAGAAGAATCTTGACGAGCTCGACATCGAGATACCGGTTCTTACGCCTCGTGTGCATCGCGAATACAAAAATCTGAATCAGCTAGACGTCTCGAAGCTCGATCACCAGATCGTCGCGTACCGCCAATTTACACAAGCAGAGCAGCGCGAAATCGTCTTCAAGGAAGTGACGAACGGCGAGATCACTCATGTCACCGTTTTGGATACGGCCGGCGTCGCGGACTACCGCAGCGTTCTCGGATATTTCGCTCAGACGTTGATGAAGGAGTTGCGTCTGGTCAGCGGGTATGACGTGCTCTACGGCAAAGTGAAGGAGTTCGTTACAACTCAGCTGTTTGGCGAGGCGATCGAACTTGATAGTCCCAATACGATTCGCAACCTGTCGGAGATTGCCGCGACGAAGTCGTTGATCGATGCGATGAAACGCGGGATCAACGCGTTGACCGTTCAGACCGCTGGCGACGCGCGCATCCTGGACACGATCAAACTGCGTGAAGTCCGGCCATTCGTGGTCAAGAACCAAGACTACGTCACCGTCAAGAAAAGCGTTTTCAATCGCATCATTGGCGATAGCGGATTCGAGTTGGAATTCGCCGCCTTTCTCGACCGCTGCCCGGACGTCATCTCATTTGCCAAGAATTATCTCGCCGTAAATTTTCGGCTCGATTATGTGCGGTCCGATGGCGATATCAGCAACTACTACCCTGATTTCATCGTTAGGCTGGCAGACGGGCGGACGATCATTGCTGAAACGAAAGGCCTAGTCGATGTCGACGTGGAGGCGAAAATGAAGCGGTTGCGGCAATGGTGCGAAGATGTGTCGACCAATTCGGGCCAACCGTTCGATTTTGTGTTTATCGATGAGCAGTCTTTTCATCGACATCCTACGACTTCGTTCGAAAGCGTCCTGACTGCTTTCCGCGGGCACAAATGAAAACGTATCTTTAAAGTTCACGTCGTGTCGCACAACCATCGGGTCGCGGACTTCACGTCGAGGCTACGCATCGCAGTCGCTTCATTGAGAAATGGAGTGTTCAGAAATGGCGAATACTTCGCGTGCGTTTGGGGAGGAAGTATTTTCGCAATCAACTCTGCGGCTGGCGGTGTGTCAGCGAGTTCGTTGAATCGGCTTCGGACTTTTTCAATCGATTCGTCGATTACAACTGCGATCCGTTCTGGCGATGCCGTAATCCCTTTCACCTGCAGCATGCCGAGGAGGGTGTTGAAAGTGAGATGACCGACCCAAGCGAAGACTGCCGTCTTGTTCGGAGAAAGGAAGACAAATCGTTCCGAGCACACTCGCGCAGATGTTGCGACCTGACGTGCGTCGGCAAGGAGAACCGAGCCAACTTGCCCGAGATACGGGTAAGCCTTGGAATCCGCGAGGACGGTTCGCATCATCTTGGCTATCTCTTCGTGGAGCCTTCCTCCACGACCGGCAAACGGCGAGCTTTTTCTTCCAGCCGCCGGTATTACAAGAATCGCCTTCTGCCGATCGTCAACGTCGACAACCTGCCACCGACGTCCCGCCAGCAGCATGTGTTCGCCAACGCGCGGAGCTGCTTCGACTGCTCCGATTTTTGCACCGTCTTGAAGTACGGCATATGCGTCGGTCGTCGGGAACACCGCATAGAACCCTTTGTCCTTCCGTAAGTCTTCGCCCACGAGGCCGAGGATTAAATCGCCGCTATCTACCTGTTCGATGACATCTTCGTTCCCCAGTTGACGCAGCAGAGCCCTAAACGTATTCGCGTCGACATCTCGAAACGCGCCACGTTGGCAGAGTCTGTCAAATAGAACCTCTGCGCGGCGACCACCTGTCTCTGCGATCATGCTAATAATCTGCTGAGTCAGCGTGCTCAAATCGAAAGAACACGGTTCGGCCGGCTCTACCCATTTTTGCAGCAAGAGTTCGGTTGCCGCGATGGACTGAATCAAATCGAGATGGAGTCGATCGAAGATATTGGTTTTTTCGTCTACCTTCTGACAGCGAATGTACATTCGAAGGATTCTTGGATCACCACGTCGACCACTACGGCCAATTCGCTGTTTCAGCGAAGCAACGGAAAAGGGCGCGCCTATTTGGCCGACCATCTTCACGCTTCCAATGTCGATGCCCATCTCAAGCGTGCTCGAACAAAGCGTTGTCGTTGGCTTACCGTTCCGCGAAGAAGATTTCATTGCGTCTTCGGTATCTCGTCGAATCTCAGCGCTCAACGAACCGTGATGCACCAGAAATTCATCAGGGAGGTTCTGACTCTCGGCGATGGATTTGCATTCATTACCGAAAAATTCAACGTCGTTTCGGCTGTTCGCGAAGACCAGATTCGAGTTTCCCTTGCAATGCTTGACCAAGTCCAAGGCAAGCAGGCGGTCCTGCGACCCGGTCTCGTCTTCTTCAACTTCCGCCGCCGAATCGTCCGGCTCGCTGCCTTCGTAGGCATGAATGAGCAACTTAAGCTCAGCTTCTGCATCCTCACCAACAACAAGACGTACACTTTCGGGGTGATCGCGATCGAGATACTCGATCGCTACAGAGGGATTTCCAATCGTTGCCGACAGACCAACAAGTCGTGGGCGCTTCTCAGCAACCGATTCGATGCGATTGAGCAGGCTTCGCAGGTGAAGGCCTCGCTCGTTGTCCAAGAATGAATGAAGCTCGTCGATGACGACAAATCGCAGCCCGCCGAAAAGTTTTGGGAGCGCATTGGATCGATTCACAAAGAGCGATTCAATCGATTCAGGTGTAATCAGCAATACGCCCCCGGGCTGACTAATGAGTTGTTTTTTCGCCGCGGCGGGAACGTCACCATGCCAGCGGTAGACTGGCAAATTGAGATGCTGACATAATTCTTCTAGGCGTCCGAACTGATCGTTAATCAGTGCTTTGAGAGGTCCGACGTACATCGCTCTTACCGACACCGTGGGATCGTCAGCGATTGACGACAGGATCGGAAGGAACGCGGCCTCCGTTTTACCGGCTGCAGTACCAGCGCTTAGAATGGAATGACGATCACTCGAAAGGATCTCGTGAATCGCAGCAACTTGAAGGGGCCGCAGCGTAGTCCATTTCATG
Organism: uncultured Phycisphaerae bacterium; assembly: GCA_964236135.1. Lineage (GTDB taxonomy): Bacteria > Planctomycetota > Phycisphaerae > Tepidisphaerales > Tepidisphaeraceae > CAXSBN01. The sequence continues at coordinate 144,012 of CAXSBN010000001.1, forward strand.
TTCCACAACTGACGCTGAACACCGGGGTGCAGCAGGTTGAACGCGGTGGTTTGATCCATCATCAGAGCTTGAATGTTGGCAATTCGTCTTCGTCCGGCTTCGCAGCTTCGACCGACGGATCGATTGTTTGTGCGTCGGTAGTCTTGATTTCACCTACCAGCTTTCGCCAATCAGCGCCGGGATTTTGTGCGAGGATATTTAGCAGGCCGATAAAATCCTTGATGGTGTCCCGCGGTGTTTGATAGTACGCGGCTCCAAGCCGCTGCGAGCAGCTTTGCAGATAACCCTCTACGCCTTCGTCATTCAGCAGCTGCTTCGATTCATCGCCCCCACACTGAACCCGTCGAATGTTGTGCAATAGGACGAAACAGTCTTCCGGCGTCAGATTGGCCAGCGACATTACCGGTCCGGCAAGATCGACCAACTCATTTTGCGCAAACCGATTTGCCGCAAGCCGACTTGCCAATGCCTCGTAGCTGAACAACCCTCGGCGCTTGTCCGTTAAACATTCGTCGGTTGCTGCAAAGATAAAGCCGAGATTTTGGACATCGCCCTGCAGACAATCGTTCACGATGCGAAGAATCGCTTCGAAATTGTTATTCCTCGCCACTCGGTTATTCAAGCGATGCGAGAGAACGACCAATTCGTCAAGGCAGACTAAAAGACCCGTGTACCCGGCGATCTTGACGAAACGCGCAAACAGTTTGAGGTAGTCGTAGATCGAATCGTCATCGATGATGGAACGAACGCCCAGATCTTTACGCGCCTCCATCTTGCTCGTGTATTCCGCGCGCAACCAACGAAGTGCAGATGAGCGTAGCTGGTCATTCGCGGTGAGGTGACCGCGATAATACGCCTGAAGGACTGAGACGAAGTCGTATCCCGCAACCAAATCTTGTAGTGGCTTGCAAAGAGTGGCTAGTTGTTGATCGACGTCGGATTCAGTGCCGCCCGCGCTGGTGATCTCGTGCGCAACGTCGCCAACCCAACGCTCGACCAAGCTCGCGAGTGCGCTACCATCGGGCTTCGATCTCGTCGCAAGATTTTTCATCAACTCCGAATACAGCGCCTGCGCTTGCCCACCTGTGGATTGAAGCCGGCGATCCGTTGTGATATCTGCGCGAGCAACAACAAACTTTCGTTCGAGCGCAACAGTTTGCATCAAGTTCAGGAAGAAGCTCTTTCCAGCACCGAATCGTCCGACGATAAAGCGGACGGAAGCGCCACCATCTTCGATCCTTTTGAGATCGGACAGCATTGCCGCCACTTCCTGTTTACGACCAACTTGGATGTGGTGAAGACCAACCTTGGGAACGACGCCGGCGGAAAGCGAATTGAGAATCGCGCTGCGCTCTCGCTCAAGAATACGAACAGGCATTGTCAGAAATCCTCACTGGAGATAGGCGGCTTCAAGCGTAAATTGCTGGTCGTCTTCGTAAACCAATGGGCCGCCATGCTGCTCGGTGGACCAATCATTGATGGCCTCGATCGCGCCCGACAACATGAGGCCATGCTGCTTTGCCAGGTCGCTCAAAGCCGACCGCGTCCAGTCGGACCTTGTCACGATCACTTGGTAGAAGCCTGCATATCGCGCCGGCAGTGTTGGATCAACCGTAATCGGATTGGCGTCTTGCGACAGAACTGGTTCGACGGCTTCTTCCGACGCCTCGACATTCATTGCTTCCGCAAGCATCTTCGAAACTTCCGTCGTGTCCCTTAGAATGGCTGCGATCGCCTCGCGATTTAGCGTGAGACCAGCAGGCTTGCCGACGCCGTTTGCTGAAGGGATTGGGGGAATTGCTTCGCCAGCCGCTCCCGGTGCTGCTCTGACGACCGTGACCGGTTCTTCTGACGAATGCGGAGCCGATTCCGGCATCAAAGAGCGTAAGTCTGCATTGACCGCGTTCTTGTCTAATCCCACTGCACCGTAAAGCTTCTGCAGCGCCTTTAGTTCTCCGCGCGTCACAACGCCATCGGCCGCTACGACGGCAAGTGCGAATCTCGTGACCTGCTCTCTCTGCGGCTTTGCCAACTTCTTCAGCGGTCGAACGAGCTTTGCAAGTTCGGGCGGTTGTTCTCGCAGTAGGCTGCGTAATGCGTCTAGCCGTCGCTGCTCGTGGTCATTCAACTCAAACGCGGTTTCGATTTCCCTGCCTAGTTTTGCAAGTTCATCGGCGTCGGTTTTGCCGTCAGCAGCGGCCATGGTTACGCCGACGCCGAGCATCAACGCCGATGCGTTGTATCGCTGCGGATCAGCGGGATGATCGCTTAAATTCAGAAAAAGTGAGACCCGTTCGTCGTCGTCGTACGATCGGCCTGTTAGCGTTGCATCTGGCTCGACGCAATAGCCGACGTCATTAACGATTGAGGCTACCTTCTTGCTCGAAGCCGTAGTTAATTTTGACTGCACGTCGATTCCGACAAGTACGGCAACATCCCGGGCGGAAACAATTGTAAAGGGTGCTTCGGAAGAATGCGCCGCAAGAAACTGGCTGAAAGAATCGACAAGGGGATGATCGACTTGTTGTCGAATTTCCAACGGCATTGCCTTCCAAGACTCGACTGTTGGATTTGGTACGCTTTCCTTGCCGACGACGGAACTCAATTTCTTGAGATCACTGATGCACTCATTCCACAACTCGCTCAAGGCATTGAATTGTGAACTGATGCCCATCGGATTCGGCGCGGTCGCATCCATGGTCGGCAAGGCAGCACTCGCAGGACGATAGTTTATTTTGCGATCACGTTTACTTACCTTCAGGCCAAATCCGCCGGGAAACTGCTGACTAAAACGCTTTAGGAAAAGTTCACGCAGTTGTTTTCTCACTCGTCGCACTACGACGCTTCTGAGTGATTTGGGCAATTGCTCGGCCAAGATGAACGCGAACCAGTCCGGAAGAGATCGCCCTGTTGCGCTCAACCAACCGAGCGCGGAAGCAATCGCATCTTCGTTCCAAGTCCCTATCGACTTTACAAACGGCAAAAAACGCTTGTCGTCGTACGCTATCGGTTGGCTCAACAGCTGGAACCACAGGAACGACGACGTGTAGCTGTCGAAGCTTCGATTTAGTGGTGCGTCTGATGTTGCATACATCGTCCGCAAGCGAACGACTTCGTCGAAGATGGCAGCTTGATCCTTCTTTTCAATCAGTGCGCGACGCTCCAGCCCATAAATGAAGAGAAACGCGTAGCCGACTTCCGGTGGAATCGATCGTCGCGAAGATGCAAGCCAGTTGAGATAAATCCTTCTCTGCTCAGGCGTAATCTGGTCGTAGCGCGGCCAGTATTCAAGTCCTTGATCACTCAACGGCGTTGCCGCAGCGGCAACAGGCAGTCGCAAATCCACGGCAGCCGGCTCCGGGTTTCCTGCAGACGAGTGTGTCCAGAAATACGCAAGCGGATCGTTGAATGATAATCCGAGGTGTTTGAGTTGAATCTGTGCCTTAGGCCCGACCCAAGTCAGTTCTCCCGCGACGCGGGCGTTGGACGGCTGGGCTTGGACGGTCGTAGAAGTCAGTCCGCTACGCTTTTTCTCGGGCGCACGCTCGTTTACCCAAGACGCGACGGCACGTCGCTGATCGAACTTTGTCTGCGAATGAGCATCCGGCGGCTGCGCAGTCGATCCACCAAAAATTTGCTTCAAAATTGTTCGGAACATCCCCACCACTTTCGTCGATTGTGTGTTGCGATAACATATCGACGTTCGTCATCGAACAAAAGTTAAAATGCGTATGCAGGAGGGGCAATGGCGTGTTCTGGAATGCGTCACCGGCTGATTGCAGAGACGCCGTGGGCGATCGTTGACTTGGAGACAACTGGACTAAGACCGCAGCACGACCAAATTGTCGAAATAGCGATCGTGAGGCTTGAGCCTGACGGGAAGAGTTCGCTTGTACTGGATACCCTGATAAATCCGGGCAGAAGCGTTACGGCGAGCGAGATTCACGGAATCACTGATCACGATGTCGCCAATGCGCCAAGGTTCCGAGAGGTTGCAGCGCACGTCGCTGCGAGCCTCAGCGGCTGCATCGTCGCCGCTTACAATGCGTACTTTGACCTTCCATTCGTGCAGGCAGAACTCGCACAGGCTGGATTTCATGCAAATATCCCTCACCTTTGCCTGATGTGGATGCGGCCGATGCTGGCAATCGGGAATCGTTGTAGGCTTGCAGATGCTTGCGCCGCACATGCGATCGCACTTGATGAAGCGCATTGTGCCGCTTCCGACGCGCGAGCCGCAGCAGGATTGCTGAAGATTTACTTGAACGAGTGTCAACGGACGAACAAGCGAACTTTCGGAGACCTTGCGAGTGAAAACTCCTACAGGTTTTTGAACAGCTTGGATGCAGACCCGATCAACGCAATACGCCCCGTTGCCGATATCCGATTCGTTTCGAGGTCATCACGCACTTTCGCCCGGCGAACACGTTCTAAAGGAGCGATTGCACAATACTGGGCAGCAATGTGCGTCATCCTTTCAGACCTTGTTGTTGACGAGGAAGAGATCGGTCAACTTGATTTGTTAAGAGATCAACTACAACTGGAAGATGAACAGATTCGATCTCTGCACGCGAAGATTTTCCGAGACGTTCTCGATCAGTTTGTTGAGAACCGCCGGCTAAATGCCGGCGACGTGACGAAGCTGCAGATGTTGTGGAATTGTCTCGCTAAACTTGGTTGGGCACCTGGACAACCTCTGCCGTCATAACCATCGACCTCAATAATCGATCATGCGGCGCGGCGTCGGCATTGAACGCATTTCGGATCGATCGCTTTGCATTCGAGTTCGGCGAGCAGCAACAAAGAAGCGCATTGGGCTTTGAGGGAAGACCTTTGTAAAAATTTTTCGTCGAGGCCCATTTGGGCCTCGACAGTGTTTGGCTCGAAAACCGCCCAGTTCGGAAGAGCAAGGTCGAGTTCGACGAACTTTGTTTCCAGATCGACTTCGAGCCGCACGATCAATATTGAGAGGATCGAGCGCAGCGTATGCGGCGGAAGACTGCGAAGGCGCGTTCCCAAATCGACTAGGCCTCGCAGGATCTGTTCGGTTGCGGCAGGGATGTCTTGAACTTCGTCCTTCGCCGACTTCGAAGCTTTCGCAACGCGCCGATCGATCTCTGAGATTTGAGACTCAAGCTGTCGGATCTTCCTCTTGGCGGCGTCCTTGCCAATCGACGAAAGTTCTTCGATGACGAACACAAGCTGTTCTGCCAATCCTTTCCTTTGGTCTTGAAGTTCCGTCAGGTTCTCGCCGTCGCTTAAGACAGCGCGGGATTGCTCGCGCAGGGCCGTTTCGATCTGCGGGCGAAGGAATTCGACGTCGACGAGATGGGCGGCGACGGTTTGCAGGATGGCAACTTCCAATGGTTCCGCTGGAACCGTTTTGCGAAGCAAGCGGTCGCTCGATGGTATGCGACAGGCCGACGACGCATGGTAGTAGCGGTACGGCTTCTCTTTCGTGCCTTGCGTTTTTCCAGTCCTCGGAAAGTTGCCTTGCTTCGATCGCAGGATTCCCTTGAGGATGAACTTGCTGTCGACATGCTTGTCGGCTTTGACGGGCGATGCGAGTTGGACTTCGTTCAAGAACTGCGAATGGAAAACGATCGCAAGGTCGCGAAGTTCATCGCCAAGGAAGTCGGCCAGCGCCGGCAGTGGCTGTTCGATCCATTCAGCGCGCGGTCGATATCGCGTCTTCGGCTGCTTTCGAGTCGCCCAATCGCGGCGACTAACGTCTGACTTCGTCGGGGCGTTGGCAGAACGCGAATGATAAATTGAATGCGTCCGTTTATTTGCGACGCCTTTTCCGGTGTAAACCGTATTCCGTAGCAGCATTTTGACGGTCTGCATACACCATGGCTTGCCGTTCGGACTCGGCAGGCCCTGATCGTTGAGCTCCTTGGCGATGCGCCAGTTTCCCCAACCATCGACAAGGCGACGGCGGAACATCTGGCGGACGGCGGCGATCGCTTCTGGCGCGCCAGGAATCAAAACGACCCGCTCGGATTCCTGTTTCCGGTAGCGTTGATCAGGCTCGCCTTTCTTGTGGCGAGGATAAGTTTCAAGAATCGCGCCAGTTGTAGGGTCAAGTTTCTGCTGCGATCCGTCGGATCGACTTCGAAGAACATGCACTGGCCGGTTATCGAGCGACAGATAGAGTCGATCGACGGCATACGGCGGGCGCAGACAGTGCGCCATTCGTCCGTCAAGTATTGCAGACATCTGTCCGCGCGCGACGGCGAACGACACGTTCTTTGCATATTGCTGAGCCGAGTAGTATTCGACGCTTTTGACGATTCCGGCGTGATCCCCTTCGATGACATTGCCGTTGGCGAATAGCAGTTCGATTCCTGCAGCGCTCAGATCGAACTCGACTTTCGCGCCATGCTCGACGCCGCCGCGCGTTAGACGGCTGGTATCTTGAACAAGCAGGACATCGAAATCGTTCCGCCGCTGCTTCCGCAAGACGATCTTTTCGATGTCGGATCGTGCGCCCGGTCGCGAACCGCTGACGCCGTCGAGAATCATGTCGTCGCCGGCATGGATCATTCCGCGTTGCTGAGCAAAGGCATGCAGTAATCGGATTTGATCGGGTATCGATGTATCCGTTTGCTGATCGGTCGAGCAGCGGACGAGGCAAACGTACCGTCGTCCATTCAATTTGTTTTCAGACATGAGATCCCCTTTTGCCATGCAGATGCTGACGGACGAGTTCCGAGCAGAAGAGCCGCACGGCTTCATTGATTCGACGCTCCTCTTCAAACGTCATTCGTCGTCTTGAAACGACGATCTTCAGCGGCGATCTGTTGCGGCGCTGCGAAGGACGATCCTCAACCATCGGGACTCGGTCTTCTGAACGATCGCAACATGAACCGCCGCCGTCTTTCTCTTGATTTCCGTGCATGAGCCGTTTCCTCCTTTAACAATCTGAAATTCTCTCGCAGACCGCCTTCACTGCACGATGTCGTCGCCGCGTTCCAGAAGTTGCTGCATAGTCTGCAACGCGCTGACCAGCATGATCTGACCGATCGCATCGACGTGGCGATCGAGAAACGCCTTCGCCTGGGCGTCGGTCCAGTGCGGGCGAAAAGTCTTCACATCGCGGATGCTGATCTCCGCAGAAATGGAGCCCGCTAACTGCGCGGCTTCGAAGATGCTGGGCACTTTGCCTTTTAATTTACTGGCCATTTTGTTTTCCGGTTTCAGGTTCTTCGATGAGCGGATCAATGATCTCAGCCCAGAGTTTTCGCTGTCCGCGATGCATCAGTTCGATCGCGAACGCAGTCGTGATGATGATCTTGTCTTCGATGTCATTGACGATGAATTCAGGCACGCGGGCCTTTCGCAACTTCGCTGCGAGGTGGCTTGACGTGTGAATAGCAACGCCAAGTACAAACGGTTCGAGCCGCAGGAGGCGAGTGATCAGCTCATCGGGCTTTACTTTGACAAGTTCCGCTGTCCATTCGGCGGCATCTTCAGCGTCCACGACCGCATCGGTTGTCTTGAAGTACTTTGATTCCATTTCTGACTCCTTTCAGTGCAGATCCGACCACGTTGCGGCGACGGCTTGATCGAGCGTCGAACACGGCACAAGCTTGACCATGTCGGCTGGGAACATTTCCGCCGCTGATGGCGGGAGGAACAGCCGCGTTCGCGGATTGAAGTGACCGTCGTCGATGGCCGTCATGAGCTGATCAATGATCGATTGTGGCAGCGGACGGACGCGGCGGTTCAGATCGATCTCGCCGACGTAGACGGCGTCGGTCGGAACCGGCCGACGAATACATGATCCGATGAGTGCGATCGCCAGCGGCAGACCGAGCCAAGCGCGAAACGTCGCATCCCCAGGCAACAGACATCCGATGTTCAGGTCGAATTGGTCGAGGCCGAGCAACGGGACGCCGGTGATCGCATCGACCAATTGCTCGATCCGTCGTCGCGGTAGTCCGGGTGCCTTGATCGAGGGGCGCGAGCCCGGCATCGGCAGAGAGACCGACGCCTGCAGTTCCGCTTCGCCGCCCATGCCGTTGATGACTGTTTTGGCGACGCCTGTCACCGGCGCGATGTGCGGTGAGGGGCGAAGGTTCGTTGTCACGGCATCGATCAGAAGTGGAATGCCGCGCGGCTTTTCCGGACCGAAGCGATTCTTCGTCACCGCGAAGATGCGGAAGTCAGCGACCTTCTCGATGCGCCAGACTGCGTCGACAAAATGTTCGAGGCCTTTCGGCCCGCCGAGTTGTCCGCGTTTGTTGATGTGGCCGATCGCCAGCACGGTGATACCGGCGCTCTTCGCCGCCCGCGCGAATTCATAAAAGTGCTGGTACTTCCGCGCCGCGTTGGCGGCGACGCCGTCGCCTTGAAGACTGTCGACCAGAATCAGCTTCACGCCGGCGAACTGCCCGCGCGGATGCAGAACCTGTCGGGTAAAGAATGCTGGAAGCTGCTCAAGGTCGGCGACCTGATCGGTGCATTCGATATGCCGCATCGCCCGATCGGCATCATCGCGTTTCCAGTCGCTGGTCATCGTGATCGCGCGGTCGTAGAGCCGTTGCGGCGCTTCTTCGGTCAGGACCACCAGCGATCGAAGTTGTCGTCGACCCAATTCGAGTGCGATCTGCGTTGCCAGGCGGCTCTTCCCGCCGCCCGGCGCGCCTGCGAGCAAGTAAGCGCCGCCGGCAATCAAGCCGCATGCGATGTCGTCGAGCCACGCGAGACGACTGCCAATTGGTAGTCGTTCATGTGTTTCCCGTTGGATCGTGGTCAATCCTGTTAACGCCGTGTTCGTCGCGAGTTTGCTCGGCATCGCGATCGCCATCAGTCCGCTCCCACCCCGTCCGACATTCACTGCAGAACCGTTGGTTACGATCGTTGGTGTGCGTTGTTGGTCATCTTTCTTGGGCATGTGTTCCCTCACATCGAAATCCATAAACGAACAGTGCCGCGACACGCCTACGCAGGCGTTCGCGGCACGGATCGGGACAGTTTTTCTTGCGACGCTCTCCTCGCTCCTGGCGAAGGAAGAGTCAAGAGGAATCTCAAATGTGCGGGATTGTACTTTTGCTGCTGTCGGGAATTTGGATTTCAGCTAACGAGTTTCGCCGCAGCCAATCCGGCAAGAACTGCGAGGACGAGGCGTAGCCAGACGGGTAACGGCGGAATCCTGGGATAAATCCAAGTAGGCCTTAATCCCATTTTCCGGGCTCGGCACACGCTACTTTCGGTCGCGTAACTTCACCGATAGCGAAGAGAGCTACTCCGACCAGAAGAATCGCGACGCCAATGATCGTTCCCACTTGGCGATCGTTCATCTTTGCAAGATTGGCAACGTCACCTCCGTCGGTCGAAACTGAGATGTCGTAGGCGAATGGAAAAAAACCTGCCAAGCATCCGCCGACGAGCATCGTGAAAATGCCGAATACCGACATCATGGAGACAAAACCACGGCGTGATGTGAGCGATTCGCCGCAGCAGCGGCATTTCGTGGCCGCCGCCTTGACCTCTTCCCCGCAGTACGGACAGGACTTCGTTTCGCTCTGAAACTGGGTCTTCGAAATTGACCGGCGCGATCCTGCTACCTCCGGCGCGCCGCTTCGCGCAAGCTGCCGTGTCGCATAACACTGAATGCATACCGCCTTGTCGCGGACTTTCTTGAGCTTGCTATAGTCAAAATCACCGGAACAGACTGCACATCTCATCGATGGAGCGCTTTTTTTCAGTTTCTTTCGTCGCTTTCGCGCACATCGGTGACAGAGCGCTTCGCCTTCAATGCAGACTGCCTCGCCCGTAGCAAGGCAATACCCGCATCCCGCGCAGAATGAGGCGTTATCCGCTTGTTCGCTCGAGGCTCGCTGTTGAGCAAGACAGGACGCACAGAAGGGCTGTCCATTCACGTCCGTTAGCAGAATTTTTCAATTTGCTATCCGACGTCGCTTAGTTGTGAGGTCCAAATGGATAGAACTGGGACATGAAATCATTCGCTACTGCTCCGGCCGCGAAGGGCGTGGATCTAACCGATCGCGCGGCCGTCCTACCGCAAACCGACCCGCCCTCGACGACCGTAGGAGTTGACAAAGGCGGCGAAAATCCCCTCCTTGGCAAAACGACGACGCCAAACGGATCATCGCCTGAACCGCTTCCGGCGCTGATCACGATGAAGATGATCCGCGCCCGGTATGTGCCGCTGGCCGAAAGAACGCTCTTTCGCATGATCTCTGCAGGCAAATTCCCGAAAGCCGATTGCCAACAGGGCGGGAAGATCCGGCTGTGGCGGCGCGAGACCATCGAAGAATGGATCGATTCGGTATCAAAGTAGTCGAGGTTGATATGCCCTGGCTGGAAAAACGAAATTCGCGCTGGTATGTGACTTGGCGTTCTCCGAACGGCAAAGTCTGTCGCAAACGCGGTTACACCGACAAGCTCGCGACCAAGCAACTCGTGGCAGACATCGAGAAGTCGATCGCGCGCGGGGAGCAGGGACTTCTCGATCCGTACGCATCACAAAAGGTTCGGCCGCTGGTCGAGCACGTTCGCGACTGGGTTGCGGATGCTATCGACCGCGGCAGGGATGACGCCTACCGCGCCATGCTTAGCGCGACTTCAACGGCTCGGCATCGAGTGCGGATGGGAGTCGCTTGGCGACATCAAGGGCGGCGATTTTGAGCGATGGCGTCGGACCGCCACCAACAACTGCGCGCACAATTCTCAGCAGAAAAGAACGAACCTCTGCCGTTCCTGAGTACGCGCAGTAAGAATCACTATCTGCAGACGCCGAACACGTTTTGCAAATGGTGCTTGAAAAAGAAGCGGCTCGGTTCAAATCCAATCATCGACGTTGAGATGATCGAAAAGCGGGGAGACGTGCGGCGGGCTCGACGAGCGCTCACAGAGGATGAGGTCCGCCGACTTTTCGACCATATGGATGAGCGATACCGACTCGTGTATCGCTTCGCGCTCTGTACCGGCCTGCGCCGGAATGAATTATCTGAGTTGGTCTGGGGCGACCTGCACTTCAATGACCCAACTCCGCACGTATTGCTCCGGGCCGAAACCACAAAGGCGAATCGGGCTGACTGAATTCCGTTGCGTGCTGACCTGATCGACCTGTTGCGCGCTGCTCGCGGCCAGGCCGGCGATGCCGACCGAGTCTTCGCCCGCATTCCGCGATGAAAGAGTACAAGCGGTGGCTCGCGGCCGCCAACATCCCATTCGTCGATCACCAGGGCCGACGCGCCGACCTACACGCATTGCGACACACGTTCGGAACGATGCTCAGCAAGTCTGGCATGATGCCGCGTGAAGCGATGGAGCTGATACGTCATTCCGAAATGCGTCTGACGATGAAAGCATACACAGATCATCGCGCTTTCGATCTGGCGCACGCTGTCGAAAAGCTTCCCGCGATCGCGGTTTCTGTGGCTCCGCGAAGCGAGCCGGCCGACGCAATGCAAGTTAGCAGGGCGATTTACGACGACAAAAACAGGGTGGCAAATGAGGAGCAAAGTTTACCATTCTCTGCCTTTTAGGGGCAGTGACCGGCGGTACGACATTGCACCAATTTGTATCACAAGGCCTGTATCCTGCAAGAGATAGCCCCGAAATGGCACCGACTGACAATGACCCCAAAAAAGCGGGCGATGGGATTCGAACCCACGACGTCCAGCTTGGGAAGCTGGCATTCTACCACTGAATTACGCCCGCGAAGCGGTTCCTTGATCATCAAGGACTTACGTTCAACCCTCGAAGACTGTCCGATCGCCCTTGCCGTGGGGCATCGTACCGAGTCAGAGCCGCTACCGCCAAACCAATCGGAAACCTCTTATTTCGAACCGTCCGTGCCGCGTCCGCAAGTACTTCCTCGGCCTCCTCGTTCAAGACGATCCGGTGCCGCCCATCGACCGATACCCCATTAATGGCATATGGACCGATCTCGCCTTCGCCTTCAATGCGTAAAAGTTTGGTCCGTCCTTGACGTGAACCCATGAGGTTCGCCCCGTGACGCGGCCGATGTCCACATTCGACGGAAGCCTCATTGCGTGGCAGGGGTAAATCGCTGCATTTATTTGGTAAACATATTGTTTAGTTTGGAAGGATCAAACGATGAGTTCGACGACCATGCGGCGCTACGCGTCCCAGGACGCGAACTTCAACGTGGCGGCGCTGGTCAGCAGCACCGGCACGGTAGTGGAGCGGTACAGCTACGCCGCCTACGGCAAACGCACGGTGATGCGCCCGAACGTCGTCGTTGTCGGCTTCAGCTTGTATGGGATGACGATAGGACATCAAGGTCTGCGGCACGACGCCAGCGGGTTGGTGTTCAATCGGGCACGATGTCTTCATTCTGGATTACGGCGGCTTAGGCAGGAAGATCAGCTAGGATATGTGGACGAGGCCAATTGCTATATCTACAAACTCCTCGCCAACCACTTGTCGAGATAGTCTCGATTTGCTTGACGAATCGGGACATTTCCGAGGATCAAACAAAATGAGTTATTATTGCCGGAGTTGCGGATACCTTTTACGCGGTGTGGCCGGACAAATATGCCCGGCGTGTGGTGCTTCCTGGAATCTTTCGGACACCGCCACATACATCGATGATGACCAAGTTGCTAGAGCGAAGGGGATCGGAGTCGGTTGGGGGATTGCAGGTGTTTGTCTCGACATACTACCACTTCCGCTTCTTGTTCGAAGTGTGCGTAATAGGTCTAATGGTGAAAACTTTGTTTCATTTGCATGTGCTCTGTCGATCCTTTTCGTCTTAATGATTCAGCTCGTATTGCTTGTTGTGTCAATCGTTATATTTGTCAGGTGGCGACGATATTTTGATAACTCAGATAAAATCCAGGCAATCTTTAGTTGTGTGATGCCTATATTAGTTTCTTTGATTATGGCGGGTGTGTTAATGATCGCCTCCTAGACATTGCGGATCCGAGTAGGGCCACGGTAGAGAATCGGTAAAGAGCGATAACAAAATAGTCCAGACGTAGATAAGTATTACAATCCGACGCCGCCATCCTGTCCGAAAACCTCCAGGGTCACCATGGACTCTAAAGACGTTCTCAGTGAATTAAAGCGCGAGACGCTGCCCGACTTTCCAGACCCACTTACGGACGTAAATCAGGTGGGTGCATATGGCGAACGCCCGCTGCATGTACTCAGCTGGCGTGGGAATTTGAGGGCTGCTGCTACTTTGATAGAAAGCGGTGCCAAAGTAAATGTCGTCGGCGAGATGGGGTCGACGCCGTTGCACTATGCCGTGACGCAGGCCCACGTTGAAATGGTAAATCTGCTCCTCAACAACGGAGCCGATCTGAGTATCCGAGATGAATTTGGTAGAACACCGTTCGATATCGCCAAAACCGCGGATGCCACGGAAATGGTCAAGATCCTCGGAGAAAAGAGGTAGCTATATACCGCGGGAAATTCGGAAGGGAATAAATGGGGACGCGGCAATCCTCCATCGATGATAATTTTTCTAAATTGATATGTTTATTTCGAAGGTGCCGACAACGACTGCTTTTGTCGCTACGCAGATCGAGGACCGTTGAGCAGTTTCGATTCCTCAGGCGGCCAAGATGGACTCTAGCGGAAATGTAGGTGCCTATACTCCTACTTACCAAGGGAAATGCATCGAGTACACAACGACATTAGGTTCGGGGATGGACGCCTCGCTCCGCAAGCTCGGCTACACGTTCAACACGTGGTGTTGGCTGGGGAAGTCCGTGAGTTGCAACGGCAGCGGCACGACAGTCAACGAAGTTGTGCGTCAGCACAACAACATGAAACAACTAACGACGTTAAATAGTAAGATAACAGACGCGTGTTCTTCGCGCGGCGGCGGGATATCCTGCACAAGTAATTGATCCGCGGGCAACAAGAATGGTCGATGTAGATTATCAGGGTCAAGAATCGCCGACAAGTGTTCACGGCTCCACGGGCCGATGGAACTACGTAATTATCGTCGGGTTATTGTGTTGTGTAATTATTGCGGCTGGACACGGAGTATGTTTCATTGGCTTCACACTATTGTTCCCGTTCCTCTCGGGTACCGACGAATGGGCGCTACCTGTAATGTTATCGTGGCTTGCGATAGTTGCGATGAGCGTCTCAATTGCCATTCCGGGCAGGCGACTTCATTTTCGAGTTCGTGTCACAGGTTTGATCGCGATCGCGATCGCATTAGCTATAAGTTCATTTTGTTGTCGAGCTGATTCGGTGGCGCCAACTTTAGTATCGAGCGTCCCCGTTGCAGTCGCGGCCGCATTCGATTTGAAGAGATTGTTTGAGCCGCCATAGACTTGATCTCGGAGTAGGGGAAATGAACGGGCCGTAGGGAGTTAGCCACAGATGTGGAATGGGTCGGGTTTCCAAGGAGATGGCGGCAAGCTGCGCGACTTGCGGGGGCGGCAATGGCGTGTCGGGCGCCAACTATCATGAATCCACAGTGAGCTACGACGCCATCGGTTAAACCAACTGCGGATGCACAGTTATGGAAACTAAGCTCGTCTATTTATCGGAATGTGTTATACGCGTTCATAACGAACATCGCTGGAGATCGTCATTAGTTTAATAACGTCACTCGTCTTTACATTGTTGCTTAAACTGGCTGGAGTTGCGTTGATGCCTACACACTCTCTTCTTGCGGGCGATGCCCGGGTTGAACGACTTGCGACTGGAATGAAGTTTCTGGAGGGGCCGGTCTTTATGCCCGAGGGGATGCTTCTCTTCAGCGATCAGATGCAGGACAAAGTTTTGCGTTGGACCGCGGCGGATGGCGTGACTGTGTTCCGCGAGGACGGCAACGGCTGCAACGGCAACACGCTTGATCTGGAGCGTCGCCGAATCACCTGCGAAGGGATCAAGCGTCGCATGGCCCGCACGGAAGCGGACGGCAGCATGACTATTTTGTGTGATCGGTTCGAGGGTAAAAAGTTTAATTCACCGAACGATGTTGTGGTGAAATCCGATGGGACGATCTGGTTTACCGATCCACCGTACTGGGTGCCCAAAAATGAGAAGCGCGAGTTGGAAAAGCAGTGCGTGTTCCGGTTCGATCCAAAAACGAAGACCGTTTCGTTGGTCATCGATGACTTCGACATGCCTAACGGCCTGTGCTTCTCGCCGAACGAAAAAAAGCTGTACATCGCCGACAGCGGAAAGCCGCATCACATCCGCGTGTTTGATGTGATCGACGGGACGAAGCTGGCGAACGATAAAGTGTTCACGGTCATCACGCCCGGCGTGCCGGACGGGATGCGCGTTGATGCGGCGGGAAACCTGTGGAGCAGCGCGGGCGACGGCGTACATGTCTTCTCGCCGGCGGGGGAGGCGTTATTCAAAATCGCCGTGCCCGAAACCCCGGCCAACCTCTGCTGGGGCGGCGGGGATGGAAAGACGCTCTACATCACGGCCCGTACGTCGCTCTATTCGATTCAGACGACGACGACCGATGCGGCGCGTCGGATTAAGTGAAGGGTTAGTCAATCGTGACGGTAGAAAACACGATAGCCCGGTCTTCAACTAACCACCAACCACTCATTCACCTCCCGCGTCGTGGCCTGCTCGAACGGTAGCCGTATTCGAATACGTTCAGCAGGCCGGGCCTGCGGATCAGGAAGAACCCGATGACGGCGCCACCCAGATGCGCAGCCTCGCCGCCAGCGTTGTTGCCGCGGCTGAACACCGTGTAAACCGCCAGGCCGATCAGTACCCACGCAACGGTTTTCAATTTGGCGGGGATCGCGCCCATCACCAGCACGGTCGCGTCGGGCGCCACGGTGGCCGCGGCAACCAGCACGCCGAAGATGCCGGCCGAAGCGCCGACGAGCGAAATTGTCGACGGCACGCGGACACCCCACACGCCAATGCTCCACAACAGCACATAGGCGATCGGCCCGCCGACACCGCAGAGCAGATAGAACGCGAGAAATCGTCGCCGACCCAAATACGCTTCAATCAACGGCCCCATGAAGTAAAGCGTAAACATGTTGAACAGGATGTGGTTGAAGTTCGCGTGCAGAAATTGGAACGTGACGAACCGCCAGATCTGGAGATGCTGGATTGCCGTGTAAATCGAGAAATGTCCCCACAATTCCAGGAAGGCAAACTGCTGTGTCCCATCACGCAGCGTCACGAGATAATGCGGCAGGAATATGTCGAGTACATGCACCGCGACGTTGATCACGATGAGCCAGGTCGTCACCGTCAGAGGCTGAAACGAACCGATCGTGGCCGGCCTTCGGTCATCACGCGCGTAATCTCGATCCGCCAATCCCATGGTGCGGCAAGTCTAGCGGGATTCCTCGCCGCGGACAGAACGCCGTCGCAGTAACATTGCGATCAATTTCATTGCGTCTTGACGCGCGGGCTTAGTCGCGAGCCAGCAGCCGGCATAAATCACGGCAAAAACAATGGCTTCCGCAGCGATGTTTGACACGATCACATGAAGGGCGAGTGTCGCCGCGGCGGCGATGATCGAGGCGACAAGCGGCCAACATGCGGGCTGAAGCATGTCGGCCATGATCAGCGTCGAGCCGCGCAGGCAGACGAGCATCGCCGGGGCCGCGAGCAGTCCCATTGCGATGGCGTATCCGGCCGCGATGCCGGCGGTTCCCCAGTGCAGGCCAATCAATACGCCGATGATCTGCACGGGCGTGGCGAGAAGCGTCCAGCGTAGTTGCTGTCGCGTTCGCCCCTCGGCCAGATAAATCCAGCGGCTGACTTGCGTCGGGACGCTCAGCACGCCGGCTGCGACAAGGGCGCGAAACAAGGCCGTTGCATCCAGCCAGTTATTTCCCATTAGCAGCAGAATCAATTCGCGCGCGTCGATCAGCGCGAAGGCCGCGATAGGAAAGATGACGGCAAAGATCGCGAGCAGCGTTCTTCGCAGGAAGCGCGCGAGAACGTCCGGCTGGGCGCGAGCGCGCGTGAAGCTGGCGACCACGACATTCGTCAGCGGCACGAACAACTGCTGAAACGGCAACGCCGCCCACTGCTCGGCCTTCTGATACAAGCCGAGCGACGCGGCAGAGAACATTCGGCCGATGATGAACTGATCAAACGTATCACCGACGTACGCAACAATACGCGACCCTGTGAGCTGCCGCCCGAAGGTGCGCGTGCCGGCGCTGGATGCGTCGCGTGCCGCAAATCTCGGCCGCCAGCGGCAGAAGATCCAGATGCCGATTGCCTGCACCAGATAAATCGTGAGCTGCTGAATCGTGAGCACCCACGCGCCGGCGATGCGCCATGCGAACAGCAGGGCAACGCATGATCCGACGACTACGGCGGCGGCTTCGATGAGCGCGATGCGGCCGAACGACATTTGCCGCCGCAGCATTCCGGCAAGCGGCAGGGTCACGCCATTGATCAATAAGCCGGCGGAGAGCAACAGCAAAATCGGAGCGATGCGAGACTGATGAAAAAACCGCGTCGCCAGCGGCGCGAGCGCGGCCAGCCCCAGACAGAGCATCACCGTCAATTTCGCATTCAGCCAAAAGACCGCGTTGGCGGCCGCCTCATCAAGTTGATCGGCTTCGACGATCGAGGCGGATAATCCGAAGTCACGAATCGTGGCGATGAAGCCGAGCAGCGTTGCAGCCATCGCATACACGCCAAACTCGGCCGGCTGAATGATGCGCGTGAGAGCGATGAGCGTCGCAAAGCCGACCAGCGTTTGTACCGCCGCCGAGACCGTCACCGCGATGCCGCCGCGCGCCGACTGCCTGGCAAGCGTGGCGACTTCGGTCGATAACGGGTCGTCGACCGGGGAAGCAGCCGGGTTGGATCTATGGAATTCCAAACGGCAACACCTCACCCGAAGGCCAAGTCGTGAGGCAAGGGAAACAGCGCACTAAGCCTTCTTCAACACGTCCGGTCGTTCGGCAGCTAATTTCAGAATCAATTCGCCGAATAACGTGTTTGCCCAGGCGAACCATTTGCGCGTGAATTGGCCAGGGTCGTTCTTATCGAACGACTCGTGCATCAAGCCTGTGTCGGCATCGGTCGCTTTCAATTCGCGGAGCGATTCGATGATTTCCGTCTCATCGCTCGAGGTGAGCGCCCGCATGATCAGGCTCATTGGCCAGATCATGTCCATCCCACAGTGCGGCCCGCCGATGCCTTCGAACTTGCCTTTGAAAAACCATGGATTGGCTGAACTCCAGGCGAAGGCGCGGGTCGCGCGATAGATCGGATCATCCGCCGGGCAGGCTTCGAGATACGGCATCGACAGCAGGCTGGGAATATTCGAATCATCCATCATCAGGACATTGCCGAGCCCATCCATTTCATAGGCAAAAATCCTGCCGTATTGCGAATGCTCGACGACTGCCATCTGTCGCAGCGTCTCATCCAGTTCTTTCGAGAAGAGCATCGCCGCCGCCGCGAGCTCCGGCTCATCGCAGGCGTGATTCAACAGTTCCGCCATCTCCCGCAGCGCCGCCACCGCGAAGAAATTCGACGGAATGAGATACTGATATTCGGTGGGATCATCCGACGGCCGAAATCGCGAGCAAATCAGCCCGTTCGGTTTGACGGGCGGGCCGTAAAGCTCGTCGGCGTCGGGCGCGGGCTTCTCGCCGCCGCGCTTGAATGTGTACTTTCCTTTGGACGTCAGTCGCTGCTGATCGCGAAAGGTGGCCATCACCGCCTGCATGGCGCGGACGAATTCTTCATCGAACGGAGATTCGTCCGCCGTCGTTTTCCAATAGCCATGCGCCAGGCGAACCGCATAGCAAAGCGAATCGACTTCCCATTTGCGCTCATGCACACCCGGCTTCATATCGGTGTAATCGTCGGCCCATTGCGTGGGCGTGTGCGGATCGTCGAAGAAGGCATTGGCATACGGGTCGAGCAAGATGTTCCGCGTCTGCCGCCGGATCACGCCCGCCAACAGCATTCGCAACGGCTCGTCGTCCTTGGCGAACGGCAGGTATGGCCATACCTGCGCGCAGGAATCGCGGAGCCACATCGCGTCGATGTCGCCGGTGATGACATACGTGTCTGGTTTCCCATCGATCTGGCGATAGGTGACGGTTGAGTCGAGCGTATTCGGGAAGCAGTTTTCAAAGAGCTGCGCCAGCTTCGGGTCGGCGATCTGCGCTTTGACTTTCGTGATCGCCGCCTCGACAGATTTCGAGATGAAATTCCGCTGATCCACCGGCGGCCGACGCGAAGGAAAATGAATTGAAGGTTGTCCTGGCACAATTTTCAATGATAGCTATCCGCCGGTTTTTGCAACATGACAACGCCGCGCGCCCAGCGTAAAAGGATGATCGCAATGCCGGCAACCAGCGAAAAACTTCAGCAGCTTTTCAAGCTCCTCGACCGCCAGCCCGGCGACGCATTTCTGCTGTACGGCATCGGAATGGAATACAAAAAATTGGAGGAGCTGGCGCTCTCGGTCGACTATTTCAACAAAGTGATTTGCGCCGACGTGAATTACTGCTACGCGTATTACCAGCGCGGCCAGGTGGAAGAAATGCGCGGCGACAACAACGCCGCGAAGCAGTCGTATCAGGAAGGAATCGCATCTGCCCAGCGCGTCAACGACGCGCACGCAAAATCAGAGCTGCAAGCAGCGCTCGATTTTCTGGAGTGATTCGAATTTCTTAACCGCCCACTGCCCACCGCCCACTTCTTCTCCATGTTCGATGAGATCAAACATTTCCTGAAGCATCCGAATTGGAAGCGGCAGATTCGCTGGCGACGCGCGCTCTGGCACTTCATGTCGCGCATGGGGATGACCGGCATGCACGCGCTGCCGCTGAACAAACGCTGGGTGGACATTCATCGCCGTCAAATGCCGCTGCCCAATCTCGATCCAAAACTCGCGGGCTTGAAGATCGTGCAGATTTCCGACCTGCATTATTCGCCGGTTGTGTGGGGCAGATACATCGTGCAGTTCGTTCGGCTCATCAACGAGTTGAAGCCCGACCTCGTCGTCGTGACCGGCGACTTAATCACCGGCGGCTATCGCTATGCCGAACGTATCGCGCGTCTTTTGCAACACGTCGAATCGCGGCACGGCACGATCTGCACATTCGGCAATCACGACTACAGCATTTACGGCAAAGCTAAGCCCGCCGAAGGAAAACGCCGCGCGGACGTGTTGGAGACTTCGCTCAAATCGCACGGCCTGATCGTGCTGCGCAATGAGGTGTTCACGCTAAAACCCGATGGCGCGGAACGTCCGCTGGTGATCGTCGGCCTCGATGACGAATGGTCCGGCGCGATCGACCCGCAGGCCGCGTGGGCGAACGTCGACCCGGATGCGACGATCGTTTGCCTGAATCACAATCCGGCCAATGTGATGGAGCTGATGGCGTATCCCTGGCAGTGGATGCTTGCCGGCCACACGCATGGCCGGCAGGTTGCAACCAGCAAGCTCGGCAGGCGGCTCTACCCGCATCGTTTTCGACACTACACGCATGGCTACTACGCCGTGAACGGCCGGCATTTGTATGTCAATCGCGGCTTGAGTTACGGGCAGAGAATTCATCATTGGTGTCGGCCGGAGATCACCGTGTTTCTTCTTAGCCAAGAGCTATCGTCCGCGCCGTCGTCCGCGCCGGCGAGTTCAGCGGAGAAGCACTTAAGTTCGCGCACCTGATAGACACGGTGCTAATTATCCCGCGAATTAGAATCGCAAAATCAGCGGAGTTTCGCGATCATTCCTGCGAACACTTTCTCTCGAGGAACTTCGAATGACAGCACTCTGGATCGTCCTTGGCATCGTCGTCGTATTCGGCCTGTTTGCGATGATGGCTTACAACCGCCTGGTCGCGCTGCGCGAGCAGGTGCGGTCGGCGTGGGCGCAAATCGATGTCATGCTCAAGCGCCGGTATGACCTGATCCCCAATCTCGTCGAGACGGTGAAGGGCTATGCCGCCCACGAGAAGGAAACGTTGACCGCCGTCATCGCAGCGCGGAACACCGCCGTCGCCGCCACAACGCCCGAGCAGAAAGTCGCCGCCGAGGGGCAGCTCAACGGCGCGCTTCGCCAGCTCTTCGCGGTGGCCGAGGCGTATCCTGATCTGAAGGCGAATCAAAACTTCATGCAGCTTCAGGGCGAGCTGGTCAACACCGAAAACAACATCGGCAGCTTCCGGCAGACGTACAACGCCCTCGTCGCACAATACAACACAAGCCTCATGAGCTTCCCCAACAACCTCATCGCCGGGCCGTTCGGGTTCACAGCCCAACCCTTTTTCGAAATTCAGAACACCGCCCAGCGCGAAGCGCCGGCAGTGAAGTTCTGAACGCGGCCCGTCCGGCATTGATCCGTTTCCATCGGGCGGCTGGCGCGCGGGTGGTCCGCAACTGGTCTACCCCTCGATCACTGCAAATTTTGGATTTGGCGTTGACGGAATAGCGGGCCGTCGTTCCGCCGCCGCGTTCGTGTCGGATACGGGTCGGCTAGATCTAAGCAGTCGCTCTCGTCGTTGCTGTCGAAGTTCACATCGTCGAAACTTCCGATGCTCCGCAACGCATGATTTTCAGTTCGCCGCTTTTTCTCTGCTACTTCCTGCCGATCGCGCTGGGACTTTATTTCATCGTCCCGCGCGGAGCGCGGCTGGCGGTGCTGACGCTGCTGAGCTACGTCTTCTACGCCTGGAGCGGGCCGTGGTTTTTATTGCTGCTCATCTGGACGACGTTAGTCGATTTCATCGCGGGCGGATTACTCGCGGCCGACTGGGGCGGTGTTCGATCGCCCCGCGCGCGGCGGACGGTGCTGGGCCTCTCGCTCACCAACTCCATCGGCCTGCTGATCGTCTTCAAATATGGACCGCCGGTGGCGGCGGGTTTCGGCTGGCGGCCGACCACGACCGGGCCGCTGGGACCGCTCGCGCAGATCGCGCTGCCGGCCGGCATCTCGTTCTACACATTCGAGTCGATCAGCTACGTGCTCGACATCTACCGCCACGGCGCCCGATCGGCCGCGCGATCGGCCGCCCGTCCCTATCTCGATCGTTTGCCGGCCGACGCGTCGTGGCCGCGAAAGGCACGGGCGCACGCGCGAGGGTTGATCGCGTTCGCGTGCTACATCGCGCAGTTTCCACACCTGGTCGCGGGGCCGATCATTCGGTTTCAGGAATTACAAATGCAACTGCTGCGGCCGCGATACGGGGCGCGGCGGTTTGCGCGGGGCACGGTGCGCGTCTGCCTTGGGCTGGGCAAAAAGGTGTTGATCGCCGACACGCTGGGGCCGGTGTGCGATGCGGTGTTCGGGGTGGGCACGCTCGATTTTCGATACGCATGGAGCGGCGCGGCGGCGGCGGCGCTCCAGATCTATTTTGACTTTTCCGGCTACAGCGACATGGCCATCGGACTGGGAATGATGCTCGGCTTTCGCTTCCCGGAAAATTTCGAGTCGCCATACAAAGCCGCTTCGCTGACCGAGTTTTGGCGGCGCTGGCACATGACGCTGTCGCGCTGGCTGCGCGATTACATCTACATCCCGCTGGGCGGCAACCGGCGCGGCAAAGAGCGCACGCTGCTCAACCTCATTCTGACGATGCTCATCGGCGGCATCTGGCACGGCGCGGGATTGACGTTTGTCGCGTGGGGACTTCTACACGGCCTGGTGCTGGCGGCGGAGAGGGCGGCATCCTCCGGCGTGACGCGCTCCACGCTGACGATGCACGCACATCGCGCGGCGACACTGCTGTTCCTGCTGATCTCGTGGCCGATTTTCCGCGCTCAATCGCTGACCGACGCCTCAACCCTGCTCGGGTCGATGGCCAATCCGTTTTGCCGTAACTTCGATCCGGCGTGTTCCGCGGCGGTTTCCAGCGGCGCATTCATCGCGGCCGCGTTGGTCGGAACAGCGATCGTCTTCGTCGGTCCGCCCGCGCAGCGTATTGCGAGGCGGCTCAACCCGGCGACGACGATCGCGGCGCTGATCATTTTTATGGCGTCGCTGCTGATAGCGCTGGTGCGCACATCGTCGCCATTTCTATACTTCAAGTTCTAACAATGAAATCCGCCGCCCTGAAAGTCGTTCGCCGCCGTCGCGCTCGCTGGCGTGCGATCTGGTTGCCGGCGACGGTGCTGGGCACGCTCTCCTTCCTGGGCTTGTATCATGCCATCGCCGGCGTGCGCGCGGCGGATCTGAAGCGCTGGCGCGACATGGCCGCTACTTCCACGCTACAGCAGTTGCCGCCTTTGATTGAGACTGATTTCAACATCCGTTTCCTCCCCAGCTTTTCCGCGCGCACGATCGCCTTCGGCATCCCGTTGAAGCAAATGCGGGCGGCCGATGTTGAGAACATTGTCAGCCCGCACGGCTATGTCTTCGTGCCCGAAGATGTTCATGTGCCTTACGGCCGATCGTTCCTCGATCGCATCGAAACGCGTCCGCGCGATGCCATCGGCGCGATCGCGGCGTTGTCGAACAAGTTGCGCGCGCGACATATCCACCTGCTCGTCGTCCCCGTGCCGGCGAAGGCCTCGCTGCTGCCGGAAGAGCTTGATTCCGCCTATGACGTTTCGAGCGGCCCGCTGCTGAACGACGGGCACGACGCGTGGTTCGCCGCGCTTCGCCAGGCGGGCGTCGATCTGTTCGATCCCACGCCGGCGTTGTGGAACAATCGCAACGTCGCGCCGCTGTTCTTTAAGCTCGACACCCACTGGACGCAGTTCGCCAAGATCATCACCGCTCGTGCGATCGCGCCGAGCATCAATCACTGGCTCGATCCAGCCACGACGCGGATTTCGCCCGCGGAACGCTCGGTGACGATTCAATTTGTCAGCGACAGCAATGGTCCGGCCCAGACCGTGCCGGACATGACGATCGAGCAGATGCAACTGCTCATCGACGGCGGGGCGGCGCAGTTCGGCGACGATGCACCGGTGCTGGTCATCGGCGACAGCTATGCCGAGCAATTCTGTAGCGAAGGCGCGGGCTTCTCGCAAATGCTGGCCCGGGAACTAAAGGTGCCGGTTCAAAACGCCGCCGCATTCGGCGTGCCGGCCAGCAGGATGGCGCAGCAGGTCGGTGCCTCCTCGGCGCTCCTTGCGAAAAAGAAGATCGTGGTGCTGCTCTTTGCGCTGCGAAAAATTCAGTGCAATGATTGGGTGCTTCCGGAAAGTGCGATACACCGCGACTGAAGTATTCGGACGATGCTCGGGGAGAGTAGTAGAAGCACGGACGAAGACGCGGTCGCAAGCAACCGGGCTAAATGGGATGACGAAGCTTCATCGTTGCGCGGGGAGATTTCCCTGTGCGGATGTTGTTCGACGTATCGAATGCGCGTGAGTGCGCGTGTTCTGCATGCAACACGGAAAATCGACGATGGCGATCCTCACCCCATTTCGGACGACACTCCGGAACTGATTATTCCGACGATGCTCAATGAGCGCGTGGTCGCAGCACGAAGAAGACCTGGTCGCGAGCGACGTCTCGTCTAAATGGGGTGTTGACGAAGCGCCATCGTTGCGCGGGGAGATTTCCCTTTTGCGGATGTCGTTCGATCTATCGAAGTCGTCGCGAGCGCGTGTTCTGCATGCAACACGGAAAATCGACGATGGCGATCCTTACCCCCATTTCAAAGACACTCGGAACTGAAGTATTCGCACGATGTTCAATGAGCGCGTTGGTCTCAGCATGACGAAGAACTGGTCGCGAGCGACTGGTCCAAATGATGTTGCTGACGAAATTCTATCGTTGGGTGGGGAGACTGTCTTTTTGCGGATGTTGTTCGACGCATCGAATGCGCGCGACTGCGCGTGTTCTGCGAGCGACATAGAAAATCGACGATGGCGATCCTTACCCCCATTTCGGACGACACACCGGAATCGAAGTATTCCGACGATGTTCCATGAGCACGTGGTCGCAGTACGAAGAAGACCATGGTCGCGAGCAACGGCTAGAGCTAAGGGGGGGGGGGGGGTGTTGACGAAGCGCCATCGTTGCGCGGGGAGATTTCCTTTTTGCGGATGTTGTTCGACGCATCGAATACGAGCGAGTGCGCGTGTTCTGCAGCTGCGCTGCTGTCCGCCGCTGACCGCGATCGACGACATCGAATACGCGCGAGTGCGCGTGTTCTGCATGCAACACGGAAAATCGACGATGGCGATCCTCACCCCCATTTCGGACGACACTCCGGAACTGAATTATTCCGACGATGCTCAATGAGCGCGTGGTCGCAGCACGAAGAAGACCCTGGTCGCGAGCGACCGAACTAAATGGTGTTGCTGACGAAATTCCATCGTTGCGCGGGGAGTCTTTCTTTCTGCGGATGTCGTTCGACGTATTGGATTGCGGTTGCGAGTTGATCCTCGTTGTCGATGTAGACCTTCCAGCATCCTTCGGCCCAGGGGGTGGGGAGCGTTCCGCGTTTGCCGACGAATCCGTTCAGTGGATGAATTCCTGCGACAGTCAATGATCGCGTCGCGTGGGATTTTAGATGCGCGACGATCTGCGACAGGTCGCGTTCGTGTCGACCGATCACCAGATGCGCGTGATCGTGTCCAAGGCAGCCGGCGAGACATTGATACGCGCCTTCATCGCAAGCTCGCGCGAAACCTTCCGCGATCGCGTTGCGTTGCGCTGCATCGAATCGCACAACCGGATATTTCAATGCTTGTTTCGCGGCACGTCGCAACTCGCGATCGTGCGGGTCCTTCGCATAGTTGCGATCGTCGTTCACATTGGTCGCGGGACCGAATTTATACAGTTCCCAAGATCCGACGAAATCGGACCACGATCCGCGCGGGTCGTTCGGTAACCAGAATCCATACGCACTGACGATCACGTGATATGCGAGGATCATTCGATCGACTCCGCTTATTTAGCTCGGTCGCTCGCGACCGGTCTTTCCGTGTGCATGTTAATCAAACCGTCAACTGATTCGAAGACGGAAGACTCCGGACGCAAGCGACCGGACTAAATGGGATGTGGACCGTCGTACAACATTAGGAATGGACTGTCGTGCAACATTAGGACCGGACCGTCGTACAACATGTGATGTGGATCGTCGTACCACACGGGATCGGATCGTCGCGTCAGCGTCACCAAATCTGCTAATCCCGTCACATCCTGCGAAAACTGCTGGATTGTCTTTTCCTCTTCCGATACAAACACGCGCGGGTCGGGCGGCGTCGTCACTCCATGCGAACGGATTCGCACTCGTGAACATGAATCTCTCGATCTCCACACTCTTCTTCCGCGCGAGGCCATGGATGGCAAAGCCGCTCTCGTATTCCCTCTCCATCATTCTGCTGTTATCCGTCGTCACCCTTTTGCTCCTCATGACCGGCTGCGCGAACCAGCAGGTGGTCGAGCATATCCCCGCGCCGAATTTCAACGGCCCGGTGGTGCTCGCGCCGGCAAATCCGCCGCCGCCCGTGGCACAGGTGCCGACACCGACAAAATCGAGCGCCGGCAAACCGCCGGCGAAACAGTTTGCCGGAATCCCCGCCGATTGGATTCCAGCCGCGCAACCGCGGGCGTGGAAGTGGATCGTCATTCACCACAGCGCGACGCCTTCGGGCTCGGCCGCGGTGTTCGACGCGATGCACAAGGCCAAGGGATGGGACGAGCTCGGCTACGACTTCGTGATCGGCAACGGCACGCAGAGCGGCAACGGCGAGGTCGAAGTCGGCCCGCGCTGGCCGAAGCAGAAGTGGGGCGCGCACGCCAAGACCCCGAACAACGAATACAACGATCGCGGCATCGGCATTTGTCTCGTCGGCAATTTCGATGAAGAGCGCCCGTCGCCCGCACAGATCAAAGCGCTGACGAAGCTCGTCGCCTTCCTCATGCAGCGATACAACATTACCGAGCAGGATGTGCTTGGGCACAAGGACACCAAGCCGACTGACTGCCCCGGCACCAACCTGGCGCGGAGCATCCCGGCCATCCGTCACGCGGCCGCGGTCATGGTCGCCGACGCAAGCAGTGCGCTTCCAAAGACCCAGCTCGAAGTCGCGGCAAATGTGGAATTGCTGAAGCCGACGCGGTAATCGTGGGTTCAGCCGCTCGCGGCTTCGCGGGCCGGGCATCGCGACATTCGCCGTTACTTGATTCGCGACGCCGCGAGCGGCAAATTCTTCTCCAACTCACTCTTTCACCGCTATACTTCTCAACCCGCGCCTTTTCGCGCGGGTCGTTTTTATTCAGGAGTTTTCAATGCCCGGCATGACGTTGACCGAAAAAATATTGGCCAAGCACGCGAAGAAATCTCACGTCAATGCCGGCGACAACATTTGGGTCGACGTCGATGTGCTCATGACCCACGACGTCTGCGGGCCGGGCACGATCGGGATTTTTCACAAAGAGTTCGGCCGCGATGCGAAGGTCTGGGACAAGGACCGCGTTGTGGTCATTCCCGATCACTACATCTTCACGGCCGACGAGAAGTGTCATCGCAACGTGCAGACGCTGCGCGATTTCGTGCGCGAGCAGGGGCTGAAATATTATTACGACCCCGAATTCGTGAAGAACGAGCCGGGCATGCCGAGCCCGTATCGCGATCCTACTAAAACCAACTACAAAGGCGTTTGTCATAAAGCGCTGCCGGAAGAAGGGCACGTGCGGCCGGGCGAGATTTTGCTTGGCACGGACTCGCACACCTGCACGGCCGGCGCGTTTGGACAGTTCGCGACCGGCGTCGGCAACACCGACGCGGCCTTCACGCTCGGCACGGGCAAGACGTGGCTGAAAGTGCCGCAGACGATGAAGTTCACGTTCAACGGGAAAATCCCGCCGTACTTGACGGCCAAGGATTTGATCCTCGCCGTCATCGGTGAAATCGGCGTCGACGGCGCGACGTATCGCACGATGTATTTCAATGGCGACGGCGTCTCATCGCTCACGCTCGAAGACCGCATGACGCTCACCAACATGGCCATCGAGGCAGGCGGGAAAAACGGCGTCTGCGATGTCGATGAAAAAACGCTGCAATATGTGCGGCAGCGCAGCACGCGGCCGAGCTGGGAAGTGTTCACCGACGATCGCGATGCGAGCTTTCACAGCACGTTCGAGTGGGACCTCGCGGCCATGGAGCCGATGGTCGCCAAGCCGCATTCGCCGGATAACAAGGACACCGCTCACAACTGCCGCGATGTGAAGCTCGATCGCGCGTACATCGGCAGTTGCACGGGCGGCAAGATCACCGACATGATTTTCGCGGCGAACATTCTCAAAGGGAACAAGGTCAACATTCCGACATTCGTCGTGCCCGGTTCCACCGAAGTGCACAGCGATATGAAAAAGCTAAACCTGCGCGGCGTGGAGCGGCAGGGGAACGAGAAGAGCATCGAGGACGTGCTGGCCGACGCAGGCTGCAACATCGGCCCCAGCGGCTGCGCCGCTTGCCTCGGCGGCCCGAACGACACGTTCGGGCGTTTGAACGGCGTCGAGGTCTGCATCAGCACGACCAACCGAAACTTCCCGGGACGAATGGGCAGCAAAGCATCGGCGGTGTTTCTGGCGTCACCATTAACGGTCGCAGCGAGCGCACTGACGGGATACGTCACCGACCCGCGCGATTACATCACCGCGCCCATCGAGACGGGAATGGCGGGAGTGCGGTAATGGCAAGGCGTTCGCCGTCCAGGCTGACGTATCGCGTATTTATCAGTCATGCCACGGCTGATAAATGGCTCGCAACAACGCTGTGCGAGAAGATCGAGGCGACCGGCGCGACGACCTTTCGAGACGATCGCGATATCAACGGTGGTGACGACATCCCGGATACGATTCGAAAAGCGATCGACGCGGCCGATGAAATGGTCGTGCTTCTGACGCCTAATTCGGTGAATCGTTCGTGGGTGTTGATGGAAGTTGGTGCTGCTTGGCATCGAGAAATGAGAATTCTCGCTGTTTTGCAACATATCGGGATCGAACCTATCCCGTCGATGCTCAAGTCAAAGAAAGTCATCGATTTGAATCAATTCGACGACTATATTGTTGAGGTACAGCGACGCATTCGCGAGAGGTGATGTTCGTGCCGACAACAACGCAAACTCGACCGCAGATTTTTCTAAGCTTTGGTGCAGGAGACAGTCTCCTCGCAGCGGAAGTCGCACGGACATTCGGCGGCGCGGGCATCAAAGTCTGGGGAGATCCGGCGTCAGGTTCGAGTCACATCACCGAAACAAGATTGCGCCGTGAACTGAACGCCAGCTCTGCAATAGTCG
Source organism: uncultured Phycisphaerae bacterium (assembly GCA_964236135.1). Classification (GTDB taxonomy): domain Bacteria; phylum Planctomycetota; class Phycisphaerae; order Tepidisphaerales; family Tepidisphaeraceae; genus CAXSBN01. The sequence continues at coordinate 173,151 of CAXSBN010000001.1, forward strand.
TTGTTCTCGGCACAATTCCCACGAAGCGCCACCTGCCATCGTCCGTGCTTTTCGAGATCGGCGCAGCGACGGGTGCGCGTAAGCCGATCTTTACTCTTGTAGAAGATGTGTCATCGCCTTTTCCATTCCGTGTACCGGATATGAAGGTGCTTCCGATCAGTCGAATCGATGAAGTGATTGACAGCATTTCGGAACTACAGCGTTCACAAGGTTGAACTTGCCTTCGCGATCGTGACTTTCTATTCGGAAATAAATCGATAGTGATGTCGACGAATGGTCACTTTTGGCATCTCAACCTGGTCAATCCATCGGCCGCTCACTTCCGGCAAAATCGATCTGCTCGACGTGCCAGCCAAGCTTCGCGAGCACGGGCTGACCGATCTGCAAGTCTGTCACTTTCACCTGCCGACGCGCGATCCCGCATTCCTGAAAACATTCCGCGATCGCATCGAGTCGGCCGGCGTGACGCTCGATGCGATGCTATGCATGCGAAGTGCGCTTTCAAAAGCAAATGAGCCTGCCTGACGAAGTTGACTTCCAGCGATGCTTCGAGATTCTGAAGCGTTCGGATTTCTCCGGCACCATCGCGCTCATCTACGACGGGCCGTCCGATGATGAGTGGCGGTATCTGGATGATGCACTCGTCATTGCGCGATCCGCTTTCCCGATTGAATCACCTGAAGATGTCATTCCGAGGGAGCCTTGGCGACCGAGGAATCTCGAATTTGAAAATGTGCGTGGCTGACAAGATTCTTCAGTCGCCAAGGCTCCTTCTGAATGAAGTTCCGAAGCAGGCGATCGCGTCATGCAGCGGGCACTATTCGCGCGGCATCGGACGATACATTTGTCTCTCCAAATTCGGTAAACGTCGACAAAAGCGCAACGCCCATCAGCAGCACACCGACGGTCCCCAACCCCGCGGGCAATCCGAATCGATTCGCGATAAAGCCGACACCCGCCGGGCCGACCAAACTGCCGGTGTAGGCGATCGTCGTCATCGCGGGCAATGCCAGGTTCGCGGGCATTGAAGTTTGTCGGCCCGCGGCGGAGAACATGACCGGCACCGCGTTGGCCGCGCCGAGACCGACAAGGCCGAAGCCGGCAACCGCCGCGAATGTCGAAGGAATCAATATCGCGAGAAATAAACCCGCCCCCGCGCACAGCCCGCCATACAGCACGACCCTGGCCGGCCCGAACTTTCCGACAATCGCATCGCCGATGAATCGGCAAAGCGTCATCATCGTCGCAAAGGCGATGAACCCGGCACCCGCGTGTTCCTTGCGCATGCCGCGCAGAGTCGTGAGAAACACTGCGCTCCAGTCAGTGACCGCACCTTCGGCGAGGAAGAGCACGAGGCAGAATAAACCGAGCAGGATCACCTTGCCGTGCGGAATGGCAAAGGACGGCCCGCCGCGATCGGCGCGTGTTGCGATGAGCGACGGCGCGATGAACGCGAGCATCAGCAGCGCGATCGCCCACATCGTGACGGCAGCCGCGAAGGGCGATAAGCCGAGCGAAAACATCAGGCTGACCGCGCCCGCGCCGACCACGCCGCCGACGCTCCACAGGCCATGAAATCCGGACATCATCGCGCGGCCGTTCTGTCGTTCGACAAGCACCGCGTGAATGTTCATCGACGCGTCGAGCATCCCGGCCGCCGCGCCGAAGAGAATCAGTGCGATGCGAAGCAGCGAGACGGTGGAAGCGGCCGCGAGCACCGGCACCGTGCACCAGGCAATGCCCGCGGTGAGAACGATAGTCCAGCGACACCCAAACCGGCCGGTCGCAGCACCCGCCAGCGGCATGGCCGTCACCGCGCCGAGCCCGCCGAAGAGCAGCAGCATGCCGAGCTGTTGGTCGTCGAGCGCGAGCCGCGCTTTCACGAACGGAATCAACGGCGCCCAGACGGCGAGCAGCAATCCGGAAATCAGAAAGACGACCCGCGTCGCCGCGGCTGGGGAGATGAAGCGCGGTTGCTTCGGCTGATTCAACACGCGGCAACTCTAACCGCAATCTTCTTCCGAGATGATTGCTATCCAAGAAGTTCATCGAGAACCCAGGGCAACCGCATTCTATTAACTCCTCTCCCTGTACTCGGGGAGAGGCTGGGTGAGGGGTCTTCTGCCGCTTGAAAACGCCCCTCACCCGACCTCTCCCCGAGTACCGGGAGAGGAGAAAAAACGAAATCATCCAGAATGCGGTTGCCCTGATCGAGAACCTATTCACTTCACTGTGCGAACAGGCGAGACTCTCGCATTCAAATGAAAGCGATTCCTGACTCGGATTTCCGACGAACACTCGAAGATCACTGGATCGAACAGAATCTGAAATCGCCCCGCGTCGCTAATCCGAAACAATCGAACAATCGGTTTTGGATCAATCCACCCAGCGGAAGGCGGCGGCCATACTATCTGTCCTGCCTGCTCGGCCTACTCGACGATTGGGAGACATGCACCGTCTGGCGGCCGACCGGATCGTGGGGCGCTCCGTACGAAGTCGAACTGGACCGGGCAGAGACGTTCGTCGATCACGGAATGATGAGGCGACTCAATATTGAAATAGGTTCAAGTCACGCGCTCGAATACGGCCGCTCAGAATTCGAGCAACTCATGATCCTGCTCTTCATCAGCTCATTCAGCTGGTCAACAGGTGAAGACACCTTCGTCATCCCCGATCACCGCAATGCGTTCTCGAACTGCAACATCATGACGTCACGTTTGTGACAGCGCGCACGGAAGTCGGCATTGGTCGCTGCGTCGAGCAGATGATTACCGCGGGATTTCCATTGCCGACCCATGTGCCCGATGCGACGTTTGATCGGCCGGCGTGGATGACGCCGCTTTGACCCCTCGCTCCGTACTCGGGGAGGGGAGGAAGAAAAGTCGGCCCGAGATTGAAGGTCATTACTTCGTCGACACCGCCAGCGGCCCGCAGCGGGCGGCGATGATGGTGATGATCGGCGCGTCCACCGTGTCATGGCGCTCGCCGGTGACCGTCGCTTCGTTGCCTTGGTCGTCTTTAATCTTGCCTTCGACTTGCTTGCGGGCGCTGAGCTTGCCGGTGGAACCTGTGACGGTTGCGATGATCTCCCACTTGCCGTCGTCATCGCTGTCGCCGAGCTGGCGGCCCATTTTGGCCTCGACGTCTTTCACCGCCGCCGCCACCTTCGCGTCAAACTTGCCGGCGACGGGCTGGCCGTTCACCGTGGTCGCGAACGGAAAATCGCCCGGCCCGAAGCGGTAGCCCATCAAGTTGTCGCTCGTGATCTTGATCGTCTTTCCCTTCCACGCGCCCAGGTTGCTCGGATCGAAACCTTCTTCCGGCGAGTATCTTGCCAGCATGTCGGGCCAGCTTTTCGCCGCCGCTTCGGTCATCTGCTTATACGCCGCCCCCTTCGCATCATCGCCCGCCGCCGCGGCATTCGCGGCCCCCGTCAGTTGCTTGTCCAGTTGTGATTGAAATGCCTTCGTGTCGTCCGAATCTTCCCCCAGCGCCAATCGCACGTCATCTTTCAATCGATCGACGGCGCTCTTGTTCGAATCGTTGGTGAGCGGCGCTTTGGACGCATCGGCAATCACCGGCTTGATGAAGCCCAGCATCTTCGCATAGGCCGTGTCGTGATCCGATTTGATTGAATCGATAAACGCCTTCAAATCCGGTGCGGCCGCGACCTGCTTGTAATCGCTGTCGGTTTCAAGATTCTTGAGAAAATTCGATGAGCGGCTGATCAGTCCCTTCGTTTGCGGCGCGTTGAAGGCCGACATCTTCTCGCTTTGTTGCGACTTATATTGATCGAATGTCACCCCGGTTTTCTCGGCCTCCCACCCTTTGTATTCGTCGGCATAGCTCTCCCACGAATTCTTCAGCGTCTCCAGCTTTTGCTTCGCTTGCCCCGCCAGCGCAACAATGGTGAACGTTGAATTCATCTTGTCGTAGCGGCCTTGCATCTCCTTGATTTTCGCATTGTCGGCCGGCATTGCGGCGAGGTGCTTGCCGGTGATCTCCAAGTCGCGGCTGAGCACATCGACTTCGCTACTGTGCGCCGAAGCGTCTTGCTTGATCAGCTTCATGGTGTCGTCAAATTCGCTTTGCAGCCGCTGCACTTCCTGCGATAGCTGCGCCGCCTGCGACTCGACGAGCTTGCCCTGCGCAACTTTCCTATAAGTCGCCATTTGCTTCTGATATTTGGCAATTTCATCGGCCGAAAGCGCGCTTTTCACATCGTCGGTTTTCAGCAGCTCGTCGAGTTGATCGGAGTCGCGCACAACCGCGTCCGGATCGTTCATCAGATAACCCTTCGCATCACTCATCAAATCGGTAACTTGCTTTGTCACGCCGGCCTTCGCGACATTGCCCTGTGCGTCGGCGACCTGCTTTTTCATCAGCTCGATTTGCTTCATGACCGGCGTCTTGTCCGCATCGGGTACGCCGTCCAGCTCCGCTTCCGCGAGCTTCAGATTGGTGTCCGCATCCCCCCAGGCCGAGTCGGTCACGTTTTGCTTCGCGTCGGCGATGGCTTTCTTCGCGGCCTCCAGATCGGCGAACGCAAAACTGCCGGCCGTGTTCCAGAGCATTGCCGCCGCCGCGATCGCCGTGAGTTTGCTTACATGCCGCGTGTTCATTTGAATCCCTCGAGTGATGATGTTGCCTTGATTCGGTCGAGCATGATCCTGCAATCTTCTCCGGTCGTCCAATTCATTCAGCTTCGTCCATTTGGCGGCATGGTATGCTGTCGGGCATGTGCCGAAGATTCGTCTCATCAACGCTCTTTGCCATCGCTTTTTCCCTCAACTTCGCCGTCGCATCGCCGCCCGCGACAAAGCCTGTCGTGGCTGCCGCGGCCGATGACATCGACGGCGTGCAGCCCGCCGCGCTGGATCAGCCGCGCATTTATCTTCACCTGCATCGCGCGCTCAGCGAAGATGCGCTGCGCACCGGCAAGGATGACGACTCGCTGAGCGCGATCGAAGCGTTTCTTGACACCGGCGCGTCCGGCATCATGCTGTCGAAAGACACCGTCCAAAAACTCAAGATCGAGGCCAGCGGTGTGACCTATGAAGACGTCGGCGTGGGCGGATCAGAAAAATTCGGCGTGACCGAACCGCTGCACACCGCTACCGCGAGCTTCCCGCATGATGAACCGGAGAACGCGGACTTCACTAAACCATCTCAACAACCGCTGCGCATGCAGATCAAGACCGGAAGCGGCCTAATCGATATGATCGCGCCCGGCATGGACATCGCGGGCACGCCCGTCATGCGCGGCAAGGTGATTGTGATGGATCCCAAGCCGCTGGCGGATTACGACAAGATTCACACGCAGTTGCTGCCGGCGGGGGATAAGGATATTCCCGCGACGAAGCTGGCCGTGCCGCTGACGATGGTGTCGTTCGCGAAGTTCACGCGCGTCACGCCCGTTGGCGCGGCCGGGCCGGAACTGATGCCGAATCCGATGATCGGCCCCGATCCGTTTAATGCGAATGACAAACACGCGCAGGTTGCCGTGCTGCACGACGGTCGCATCGCGAAGGGCACGTTCCTGCTCGACACCGGCGCGGCCGCGTCGATCCTCTCGAGCAAGCTTGCGGCCGACCTCGGCATCGACATCGAAAAAGTCGCGGAGAAAGACCGCTTCGAACTTTCCATTGGCGGCCTGGGCGGCACGAAAGACGCGAAGGGCCTGTTCATCGACCGCCTCGAAATCCCGACGACGCGCGGCAAGCCGATCGTCTACACGCACGCGCCGTTCTTAATCAGCGACATCACCGTCGCCGATGCCGCCGGAAAATCCTTCACGCTCGACGGCGTGTTCGGCATGAACTACTTGGTGAGCAGCGCCGAAATCAAAGGCGGGTTACTGCCGGACATCGGCAAGATCGTCGACGGGCCGTGGAAGATGATCGTGATTGACTTTCAGAAGAGCGTGATGGGGCTGGAGCCGAGGTGATGAGCAAGCATTCACCGAAACCGCATCACTTATTCTCATTCCAAAACAGTTTTGGTCCGTCGAAGCGCAAGACAAGGCTCGCGAGAACGTCGCGGCCAAGAATTCCGTGCATGTCGTCCGTCAGGAGGTAACGGCCGCGAAACGCTTTGCCGCAGAACAGGACCTCAAGCTCGACAGAATCAGCCATGGTGTGATTGCCGTCAAAGCCGATGAGCTCGTACTGTTTCAGCAGCATTCCAAGCGATCCCGAGTGCAACTATTGCCGAGCGAGGCAATAGCGAGACGTCTGCTCCCGTGTCGATCAGCAACACTGCGTTTGAAGTCCGGCCTTCACCATCAATCAGACGCAGTCGTACTTCGGCAACCGGCGCAGGCGGGTCGTATTCGGTCGAATCATATTGAGGCATCGTTGCAAAGTTCCGTGACGCGCTTGCTGAAGTGATGCGCCGCTGCCGCATTTGCCAACCGTGGGCTGCGAATGTGGAAGCGTATTGGTGTTGTCTCCTTTGACACTCGATGCAGCTGCGTTTGCTGTGGCCACGCTAGAACATCTGTCTGATCCTGCGGGCTCAGGCGAGAAATCTCATCGATGATTTCGGTCTTTCCCATGCTGCAAACTATATCATCAATTCATTGCTCTGCATTCACAATTACGTTCAGTTTTGGACGATCACCCTACACTCCACACATGCCCGACCCCGTCTTAATTCAGTGCATGGATGTAACGACACGAACGCAAATCAAGTTCGCAACATCCTTGTATTACATGCAGCACTCGGATGACACGTTACACTCGTACTCATGTCCGACCCCGTGGTGATGCAGTGCATGGAAGTCTGGGGCGGCAGCGAGATGGTGCAGTCGGCCGTTTCGCTGGCGGGGCTGGATTGTTGGGTTTACTCCAAGCCCTTCCAATCCGCCGAGGCGGGTGGGGATGTCTATTACGTCTCCAGCTGCGCGACCGGCCGCATCGCGCGGCTGCTGATCGCAGATGTCTCCGGCCACGGCGAGGGCGTGCTCGACACCGCCAAGCAATTGCGCTCGCTCATGCGGCGCTACGTCAATCATCACGATCAAACCTCGTTCGTCCGTTCGATGAACCGCCACTTCACCGACATGAACGAGTCCGGCTGCTTCGCGACGGCCGTCGTCATGACCTATTTCGGGCCGCACAATTCATTGAGCCTTTCCAATGCCGGCCACCCCGCGCCGCTTTGGTATCGGGCCAAGACAAAAAAGTGGCAATACCTCGAACGCCAGCGAAGCAATTCGAGCGCGGCGACCGCGCTGGCGAACATCCCGCTGGGAATTGAAGGAACGACCGTCTACGACGAAACGAGCGTCGAGCTCGACGTCGATGATCTCGTACTTTGTTTCAGCGATTCACTTATCGAGGCGCGCTCGGCCGTCGAAGGAGAGCTCTTGATGCAGGCGGGTTTGCTCGAGATCGTGCGAACGATCGATGCGACCGCGCCGCACCGGTTCATCGAATCGCTGATCAGCGCCATTCTGAAACAATCGCCGGCGGCGCTGGATGGGGACGACATCACGGTGATGTTGTTCAGCCCCAACAGCAGTGCCGATCAGGTCTCGCTGAAAAACCGCCTGCGAGCGCCGCTACGCGTCGCGCGTGGCGTAATTCGATCGCTCCTCCCCGGCGGCGGGCCGATGCCGATTCCGCAGTTCAGCAAATTAAACATCGCCGGTGCGTTGTTCGATCGGTTTAATCGGAAGAAGAAGACGACGTGAATTCTTATTCACGTTGCTTTGCGAGGCGTCATCCAGAAGGAGCCTTGGCGACTGAAGAATCTCGTCGATCAAAGACCGTTCGTCATTCGCGATTCCTCAGTCGCCAAGGCTCCTTCTGAATGACGTCGCCTTCCGCGGGCCACCAGGCATCCTTCAAACACCGCCCATCAGCACGGCGATCAAGCCCTTCTGGAAATGCAGCCGATTTTCCGCCTGTGGGAAGATCAGCGACTGCGGGCCTTCCACCACTTCCTCGGAAATTTCCAGGCCGCGATAGGCGGGCAGGCAGTGGAGGACGACTGGCTTTTTTGGCGCGTGTGAGAGCAATTCCTCATCGATCGCGAAGCCTTCAAAATCTTTGATGCGCTGGGCCTTCTCGGTTTCCTGGCCCATGCTTACCCAGGTGTCGGTGTAGACGATATCCGCATCGTGCACCGCTTCGGTCGGATCGTTTGACGTCTCGAAATCCATTCCGGGCATCTGCGACATGATGCGATCCATGTCATCGGCCGGCAGCGAATATGCAGCCGGGCACGCGGCGATGAATTTCATCCCGAACTTCCCGCACGCGACGGCGAGCGACCGCGCGACGTTGTTGCCGTCGCCGACGTACGTCATCGTCAAACCGTCAAGGCGACCAAAGTGTTCCTCGATCGTCATCAGGTCGGCCATCGCCTGGCAGGGGTGGGAATAATCGGTGAGCGCGTTGATGACCGGGACGGTGGCAAACCGCGCCAGCTCCTTCACGTGGTCGTGCGAAAACGTGCGGGCCATGATGCCGTCGACCATGCCGGAGAGCACGCGCGCGACATCGCGCACGGGTTCTCGCGTGCCAAGGCCGACTTCATCTTTCGACAGCAGCAACCCCGCGCCGCCCAATTGTGTCATCGCCACGGCAAAGCTGGTTCGCGTGCGCAGCGAAGGCTTTTCGAAAATCATCGCCAGCGTTTTGTTGGCAAGGAGCTGATCGTTCTTGCCCGTCTCTTTGAGCTGCTGCTTCAGCCGCTTCGATACATCAAGCGTGTGGCGAAGCCAGTCGGTGGCGTGCGAGGTGATAGAGACGAAGTGAGTCATTGTTTTCACCTGTCTCTCGGCCAGTACGGGAGAGAGGGGGATGAAGATCCGCGGCTGTACCAACAGCCCAGTTTGATGACGAGCGTCTCGTCAGGGAGCAACGGATCGATGAACACTGTACCGCTATTCGTCGGGCTGGACTATCACCAGCATTCCATTCAGGTTTGCGTTCTTGATCGGCAAGGCAAAGTGCTGCTGAACCGCAAACGAAGCAAGTGCCGATTTTGCACACCTTCCGCATTCTTACGATCGTGCGATACCATCGCATCCCAATGATCAACCGAACACTTTCCGCCGCACTGATCTCCGTCGCCGTGCTCTCCGTGCCTGTGGTCGCGCAGACTTCCGGGCCGACGATCATGTTGAAAGCAGCGTCATCGCCCGCCGAGCGCGTCGATCAGCTCATCACGAGCGGTCTGAATTATTTGAAGACGCAACAGCAGCCCGACGGCACCTGGCAGAAGTCGCCGCAGGAACCGGTCGGGCTTTCGGCGCTGGCGGTTCGCGCGTTCCTCAACGATCCGGCCTACAAAGCATCCGACGACTTCCTTAACAAATCGCTCAAAAAAATCATCAGCACTCAGGGTGAGAACGGTCAGATCGCGAGCGAAATGCTGGCGACGTACAACACCGCGATCGCGGCCGCGACGCTGGCGGTGGCGGGCAAGGATGACCCCGCCTCGAAGGCCGCTGCCGACAAGGCGATCGGGTGGCTGCGCAACACGCAGTGGGGCCCGGGTTACGTCGGGCCGAAAGGTGAGGAAGCGAAAGATCCGAAAGACGAAAAGTTCGGCAGCTTCTACGGCGGCTTCGGCTACGGCCGACACACGCGTCCCGATTTATCCAACTCGCATTTCGCGATTCAGGCACTGCACGATGCGGGCGTCTCGCCAGACGACCCTGCGTTTCAAAAGGCGCTGGTGTTCCTCTCGCGATGTCAAAATCGCAGCGAATCGAACGATCAACCCTGGGCCGGAAACGATGGCGGGTTCATCTACAGCGCCGGCACGGGCGGTGACTCCGAGGCCGAAAGCGTCACCGGCCCCGACGGCAAAAAAATGTGGCGGAGCTACGGATCGATGACCTACGCCGGCTTAAAAAGCATGATCTACGCGGGCGTGAAAAAAGACGATCCGCGCGTCGTGAGCGCTGTCGGCTGGATTCAGAAACACTGGTCGCTCGACGAAAACCCCGGCATGGGTGACGAAGATCCCACCAAGTCAAAGAACGGCCTGTACTACTACTTCCTGACCATGTCGAAAGCCCTCAACGCCTACGACGAGCCGACGATCACCGATGACAAAGGCAGCGCACACGATTGGCGCGTGGAAATGATCACGAAGATCGCCGCGCTGCAGCAACCGGATGGAAGTTGGACCGGTGAAAAGCGCTGGATGGAAAACATCCCGGTGCTGGT
>CAXSBN010000001.1:183347-191696 GCA_964236135.1 uncultured Phycisphaerae bacterium
AGTTATGTCGTTCAGGCGCTCGAGGAAGTGCGCGCGGATTTGAAAGAGCATCCGGGGAAGTAAGCATTTTGCACGTCGCACTCCTCGTTTAGCCCCGTCGCTTGCGACGGGAGTCTTGGGGATGACTCGGACGTCTCGACAACCAGGAGAAATCCTGTCGCGAGCGACGGGGCTCAACGAGGAGATTCAGTAAACTGAGTCAGTGCCCGAACTTCCCGACATCTCCCTGTATCTGCACGCGCTTCAGTCGCGCGTCGTCGGGAAAACGGTCGAGCGTATTCGCATCATCAGTCCGTTTGTGCTGCGCACCTTCGAGCCATCGATCGAAACGATCGAAGGGCTTCGCGTTGAGAACTTGAATCGAATCGGAAAGCGCATCGTTTTCGAGTTCGGCGATGAATTGTTTCTCGTCATGCACCTGATGATCGCGGGACGATTGCGTTGGAGCGATAAGCTCGGGACGAAATCACCCGGGAAAATCGGTCTTGCAACGTTCGACTTTTCAAACGGCGCGCTTCTACTGGTCGAATCAAGCCCAAAGAAGCGCGCTTCACTTCATTTGGTTCGCGGCGATGCGGCGCTGCGTGCGTTGAATCCTGGCGGGATCGACCTCCTCAGTATTGATCTTGCGCAATTCGCGGCAGCGCTTCGCGAAGAAAATCACACGATCAAGCGCACGCTGACGAATCCACGCGTGTTTGACGGGATCGGCAACGCGTACAGCGACGAAATTCTCCACGCCGCAAAGTTGTCGCCAATTAAGTTGACGAAGAAGCTGAGCGATGAGGAGATCGCGCGATTGTTCGATGCCGCGCGAAATCTGCTTTCGCGATGGACGAAAAAACTGATCGATGAATTCGATGAAAAGTTTCCCGGCCCCGGCGACGTGACTGCGTTTCGTCCTGAATTTGCCGTCCACGGAAAGTTCGGTCACCCCTGCCCCGTGTGCGGCACAAAGGTGCAACGGATTCAATACGCCGAGAATGAAACGAATTATTGCCCGAGGTGTCAGACCGGCTGTGTCGTGCTGGCCGACCGCTCGATGTCGCGCCTCCTGAAAAAGGATTGGCCGCGATCGGTTGAGGAATGGGAATGATGAGCCTTTTGCCGCTTGCGGCTTCGCGGTAGAAATCGTGCAAAGTATCGCGCAGATTGTCTTGCGAAACGGCAAGCCGCAATTCAATTCACTTGTAGATAAACGTCACCGGCAACTTTACATCCGGATGCAGACTTTTATGCACCGGACATCCCATTGCGGCCGCCTCGAGTTTGCGGCGGTTGTCTTCTGACAGCGCCGCCGGCATTTTGATTTCGACGTGCAGACTACCGATTCTTCGGGCGGGGTCGGCGATCATGTCTTTCACGATGCGGCAGGTCGCGCCGGTCATGTCGATGCTCGCCCGTTGTGCGGCGATGCCCATGGTCGTGAGCATGCACGTCCCCAACGCCACGCCCACCATATCCGTGGGCGAGAATGCCTCGCCACGCCCCATATTATCGGACGGAGCATCGGTGGTGACGGTCGCTTTGCTGGGGCCATGGGTTGCGTTGCAGCGGAGTCGGCCGAGATAAATAGCATTCATTTCAACGGGCATAAAGCTCCTTTAGCGAATCGTCTGCCGCCTTTTCATTCGAATTCGGTCTGATGCAGTGCATCTTAAGCGGCGTTGCGACTGCGGAATTCATGAATTTCGTTTTGTAACGCGACGGAACCCTTTTATCTGTAGCGGTTGGGTCGATAGAATTCGAAGACCGACCATGCGTAGAATCCCCAACGCGCATCTCACCCGGTTGCGCGCTGGTGTGTCGTCCACACGCTGGACGAGGATTACCGCATCTCGCTGTTGATCGCCTGCCGTGTGAGCGATTGGGAGCTGAACGTTCATGGAGCCTTTTGATTTCGTCAACCGAGCCAACGCCGACTACATCGACCAGCAATTCGAGCGATACCGAAAAGATCCGCGGTCGGTAGATGATACATGGCAGGCGTTCTTTTCTGGATTTGAAGTAGGGTTGTCGCGTCTGGCCGCGAGCGAGGTGCACACCGCCAAGGCCGCCGACGCCGCGGGCGAAGTGCCCGCGCTGCCGCTGACGATGGGCGTGTTTGATCTCGTGCACACCTATCGCGAAATGGGCCACGCCGTTGCCAAACTTGATCCGCTGGGGCACGACCGTCCCAATCATCCGTTGCTCGCGCTCGACAATTTCGGCATGAGCGAAGCGGATCTCGACCGCGTCGTCGGTAAGGGGAGTTTTTACGGCCCGACGAACGGCACGCTGCGCGACCTCGTCGAGAAGCTGCGCGAAACGTATTGCTGCCACCTCGGAATTGAATTCATCAATATTTCCGATCGCGATCAACGCGAATGGCTGCTTCAGCGCATGGAGCCGGAACTGAACCAGCCGCCCATGTCGGCCGAGGGGAAGAAGAAGATTCTCTTCGAGCTGATCGCCTCCGAAGAGTTCGAACAGTATCTGCATCGCGTCTTCATCGGCGCCAAGCGCTTCAGTCTTGAAGGGGCTGAGAGCCTGGTGTTGATGCTGAACGAGATCATCGACTTCGGCGCGGAAAAAGGCGGCGAACAATTTATCATGAGCATGGCGCACCGCGGGCGCCTCAACACGCTGGCGCATGTGCTGAACAAGCCGTACGAAGCGATGCTTTCGGAATTCATGGGGACTAGTGCCGCGCTTCCGCTCATGGGCGACGGCGACGTGAAATACCATCTTGGTTATGCGAACGAACGGCCTCTGAGCGGCGATCTGTCGGCCAAGGTGTCGCTGGTGCCGAATCCAAGCCATCTGGAACTCATCAACCCGATCATGCAAGGCATCGTACGCGCCAAGCAGAACATCTTCGGCGACACCGGGCGCAGCCGGGTCGTACCGATCTGCATTCATGGCGACGCGGCGTTCACCGGGCAGGGCGTGGTGGCTGAAACACTGAGCCTGTCGGAACTGCCGGGCTATCGCACCGGCGGGACGATTCACATCATTGTGAACAATCAGATCGGCTTCACGACGCCGCCGCAGCAGGGGCGCTTCACGCCGTATCCGACAGACATGGCCAAGGCAATTCAGGCACCGATCTTTCATGTGAACGGCGACGACCCCGAGGCAGTCGTCCACGCCGCCAAGCTCGCCATCGAGTTTCGGCAGGAGTTCAAATGCGATGTGCTGCTCGATTTGTGGTGTTATCGCCGTCACGGTCACAATGAAACCGACGAACCGGAATTCACGCAGCCGGTGATGTATCGGCAGATCAAATCGCACGGGACGACGCGCGCTCGCTATGCCGAGCAGTTGTTGAAGCAGGGCGTGGTCAGCGAGGACGAGCTGGCGACGATGAAGCAGAAGGTGATCGATCGGCTCGATAACGCGCGCAAGCTCGCGGAAGAAGTTCGGCCGCGGGCGAAAATTCCGAATTTTGGCGGCGTCTGGAAAGGGCTTAGCCGAGCGGGCAACGACTGGTCGGCGAAGACCAACGTGTCGCGCGACGTGCTGAATCGCATCGGCGAATCGCAGGCGAGAATGCCGGAGTCGTTTACGATTCATCCCAAGCTGGGCAAGCTCGTCGCCCAACGCGCGGAAATGATTAAAACCGGGAAGGGCATCGACTGGGGCTGCGGCGAAATGCTCGCGCTCGGCTCTCTCCTGCTGGAGGGCAAGCCCGTTCGGTTTACGGGTCAGGATGTGGAGCGCGGCACGTTCAGCCATCGCCATGCGGTGCTACACGACTTCAACGACGGAAACACGTACACGCCGTTGTCGAATCTTGCGCCGCCCGGAAAGCAGGGCCGATTCGACATCATGAATTCGATGCTGAGCGAGTTCGCGGTGCTCGGCTTTGAATGGGGTTATAGTTCCGCCGACCCCAGACACCTCGTCATTTGGGAAGCGCAGTTTGGCGATTTCGTGAACGGCGCGCAGCCGATCATCGATCAGATTCTGGCAGCGTCGGAAAGCAAGTGGAACTACATGAGCGGCCTGGTGATGCTGCTTCCACACGGCTATGAAGGCATGGGTCCGGAACACTCGAATGCATATGTCGAGCGATTTCTTGCGCTGTGCGCCGAAGAGAATATGCAGGTCGCGATTCCCAGCACGCCGGCACAATATTTTCATCTGCTGCGGCGGCAGGTGACGCGCAAGTTCCGCAAGCCGCTGATTTGCATGATGCCCAAGGCATTGCTGCGTTACGAGCCGAGCGCCTCAAAGATCGAAGATTTCACCGATGGCCAGCTTCAGTTGGTAATCGACGATGTGACGATCGTCGATCCGCCGAAAGTGCGGCGAGTGATTTTATGTGCGGGGAAGGTGTACTACACACTGCACGCCGCCCGCATGAAGGCGACGGACAAGAAGCTCGAAGGCAGCGCGGGCGCGCTGGGCGAGAATGTCGCGATCGTCCGTGTTGAGCAGTTGTATCCCTTCCCGCAAAAAGAACTCGCGGCCGTCTTATCAAAATATGGCCGTCGCGAGGAAGTGCTCTGGGTTCAGGAAGAGCCAAAGAACCGCGGCGCGTGGAGCTTCATGTTTCCGCGATTGCTCGACATGCTGCCCGACAATGTCGTGCTCAACTACGTCGGCCGCGAAGAGGCGGCCAGTCCGGCGGCGGGGTCGCTGAAGGTGCACCAGCTCGAGGAGCAGGAAATCGTCGCCGCGGCGCTGGAGCTTCCCGTGCGGTCACAGGCCGTTCGAGAGGTGACGCAGCCGGCGACGCCGGCGACAGCGACATCATCGACGTCGGTTTCTGAATGACAGGGTGCCCGCGCACGCTTGCTCCAACGGCTTCCAACGACCTGCTCTAAAATTGTCATTCAGATGAGCATTAGCGACTGAAGAATCTCCCCGACCAAGCGACTCGGTCATCTGAGATTCTTCAGTCGCATCGGCTCCGTCAGGACAACGTCATTCATCTCATCGCTTCGTCTTTTTCATTCTTGAAGCCGCGTCGAGCTTATCCAGCAGCGCCAGCCCGCGCTTCGCATCGCCTCGAGCGCTGCGGACCATAAAGCGAGTTTCGGCGTCGAACTGCGCCAACGCCATGCTTGCCCATTCATCGACAAGCTTGTTGGGGCTTGCGCCATGACTCGCCGCAAGCCGACGAAGCCGGATGTGCTTGGAATCGGGCAATCGAATCGTCCTAGTTGCCATAATTATCTTCGTACGTAGGCCTCCGTCCTCTTCAGGTATTCGCCCGGTGTCTCGATCTGAATTTGTGGAAATGAAGATCACCGTGTCGAAAATCCTTCACGTTGCGTCGCAGACGCTCAGAAATGCGTCGATTCAATTCGCAACTAAGTCCGAGAATCTTACGACTTTTCAGATTAGCCGTGCGCCTCTACGTCGCGGTTATCCGGCGCTCCATTCTTCCCGATAATTTCTCGGGAGAGATGTATGTCCATTCGAATTCCCGATTCCTTCGGCACGGATCAGGTCTCGGCGCGCGTGAAGCTTTCCGAAGTCATATCGGCCTTGTCGTACGCGCTGGACATCACTGAAGGTCAGCCCAAGGGGCATGCCGCCCGGAGCTGCATGTTGGGCATGCGGATCGCGCAGGAACTTCGGCTGGATGAAACGCAGTCGTCGGCGCTCTTTTACGCGCTGCTGATGAAAGACCTCGGCTGCTCGAGCAACGCCGGCAAGATGTGCTATCTGTTCGGCGCCGACGACCGCGAATTAAAAAAATCGGTGAAGACCGTCAACTGGACGAGCCTGGCTGCTTCGACGATGTATATCGCGCGGAACGTGGCGACCCGGGGCTCGTGGGTGAATAAATTCCGGCATTTCGCCCGCGTCGCGATAGGCGGACAGAAGGAAGCCAAGGCATTGATCGAGCTGCGCTGTGACCGCGGCGCGAAGATCGCCAGGGAATTGCAATTTCCAGAGCTTACCGCCAACGCCATCCGCAGTCTTGACGAACACTGGGACGGCGCGGGTCATCCCGCCGGCCTGCGGGGCGATGACATTCCGCTGCTGGCGCGCATCCTCGGCATTTCACAGACGGTCGAAGTCTTCATCACGCAACACGGCATTCCAGCCGCGATGCAGATGGTGCGGGAACGGAGCGGCACGTGGTTCGATCCGACACTCTGCGACATCGTGGAGAACATCGAAGCCGACTCGGCCTTCTGGGCGACGTTCCACAATTCCGATCCAAGCTCGGCCGTCTCTCGATTTGATCCCCAGGAGCATTCGATTGATGCCGACGAGCAGCGCCTCGACCGCATCGCCGAGGCGTTCAGCCAGGTCATCGACGCGAAAAGCCCGTGGACGTTTCGCCACAGCGAGGGCGTCGCGAAAGTGTCGTCGGGGATCGCGTTGGTGCTTGGGTACAGCGTGCAGGAGATTCGCTACATCCGCCGCGCCGCGCTTGTACACGACATCGGCAAGCTGGGCATTAGCAACATGATCCTCGACAAGCCCGCAAAGCTGACGAACGAGGAGTATACCGAGATGAAGCGGCACACGGTGTATACACACGAAATTTTGTCGCGCGTGGATGGTTTCCGAAACCTCGCCGATCTCGCGGCGGCGCATCACGAGCAACTTGACGGCAAAGGCTATCATCGCGGCCTGAGTGGCGAGCAGATCAGCCAGCCGGCGCGCATCCTGCATGTCGCGGATGTGTTCGAAGCCCTGACCGCGAAGCGCCCGTATCGGCAGGACCTGACGGATGACGAAGTGTCATCCATCATGGAGAAGAAAATCGGCTGGGCAATCTGCCCGTCGGTTCATGCAGCGCTAAAGACGTTCGTCTGCACGGTGGGCTATCACCCACAGCCGCTGGCAGCGTGAGGCAGTGGGCGGTGGGCAGTGGGCGGTGGGCAGGAAGAGAAGACCCAACACTCTGACGCTTCTTCCTGCCCACTGCCCACCGCCCACTTTTCAAACTTCCAACATCAACCTTGCCGGGTCTTCCAGGTATTCTTTCAACCGCACCAGGAAACTGACGCTCTCCCGGCCGTCGATGAGGCGGTGATCGTAGCTCAGCGCGAGGTACATCATCGGGCGGATTTCGACCTTGCCGGCGATCGCCATCGGGCGGTCTTGGATCTTGTGCATGCCCAGAATCGCGCCTTGCGGCGGATTGAGGATCGGCGTGCTGAGCAGCGATCCGAACACGCCGCCGTTCGTGATCGTGAACGTGCCGCCTGACAGCTCGGCCAGTCCCAGCTTGCCGTCGCGCGTGGCGGTGGCCAACCGCTTGATCTCGCTTTCGATTTTCGCGAACGACATCTCGTGAGCGTTCCGCAGCACCGGCACGGCCAGCCCGCGCTCGGTGCTCACGGCGATGCCCAGATGCACGTAATCATGATAAACGATGTCGTCGCCATCGATGCTGGCGTTGACGCGCTCGAATTCCTTCAGCGCCAGCGCCACGGCCTCTGCAAAAAAGCTCATGAAGCCCAGGCCGATCTTGTGCTTCTTTTCGAACGTCTCTTTGTACTTCGCGCGAAGCGCCATCACGTTCCCAAGATCGACTTCGTTGAACGTCGTGAGAATGGCCGCCGTCTGCTGTGCGTTCACGAGACGCTCGGCGATCTTCTTACGAATTTTACTCATCGCCACTCGACGAATCGGGCCGTCCGTTCCCTGCGCGGGCGGCGTGACAATGGTCGCGGCGGCCGCGGGCTCGGCGTCGATTGCCGGCTTTTTGGCCTCGCGCGTTTCGGGGTGGTCTGCCTGCCCTGAGCTG
Source organism: uncultured Phycisphaerae bacterium (assembly GCA_964236135.1). GTDB lineage: Bacteria > Planctomycetota > Phycisphaerae > Tepidisphaerales > Tepidisphaeraceae > CAXSBN01. The sequence continues at coordinate 191,050 of CAXSBN010000001.1, forward strand.
GGTCGAAGGGCTTTCTCAACATTCTGCGGCTGCGAGCCGGAGGGCTGGCTCTCGAGATACTTCAACACATCTTCTTTCGTGATCCGCCCGCCCGGTCCGCTCGCGGTCACTTTCGACGGATCGACGCCCTGCTCTTCAACCAACCGACGCACCGCCGGCGATAAATCTTCAATCGACGCATTTGCAACCGGTTTCGATTCCGCGGCCTTCGGCGGCGTCCGCACCGGCGCCGGCGCTTTTGATTCACCAGACTTCTCCGGCGAACTCGCTGGCGCCTTCGCGACACTCCCATTCGCATCGATCGTCGCGATCGTCTCGCCGACGTTGACCTTCGCGCCTTCCTTAGCGATGCGCTTAAACACGCCCGCCCCCGGTGAAGGCACGTCGACGTTCGCTTTGTCGGTCTCCAACTCACACAGCGGTTCATCGCGCGATACGCTTTGCCCGTCGGTCTTGTGCCACTTGATCAGCACAGCCGAGCTTACCGAATCGCCCATTCCCGGAACCTGAACATTCGTCGCCATAGGTATGCAATTCTACGGCGATTCGCTGGTCCTTAGCAAAGGAGGCACAATTACTCAGGCGCGATCTGCAGGGCAACCGCATTCTATTAACTCCTCTCCCTGTACTCGGGGAGAGGCAGGGTG
>CAXSBN010000002.1:0-138785 GCA_964236135.1 uncultured Phycisphaerae bacterium
CCGAGTACAGGGAGAGGAGAAAAAACGAAATCATCCAGAATGCGGTTGCCCTGCGGGCTGGCCGTGTGCGGAGTTGTTAAAATCGCCCGAAATTAAGGAATGCGACGCATTTCGCGCCGAAGCATTCGATCGCGCCGGCCGCTCATGGACTTCCAGCAGTTGAACGCGTAATTTTCTTCGGCTGATATGACGATGACGACGGCCGACACTTCCGCAAAACCCTCTGCCGCGACTGCCGCGACGGCCACGGTGCTCGCGCCAGCCATTGCCAAGGATTTCAACCGTTCCAGCCTCGATTTTCGTAAGCCGATGCCCCGCCCGACCGCGCGCGGGCTGATCATCGACGCCCATTGCCACCTTTTTGCCGCTCGCCACGCCCCGGCGTGGTTTGAAGCGGCAGCCCACTATGGTCTGGATGTATTCATCACAATGACGCCGCTCGAAGAGGCGATCCTGCTGCAACGGGAATATCCGAACCGTCTCCAGTTCATCGCCATCCCGAAGTGGACGGAAATCGACTGGGATGATTGGCATCGCCGCCTTGAATCGTTCTACAACCTCGGTTCGCGCATCATCAAGTTTCACATGGCCCCGGGAACGATGGACGCGCGGAAGTATTCCTTCGAGTCGCCGGGCATCCGAAAAATCATTGCCGACGCAAAATCGCGCGGCATGATCCTGATGTCCCACGTGGGCGATCCGACGACTTGGTACGACAGCAAATACACCGACCACGCCCGCTACGGCACGCGCGAGCGGCATTACCAGATGTGGGAAGCGATGCTCGAAGAACATCGCGATCATCCCTGGCTGGGCGCGCACCTCGGCGGCAATCCGGAGGATCTGCCTCGCCTGCAATCATTGCTGGATCGGTTTCCGAATTTATATCTTGATTGCAGCGCGACCCGATGGATGGTGCGCGAAATCAGCGCTCGCCGTGATGCCGCGAGGGAATTCTTCATTCGCAACCAGGACCGAATTTTGTTCGGCTCAGATCAGGTCAGCGGCGACGACCGCGGGTTCGACTTTCTCGCCAGCCGATTCTGGTGCCACCGCAAACTGTGGGACACGGCCTATCAGGGTCCGAGCCCGATTTATGATCCCGACCTGCCGGCCGACAAGCAGCCGACGCTGCGTGGATTGGCACTTCCAACCGACGTGCTGCAAAAGCTTTATCACGACAACGCCGTACAGATGTTAGCCAGCGTCGGCGTGGCGTTTGCGGAGTGCTGCTGATTACGCGTTCTTGAGTGGATTTGACCACTTCACTTCATCAAACCGGGCGAAATCGTTATCCGCAGAACAGAGAAGCAGCCCGTGTTCAATCGCCAGCGCCGCGAGATGAGCATCGTTGACGAGATTTGACGTCATGAACGTGCTTTTTAACAGTCGCGCCAACACGCTCTGGTGAGCATCGGTGGGAGATGGCGTCCAAACCTTATCCACACTGAGCCATTGTTCGACTTGACGCCACGCCTCAACGACATTCAGGGGCTTTTCGAGCACCCTCGGTTGCGTCGACAACCTGACGAATGCCAGCAGCGAAGGCCAGGGAATTCCAACCGGCGTCGAGCCGTTCAGTTGTTCGTCGAGCCAACGAATCGCATTCTTGTGCTGTGCAAAATAATCGTGCGACGCGTACAACAGTAAATTTGCATCGATGAGAATCATCGACGTAGCGGCCCTTCGACCAAATCTAGCACTTCTTCAATATTATCGATCGAGCCGACCAGACAACGTCCTGAACTATGCACCGTCGTCTTGAAAAGACGCTTTGCCGGCTTTGGTTTTAAAGACTGACTTAGTCCCGCTCGCAGCAAATCGTTAACCAACTGCTTGTAGCCAAGCGGAGAACGCTTACGAGCGCGATCGAGCATCTTCGCAACGTCGTCGTCTAGCGTCAGGGTCGTTCGCATCCAAGGATTCTCTCAACTTGATGCTTTGATGTCAATCCATTCGCATCAACGCATCAATCCACCAATTGCGAGGTCACGTCGTACATCTTTCCATCACGCAGGATTTCCAGCTTGTCGACATGCGCGCCGGATGTGGGGAAGGAAGTACCCTTGTCGTTGAAGATCATCTGGAACGTGATGTGCTTTAGCTTGTGGGCCTCCATATTCGGCAGGAAGACGACGTAGGACTGGTTCACCCACATCTCGACATCGTGCCAGTCTTCGTCTGACAAATTGCTGATCTCGATCACGTCGGTCCAGTAGGCGACCTGCGCGCGGGCACTCGCACTGCCGCCACGCGGGACATCGAGCTTGTACGGAAATCGCCGCGACGCATCGGCGGCGAATTCGGTCGACGTTTTCTGCAACGCCTTGTCCGAATTCGGAAAAAGCTGCGGCCGACCGGAGCAGCCGGCAAGTGCGATGAGCAATAAAGCGATTGACGTGTGAAGGCGTACGATCATGACCAGCATCCTTGCTATTCGGAAAATTCGATCCGAATCGGATGATAAGCCGGAGGGCGATTTTGGGAAACAGGTAACGAGCTACCTTTATCGACCTCCAGGGTAACCGCATTCTCTCCTTCACCTCTCTCCGTACGCAGTGAGAGGCGCGGAGAGGGGTCTTTCTTTCGCTCGAAAACGCCTCCTCTCTCAACCTCTCCCCGCATACGGAGAGAGGAGGAAATGCCGGATCGTCGAGGGTGCGGTCGCCCTGCATCGACCTCTCATAGATCTCGACGGGCATCGGCTTAAAGGCCCAGCTTTTCCTGAATGATGTACAGCGGACGCTGCTTGATCTCTTCGTACACCCGGCCGATGTATTCGCCGAGGATGCCGGTGCAGATCAACTGGATGCCGCCGAGAAAAAGCACCGCGACAATGGTCGTCGTGAAGCCGGTGAGCGGCTTGCGCATCGCGAAGAAGCTCACGATGTAATACATGCCGGCGAGAAACGCGAAAATGCTGACGAGAAACCCCAGGTAGGTCGCGGCCCGCAGGGGCTTGTAGCTGAAGCTCACCATGCCGTCCATCGCGTATTTGATGAGCTTGCGAAGCGTCTGCTTGGGCTTGCCGGCGGCGCGATCCTGACGGTCGTAATAAACGCTGCCCTGCTTGAAACCCAGCCAGCTACGTAATCCCGGAATGAAGCGATTGCGTTCCGGCAGCTTGTTAAATTCTGTGACGACCTTTCGGTCCATCAATCCGAAAATGCCCGCATCGGGCGCGCTGGGCAGATCGCTGACGCGGCGGAACAGCGGGTAGAAAAGTCGGAAACCAAGACCGCGCGTGCCGCCGTCCTGACGGCTCTTGCGCTCGCCGAGCACGACCTGGAAGCCTTCCTTCCACTTGGTCACCATCGCGGGGATGACCTCCGGCGGGTCTTGCAGATCGCCGTCGATGAGAATCACGCAATCGCCACGCGCGGAATGGATGCCGGCCGTCACAGCGGGTTGGTGGCCGAAGTTTCGTGAGAGAAACACCGCCTTGATGCGATCGTCCTCGACGTTCATCTGCCGCATCATCTCCGGCGACGCGTCGCGCGACCCGTCGTTGACGAGCACCAACTCCCAGCTATCGCCCGTTAAATCGAGGGCCGCCGTCACGCGACGGCGCAGCTCCGGCAGATTCTCCTGCTCGTTGTAGATGGGGACGACGACGCTGATCATGAATGGCATTCAGTTATCGGACGAACTACGTGACGATGCAACGAGCGCGCACAGAACTCACCGTTATCTTCGGTCATCGACCACGAAACGTTTAACGGGTCTTACCCCCTCTCTCCGTCTGCGGGGAGAGGATGGGAGAGGGGTCCGCGCATTTCGCGATTAGCTCAAGACCCCTCTCCCGGCCTCTCCCCGCGTACGGAGAGAGCAGACAGGGCGGTCAGCTCCAGCATCAACAACGCAAACAGCCGTTGCGAATGATCGGCTCGTCCGCGCTCGTGATCATCCACCAAGGTTTGCAGCGGCAGCTTCTTGAACGTGCGGCTCGCGACCGAATCTTTCGCGAACAGATAATCCCGAAGCATGTCGCGCAATGGCCCGCGAAACCACTCGCCGATCGGCACGGCAAAACCCATCTTCTTCCGCTTGAATACAAACCACGGCAAGTCCTTCGCGAACGCTTCGCGCAGCATGCGCTTCCCGCCGCCTTGCAAAAGTCGCTTCGTCGATAAACCGGCCGCGAATCGCACGAGCTCGTGATCCATGAACGGGCTGCGCACTTCGAGCGAATTGAGCATCGAGCAGCGATCGACCTTGGCCAGCAGATCGTTCGGCAGGTACGTGACGCGATCCGCCGCCAGCGCCGCCTGTACTTCATCGCGGCCGTCGTTCATGAACTGTTCGAACTTCATCGCGATCGGATCGGATTGATCCAACCCAGCCCCATCGATCAGCAATTCACGCAGCATCGCATCGTCGAAGAACCGCATGTAACTTGCGTAGCGCTTCGCGGGCGATTGGTCGAGCGACTTTGCGAAGCGTGTCCATTTGGCGCGCAGCGATTTCGGATGCGAATTGGTCGAGACAAACATTCGTCGCGCGAAGTTTGGCAGCCACTGCAATTTGCTGGCGAGATACATCGCGCGGTAGCGCTCATATCCGCCGAACAGTTCATCGCCGCCATCGCCGCTGAGCGCGACGGTCACGTGCTTACGCGTTTCCCGGCAGAGGTAATACGTCGGGATGATCGACGAATCCGCAAACGGCTCGCCGAACGCCGTCGCGATTTTTGGAAGATCTTCCGCGGCATCAGGCGTGACACGGAACACGTGGTGTTCGGTCCCCAGATGCTTCGCTACTTTCTCCGCATAAACACTCTCGTCATACCGCGGATCATCGAACGCAATGCTGAACGTCTTCACCGGCCCGCATTGGCGGGCGCACAGCGCGACGATGCTCGAATCAATGCCGCCCGAAAGAAACACGCCAAGCGGAACGTCGGAAACGAGCTGGCGATGAACGGCTTGCTCGACGAGAGAGCGAGTCGCGTTCACGGACAATCTCCGCCCATCGTCTTGATCGAAGTCTTGATCGAAATACTCATGAGCATCGAGATCATTCCCAGCAGCGTATCGCGCGCACGATGCCGGCATAAGTTGATATCGACTGAGACTCGCGGTGATACCGCAGCCATATCGAAGGTAGTCGACCAGCGTTTCCGGACGGAGCTTTTCTGCTGTTAAGTCCAGAGCTATATCGACCGCCGACGGCTCGCTCGCGAACGCGAGGAAACGGTCGTTGCGATGGATGTAAAGTGGCTTCTGTCCCATTCGATCACGAGCGAGAAAGATCGAATGTTTCACATCATCCCAGATCGCAAGCGCGAACATGCCGTTCAGCTTGTCGAGATACTTCTCGCCGAAAATCGAATACCCCAGCAACAGTACTTCCGTATCGCCCGTCGTTCGCCATTCGTAGTCGGGGCGAAGTTTTTTCACCTCCTCGCGCAGCTCGCGGTAGTTGTAGATTTCGCCGTTGAAGACAATGGTTTGCGAGCCGATCGTGAACGGCTGCATCGCGCGCGCGTCGGGGTCGAGAATCGCGAGCCTGCGAAACGCGAACCCGACCTGAGGCGTGTCGACGGTGATCGGTTCGTGCTCGCGCGTGAGGAAAATCCCCTCGCCATCCGGGCCGCGATGGGCGATGGCGGCGCTCATCGCCAGCAGCCGCTCGCGCGACACGCGATACGTTTCATCCCACGCAATGATGCCGGCGATTCCGCACATTTTTTATTGGGCTGACCAGTCTTACTCCTCTCCCCCGTACTCGGGGGAGAGGTAGGGTGAGGGGTCTTCACCTCGATATTGCGAAGGTTAAAGACCCCTCTCCCCGCCTCTCCCCAGAGTACTGGAGAGGAGTTAGCTTACGGCGCGCAGCATGGCTTCCCCGCCAAACTGTTGCTTCACCAACCGCGCGTACAAATTTCCGCGCGACACCAAGTCCTCGTGTTTCCCGACCTCGACGATCTTTCCCGCGTCGAGCACGAAAATCCGATCCGCGTCGCGCACGGTGCTCAGCCGATGCGCGATGATGAAGCAGGTTCGCCCTACCATCAATCGCGCGAGTGCTTCCTGCACGAGCGATTCGCTTTCGCTGTCGAGCGCGCTGGTCGCTTCGTCGAGAATGAGAATCCGCGGATCTTTTAAAATCGCCCGCGCGATGCTGATGCGCTGTCGCTGCCCGCCCGACAGGTTCACCCCGCGCTCGCCGAGCATGGCGTTGTATGCGTCGGGGAGCGCGGAGATAAATCCGTGCGCATTCGCGGCGCGGGCCGCGGCGACGATGTCCGCCTCGCTCGCATCCGGGCGGCCGTAGGCGATGTTCTCGCTGATCGTCCCGGTGAACAAAAACGAATCCTGCTGCACGATGCCGATCGCGCTGCGCAGCGGCTTCAATCGATAATCGCGCACATCGACGCCATCGATCAGAATCCGGCCGTCGGTCACGTCATACAGCCGTGGCAAGAGTGAAACGAGCGTCGTCTTCCCGCCACCGCTAGGGCCGACCAGCGCCACGCGCTCGCCCGGCTCGACAGCGAAGTCCAGCCCTTCCAGCACCGGCCGCTTGCGTAACTCGCGGTCGAGCTTGTCGTGCTTCTCGGTCGCCGTAAGTTCCGCCAGCGTGTGCGCCTCCTCCAGGCTCGCGCGCGACTCGTCGCTGTCCGTCCCGTAATCGAACAACACATTTTCGAACACAACATTGCCAAGCTGCGGCGAGGCGTTCGTCGCGTCCGGCTTCTCCACGATCTTCGGCGTGATATCGAACACCTCGAACACGCGCTCGATTGCGGCGAGGCTCTGCTGATAGACGATGTTGACTTCCGCGAATCGCCGCACCGGCGTGTACATCACGCTTAAATATCCGAGGAATTTCACCACATCGCCCGGCGAGATTTTCCCACGCAGTGCCAAGTATCCGCCGACGCCGGTGACCAGAATCTGCCCGACATCCATCAGCCCTTCGCTGAATGCATTCACCATCGCGCTCAGGCTCGTCTGATGCAGCACACGGTCGAAGTGCTCTTCGGTATCTTCATGAAATCGCTCGCTTTCGCGTTCTTCCGCGGCGTAAGTTTTGACGACGCTGATGCCCGCCATTCGCTCCTGCACGCTGCCGCTGATCTTGCTGATCTGCGACTGCACGCGCCGGCTCGCTTCCTTCACCCGTGGGTTTAACTTTTTGTATGTGAACGCATAAATCGGCAGCACCGCCATCGTCGCGGCCGTCATCTTCCACGAAATCTGCATCAGCAGAATCACGCCCAGCATCGTCGTGAATAGGTCCATGATGACCGTCACGAGCCCGCCGTTCACAATCTGGCTGGCGGTTTGAATGTCGTTGATCAATCGCGACACGATGCTGCCGCTGCGCTGCTTGGCGTAAAAATGCAGCGAGAGGCGATGCAGATGATCGAACAGATCCTGCCGCAAATCGGCGATGATCCGGTTGCCGATCTTCGCGGTGTAGTAGCTGCGGCCGAACGTTGAAATCGCGTGCAGGAGCGAAAAAAGCATCCCTGCCGCGACAAGCCCCCACAGCCAGTGAATGCGCTGGGCATCGGTCGCCGGCACCACCGGTTTGATCACCTTATCAATCGCCTCGCCGGCCACCCAGGCGAAGGTGTAGGTCATCCCGAACTTCAGCCACCCCATGACAATCGACATCGCCAGCAGCGATTTGTAGTCGAGCGTGTACGAAAGAAACCGGCGAAAATAGTGCTTACGTTGAGGCGACGAAGTCATGGCTGCGAAGCGATCGTAGCAGCGATACCGGTGCGAAACGACCGTGATTTGATTTGACGGCAGCGACGCTTTTCATCAATTGCTGTCGCAAGCCGGCAATGTTACCGTCCTTAACAAGCGGGCCACGTTGATCCGCCCCGTTGAACGCGGCCGCCAGTCTTTTGGGAGCTTTCCGATGCGTAATCGTTTTCTGACGACATTTTTGGTGATCGCCGTGTTGTTCACGTCGACGTTCGCTCTCGCCGCCGGTGCAAAGAAGTACCAGGTGACCGGCGTCGTCATCGAGATGACCGACGACACCATCACGGTGCAAAAGCCGGACGGCGAAAAGTGGGAGTTGAATCGTGACGAAAAGGCTGTCGTCAATGGCGAGCTGAAAGTCGGCGCGAAGGTCACCATGCAATACACCATGACCGTCGCCAGCGCGGAAGTGAAACCAGCCAAGTAGACGCGCGCCGTGACGACCGCACTATGATCCGGGCATGCCCAGCGCCATGCTTGTTCAATTTGCCGCCGTCATGGATCAGGCGGCGGCGACGACTAAAAAGCTGGAGAAGCAGCGCATCCTCGCCGACTATTTTCGGCCCCTGAATGAAGCCGATCTGAAGCTGGCTGTCCGCTATGCGGGCGGGCGGATTTTTCCGACGACGACCGAACACGTGCTGGGCGTGAGCGGCGCGATTTTGCGCGATGCGTCGTTGTCGTTGCTCGCCATCGAGCCGGCCGAGCTGCGCACGCTGGCGATTCGCAGCGGCGAACTTGGCGAGGCGCTGGCCGTCGTTTGGAACTCGCACCGCACCATCGCCGCGAGCGGCGAGCCGCTCACGCTGGCGGAAATGGCGGCGGCGTTTGAGCTGCTCTCGTCCACTGGCAACCAATCGCGGAAACGCGAGATCGTTTCGCGATTACTCGCGCGTTGCGCCCAACCACGCGAGGCGGCCTATCTCGCTAAGGTTATTTTTTCCGACCTCCGCACCGGCGTCCGCGAAGGCGTCCTGCAGGCGGGCGTGGCGGCGGCGTTTGAAAAGCCGCTGGCCGAAATTCAGCGCACGCAATTTCTCATCGGCGACCTCGATGAAGTCGCGATCCTTGCAAAGCACGACGCGCTCAGCAGCGCGGCCTTCACGCTGTTTCATCCCGTTCAATTCATGCTGGCTACCCCCCAGGAGACTGCGGCCGAAGCGGCAGCGACCGCCGGGGGCCGCGCCTATTTTGCGGAAGACAAGCTCGACGGCATTCGCGCGCAGGTCCATAAGAGCGGCGAAGGCGTTCAGGCGCGGATTGCGATTTACACCCGCACGATGGATCGCACCGACGATAGTTTTCCCGAAGTCGTCGAGCAGCTTCGGCAGATTCCCGGCAGCTTCCTGCTCGATGGGGAAATCGCGCCCTACCGCGACGGCCGGGTGCTGCCCTTCGCGCACATTCAGACGCGCCTCGGCCGGAAGAATCCGCCGGCGAAAATCCTTCGCGACAATCCGGCGGTCTTCATCGCGTTCGACCTGCTCTACCGCAACGAAGAGCTGCTGATGGAACGGCCATTACGCGAGCGCCGTGAGCGGCTGCACCAATTTCGCTGCGATTGCGCGATGCTCATCAGTGAGGTAAAAGAAGTCGCCAGCGCCGAGGAAATCGAGTCCGCCTTCGCCGCGGCACGCGATGCGGGCAATGAAGGATTGATGCTCAAAGACCCGCAGTCGCCCTACTCCCCCGGGCGGCGCGGGCAGGCGTGGCTGAAGCTCAAGACGCATCTTCCCACGCTCGACTGCGTCGTGACGGCCGCGGAATACGGGCATGGCAAGCGGCGAAACTCGTTGAGCGATTACACGTTCGCCGTTTGGGACAAGGAGCCGGCGACCAACGAGGATGCGCGGCTCGTGAATATCGGCAAGGCCTACAGCGGGGTCACCGACGAGGAGATCGCCACGCTCACGAAAACGTTCATGGAGCTGGCAATCTCAAACAATGGGCGGGTGTTTCAAGTCGCGCCGAAAATCGTGCTGGAGATCGCGTGCGATCAAATCCAGCCGAGCGCCCGCCACGCGAGCGGCTTTGCGTTGCGCTTCCCGCGGATCAAGCGCATCCGCTGGGACAAGGGGCCGCTTGATGCCGAGCGACTGAGCCGGATCGAAGAGATCTACAACAGCGCGAGCAACACGGCCAAGCGCCTACCGGCAACGGTTGACGCAAGCGAAGTGGCGGAGCCGACGCTGTTTGATCGACTCACAGATTGATGGTGTGTCCGATTTTGTTGCAGCGATGCGGTTATCGCTGCGTGGGGAATGCGTGCAGTCTTGGATTTGTTTTGTCTACCAGGACCCTTTTGCCGCTTGCGGCTTCGCGAAAACCACACATGCGAAATGTCGGGAATCCCGTCTCGCGAAGCCGCAAGCGGCGGATCCGTGGCACGTGACGACGAAACTTCAAACCCGCGCTACCAAGCAATCGTCCTGAGTCGTTTAGAGACACCGCACTCACGAATGCTCAACCGGCTCGCCCTCGGCGCCGTGTGAGCCGGGGGCGATCATCGGCTTGTCTCCCGTGAGCTTACGGATGACGGTGTAGAAGACCGGAGTCAAGAACAACCCGAAGAACGTGACACCGATCATGCCGTAGAAAACCACCGTGCCCAGCGCGTGCCGCATCTCGGCGCCGGCGCCCGTGGCGATCAGCAGCGGCAACACGCCGAAGATGAAAGCGAAGCTCGTCATCAGAATCGGCCGCAGCCGCAGCCGGGCCGCTTCGATCGCGGCATCGGCCGCCTTCATTTTATGGTTGTGCTCCTGCTGCTGCTTGGCGAACTCGACGATCAATACCGCGTTCTTCACGCTCATGCCGGCCAGCACGACGAAGCCGATCTGGGTGAAAATATTGTTGTCCGAATGGGTGAAATAGACGCCCGCGATGCCGCACAACAGACACATCGGCACGATGAGAATAATCGCCGACGACAACGCGAAGCTCTCATACTCGGCCGAGTGCGTGAGGAAGACGAAGAGCACGCACAGCGGAAAGATGAACAGCGCGGTGTTGCCGGCCGTCGTTTCCTGAAACGCCAGCTCCGTCCACTCGTACGTGAAGCCCTGCGGGAGATCTTTCTTGGCGATCGAATCCATGATCTCCAGCGCTTGCCCGCTGCTAACGCCAGGGAGGGCCGCGCCGTTGATCTCAACCGATGGGTACAAATTATATCGGTTGATACGCTCGGCGTCGGCGATGTCTTTCATGTTCAGCACCGCGCCCAGCGGCACCATCTGACCGGCGGCGTTGCGGGTCTTAAGCTGCGCCACCGCGGCGGCTGTCTTTCGAAAGGCACCGTCAGCCTGCGCAATCACCTTGTACGTTCGGCCGAGGTAGTTGAAGTCGTTGATGTAATAGCTGCCGAGATAAACCTGTAACGCTTGGAAAATATCCGTGACGGCGACGTTCTGCTGCTTGGCTTTCACTCGATCGACATCGGCGAAGAGCTGCGGCACGGTCGCGCGAAACGTCGTGAAGAGCGCCTGCGGGCTTAACCGCTTATCCTGACGTGCGTCGTTCAGCATCGTGTTGGCGATCGACGAAAGTTCCTGTGGCGATGCCCGGCCGGTGCGGTCTTCGATCTGAAGCTTGAACCCGCCCGACTGTCCGATGCCGCGCACCGGCGGCGGCGATAAGACGATCGTGAACGCTTCCTGAACCTGGCTGAACGCCCCCATTAATTGGCCGGCCATCGCGTTGGCGGAAAGCTCCGGCTTGCCGACGCGCTGCTCGAACGGTTTGAGCGGCATGAAGATGACCGCCACGTTGGTTTGATTGGTTCCGGTCAGCAGGTTGTATCCGGTCACGCCGAACGAATCGGACACGCCGTCAAATTTCTTGGCGATCGCCGCGAGCCGATCGACGACGGCATCGGTGCGATCAAGCGTCGCGGCATCAGGCAGCGCGACGGCGGCGATGAGATACCCCTGATCCTGTTGCGGAATGAACCCGAGCGGCACCGCTTTGAAGCCGAGAAATGCGAGGAAAACCAGGCCGACGTAAACAACGAGCGCTAGCACCGCCAGCCGCACCACCTTGCGCAGCAGCCACACGTAGCCGCTATTGGTTTTTCCCAAGCCCCAATTGAAAAAACGGAAAAACCAACCGAATAGAAAATCGATCGTGCGTGTAAGCCAATCCTTTTTCGCGCCGTGCGGCTTGAGCAGCAGTGCCGCCAGCGCCGGGCTGAGCGTCAGGGAGTTGAACGCCGACAGCAGCGTCGAGAACGAGATCGTTAAGGCAAACTGTTTGTAGAACTGGCCGGTGATTCCGGAGATGAAGGCGACCGGGATGAACACCGCCGAGAGACCGAACGCGATGGCGATGACGGCGGGCGTGACCTCGGCCATTGCCTTGTAAGTGGCTTCGCGCGGAGAAAGGCCATGCTCGATCCAGCGATCCACGTTTTCAACGACGACGATCGCATCATCGACGACAATGCCGATCGCCAGCACCAACCCGAAGAGCGAGAGGTTATTCAACGAAAAGCCAAACGCCCACATCACCGCGAACGTGCCGACCAGCGACACCGGGATCGCGATCAACGGAACCAGCGACGCCCGCCAGCTTTGCAGAAAGACGAGGACGACGATCACCACCAGCGCGATACTCTCGGCCAACGTCTTCACGACGTCTTTGATGCTGCTTCTGACGAAAATCGTCGTGTCGTAGGGAATGGCGTAATCGACGCCGCTGGGGAAACTCTTTTTGAGCTCCTCCATTTTCTGATAAATCACGTTGGCCGTGGCGATGGCGTTCGAGCCGGGCAACTGGAAGACCGGAATACCGACCGCGGACTTGCCGTTGAAGTGCGTGCCGCTGCTGTAATCGGCCGCGCCGAGTTCGATGCGCGCGACATCCCGCACGCGCGTCGTGCTGCCGTCCGCCCCCGTCTTGAGCACGATGTCGCCGAACTGTTTGGGTTCGATCAAGCGGCCTTGCGTGCTGACGGTGTATTGAAACGGCACCTCACCCGGCGGCAGCGGCGCGCCGCCGACCACGCCCGCCGCGACCTGAACGTTCTGCTCCTGCACGGCCTTGACCACGTCGCCGGCAGTCAGATTGCGGGAGGCAAGCTGCTCGGGATTCAGCCACAAGCGCATCGAATAATCGCGCGTGCCGAAGATGAATACATCGCCGACGCCCGGGAGGCGGGAAAGCTCGTCCTTGATTTGCAGCGTCGCGTAATTGCTCAGATAAAGCGGATCGCGGGTGCCGTCAGGTGAATAAATCGCGATCGCCAGCGTGATATCCGGCGACGCCTTCTTCACGACAATGCCGGCGCGCTGCACATCGCTGGGCAAAACCGGCTGCGCGATCGCCACGCGGTTCTGCACCTGCACCTGCGCGACGTCCAGATTCGTGCCGAGCTTGAACGTCACCGTCAGCTTCATGCTGCCGTCGTTCGTGCTCTGGCTGGACATGTAGAGCATGCCCTCGACGCCGTTGATCTGCTCTTCAATCGGCGTGGCCACGGTTTCAGCGACCGTCTTTGCGTTGGCACCGGGATAGTTGGCGCTGACGGTGACGGTTGGCGGCGCAATTTCCGGGTATTGCGCGATCGGCAGCGAGAACATCGCGATGCCGCCGCAAATGATCGTGACAATCGACAGCACCGCCGCGAAGACGGGCCGGTCAATGAAGAAATGTGCGAACTTCATTCTCGGTTGCTTTCAGCTTTCGATGATGGCGCCGTCGATGAGGGAACAGTCGATGGGGGAACCGTCGATGAGGGCACCGTCGACGAGGGTGCTGCGGAGGAAGGCGCATCCGATGACGGCATCATCGACGAGGGCGCCGCGCCGCCGGGGCTGGTGAGGGCAGCTTCGTCGAACTTCACGGGTTCTTCGGCCGGCTTCACGACCGCGCCGGGACGTGCGGACATGAGTCCTTTCACGATCACGCGATCTTCAGCCGTCACTCCCGACTTGATCGCCCGCATCGTGCCGAACAAAGCCCCCAGTTCGACGATGTGCGGCTCAACCTTGTCCTCCTTACCGACCACCATCAGAATTCGATGGCTCTGATCACTGCCGACGGCGATGTCCGGCACGAGCAGCGTGGAATATTTGCCGCTCCCGGGAATCGACAGCCGGGCGAAAAACCCGGGTGTGAGGAGGCCCGACTCGTTATTCAAGACGCCACGGATTCGTTCAATTCCGGTTGCGGGGTTTACGCGATTGTCGACGAAATCGATCGTTCCGCCGTGCGGAAAATCAGTCTCATTGCCAAGCTGCACATAGCACGGCACTTTGCCGTCCCGGGTGCTCGTCATCTTGCCGGCCGACGCGAGCTTCTGATATTTCAGCACGGAATTCTCATCGATATCGACATAGCAGTAGATCGGCGACACCGACTGCACGGTGGTGAGCATCGTCGCCTGCCCCGCGCCGCCGTTGACGAAATTTCCCTCGGTCACCATCTTGTCGCTCACTCGCCCGTCGACGGGCGAGAGCACCTTGCACCATTCGAGGTTGAGCTTGGCAATATCGATCCCCGCCTGCGATGAGGCAACCGCCGCGAGGGCCTGGTCGTAGTTGGATTGTGCGTTGTCGACGTCCTGTTGAGAGACGGCGTTGGTCGAGCGCACGCCGACGTAGCGATCGAGCGTGGATTTCGCGATCGCGGCACCGGATTCGGACTTCTTTTTGTCGGCGATCTTCTGTTCCAGATCCGCCTTGAACGGGCGGTCATCAATGACGGCCAGCACATCGCCTTTCTTGACGATGGAACCCTCGGCGAACGGCATCTGCTCGACAAGGCCGCTGACCCGCGCGACGACATTCACCGATCGCGGGGCCTCAAGATGGCCGGTAAACACGTCCCATTCAATGACATCGCGCTGAACCGGATAAGCCACGGTGACACCTGCCGGAGGCGGCGCGCCAGGCGCCGGCGGCTTGCCGTCGCAGCCGATCAGCCCCAGCATCAGCATCGCTAGAAGGAATCGCCCGGCACGAACAAAACCACCAAGACCGGGCGTATTAAAAAATTTGTGGCAATCATCGATTGAACGTTGCCGGCGGAATGTTTCATCAACCATAGTCTTTTCGGCTTGCCTAACCATTGGGCGATCATGGTAGCGCCTCCGCGCCCCAAATTTCTGCAACGACGGAAAATTTTTTGGATGAACCGTGTCTAGCCCTTAAGGGCAATCGCATTTTCTCCGCTAGTGTTCTTATCTTACTCCTCTCTCTGTACTCGGGGAGAGGCACGGAGAGAGGCTTTTCGAGCGACAAGAACACCCCTCTCCAAGAAGACCCCTCTCCTCGCGTACGGAGAGAAGAGTAAGAGAACGCGGTTACCTTGGCCTAGCCCGATGAAGCGGATGGAAAATTTCCCGTTGAGTTATGTTTTACCCGCTGCCGCGCGGTTGGCTTTGAACTCGGCGATTTGCCGGGCGGCCACGCGAAGGTCATCAGTGAAGTCTTGCTGCGCCTGCCGCCGCGCCGCTTCATCCGGCATGCGCAGCAACGCCGACGGGTGGTACGTCGCCATCACCCACGGCGCCCACGGCTGATCGGTCATCACCTCGCCGCGGCTTTTCGTGATTCGAAAGCCCGCCCCCAGCAGCGACTGAGCGGCCGTCGCGCCGAGGCAAACAATCATTTGCGGATTGATGGCCGCGATCTCCGCCTCCAGCCACGGCCGGCACGCCGCCGATTCTCGCGCGGACGGCTTGCTGTGCAAACGCATCTTTCCGCGCGGCTCCCATTTGAAATGCTTCACCGCGTTGGTCACGTACACATCATTCGCCCGATCAATTCCGACGTCGTGCAGCACCTCATCGAGCATTTGCCCCGCCGGCCCGATGAACGGCTTGCCGGCGCGATCCTCCTGATCGCCCGGCTGCTCGCCGACGAACATGACCAGCGCATCGGCCGGACCATCGCCGAACACCACCTGCGTCGCATTGCAGTAAATGTCGCAGCCCCGACAGCTTCGGGCGGCTTCCCGGAGTTGCGGCAACGATTTCGTTGCCGGCAGGAAATCCGCGGCGCTTCCGGTGTTATCACAATCGTGAAGAGCGATCAGCTTGCCCGGCGCCTTCGGTTTGACCAGCGGCTTTTTAGCTGCGCGTTTCACCATTTCCTCCACGCGTTTTGGCGCGTCTTTGAGCAAGCCCGGAATCAATTGCGTCTCGGGCATTGTCGCCCAATGCTTCTTCGGCATCTCTTTTTGCATCGCCTTGAGCTTGATGCGGGCGGGGTTGAAAATCGACCCGTAATACGTCGCCCACAACTCTTCCAACGCATCGCCGCTCGGTGCAGCCGACACCGGCACACCCGGCCCGAAGCAAAGCTCGCGCCGATCCCACGTCACGGAGTCATCGGGCGTGAGAATCGTCCAGTGCATGTTCGCAAATCGATCACGAAAGAACGGCGCGGTGAGCTTCACGATGTAATGATCGGGCCGATGCCAGGCGATGAAGCGCTCGTCGCCGTCAATCTCAACGCGACGAAACCGCACAAACGCTGTCATCTTGTGCCGATCGCGATGAACGGCCTTATCCATCATCATCAATTCGTGCACATCATCATCGACCGTCACCTCAAGCAGGTGCGGCTCGCCATGCGTGACTCGCCAGAGGATTCGATACATCAGGCCCCAACGCGCGATATCCCGATGGCAGGCGACAAAGTTGAATTGGGCGAGAAGTTGTTGGGGGACTTTGATTTGCGGCGAAGCTGAAGACCCCTCTCCCAGCCTCTCCCCGAGTACGGAGAGAGGTGAAAGATTGCTCATTCCTGCCCCTCTCTCCGTATTCGGGGAGAGGTTGGGAGGGGGGTCTTTTCCGAGCATCGGCAACAACTCGCCCGCCGCCGAATCATTCCACAGCACTTCGCGCGGCTCGACCTTTTCCCGCAACAGCTTGCGCGCCACGTCTCGCCATGAGGCAAAGTCACGCTCGATCGAAACACTCCGCATTACAACTCTCCGGTGATCGCAGTCGCGGCCGCTTCAAACAAATTCAATTGCACGGGCACGATACGCTCTCTCAAATCCGACCGGTCAATTCGCAGCGCTTCAGGATTGTGATCCTCCGTCAAAATCCAGGGCCGGACTTTCTTGATCGCGACGCGCAGTTTTGAGAGGTCTTCGAGGCGGATTTTGTGAAACCGCCGCACGCGGAGAATGCGGTCGACATTCCGCACGCCCAGCCCCGGAATGCGGAGCAGCTTGTGGCGGGCGGCGCGATTCAGATCGACCGGGAAAAATTCGCGATGCCGCAATGCCCATGCGAGCTTCGGATCGATTTTCAAATCAAGCTGCGGCGCTTCCGGCGGAGCAATCTCGCCCACGCGAAACCCGTAAAACCGCATCAACCAATCAGCCTGATACAACCGATGTTCGCGCACGAGCGGCGGCGAATCGAAGGGCAAACGCGTGTCTCCATGAGGAATTGGACTGAACGCCGAGTAATAAACCCGTCGCAGCCGATGCTTCGAATAAAGATCGGACGCGGTGGTGAGCGTCGCGCGATCGTCGGAAGGCGTTGCACCGACGATCATCTGCGTGCTCTGACCCGCCGCCGCAAAGCTCGGTGCTTTTGAGCTATTCTTCCGCTCCTCCTTCGATTGAAGGATTCGCGCACCCAGCTCTGACATCGTGTTGTCGATATCGGCACGCGTTTTTTCCGGCGCAAGCTGCTTTAAATCATATTCAGTTGGAAGTTCAATATTCGCACTAATTCGATCGGCATACTTTCCCACCTGGGCAAGCAATTCTTCCGACGCGCCGGGCACGGCCTTGAGATGGATGTAGCCGCCAAAGTGCTCCTCCTCGCGAAGCACTCTGGCCACTTCAATCAGTTGCTCCATCGTGTAGTCGATCGATTGAATGACGCCCGATGAGAGGAACAGCCCCTCGATGTAATTCCGCTTGTAAAATTCGATCGTCAGCCGAACGACTTCCGCCGGCGTGAACCGCGCGCGGGGCGTATCGCTGGTGATGCGATTGACGCAATACTTGCAGTCGTAAATGCAGTAA
The DNA here is from genome assembly GCA_964236135.1 of uncultured Phycisphaerae bacterium. Taxonomy (GTDB): domain Bacteria; phylum Planctomycetota; class Phycisphaerae; order Tepidisphaerales; family Tepidisphaeraceae; genus CAXSBN01. Next base: position 17,715 of record CAXSBN010000002.1, read on the forward strand.
TTCGTCAGCAGAATTTTCAGCAACGACACGCACCGGCCGTCGGGGGTGTAGCTGTGACAGATGCCAATCTTCGTCGTGTTGCCGATGCCCTGCCCATCGTTCTTGCGCTTCGACCCGCTGGATGCGCAGGACGCGTCGTATTTTGCAGCGTCGGCGAGGATCGAAAGTTTGACGCGCGTGTCCATGAGTCAGCGTCGCAGCATAACCTAACGCCTACCGTACCATCACGAGAGATCGCCGGTTTCATCGAAACTGAAAAGCATGCTTCGCGGCATGCACTTGAACACCGCTGCACGGTGGCTGTCTCCTCACTCACTTCACAAATTTTTGCATCTCCGGCGACTCGCGAAGCGATTTCAAGTCGCTTAACTCGCGTGCGAGCGATTGATTGTCGAATAGCACATGCAGTTGCTTATGGCACGGCCTGCACATTGGCACGGTGTCTTGGTTCGTGCCGCCCCGCGATTTGGGCAACAGGTGATGTCGAGTGATGAGCCGCCTGGGGATTTGCCGACCGCACAGCGAACAATGGATGGTGTCGGGCTCCTGTTTGGACATCCGCGAAGATCGTAGATCGCAATTTTGCTTGCGGTCAATTTTCATAAAGCGCTGCGCGTTTTGCGCACCTTGCGCGCAGCGCCTTCGCTAGGATGAAGGCGCTCGATCGGCGAGCGTCAAACCGGTTTCGTCACATCTGGCGCGGAACGAAACTCCATCCGGTCAAACGAAGCCGTTTGTCGACTCATTTCGCGTCCAGTCACTTGAATTCTCCGCACTCGATTTTGCGGAAACGAGCGTTGGAGGCCGGGCCCGCTCGACGGCGGGCGAACGACCGTGATGGCGAATTGACGAAACGAAGCCACCGGGGTTTCCACGGCGCGCAGCGCGAATGACGATGAAAACAAACAATTTTCCACCGCGGGAGGACGATCGCTAAAAGCCATTCAGGTCGACGAACTGGCGATAACGGTGCAGCGCGTCACGCCAATCGGGGAGGTGCTTCGCGGTAATCCGCGAATAGTCGGAACAATCCAGGACGCTATACGCCGGTCGAACGGCGGATTGCGGATGACTTGCCTTCCATTCCGCGGCGGTGGTGGGTGAGAGCGGCGCGTCGAGCCCGAACTCGTCGAGGATTGCACTCGCGAAATCGAACCATGTCGTCGCGCCGGCGTTGGTCACGTGAAACGTGCCGCAGGCAGTGGCGTCGAGCAGATCCAGCGTTGCCTCGGCCAGATCGTCCGTGAACGTCGGGCTGCCGAGCTGATCGGCGACGACCTTCAGCGGCTTGCCGGCGCGGGCGGCATTCACCATCGTCCGCACGAAGTTCGGCCTGCCCGGACCGTACAGCCAGGCTGTACGAATCAGCAGCCAGTTCTTCAGCGGCGATTCCTTCAACCGCGTCTCGCCCAGCAATTTCGATCGGCCGTACGCGCTTCGTGGGCCGGCGGGGTCGTTGATCTTCAACGGTCGAGCGAGCGTTCCATCAAAAACATAATCGGTCGAAAAATGAACCAGCTTCGCGCCCATAACTTCGCAGACACTCGCAAGGTAGCCGACGCCATCGCCGTTGATTGCATCGGCCGCGCGAGTTTCGAGTTCTGCCTGGTCGACCTTCGTGTACGCCGCACAGTTCAGGACAATCTTCGGTTTGTAAGCATGAATCGCGATCGTCGTTTTTTTTTCGTCGGTGATGTCGAGCGCATCGCGATCGAGGAGAACAGGATCGACGTTGCGCGCGTGCAGCAGCCGGGTGAAAGCTTTTCCGAGCATTCCCGAAGCGCCGGTGATGAGAATGGGTTGAAGCATGAAGCGATCCAACGGACTGGCGTCCGTGGCTGCGACGGGGCGAGGCTATCGTTTGATGTACTGCTGCTCGTAATAATTCATGTAGTCGCCACTCTTGATCGCGCGCCACCAGGATTCATTGTCCCGATACCATTGAATTGTCGTTTTGATTGCGGTCTCAAATCGATGTTTCGGACTCCATCCAAGCTCGCGCTTCATCTTGCTCGCGTCGATCGCGTAGCGTCGATCGTGGCCGGGGCGGTCCTTGACGTATTGCACCGACTCGTCCCAATCCGAATTCATCTCGCGAAGAATAATTTCGGTGATCGAGCGGTTGGTCATCTCGTTGTTTCCGCCGATGTTGTAAACCTCGCCGACTTTTCCGTGATTGAGCACCGTCCAGATCGCGTCGCAATGATCTTCGACGTACAGCCAGTCGCGCACGTTCAGCCCGTCGCCGTAGAGCGGCACTTTTTTTCCTTCGAGAAGATTGGTGACGAAGAGCGGGATCATTTTTTCGGGAAAATGAAATGGCCCGTAGTTGTTACTACAGCGCGTGATCAGCACCGGCATATCGAAGGTGTGAAAATAACTTCGCGCGAGACAGTCGCCCGCGGCCTTGCTGGCGCTGTACGGGCTGTTCGGCGCGAGCGGCGTTGCCTCCGTGAATTTTACCTCCGGCCGATCTTCCGGAAGCGAGCCGTACACTTCGTCAGTGCTGATCTGAAGATATTTCTTTACCTTCGTCGATTTCGCGAGGTCGAGCAGAATCTGTGTTCCCATGACGTTCGTCTGAATGAATGGCCCGGACGAGAGAATGCTTCGATCAACATGACTTTCGGCTGCAAAATGAACGACTTCGGTGATCGACGTCTCGGTAAAAATCTTCGCCATCTCCGCGACGTCGCAAATGTCAGCCTTGATGAATTTAAGGCGTGGATCGCCGAGCAGATCGTCGAGATTGGCGAGGTTGCCCGCGTAGGTGAGCTTGTCCAGCGCAATCAGGCTGAGCGGCTCGTCATTGCGAAGAAGCATGCGGACAAAGTTTGAACCGATGAAGCCCGCCGCGCCGGTGATGAGGATCGTTCGCATGGTTTTACTCAGCCGCGTGCATCGCGGAAGAAAGTCAGCCACCCTCGGCCGGCTCGATGATATCGGCCGGAGATTAACTCGCGGCCAGCGAGCGCCAAGCGTCGCAGCGCCCCGCCCTGCCGCATCGCCAGCCGGGCGGAAACCAGTTCCCATCGATGCCGCACCGCTTGCATCGCGTCCGGCGCGACGAGGTCGTCCGCCTTGGCCAGCCGATCGCGCAATGTCGCATAGGTCGCCACCTGATCTTCAAAAAACGTGGCGCGGACGGTCGGTTGGGAGACCACTCGATCGGCGATCGAGTGAATTTTATCGCCAAGCGCCTGGGTGTCATGAATGCGATGGAGCGCCACGATGTCATCGATCAATACGATCCTACCGACAGCCGCGCAGATCAATCCGATCCACTGGTCGTACAACATGCCGGGAACGAACGGCAACATCATCGGCCGAAGACTCGCCCGGAACGCCATCGCGTGGCCGGCGAGAACGCTGTGCTTCAGCCATTCAGAAAACTGCGGTCCGCTACGAAGACGATCCACTTGCCGCCGATCAAATCCTGCCGACGACCAAAGCGTACGAGCATCCGGCCTCAGAGAATCATCGACGTATTGACTGTTGCCGATCACGATGCTGACCGATGGATCTTTTTCCAGTGGCGCGATTAACTTCTCAATATGGTCCGGCGTCCAGACATCGTCCTGGTCGGAAATCGCGATCGCATCGCCGCCGCCCATTTGGATCGCGGCGGCAAAATTATCGTTGTAGCCGAGCCGTGATGCGTGCCGTTGCACCCGCACGGGAAATGGAGCAGCGGCGGCGAAATCGTTCGCGATCTGGATCGTTGAATCCGTTGAATTGTCATCGGTGATGACCAACTCGTCCGGCAGCCGCGTTTGCTTCAAAATGCTTTGAAGCTGCTCATCAAGAAATCGCGCGCCGTTATAAGTGGCCATTGCGACCGACACGCGCGCACCCTTCACGCCGGTGCTCATTCCGCTTCCTTCAACACCCGGCGGAGGTAAGCGCCGTACTCGCTCTTTCCCGCTCGGTCAGCCAGCCTGCCGAGCTGCGCAGCGTTGATGAAGTTTTTGAAGAAGGCAATTTCTTCAATGCACGCGACTTTCAAGCCCTGTCGTTCCTGAAGTGTTTGCACGAATTGGCTGCTTGAAAGCAGCGAGTCATACGTGCCGGTATCCAGCCAGGCAACGCCGCGCCCCATCGGTTGAACGTGCAAGGCGCCGCGCTCGAGGTAGACTCGATTAACGTCGGTAATCTCCAATTCGCCGCGGCCGGAAGGCGTCAAGGACGATGCGATTTCCACAACCTGCTCATCGTAAAAATATAAGCCAGTGATGGCCCAATTGCTTTTCGGGTTTGACGGCTTCTCCTCGACGGAAACCGCGCGAAAATCCTTTCCAAATTCGACGACACCGTAGCGATGCGGATCTCTGACCTGATAGGCAAACACGTGGGCCCCGCTCGTGAGCTTCGCGGACGCTTCCAGCAGGTCGACCACATCATGTCCGTAGAAAATGTTGTCGCCGAGAATCAGGCAGACCGGTTGGCCGTCGATAAATTCCCTGCCGATCGTAAACGCCTCGGCAATTCCTTTCGGCTCGGGCTGCACCCGGTAGTGCAACGACAGGCCGAGATCTGCCCCGTTTCCCAGAAGCGATTCGATCATCGGTAAATCGCGCGGCGTGCTAATGATGAGAATCTCGCGAAGGCCCGCAAGCATCAGGATCGATAGCGGATAGTAAATCGTCGGCTTATCGTAAACCGGAAGTAATTGCTTACTGATGCAATTGGTAAGCGGATAGAGCCGCGTGCCAGACCCGCCGGCGAGAATAATTCCTTTCATCGGTCAACCGCCTTTTCCCAGCCGTCAATATAGATCGACGGCATCGGCCAGCGCCGGATGTTCTCGATCGCGAGGCGAGAGAATCGCTGCCTGGTCAGCGCCGATGCCCCAATCAATTTTCATGGCCGGATCATCCCAGCGAATGCCGCGCTCATGAGCCGGCGAGTAGCCACACGATACTTTGTAGAACACTTCGGTATTCGGTTCGAGCGTGCGAAACCCATGCGCGTAGCCCGCAGGAACAAACATCTGCTTCCAGTTTTTCGCGCTAAGTTCGACCGCCACATGCCGCCCGAAGGTCGAGGAATTTCGCCGAAGGTCGACCGCGACATCGAGGATCGCGCCCCGGACAACGCGAATCAGCTTTGCCTGCGCGAACGGCGGTAATTGATAATGCAGCCCGCGCACCACATTGATCTCCGTCGATAGAGAATGATTATCTTGCGGGAAATCGACGTCGATGCCCGCTTCGGCAAAAGCCTCGCGGCTGTAAACTTCGGAGAAAAAACCCCGTGCGTCGCCAATACATTTTGGCGTGATGACCAACACCTCGGGAAGAGCGGTGGAAGAGACTTGCATGTCGGAAGTGGGCTTATCGAAGCACCGGGAGACGCCTTACGGAGTCAGGTAAACTGAACGAGATATTTTCTTCGGCAAACACCGGCGACTCGACGACTTCACCGTTGTAATCCTGTTTCAGACGCTCCAGCAGAGCGATCACGAGATGCTCGGGTGCTGATGCGCCCGCGGTCACGAGAACGCTTTCACAGTGATCAAGCCATGACGGATCGATCTCGCTCTCATCATCAATCAAGTGCGCTGCCACGCCGCGCTCGATCGCCCTTTCGACCAGCCTTAGTGAGTTGGAGCTGTTCTGGCTTCCGACCACGAGCACCAGATCCACCTCCGGCGCTATCTCGCTCACGACGGCCTGGCGGTTCGTCGTGGCATAGCAGATGTCGTCTTTCTGCGGGAAACGAATCTTTGGAAACCGCCGCTTCAGCACATCGATCACGCGGTTGGCGTCCGCGACGCTGAGCGTCGTCTGCGTGACGTAAGCCAGCTTGATGTTGGCCGGGAATTCCAATTGTTCCGCTTCCTCTGGGCTTTCGACGACGATGATGTTTTCCGGCGCTTCGCCGATGGTGCCGATTGCCTCATCGTGATTGCGATGGCCAACGAAAATGACCTTGTAGCCGTCTCGCGTATATCGCAGCACTTCTTTGTGCACTTTCGTGACGAGCGGACAGGTCGCGTCGACTTCCACCAGCCGCCGCGTCCGCGCCTTTCGCCGAATTTCCGGCGAGATGCCATGCGCGCTGTAAACCAGCAGCGCGCCTTCCGGAACTTCGTCAACGCTCTCGACGAAAATCACGCCGCGTGATTTGAAGTCTTCGACCACGTGGCGATTGTGAACAATCTCATGAAAAACGTAGATCGGCGCTCCGTGAGTGCGCAGCACTTGATCGACGCAGTCGATCGCCATGTTCACGCCGGCGCAGAAGCCGCGGGGATTTGCAAGAATCACCTTCATCGCAGGGCTTTATCTTACTGTCGACGTGACGCAGGTTCCATTTCAGCGTGAAGGATCTGGATCGGATGTTTCGCTTCACGACCCGTTCCATCGCGAATCTGATGACGGCACGATGTTCCCGGGGCAGCGATCAACGCCTCGGGAAGCTCGCGAATGGGCGGAAAAACCGAAAGCTCGCCAATCCGCATCGAAAGGTCGTAACGATGCGACTGATAACCGAACGAGCCCGCCATGCCGCAACATCCGCTCGGCAGCACCTGTAGTTGATCCCCCGCGACTCGCCGCAACGCGTCGGCGCTGGTGCGATCGCCCCATAATGATTTCTGATGACAGTGGCCGTGAAGAATGATCGATCGATTGGTTGCCCGAAACGTCGGCCGCACGGGATGCTCCGTCCAAAATCGATCGACAAAATCTTCCGCCAGCCACGAGTGATCGGCGACGCGGTGACGACTGGCAAGCGACGTCTTTGTCTTCAGTTGCAGCCAATCGTCCTTGATCGCGCTCAGGCACGACGGCTCGCAAACGACGATTCCCTTCACGCGGGGATCGTCCAACTCATTAGCCAGAGTTTCCAACACCGAATCGGCTGAAGCGATGGCGGCGGCGAGAAGTCCCGTCGAAATCATCGCGCGACCGCAGCATTGGATTCGCGGCAGGCGCACCTCGTAGCCACACGCTTCGAGAACCTCGACCGCCGCGCGACCTATTTCCGGCTCGTTGTAGGTTGTGAAGCAGTCCGCATACAGAATCACCACGGGGCGATTTTCTGATAGGGAGCGCCGCGCGCGAAACCAGCGATAAAGCGACGGCGCGAACGGCGGGATGCTTCGCCGCGGCGCGAGACTTATCAGCCGGTTCACAACTGCGCGCATCAGCCGACTTTGGCCGATCGCATTCGCGATTTTCGGCATAGCCGAGCCAAGACGGTTCAGCGTGCGAACATGTCCGAACAATTTCGCAGACCATGGCGCGCCCGTCTCCCGATAACGCTGCGCGGTGTACTCCGCTTTCAACCGCGAGACATCGACATTGCTCGGACATTCAGTTTTGCACGCCTTGCAACTGAGGCACAGATCGAGCGTCTTGATCGTCTCGACGTCGTTCCATCGCGGCGTGCCCGATGTGTCGCCGCCGAGGGTTTGCCCGGTAATCGCGAACCGCAGCGCGTTGCCACGGCCGCGAGTGCTATGACGTTCGTCAAGCGTCGCGCGATAGCTTGGGCACATTGAGCCGCCCAATGTTTTTCGACAAACACCCGCGCCGTTGCACATCTCCACCGCGCCGTGAAATCCATGCTGATCGTCGTAGTCGAAAAACGTTTCGACGTGCGGGACAGTGACATGGTTGGCGGGCGACGGTAGTACGCGAAGCCGTTGCGTGAGCGATTCGATCGGCGCTTCCCCGACGATATTACCCGGATTCAGCAAGCCGGCCGGATCGAAGATCGCCTTGATCTCGCGAAATGCTTGCATGAGCGTTTCGCCGAAGAATCGCGGCAGGAGTGGCCCGCGAATTCGACCGTCGCCGTGCTCGCCACTCATCACCCCGCCGCAATCCCGAGCCAAGTCCGCGACCTCCACGGCGATCTTGATGAGCGTTTCTCGATCCGCCACATCGTGCACGTCGATCAGCGGTCGCACGTGCAGCACCCCTACCGAGGCATGGGCCCAATACGCCGCGCGCTTTCCATGTTTCGCGACAATCGTTTTGAATTCGCGAACGAATCGCGGCAATTGGTCTAGCGGAACGGCATTATCCTCGACGAATGTTTGCGGTTTTTGATCCGCCGCGATTCCATGCAGCAGCGGCTCGGCCGCTCTGCGTAGCGCCCATGCCTCGGCGATCGCCGCGGCATCACGATGAGTCGCGATGGCGGCATGCGGGCAAAGTATCCGGAGCCGCGCGAAGCCTTCTTCCAGCTCGTTCAGATCATGCTCGGCAGTGTGTTCGACATACAGCACCGCCGTCGGCTCATTGCCCTGGAGGCGCGGAAGCATGTGAACGGCAGGCGCTGTCTTACGGTTACGACGCGCCGCGTCGAGCACGACGTCATCGAGCAACTCCACCGCCGTCGCGCCGGTCGCCACGATCGGCGCGACGGCGTCGATCGCCTCCTCCAGCGTCGCGAACGTCAGCACGGCGAGCGATCGCGCCATAGGAACGGCCTGGAGCTTCAACTTGGCCCCGATCACGACGGCGAGCGTCCCCTCGCTGCCGCAAATTAGTCCCGAGAGGTCGAGATCTTCCACGGAGACGTCGGCATCGAGCTGCTTCAAGATCAGATCGAGCCCGTACCCGGCGTTTCGACGAATCGTTTTTGGGAATCTCTCGCGAATCTCGACCGCATATCGCCGGCAAACGTCCGCGACCTGAGTCGCAAGTCGTAACGCCGTTGCACTACGTCGCCCTCCCCCCGCTTCGAGCCACGCGCATCCGCCTGACGTCAGTAAGGCTTCAACGCCGGCCACATTCTCGCTGGTTCTGCCATACCGAACCGAGCGCATCCCGGCAGCGTTATTGCCGATCGCGCCGCCAATCGCCACCTGCGCCGCCGTGGCCGGATCAGGTGCGAAAAGTAAGTTTGCCTTCCGCGCGGCTAATTCGCGGTTGACCTCGTCGATAGTGATTCCCGGCTCGACGACACACTGCCGCGCGGCGACATCGAGCGACTTAAAAGCTCGGCAGAACGCCGACGTGTCGATAACGATCGCGTGATTAGTCGCCTGTCCCGCCAGACTCGTGCCTCCACCGCGCGGGAGGATCGGCTGCCGAAATTCCGCACAGACGGCGACAGCCTGAACGACGTCTTCAATCGATGCCGGAACAACCACGCCGATCGGGGGGACTTGATAGAGCGAGGCGTCCGTCGAGTACAACGCGCGATCATGAGCGCTAAAACGAACCTCGCCCTTGATGCGTCGAAGTAATTCTCGCTCGATCGCTTCCGCGTTTGCGGTCAACTTGCTGAACACACTGCTGAGTGTACCGATCGTCAGGATTTCTTCCGCGCTCGCGTGCGGGCGGCCTTCTTCGCACTCTTGGACTTTGCGGCGGTTGATCGATTCCCCGACGCAGCACCACCTTTACGACCGCCTTTTTTTGCCGGGCCTTTATCGGTCGGCACGCCGCGGCCGGAGCCGCTTTTCTTTCCGCCATGACTCATCGCATTTTCAGTCGCCCAGGCGCGACGGGCGGCTTCCTTCGTTGGCACGCCTCGCTTCTTATATCCCTCTTCAATGTGCTCGGCCTGTCGTTTTTGCTTGTCCGTGTACGCGGATTTATCGCCTTGAGGCATCGGTTGCTCCTTTAAATAATCCTGCTGCAGCGCGCGTGCCAGACTATATGTTCGGCCTGAGGATTTGGATGACTCGCGAGCGCTCGCCGGTCGCCTCGATTTCAACGCGAATTAACTTTTCTGGCAGTATTGAACTTATCCGGCTCGGCCACTCGAGACAGACAAGCCCGCCTTGCTCGAGCAGCTCTGGAAATCCAATGGAATCGAAATCGTCCGCCCCGCCCACACGGTAAGCATCAAGGTGAAACACCTTCATTCGCGGCGTGTCATAGATATTCAGCAGTGTAAATGTCGGGCTGTTTACAATTCGCTCATCGCCGCCAAGCCCCCGCACGAGGCCGCGAACGAATTGAGTTTTTCCGGCCCCGACATCACCGTCAACCGCGATGCACTCGCCGCCGACGAGCGACGATGCAAGCTCGGCCGCGATTCGCTCGGTATCGGTAACGCTGTTCGACAGAAATTTCAATTGAGCTCATCAGCAGGGTCCGTCGGGGGAGCCGGGTCGGTCCCGTCGTCCGACAATTCGTGAACCGGAATCTGATAAGCGCCATCAAGCCAGCGGCCAAGATCGATCAACTTGCAACGATCTGAACAGAACGGCGAACGGCTCATTACATCGCCGGGATCGAACTGCTTTTTGCAGATAGGGCAACGCATCGGTCGACGTCAATCTTTTTTCTTTTTAGACGATGAAGATGATTTGAAATCGGGCGATTTCACGCTCGATGTCTTGGACTCCGACTGCGCGGAGGAACTGTCGACGCTTGGTTTTATCGGCTCTGACTTGCTTTCGACGCCTGCCGGCTTCGCATCGGCGGCCGGCGCCGGCGCTTCGCTTGTCGACTTTTCGCTCGCGTCACCCGAAGCTTTCCCGCCGCCATCGGCCTTCTGGTCGTTTTTGTAGTTTTCTGAACGGTAGTCCGTGATGTAAAACCCGCTCCCCTTGAAGATGATGCCCGCGCCCGTGCCGACCAGACGACGGACCTTCAGCTTGCCGCAACTTGGGCATTTCTTGATGGCGGGAGACGACATCGATTGAAATTTTTCAAATCGATTGCCGCACGCATCGCATTCGTATTCGTAAGTCGGCATCAACAATCAGACGCGGAACGCGTCTATCCCACATCGTAAGCAGTTACGAACACAAGTTCGTCGAAGTCTCGAACGCTAATTGGATTTCGCCACCGCCACCTGCGCGGGCCGCAGCGTGCGATCGCGCAATTGATAGCCGCGCTGCAACAGCTGCGTGATGTGACCTGCCTCGACATCGTCGCTCGCTTGTTGCATGAGCGCCTCATGCTTCGTCGGATCGAATGCATCGCCAACTGCCGGCGCAATCTCTTCGACCATCTGCGATTTCAGCACTTTGTTTAATTGCTCGCTAACCAGCTGCAATCCTTTTAAAACTGATTTCGACTCCGCTTTATCGAAATCGATGGCCATCGCGCGCTCAAAATTATCGATCACCGGCAAGAGCGATTTGATGAGATTGCTGTTCGCATATTGCAGGTTCTGTTCCGCCTCAGCCGAAAGACGCTTTCGGGAATTCTGGAAATCGGCCGTCGCCCGCGCCAGACGATCAAACAGCGAATCACGCTCGTCGCGTAGTTTTTGCAATTCATCGGGCAAAGCCGTCACGGATTCATTGTTGGCTTCATTAATTGCCGCGTCGTCTAATGTACTTTCGTCCATTCTGACATCGGCCGGGTCGGTATCGTTTTCGTTCAGTGGCATGATCTGATTCTATCCCTCACCGCCGATGACCTGTTTAATTTTATCGAGAAAGCTCTTGCGCTGCGGCATCGTTTTGTCGTCTTCGGTGGCGGCGAAATCGCGAAGCAACTGTTTTTGGCGGTCGCTCAATTTCTTCGGAATTTCCACAACGACTTGTACGACTTCATCGCCGTTGCGGTAACTGCGAATGTCCGGCAATCCGCGGCCCTTGAGCTTGAACACCTCGTGGTTTTGCGTACCCGGCGGCAATTCGATTTTTTCATTGCCCTTGAGGGTCGGCACTTCAATGTCGCCACCGAGCGCCGCTTGCGTGAAGCTGATCGGCACCTGGCAAACCACGTCGTTGTTATGCCGCGTGAACACCGGGTGCGGCTTCACGGAGATATAGCAATGCAGATCGCCGGATTGTGCGCCACCCTCGCCGGCTTCGCCCTCGCCGACGATTCGCACGGCTTGCCCTTCATGCACGCCGGCGGGGATTTTCACGGTGACGACGCGCTTCCTCAATTGCCGTCCAGTCCCGCCGCAGGAGCCACAATGATCTTTCACGACCGACCCGCGGCCGCGACAATTAGGACACGTCACAACCATGCGAAACATGCCGCCGAAACCCTGTTGTGACACGCGTCCCTGACCGCCGCACTGCACGCAGGCGACGGGCGACGTTCCGGGTTTAGCGCCACTGCCTTTGCAGGTGTCGCACTTGTCCTGCTTTTCAAACTCAATCGTCTTCTCAGCGCCGATGGCGACTTCCGCAAGAGTCAATTCGACTTGCGTTTCCAAGTCGAAGCCGCGGCCGCCACGAGCGGTGCCGGGTCGTCCACCCGCCGTCTGTTGCCCACGCCCGCCGCCGCCGAAGATCTCGTCGAACATCGAGAAGATGTCACCGACATCCATGTGGGCGTAATCATGAGCCCCGCCCGCGCCCTGCACGCCCTGATGACCAAACTCATCGTAGCGCTGGCGTTTCTGAGGATCCGACAGAATCTCGTACGCCTCTGAACACTCCTTGAATTTCACTTCCGCCTCGGCAAGTCCAGCGCCTTGGTTGCGGTCGGGATGATACGTCATGGCCAGCTTGCGATAAGCGCGTTTGATCTCATCTCCGTGGGCGGTTTTCGTCACGGAAAGCACTTCGTAATAATCACGCTTGACTGTGGCCACGCTCATCCTATCCACGCACTCGGAAGAAAACGCAACTTAGTTGATCGCGCGTTCGCAGCCATTGGCGAGGCGAACGCTCGCTTCAAACGCGGCCGGGCTTGCCGCCGATGCGGCAAGCCCGGCCGCGATGTCTTGCTAAACGCCTCGAGTTACCAACGCTTAAACGACCGCGCCCGCGACAGCTTCCTTGTGCTTGCCTTTTTCTTCCTTTAGCTCGGTGATGAGCACATCCGTCGTCAGCGCCAACCCGATCGCGCTGGCGGCATTCAAGAGCGCCGTCTTCGCCACCTTTGCCGGATCGATCACGCCGAACTTGAACATGTCGCCGTACTCACCGGTGGCGGCGTTGTAGCCGAAGCTGCTGTTCTTGTTTTCGAGAATTTTCGCGACGACAACTTCCCCGTCTTCGCCGGCATTTTCAGCAATTTGTGTCGCGGGAGCCTTGAGTGCCTCGGCGATAATGTCGAAGCCGAGCTTCTCGTCGTTCTTTGCCTGTCGCTTGCCGTTTTCAACCGCCTCGATTGCGCGGAGAAACGCGACACCGCCGCCGGGGACGATGCCGTCAATCGCTGCGGCCTTGGTGGCGTGCAGCGCGTCGTCGATAAGATCCTTGCGTTCCTTCATCTCAATTTCCGTCGCCGCGCCGGCCTTGATGACTGCAACGCCGCCGGTCAGACGAGCGAGGCGCTCCTGCAGTTTTTCCTTGTCGTAATCGCTCGTCGTCGCTTCGATCTGCTTCCGGATCTGCTCGACGCGCGACGCGATCTCCCGCTTTGTTCCGGCGCCTTCGACGACCAGCGTGCTGTCCTTATCGACGATGATCCGCTTGGCCTGTCCTAAATCGTCGAGCTCGACGCTTTCGAGTTTCAATCCGAGGTCCTCGCTGATGAACTTCCCGCCGGTGATAACCGCAAGATCGCCCATCATTGCCTTGCGGCGATCGCCGAAGCCGGGCGCCTTCACGGCGCAGATATTCAGCACGCCGCGCAGCTTGTTCACAACGAGCGCCGCGAGCGCCTCGCTCTCCACGTCTTCGGCGACGATGAGCAGCGGCTTGCCACTGGTGACGATCTTATTCAAGAGCGGAAGCAGTTCCGACAAGTTCGAGATCTTCTTCTCGTGCAACAGGATGTAACCGTTTTCGATCACAGCCTGCAACGTGGTCGGATTCGTCAGGAAATATGGGCTCAGGAAACCTTTATCGAATTGCATGCCTTCGGTGTACTCGAGCTCCGATGAAACACCTTTGCCTTCATCGACGGTGATGACCCCTTCCTTGCCGACCTTCTCCATCGCTTCGGCCATCAGCTTGCCGATGAGCACGTCGCCATTGGCGCTGATCGTCGCGACTTTTTGAAAATCTTCGTGACCCTTCACCTTCTTCGAGATTGCGCTGATCGCCTGGGCGGCGACTTCAGCGGCCTTGAGAATGCCGCGCTGCACCTGCACCGGGTTCACGCCCGCGTGCACGTACTTCAGGCCCTCGTTCATGATCGCTTCAGCCAGCACGGTGGCGGTCGTCGTGCCGTCGCCGGCGACGTCGCCGGTCTTGCTCGCGACCATGTTAATGATCTTCGCACCCATATTTTCAAAGGGCTGCGGCAGCTCGATTTCCTTGGAAACCGTAACGCCGTCTTTGGTGATACGCGGCGAGCCGTAGCTCTTGTTAATGACGACATTTTTCCCTCGCGGTCCCAACGTCGCCTTGACGGCGCGAGCCAGTTGTGACAAACCCGCCGCAATTTCAGTGCGGGCGTCGGTTTCAAACTTCATTTGTTTAGCAGCCATTTTGTTATTCCTTAATCTTTCAATCGAATGTGTCCCGCTGCCGGTGCAGGGCCCGCGGCAACCAGTTGTTTATTTGTTGGATCAACCTTCGCGTTAAACCCTTCGAGGGTGCGGGCACCGAGAATCGGCAGGTCGCCGTCTTCTCCGAAGATTACTTCGTCGATGGTTTCATATTCGGCCGACCGGATAATCGCATATCCGACCGTTCGAGTGATCGTCACTCCATTTGCCATCTGAAATTGCCGATCCTTCTTCCGCTTTGCAATCCCAATCTGTTCCAAGAGTCGACGCGGAATCCAACTTGACTCAGCGCCGGTGTCCACAAGCACACCGGTCACGTCGACGAACTGCCGCTCGTCCTTAAAGTTGCTGACAGTGATGTCGACGTAGAAACAGCCCATCGCGATTTACTCCAACACACCGAGGATGTCGCTCTCGCGCAAGATGACAAACTTCTCGCCATCGGCTTCGATCTCGGTGCCGGAGTATTTGCCGTAGTAAATCGTTTCGCCCGTGCGCAGGCCGATTTCCATCGGCTTGCCGTTGTCATCGAGCTTGCCCGGGCCAACGGAAACGACTTTTCCCTTCGTCGGCTTTTCCTTGGCCGAGTCCGGAAGCACGATCCCGCTGGCGGTTTTAGTTTCCGCTTCGGATTGCTTGACGATAACGCGGTCCTGTAGCGGTCGGAGTTTGATTGGCATGATGTTCTGGTTCCTGATTTTAACAAGTCAATAACGTATCTAACGCGGGGACGGCCGAGCCGGCCGCTTCAATTTCACTTTCGCCTTCGAGGACATCTTCGCCCATTCCGGCAACGGAAGCACTTTGACCGAGGGCCTCTTTCCACTGCGTCGCAATTCAAGCCATTTCGAAAGCGATTTCTGCGACTCGCCGGACTTATGACCGAGCAACAGTCCGCAAATGCTCAAATCTTCGTCTAGTTCAGGCCAGTGAATTCCGAAATGGCCCATCTCGATGACAGCCCTCTCCTTCGGAGTTCCGTTGAGCAGCCGCGGATACCATTCGAGTGGCGCCGTAATCGTGCGCCCATCTTCCAACTCGACGATTAGTCGGTCGTCGGTGACCGAAACAACTGCGGCGCGAATGTTCAGCCGCTCATCATCGGTTGAAATAGTCATTCCATTCCTTCAACAGAAATTCGCGATGTTCCTCGATGAGCCTACGAATGAATTTCAACTCATGATCCGAGAAACCACGTTGCCATTCCAATCGCACAATTGGGTCAAGCCACAACTTCGCTTCAGCTCGATCTCGCTTCACATGCACGTGCGCAGGTTCACCTGCGTCCAACGAGTAGAACAAAAATCGATACGGACCGATTCGCAAAACGGTCGGCATAGTAAATAAGTCTCATCTCGACCGGCCCTCACATCATCCCGCCCATGCCACCCATTCCCATGCCTCCCATGCCACCCATTCCGCCCATGCCACCGTCGTCGTGATCATGGCCGCCGGGTGCGGGTTTATCGCTGGGCTTTTCTACGATGATGCAATCGGTCGTGAGCAACAAAATCGCGACTTCGCTCGCGTTTTGTAGCGCGGTACGTTCCACCTTGGTCGGCGTGATGACGCCGGCTTTGAACATGTCGGTGAACTCGCCGGTCAGGGCGTTGTAGCCTTCGTTGTCTTTTCCTTCGAGCACGTGGCGCACTACGACGCTGCCGCTCGTGCCGGCATTTTCAGCGATCTGCTTCAAGGGGGCCATCAGAGCGGTGCGAACGATCTTCACGCCGATCGACTCATCCCCTTCGACTTTGATATTGCCATTGAGCACGCGAAGCGAGCGAATCATCGCCACGCCACCGCCGGCCACGACGCCTTCTTCCACTGCGGCACGCGTTGCGTGCAGTGCGTCTTCAATGCGTGACTTCTTTTCCTTCAGTTCCGCTTCAGTCGCCGCGCCAACATTGATCTGCGCCACGCCGCCGGCGAGCTTTGCAAGGCGTTCCTGGAGCTTCTCGCGGTCATAGTCGCTCGTCGTGATTTCAACTTCACGACGAATCTGCGCGATCCGACCCTGTATATCTCCGCTTTCGCCGGCACCTTCGATTAATGTCGTGTTGTCGTTATCGATTCGAACGAGCTTGGCCGTACCGAGGTCCGTGAGCTCGACCTTGTCAAGCTCAATGCCGAGATCTTTCATGATCGCCTTGCCGCCCGTGAGGATGGCGAGATCTTCCAGCATCGCCTTACGACGATCGCCGTAGCCCGGCGCTTTCACCGCGCATACGTTGAGGATTCCACGGAGCTTGTTCACGACCAGGGTCGCGAGCGCTTCGCCGTCGACATCCTCCGCGATGATGAGCAGCGGCTTCTTAGCCTTTTGAATCTTTTCGAGCAGCGGCAACATCTTGCTTGCGGCACTGATCTTCTCTTCAAACACAAGAATCAGCGGCTTTTCCAATTCAACGACCATCTCATCCTGATCGGTGATAAAGTTGGGCGACAGGTAGCCGCGATCGAATTGCATCCCTTCGACCACGTCAACGTACGTTTCGAGGCTCTTGCCCTCTTCCACAGTGATAACGCCATCCTTGCCGACGCGCTCGAATGCATCGGCCATGATGTTGCCGATTTCACGATCGTTGTTGGCAGAGATCGACGCGACGTTGGCGACGTCGGCCTTCCCGTTGATTTTCTTGGATTGCTTTTTCAGGTCTTCGCTGACAGCGGCAACGGCTTTGCGAATTCCGCGAGCGAGCGCCATCGCATCAGCGCCGGACGTGAGCGAGCGATAGCCTTCTTTAAAGATCGCTTCAGCCAACACCGTTGCGGTGGTCGTGCCGTCGCCAGCCACGTCAGAAGTCTTGCTCGCCGCTTCCTTGACCAGCTTGGCACCGATGTTCTCGAATTTGTCTTTAAGCTCGATCTCCTCGGCAACAGTCACGCCGTCCTTCGTGATCGTGGGCGCGCCCCATCCCTTGTCCAACACGGCGTTTCGACCACGCGGGCCGAGCGTCGCCTTCACCGCGCGGGCCAGCTTCGTCACACCATCCAGCAATGCCTTCCGAGCTTCGGCATCAAACGCGATCATCTTGGCGGCCATTGAAAAGTCTCCTGAGAACTGTCTGTCTCAATTCTGATTTCAATTCGAGTGAGTCGACGACACAACCCAGACCCGACGGAATTCGTAGCGGGTCGATAAGACAATAACAAACCTGGTGCCGGAGTAAGGCCACGACTACTCAAACGATAAAGTACATGTGAGAAGTGACTTACAACATGATTCCACACACGTACTCCACCGCCGGGAACTGTCAGCGTGGCAGGAAGGGAGTTGCGACTGCGAGTACGTTGTCATTTCGGCAGACGAAGGGCCAGACGGCTTCATGAATCAACCGCCACTGGCCTTGATGAACTTCTTCCCACTTGGACAGTCCTCAAAGAGCAAGCATTGCGAGCAACGCGGCTTGCGCGCCTGACACACCGCGCGGCCGTGAAAGATCATCAAATGCGGCCACAGCGTCCACTCGTCCTGCGGCACGACATCAATTAGATCGAGTTCTATTTTTACCGCGTCAATTTTGTGCTTCGTCAATCCCAGTCGATTGCTCAATCGCGTCACGTGCGTGTCGACGACCACGCCCACATTTTTATGAAACGCATTCCCCAGCACGACGTTCGCCGTCTTCCGGCCGACGCCCGCGAGTTCGACGAGAGCCTCCATGGTGTCCGGCACCTGGCCGCCGTGCGTTTCCACGAGTGCCGTTGCCATTGCCTTGATGCTCTTTGCCTTCGCGCGAAAGAAGCCCGTCGACTGAATTGCTTTCTCCAGCTCTTCAGAAGAAGCCGCCGCGAAGTCGCTCGCTGATTTGTAATGCTGGAAAAGTTCGCGCGTGACGATATTTACGCGGTCGTCGGTGCATTGAGCCGAGAGGATTGTCGCCACCAGCAACTGCAGCGGCGACTCGTGAATGAGTCGGCACCTCGCGTCCGGATATTCGCGTTTCAGCTTTGGCAAGACACGCCCGACGCGAGCGCGGCGTTCGAGAACCGTTTTACTTTCTGCTCGTGGCATCTGCGGAATCCTGACCATAACTCACAACGCGAATGCTCGGGCGAATGTCAGCGCTAAATAAGATGATGCCGAGTAACAGGAATAACACGTTGCGCAACACCGAAACGCTTTCGTTGTGGTAGCGGTCGAATTGATCTTTCGCTGGATTGGCGATTTCCGGATCGTCAGCGTTATCGATGTATTCGTTGCGGAACTTGCTCAACCGGGGCCAAACAACGCGCCAATCGAAAACCACTAGTGCGACCGCCGCGAGAAACATGGCGCTCCGCATGACGGGCGAAATCACGTTCGTGCCGGTGTGGTCAATAAAAAACCATTGGCCCAGAATGGCGATGAACATCAGTCCTGCGCAGCCGAGCTGAATCGGAATCAGCACATTGAGTAGGTTCCCGACGATCGAACCAGCCAGCAGCGTGCCGTGCTGATTTTCAAGGTTGACCGACAGCACCGTGGGCAACATCGGATTCATTTCGCGAATGGTCCGAAAGACGATAGGTGCCGCCACCGCAACGAACAGCACGCCGCCAAACCAAGTCGAAAGACCGAGCCAATAGAGGATTTGGATGAACTGAAACATTATGAGTAATCAGAATCAGTTTGCCGTCTCGTCCCATCCGCCGCCCAGCGCCTTATACAGCGCGACGAGATTCGAGCTGACGGCCGTATCGCTTTGCACGAGTTGGTCTTCCGCTTCAAGCAGCGAACGCAGCGATTCCTGAACGCTCAAAAAGTCGATCAGCCCTCGAGAGTACAACTCATTTGAGAGGTCGACCGCCCGCTTGTTTGAACCCACCGCGGCTGCCAGTGACTGGCGTCGGGTTTGTTCTCGGTCGTAGGCGACTATCGCGTTCTCGACTTCTTCCAGGCTATTCAACACCGTCTGCTGATATTGAACGATCGCCTCTTCAGTCAACGCGTTTTGAACACGGATATTCGAGCGGATTTTCCCGGCATCGAAGAGATTCCAGTTAAATCCGGGGCCGATCGAATAGAACGTGCTGCCGCTATTCGGAAGGTTGGTGAACTTCGCGCTTTGCAGGCCGAGCGAACCGGTGAGGGAAAACTTCGGGAACAGGTCCGCCGTGGCGACGCCGATGCGGGCATTTGCCGCGGCCAGTTGTCGCTCGGCACGACGAATATCCGCGCGGCGACGCAGCAAATCGCTGGGAAGCCCAATGGGCACGACGCCGACGCCCACGGGAATCAGCCCTTCCTGGCCCAGCTCGTCCGCCAGCGCCGACGGCTCTCTTCCCAGCAAAACGCTCAACCGATGAACCGCAGTGGCCACCTGCATTTCGAGTGCCGGAAGTTGGGATTCGGTCGTCTGAACCAGTGCCGAAGCTCGGGCGACGTCGACCTCGGTCACAAGCCCGGCTTTGAACCGTGTTTCGGTCAACTTCAACGTTTCCGTCTGGCTGTTCAGGTTATCGCGCGTGATGGCGAGTTGCCGCTGATAGCCGCGTAGCTGAATGTAGTAACGAGCCACGTCGCCCAAGAGAGTGACAAACACATCGCGTTGATTTTCCACCTGCGACTGCACATCGGCATCAGCGGCCTCAACCGCGCGACGAACGCCGCCGAACACGTCGATTTCCCATGTTGAATCGAAGCCGGTTTGGAAGAGATCGAACTCGCTGCGCCCGTTGCCGCCGGTGACGACGGCGTTGCTGCCGGTACCGGCACCGCCCGTCGTGCCGGTGCTGGTCCCACCGCCGGTGTTCGTGCCGGTTCCACCGCCGGTGCTCGTGCCGGTTCCCGTTCCAGTGGCTGAACTCCCTCCAACCGACGTACTAAAGCCGTTCTTGCTGACGCGCGTGCGGTTGTAATTCCCATTGGCATTCAGCGTCGGGTAGAAAGCCGCCGCCGCTCCGCTTAGCGCGGCCCGCGCCTCGCGAACACGAGCCATCGCCAGTTGCAAATCGAGATTTGCATCGGCTGCACGTTCGACCAATCGTTCGAGCGTCGGATCTTTAAACGTCGTCCACCAGCGCGAAAGCTCGGCCGGCCCCGTCGACACGCGCGTCGTCGGCTGGGTCGAAGCCGTCGGCCCGTAGTGCTCCGGCACTGTCGCGCTGGGACGGTGATAGTCAGGACCGACCGTGCAACCCTCCAAAATGACGGCGGCGGCCAAGAGGAGTGCAAATGAACCTGACCAGTGAACAATCTTCATGAAGTGGGCTCCCAATCACCGATCCCGTCGCGCTCCAGCCGGCTGAACCAGGGCAGGCGCTTCGATAAAGACGTCCATCTGCTGCCCGACGAAGACCGGCAATGCGTCGGCGTCGAACGAATAGATGACTTGCAATACACGCGTGTCGACGCGTTCCGAACTGTCGCCGGTCAACGACTTCTTTGGCACGACATAAGGCTCCATCCGGACAAATTTCAACTCTGTGGACAATTCGCGGTTCCCGCGGATGTATGCCGTCGCCGCCGCCCCGGCGTGCAACCGCCACGCGTCGTTCTCATCCACATCCGTGCGAACATGCAGTGTCGCTACGTTTCCCAGCAGCATGAGCGGCGTCGACAACGGGCCCGCCTGAGCAAATTCACCCAGGCGGATTTTGATTTGAAGAATTTTCCCGTCGACCGGCGCACGGACGATCAATCGTTCAAGATTGATCTTCGTCGCTTCCACCTGCGCCTCGGCCGACGCGATCTGCGCCTTGGCACTATCGATTCGAGCACTGGCGGCCTGCACGGCGAATTTTCGGCGATCAACCTCATCTTGCGTGACGGCCCGTGAGTCGCTCAGCGACTGCAAGCGGGATAGCTGCGATTGCGTGTCGGCTCGCGATACTTCTTCGACGGCAACCTGCGCCTCCACGGACTTTACGGCGGCCCGCTTTACCAATAAATCGGCTTGCAGCTCGCGATCGTCGATCGTGAATAACGGCGCGCCCGCCTTCACCGTGTCGCCGATCCGCACCGCAATGCTTCGCACGATGCCGGACACGACCGTGCCGATCTCGATGTTCTCCGTCGAAGCCTCGATGATTCCCGAGCCCGCGACGTACGACTCATAGGGCGCGGACGCCGGCAGCGCAACCGGCTGCGACGCCGGAACCGGCTTCCCGCCGGCGCGCACGAACATGACCGCGAAGACCGCGCCGACAACGGCCAGAACGGGAAGTAGGTATTTGGTTAGCATAGATCGTTGGGCAAGTGTGCAAGATATCGCAGATCGTTCGACTTATCATTCCGGGATGTCGCCGGAGGCACCGCTACACGATTGGGAAGACCCCGACCCCGCGGATCAGGACGACGACATCGACGAAACCGCGACGATCACATGCGCATCATGCGATCGGGAAGTTCATGAAGATGCCGAGTGGTGTCCATATTGCGGGGAACCTGTTATTGCGAAAGAGAGTCAACGGTCGATGCTTATGATTGTGATGATCGCGGTCGCGATCGCGGCCACCTTGGTCATCATGCTTCGGTAACGGCTGCTCACACGATTCTCTTTTGCTCAATGCTGACAATCCTGCCGTCATCCATTCGCGCGATTTGATCGGCAAACTCAAAAATACGCGCGTCGTGTGTCACGATGATCAACGCGCGATTTGCGCCCACCGCCACTTCCTTCAACAGCTCCATCACGCGGTGGCCCGTCTCGTGATCAAGAGCGCTGGTCGGCTCATCGCAGACGATCAGCTTCGGCGAATGCACCAGGGCGCGGGCGATTGCGACGCGCTGCTGCTGGCCACCCGACAAATGCTTCGGCAGCGACCTCATTCGCTCGCCGAGCCCGACGCGGCGGAGCGCTTCCTCAGCGCGATCCATCGCTTCACTTTTTGACGCACGATTGATCAGCATCGGCACGGATACATTCTCCGCCGCCGTGAGCGTCGGCAGTAAGTTGAAGGCCTGAAACACAAAGCCGACGTTCTCGCCGCGATAGCGCGTGCGGCGGCGTTGCGACATCGCGGAAAAGTCTTGGCCGAACACGCGGCAGTCGCCCTCATCGCGATCGAGAATGCCGGCGATGATGCTGATGAGCGTGGTCTTCCCGCAGCCACTCGGGCCGACCAGCATCATGAGTTCGCCGGTCGCGACGGTGAGATTGATGCCGCGCAGCGCCGTCACGCGCGTGCCCGCCGCATCGTAGGTCTTGGTGACGTTACTACACTCGACGGCCGCGGCAGTTTTAGTTGGAGCTTCCAGCGTCGTCATTTTAAGACTTGAATACGATGGCCGGTTCGAGCGTCATTACTTTCCGAATGCTGAGCAGTGAAGCCATCACGCAGATCACCGTGACGGCCGCCGCCGTGAACACGAGCAATTGCCACGGCAGGAAAAATGCCAGTTCGCTGTTTTGCGTCTTGTAGCCCAAAAATGCGGTCAATCCCACGCCCAGGCCGTAGCCGATTGATCCGACGACGACTGCCTGCAGGAGGATCATCCGTAACAGAATGCCGTTGCCCGCCCCCATCGCCTTGAGCGCGCCGAAATGGCGGATGTTTTCCAGCGTAAATTGATAGAACGTTTGGCCGGCGATGGCGGTGCCGACGAAGAAGCCCAGGACGACGGCGATGCCGAAATTAATCGGGATGCCGGTGTTTTTCATGAAATACCAGAATGTTTTGAGCTTGAACCCGTCGCGCGTCACGGCAAGTAGTCCTGTCGATTTTTCGATCTTCGCGCAAATCGCATCGACCGGCACGCCGGGCTTTACTTTTGCAATCACGAAGCTGAGCAGCTTGCGTTCACGCGGCGCGAAAAGCGTCGCCCGCGAGTACGTCGTGTACACGACCGGCTGACTCTGAAACGTTCGCGATGTACGACAGATGCCGACGACTACGGCGCGGTGATCATTTAACTCGAGCGTGTCGCCAATCTGAAGCGGCGTGGTCGTTCCGCCTTTGACTTCATTGCCAAGTACGTCAGTTTGTTTTTTTGCAAGCTTATCGTTCGCACCCACCTCGTCGACGATGACCGATTCCGCACGCCGCAAGTCCGATAAATTTCCCTGCACCATCGCCGGCGGTCCACCGATCAAGGTCGCGTCGTCGAGGCCGACCACGTTGCACGTCTGAAAGTTCCCGTTGCTTAGTCTGGCCTTGAGTAAACCCTTGTACAGCGGCATCGCCCACTCAATGCCTTCGATGCCGCGGACACGGTATAGCGTCGTGTCCTGCATCGGTTTCACGTCGTCGATGAATTGCACTTTTGGGTCCATGATCCAGATATCCGGCAGGCTCGTATCGGAAATAAAGCCAAACGTCCGAAACATGAGGCCAAAGAAGATCGCCAGTTGTTGAGTAATCAGTAGTGAGGCGAACGTCGTCCCGAGGATGATCCCGAGGTATTTGGCGCGGTCGCCGACGAGCATTTTCAATGCAATTGAATACATCCGGCGTTGAACGATAAGCGTTTGAAGCGGCTGGTGCATCTTTCATGAACTTCGCCGGCGAAGCGCAGCGCGATTTCTTCAGACCCAAAGTTTCTCACGAATTTTTTTGCCTGACAGGCTGACGGGAAATTGCCTCGCCGCGGCGTCGCGCTGCGCCGTTGCGGCCCGCCGCGCGAGGCGGTGCCGATAACTGTGGATGGTCTATGCAGTCTGTGCCGTCCACGTCTGTCAATGCTGAGAAGCGTGACGTTATCGGGACTTGCTCCGCACTATTTCTCAATTGTCATTCACTCAGTCGTTCTTAATCGCCGCCGATCCAACTTGCGGAGATTGGGAAGAAAGGCACGGGCGGAGTGACGCTCGTCGAACGAACTGGTGAGTTGATGTCCGAACTCGCGCTCGCCGTTGGGGCCAGCGCTAACCGGATCATCGCAGTGACTCGCTGGCTCTCGTCCGACTGACACGCTTCGACCATCTGCACTGACAGACGCCACTGCGCTTCGCGGCGCAGACCGGCGGCCAGACGCATCCCCATTTCTTTTGTGCATCCAGACCAGGGTTTCGCACCCGTCGCTCGCGCTTCGCGCGTCGGCGGTGGCGGAAGTGGCCTTTTTTGTGAGGGAAGAATGGCAAAGCGTTCAACGAGTCATTTGGGCAAGTCGAACGGTAGTAAGCGATCGGCCGGGGGCGCTAAGAAGCGCGCGGCAGTCGCATCACGCGCAGTCGTCAAGCGGGCTTCCGCTGCGGTGCGCAACATTGGATTTGAATCTCTCGAAAATCGACAGATGATGAGCACCGTCAATGTCGCCAACTACGGCGCGGTGGCAAACGATGGACGAGACGACTCGGCGGCTATCCGCGCGGCTGTCGCTGCCGCACATTCCGGCGATGTCATCTCGTTCGGGCAAGGCACCTACGACATGAGCTCGCAGGTGGGCACCAACACGGGCCTCACCTTCCAGGGCGTGCACGGCAAAACGGTCATCGACGCGCCCAATGGCGCTCAGGCGTTCAAGGTCGGCAACGGGCAGAGCGCCACGATCAACGATTTCAATTTCAACGGCGGCGTCATCTTCGTCGACGGCAAGGCCAAAGTCGTCATTACCGGCAACGATGTGACCAATTTCGACAATTCCGGCGACGTGGGTTGCGGTCGCGGCGCGATCGGTGGCACGGGCGCACAGCTCGACACCGGCAGCTATATCGCAAATAACGACTTTCACGACAGCCAGAACGGCCGAACGATCTATTTCTTCACCGCCTTCAACACGGTCATTGAAGACAATTCGTTCCGTAACGTGTTCCTCGGAATCAAAAGCAACAACGCCGACATCGTCAAGGCCAAGAACCTCACGATTCGTCGCAACTACTTCACAGAAAATCGGTACCACAGCGTTGAGTTGCAAGGCACGATCGATGGCTTCTGGTTCACGGACAACTACTACGAACATCCACGTCTGAGCAATAATTTCAACGAGAACAATTCGGTATTTGCCTGGTCGTTGATTTACACCAAGCCGAGTACGGATCAGCACATTCTGCGCAATTACGTGAACGCCCCGGAACGTCCCGACGGCACGGGCATTCGCCTCTCATTTGAAGTCGGTGAGTTTGCGGAAGTGAAGGGCAACTATATTCGCGGGGGCGGCACGGTATTGACGGTCTACGGGCCGGGCACGGTCGTCGATGGCAACAACTTCGACGGCGCTCGGTGGGGCACGGGTTACATCTATGGCTCGCAGCGCGGCTTAACGAATAGCGTCATCACGTCGAACAACAACGCCAATGTCCATCTGTCGTGGGACGTCAACCGCGCCAAACCCGGCCCGTACAAGGGCACCGGCACAACCGGTCCGAGCACCGGCGACAATACCTCGGGCGGAACCACCGGGGGCGGAACCACTGGGGGAGGAACCACCGGCGGCGGAACGATCGACACCGGTACGGACGCGCCGGTTGCCAGTGGCAGTGTCACCAATGTCGCGGCCCGCGTCTGGTCCGACGACACGGTGAAGCTGACGTGGGACAGCGATGTCGAAAACGTGAAGTATTATCGCGTCGAGATTGTTTCCACGCTGGGCCGCGAGGTGTTCCGTAGCGTCATCGTGAAGGATACGACGTCGAATTATGCGTCGATCAAACAGTTGCACACCGGTTGGCTGTTGGATTTGACCGTGGTAGCGGTCACGGCCGACGGCGAAGTGAGGTCTGACGCGCAGACCGTGCAAATGACGGGTGATCCTACCGCGCTCGCGGGGGCACATCCGAAGCTAAGTCCAAATTCGGCGCGAACGTCGGCGTTTACCAAGACGAGCTTGGAAAGCCTGACGCTGACCGATTCCGACGGGGACGGGGTCGCAGCGGCGAGCACGATTAAGAAGTCGATCAACGGCCGGGATTTCAGCCGCGGATTGACCGTGAATGACGGCACGACGCTGAAATATGACCTCAACGGTGATTACGATTATTTCTGCGCGTATATCGGGCAAGACGACTTGGTCGAAACAAACGGCGTCGTGAAGTTCCAGGTTGTGGGCGACGGCAAAACGCTTTATTCGTCGGGTGTGAATAACACCAGCCGTGCACGCAAGATCAAGGTCAATGTCGAGGGTGTGGACAAGCTGTGGCTCGTCGTTACCGACGCGGCTGGCACAAGCCAAACGGTCAAGGCGGACTGGGCCACACCGTACCTGCTTGCGGCGTGAACTTTTGAGGGAAATTCAGTGCAGCGAGGCAGCGGTTTGAACCGCTGCCTCGCTTATTTGTTGACGAGAAGAATACGGAACCCAGGGCTGAAGCCCGGGGCTTCAGCCCTGGGTTCTGTGTCGATTTCCGTTCCGATAATCACATTCAATCTTGAAAACAAAGTCGATCGCACGAAATATCCAAGTTCCGGTTGACCCTCGTCGATGACAATAACAAGAGTTGGTGCGCGCCGAATGAACGAATTGAGCAAACAAACCCAATGTCCTCCACGCCGACTGCGCGTGCTGGCGGGCACGTTTGCGCTATCGCCCATGCGCGGGTCGGAAGCTGCGATTGGGTGGCAATTGGTCTCTCGGCTCGCAAAATACCATGACGTGGTAGCCCTCTGCACGCCGGGCGTGACCGGGAACGATCGCAGGGAAATCGAAACCTGGACCGCGAAGAACGGCCCCGTCCCCGGGCTAACCGTGCATTATGTCGAGCCGACGAAAATGGCGCGGTTCTTCGAGAGCAACTCTTCGAGCCTGCTGCGGGCGGCGTTTGTGCTCGGCAACGGCTCCTGGCAACGCGCAGCATTTCGCGAAGCAGAAAAGCTTCACATGGAAAACCCGTTCGATGTCTGTCACCAGATGACGATCACCGGCTATCGCGAGCCGGGTTATCTCTGGAAGCTCGGCATCCCGTTCTTCTGGGGACCGGTCGCCGGCGCGAGCGATGTGCCCTGGCGATATCTCTCGATGATGAGCTGGAAGGATAAGTTCGCGTACGGCGCGCGCAATATTGCCAACGACATTCAGAAACGTCTTTCGCTTCGGCCGCGCCGGGCAGCGAAGGCGGCGACGAAAATCTGGGCGGTCGCACCGGATAACACTTCGATGGTCACCGATATCTGGGGCTATCCCTCGACGCACATTTACGAATGTGCCGCCATTCCGCGCCCGGGCCAGCCGGCGAAAATCTACACCGTCGGCGAGCCGCTACGGCTCGTGAACGCCGGTTATCACGTCGGCCGAAAAGCGCTGCCAATCGTCCTGCGCGCGATGGCGAAGCTTGATCCAAATTTACCCGTGCAACTGACGATCATGGGCCATGGCCCGGAGAAGTCGAAGTGGATGGAGCTTTGTCGCGCGCTCGGCATCGAGTCGAAAGTCACATGGCTGGAAAACCTCCCGCACGCCGAAGCGCTGGCGGAGATGGAACGCAGTCATGTTTATGTCTTCCCGAGCCTGAAGGAAGGGACCAGCAGCGTCGTCCCTGAGGCGATGTCGATGGGCTTGCCGGTGATTACGCACGACATGTGCGGCATGAGCGTGATGGTCAACGAGTCATGCGGCATCAAGGTCGCGCCCGATGGCCCGGAAGAAAGCGCTACCGGTTTCGCTGCCGCCATCACCAGGCTCGCGACAACGCCGGGTGAGATTGAACGCCTCTCGCGCGGGACACTGCAGCGCGCGGCAGAATGCACGTGGGAACAAAACGCAATCATGTTCAGCGATGCCTACGAGCAGGCAGTCGGCTCGTTAGTGAAACCGCTTGCTGATTCTCGATCCAAACACGACATTGCCGCATGACGTTGTCCATCGACCCCATCCAACATGAAGAGACTCGCGGGACTTTGCAAAGAACCCCGCATTCGGTTGCCATCGACACCACCGGTATCTACGTCACGCAGGCCGGCATTGCTCGCTACGTGCGCGGGGTGGTCAAAGGTCTTCAGCGCGTCGCGCCGCCCGACATCGACTGGTTTCCGCTGGCATGGGAAGTCGAAGCGTTTGGCTACAAGCAGCCATGGCGCGGCATGCGGACGGCGTATCGCGAACTGTTCTGGGGAAAATTTGTCTCGCCCGCGCGGATGAGACGCGACGGCGTCGAACTGTTCCACGCGACATCCAGCATTTTCACGCGTGTGCCGAAAGGCGTGAAGCACGTGCTCACGCTGCACGACCTGTCGATCTCGCGACACCCGGAGCGCTTCCGTCCCTGGCAAGTCAAAAGCTGGAAACGGCGTGTCAAAACATTTCTCACTGGCGATCGCGTTGTCTGCATCTCGCAATTCACAGCCGATGAAGCGATGAAACTGATCGGACTGCCAGCCAGCAAGATTGAAGTCGTTCACAACGGGTGCGACTTTCATCCAGACGATGAGCCGCACGCGAAGGAAGCCGCGCCGGAGACGAGCATTCCGAACGAGTTCTTTTTCTTCCTTGGATCGCTGGAACCGGGAAAGAACCTCAGGCTGCTGCGAGAGGCATATCTGAATGCCGAGTCGCGCGGGATTAATCTGCCGCCGCTCGTGATCGTCGGGGCGCGTTGGGAAGGCGTGGCTGCTGAAGGCAGTCATCCGAAGAACTGGATCTACCTCGGCCGGCAGAGCGACGAGGTGGTCGTCTGGCTGTACCGGCGCGCACTAGCATTGCTCTTCCCAAGCATCTACGAAGGTTTCGGCCTGCCGCTGGTGGAGGCGATGTCGCTGGATTGCCCGGCCGTCTGCTCGCCGGTGTCAAGCCTGCCGGAGATTGCCGGCGGCGCCGCGATGATGGTCGATCTCACGCCGGCCGCTTATCTTGAAGCGATGCGACGGCTGGCGTCCCAGCCAGCGTTACGGGAAGAATTCATCGAAAAAGGTCGAACCCGATGCCGGGATTTTTCGTGGAATCGGTGCGCGGGCCAATTGGTCGATGTGTATAGAGACGTTTTGAAGCAAGCATGACGACGTTTTCGCCAAACTCCGCCTACGCCCCGACGCACGATTACCGCGCGATGCCCGCCGTCGCGTTGCCTGTCGCCACCAAGCTCACGTTCGGCGACAAATATATGACCTTCCTCGGTTTCGTCCTGCTCGGCTATGCCGTCGGCGGCAAAGGTTTTGCCTATTGGGGCGCCAAGCCGATCTTCGTTGGCGAAATCGCACTGGCGATCGGTCTTCTTTTCCTTTCGCTTCGCCTTAAAGTTCTTCAGCGGCTACTGACGCTAAACGCGTTCGTGCCCCTCATGATTTTTATGGCGTGGGGCGTCTGTTGCACGGTGCCGTACATCGATCAGTACGGATTTGATTCGCTCCGCGACTCGGTCATCTATATGTATGGCCTGTTCGCGCTGGTCGTCGCCGGCATCTTTATTGATAAGCCGGCTCGGCTGAATCGCGTCATCCCGTGGTTCCGCTGGCTTGCGACGATTTATCTCTGCGTCACGCCGTTTCACCTCGCGATCGAAAAGACCGGCATCCAGTTGCCGCCGTTCCCGGGGAGCGACTATCCGTTTGTCTCGGTCAAAGGCGGCGACATCGCGGTGCACCTCGTCGGCGCGTTCATCTGCATCGCGGCGTTCGGAGGGATCAATCCGTTCCTCGTCTATTTCATCGTTCCCGGCTGCGCAGGGATGTGCATGATCGGGCGCGCGGCGCTCGTCACGTTGCTCGGCGGATGGACTGTATTCCTTACCCTGAGGCCCCGCACGCCGCGCGCCTGGCGAATGCTTGGGATGATGATGCTTGGCCTCGTGGTGCTCTGGGCCGGCGAAATAAAGCTCGGCGACAAGGGCGAAACGCGAACCGTCTCCGCACAATATTTGTTCACCGCCCTGGACAGTGTTTTCACCTCGGGCGGAAAGAATGCCGCGCTCGACGGCACGAAGGAATGGCGGTTGAGCTGGTGGAAGGAGATTCGCCGCTACACCTGGGGCGATGAACACGGCGCGGGCAAATATTTTTGGACCGGCAAGGGCTTTGGCGTGAACCTGTCGCAGGATGACGGCTTCATCGTCGACGAGGGCGGCCTGCGCAGTCCGCACAACGGCCACATGAGCGTGCTGGCGCGCATGGGCGTTCCGGGCATGACGATCTGGATCATTCTGCACGGCGTGTGGATCGTGCTGATGCTGCGAACCTTCCTGAAAGCACGCAAAAATAAAGACTGGAAATGGCAGGCGTTGGTCGCATCGACGATGGGTTACTTCGCGGCTTTCATGATTAACGCCAGCTTCGATGTCTTCATCGAGGGCCCGATGGGCGGCGTCTGGCTCTGGACGCTGCACGGCTTCGGCATTGCCCTCTGCTACATCTACAAGCGCGATCCAGGCGTTATCTATCAGAATGACCTGAAAGCTTTCGAAAGCGATGCCACGCCCGTTGTCATGCCTCCGCACCGCCTGCAACCGATGGCCACGCCGGCCATTCGCTAGGTCGATGTCGACTTCAGAACACGGTCAAACAGTACCGCGTAGGCATTCCCCATTGCCTGAACTGAAAAGTGATCCAAGGCGAAGCGCGTCGCCGTCGCCGTGATGCGGGCCCGTTCTTCGGCTGAAGTTGTCAGTGCGTTCGACAGCGTGGCCGCGAACGAAGCCGCATTGCCGGGCTCGGTAAGCCAGGGATAGTCAGTCGGGAAAACCTCACGCAGACCCGCCGCAGTGGTTGAAACGACAGGCAAACCTTCTAGCAGAGCTTCCACCGCAACCAGGCCAAACCCTTCATAACGTGACGGCATGACCGCGAAATCGTATTCCACAAACCGCTCCCGCAAATTCGCCACTGCCGATGCAAGACGAATCGTCCAACCGACCGGAGGTGATGCAGCAAGCGCCGCCAGCTCATCATGAAAAGTTCCATCGCCGAAGAGATCCAGTACGACGCGCGCCTCGTTCGGAACTCTCGTTTGCCGGACGATCTGGGGAATCAAATCAGCGCTCTTCTGCGCTTCCAATCGGCCCGCGAAGATGATTCGGATCGGCCCGGTCCCGGCGACGTCTCTTCGCAATAACGTCGATGCTCGCACGCCGTTATGAATAATCAGCGGCGCGCTTGGCAGCGGGTTCGGATTCGCTTCCGCACGAAAACCGTTGTACGCGTCGAGCGCCGCGCTCGAGACCGCCGCCACATGGGAGGCCGTCATACGCCGCTCACACCAGCGGCCCATTCTTCGCCAGGGTGTCCACAGCACCGTGTTGTGAATGGTCCGAACGAGCGGAACACGCTTCCATTTCGTGGGAAGCATGGTCATGGCCGAGTAAGTCGACTCCGGAATTTCGGTATGTAGGTGAATCAAGTCCGGCTGAAACGCGCGACATGCGCGAGCCATCGCCAAGCCCGCCACTGCCATGCCACCGTGCTTGATCGAGACTTTCGTCGCGGTGAACAGTGGAATATGCAATTCCCGCAACTCGTCGTGAAACGCCCGCCCCACATCGCTCTCTTCCACGCCTCGAACCGCAAGCAGGCCGAAGTCAAAGCGATCGCGCAGTTCGCGCATGAGCGTGAAGCAGACCCGCTCGGCCCCACCAAGGGCCAGATGCGTGACCACTTGAAGGATGCGCGGCTTCGGGTTCGATTGCATCATCGATTTTGATGATTGAACGATTCACGACCTCAGAAACGAATTTAAAAGTATCGGATAATGTGCATGATCCGATGATTCAATTAATCGGATCTGCCCGATAACTAAAACGATGTTTTCTCACGCGCTTGATCCCAACGCCATTCTGATTCGCCATCCACTGCCAATGTTATTTCTTGTTGCAGCAGGATTGACGGGCGTCTTGACGTTCGTCCCGTCATTAAGCCAGGCTATTCGTCGCCGCCGCTCTTTGACGGCCTGCTGGTTTCTCATCGGGCTGGTCGCGATCGCCTTCTGTCTCATTGCCGCCGCCAACTTATCGACGCATCTGTTTCTCGATCACGTCGAGCCCAACGTTATCGGCATTTCCTGGATGTTCGCTACCGGACATCCGGTGTATCACACGACCGACAGCGCCGTACGCTACAGCCAGCTATACGGGCCCGATCTTTTCGCAATTTACGCGGCGCTTATCAAGCTGACCGGCGAAAGCATTATCGGACTGAAAGCGGCAGTGATCGCAATGCTGCTCGCATCCTTCGCGATGATGTTCGCGGGATACCAAAAAGTCGCCGGCCGCTCGATCGCCCTCCTGGCCACGGGGTACGCGCTGGTCGCGGTCGCGTTTTACGCGGATCTGCCCCTATGGGTGCGAGCCGACGCACCGATTCTTCTGCTCACCGCGATCGCGCTACTGATTGGCCTCCGCACCGGTCCGATTGTCGGGGCCATCCTGATGGGCGCAGTCGTCGGCGTGGTATTCAACATCAAGGCTCACACCCCCGCTTACTTTCTTGGGCTATGGTGCCTGTATCCTTCTCGCTGGAAACCCGCCTCGCTGGTCACCGCCGCAGTTACGTTCGCGATCGTCGTGGCGGCTCCTTTTCTGCTGTTACCTCAGGTTTCACTCACGAATTATCTTGCGTGGCTGCATGAAGCAGGGAAACACGGGTTGGCGATAGGGACGATGCTCCGCAATGTCGAGATACTTCTGGTTCTGGGAAGCCCGGCGATTATCGCGGCGTTGATTCTCGCCCATCATGCGCCGGAATCGTTCCGCGAATGGCGACGCAGGCATATCACCTTTCTCGTCGGCACTGCTCTGGGAATGACAATGGTCGTCATTGTCGGGTCAAAGCCCGGCGCGGGGCCGTGGCATCTTATTCCGTTTGTCGTGTCGATTGGCTACATGGTCGCCACCCTCTCGCAACGGATCGTCGACTCGCCGCCGGATGTCGTGCAAATGATCCGTGAGCCCGCATCGATTCGCATCCTTCCGCAAGCAACGCTGGGCGCACTGGCGGTCATCGTTCTTGTGCAGATTGGTGTGAGATTGAACGTGATTCGAACACTGTTTGAACAGTTTGATGATCATGCCGTCGTCGCGAATCTCCGGCAGATCATGGCCGACCATCCCAACGCTGACCTTATGATGGGCGTCGGCGAGTTTGATAGCTATGAGCTGAGCTTTTACCGGCCAATGCTTCTATTTCGCGGCAACCCCTATCTGATCGACTTCGCCGCCATCATGGACATGGACCTCAGCGGCCTTCCAATTCCGGCCGCGACCGACGCGGCGGTTGTCGACAATCAAAAAGCTGTCTGGCTGATACCGCATGGTGAAACGCCTTTCGCGTTGACCTCAATTTACAAGCTGGGCATCGATGCATTCGATCCGACCTTTCGCCGGCTATTTCTGAAGAATTACCGCTTGGTCAGCACCAAGGGCCAGTTCGACCTTTGGGAACATGTTGATGCGGTACGTGATCCGTCAAGCGCGATCACCAGCATGAGTCAGGAAGCGGCGAGCCGCTGATAACGACTAGTTGTCAGGATCGCGAAAAAAATTACGACATTTCCCTATTGCCTGCCCCTTTAGTTATTGACGAGATTGCATTCGATCGAGTATTTTTGTACGAGCGGCGATGCAGACGAATGCTGCTGACATCGATTCGGTTTTTTGGCTGACCGCTTGAGCAAAATCGCGACGAACGGGTCAATTTCCTCGGCCCTTGTGCGATCTGCCTTGCGATCTTTGTGTGCCCGGTTTGGTTGATCCCCACTCTTCGTCCCCAAGGACGATCCGGCGGAAGTGGTTCGATCGTTTGGTCGACAGTCGTTTTGATTTCCACAGAATATTAGAACGTCGCGGTGATGGCGAGCGTATCTATTTGACATGCCTCTTAAGCTTCGCCTGCGGGCGAGCAGCCTGATTTGAGCGTTAGACAATTTTGTAACTACACCCTGGGACGCGTGTGATTTCGAGTTTTTCGAATGACCACTTGCGACACCGATGATTGGAGAGTCCATGCCCCGCCAGTCGAAACGCCTTCGCATTGAACTGCCGAAATTAAATTTGTTTGAAAAGCTTGAGCCGAGGCAGCTCCTGTCCGCCGTCGATGTGACTCGCTTCGGTGCGATTCCGGGCGACGGACGCGACGATTCGGCTGCTGTTCGATCCGCCATCCGTGCTGCCGCCAAGGGCGACGTCATCACCTTCCCGGCGGGGACGTACAACATCGGTTCGACCATCGAGCTCGATCCCAATCTCTCGTTCGACGGCGGGAAGGTCGCAACGCTCATTTCTCCGACGAATGGGTTTATTTTTCATGAACGCCGGCGCGGTCTGAAGGTTTCAAACTTCAACGTTAGCGGCGGCTTGGTAAACTTCGACACCTACGGCAACCTCGCGCCGGGCACGGTCACGATCGACTGGAACACGTTCACTAATGTCGACGGCGGCGGTGATGTCGGCGCAACACACGGCACGATCGGAGCGCCCGGCTGCCGGGTCGATAACCTGGCCATCACCAACAACTCCTTCTCGAATGATGGCGGTGCCGGTGCCGGTTCAGGGATGTGCATCAATATCTGGACCGGCGATAATTGGAATATTCTGAACAACTCCTTTGTTCATGTGCTTGGCTCGATCAAAAGCAATAATCAAGGCAATACCGCTCACAACATCAACATCGTCGGCAATTATTTCAAATTGAATCGACGTCACGCCGTGGAGTTGCAGGGGTGTGTTACCGGCTTCTGGTTCACCGACAATTATTACGAACAGCCGAACATCTCGTCGGACTTCCACTCGAACGACTCGACGTTTGCTTTCTCGCTGATTTACACGGCGACCAGTCTGGATCAACACGTGCTTCGAAATTACATCGAAGTTCCCGCTCCCGCAGACGAGCCTGACCATCTCGGACCGCGTCTGGCGTTCGAAGTGGGCGAAAACGCTGAAGTCACTGACAACCTCGTCATCGGCTGCGGCACCTTCGCTACGGCGTATGGCCCAAACACGATGGTTCACGACAACAAGATAAAGGACCAGGCCTACGGTCAGGGCTATGCTTATGGTCCAAACTCCAATACCTCCAAGTTTTGGAACAATAACTGGGATGTCGACCTCAAGTGGGACATCACCCGCGGCCGCCCAGGGCCCGGCGGATCGTTTACCGCTGGCGGGACGGGCAGTTCCGGTGGCGATGACACTGTTGACCCGACCGGTGGTTCGACCTTGTATGTCAAGCTAACCGGTACGGTGATCGACTCCACGCGGGTTCGCCTCTCCTGGACCGATGGATCTTCAAGCGAAACGGGATGGCGCATCGAACGGTCGCTCGATCAGGCGACGTGGCAAACCTACGACACCCATCAAGCCGACGTCACCAGCTATATGGATAAGGGTTTGTCGGCAGGCACGATTTATTATTACCGCATCTTTGCCTACGGCACCTCTGGGGACATCGTGGCATCGAACATTATTCACGTTAAGACAAAGGGTACGGCTGTCACGACCAGTAAAGCCCTGGCGACTCATGCCCTGGACACAACCGGCGCTGCCACGAGGGTCCTCGTCACAACGACTGGCGCGAAAAATTCGAACAAGAATGTATTTGGTGATTCGCTGATTACGCTTTGATCAAGATGGTTTTTGCAAAATTGCGTGAATGACGAATTCCGCCGTCGCTGTAGTTGTCCCTTCGTTGCGGCGGTGGTCAGCTCGCCGCCGGAGTTGGCGAGACGTGGTCGAGCGTGAATTGGACGGCGAATCGGATGAGTTCTGTTCCGCCCGCGAGACGTAGCTTCTCCTTAAGTCGCTCTTTGTGCGCTTCGACCGTCTTCACGCTGATAAATAATCGCTCGGCGATGTCGCGGGTAGCAAGGCCTCGGCCGATAAGAGTGAGCACTTCCATCTCGCGATCGCTTAACGCTGCCATTGGCGAGTTCGAGCCGTCTTTGCCCAGTACCATCTGCCCGACGAGCCGCGAGGCAAGTTCGTCACTGACGTAAATCTGCCCGGTTAACACGCGACGAATCGCCGAGACGACTTTCTTGGTCGCTTCCTGCTTCATCACGTAACCCCGCCCGCCTGCGCGCAGCACCCGCATCGCGTACATCGACTCGTCGTACATGGATAGTGCGAGACACACGGTCCGTGGATGCGCCGCCCGAAAGTCCTTGATCAGCTCAACGCCGCTGCGATCTTCCAGCGAGATGTCGACGACCGCCACATCCGGATTCAGTTCCTCTGCGATCGTCATTGCCTCGCGCGCGGTGGATGCCTCGGCCACGACGACCAGATCGGGTTCATCGTTGATTAATTGCAAAAGACCCTGCCGAACAATTGGATGATCGTCGATCAACAGAACCGTGGATTTCTTAAGGTCAGCCATTTCGGTGAAGAGGATAATCGCTTCCGCCGGACAAAAGAAATGACACGATCGTCCCCCCCTCGGCAGAATACCGGGCGATGGAAAGTCTCGCGCCAATCAAGTTTGCCCGGTATTGCATGATTTGCACGCCAATTCCCGGCTGCTCTACTGTTTTTGCGGATAATCCAGAGCCATCGTCGAGTACGGTGATGTTAACGACGCCTTTCTCGTCGCTGAACAGGCTGGCGTCGGATTCAGTCGCAGCGACAATACGTATAGTCACATTTTTCGCCTTGCCATGTTTGAATGAATTGCTGATCGCTTCCTGAACGATTCGGTAGACATGGATCGCACGATCGTCCGAGAGGGGCCATTCGCGAAGAGTGCATTCAAGTTGACAATTCAGGTGAAACAACTTCGTCGTACGCGTCGCCAATTCCTCGATCGCCGCGAGTAAGCCGTCACTTTCAAGCGTGAGCGGCGACAGGCCTCTGGCCAGTTCCCGCGTCGCGACGATCGCCTCGTTCACCAGCCCGGTGATCTGTTCTGCCTGCGCTTCAAAGGGCGAAGTCTGGGCTTGCAGACGATGCGCGAGCGTTTCACTCAACAACGCAATCCCCGTCAATTGCTGTCCAAGGCCATCATGCAAATCATGACCAAGTCGTCGCCGCTCCTGGTCGCCGATGTCGAGCATCTGCTTTTCAAGAGCTGCATTCGCGTCATCGGCGGCTCGCGCATGGCGACGAACGGCAAACAGCCATGCGCCGAAACCGCTGATGAGAAGGCCTTCCAAGGCAAATAGCTGCACTTCAGGTGTGAAACTGAAGCCGTTCTGACCGGCGCGAGTCGCGCCAAGGTGAAAATACCCGAATAATAGCGTTGCCAAAAACGTTCCGCCGAGCCCTACAAGCAACCCGCCGAAAGCGGCGCAGGCTGCGATCGCAACGAGCGGAACAACGATCGGCGTGCCGCCGGAAACGAAATGCTGAACCGCCAAACGTATGCCGATCGACAAGACAACCAATGCACTTGCCCACCCGAGCCGAAACAGGTGCGCGCGAAGCCCGCGCGCTTGCGGCGATGCAAGCCGCGGCCGATTATTCAGTCGATAAAGTACGCCACCTCGACCAGGCATCGTGATTGACCATCCTGAGTAAAATGTCTCAACTGAACGCTCCAGCGCGAGAACGTTCCGCGCCGTCGACGCACGCGATGATTACACGCCGTTACCAACTTCGCCATCTTCTGCTGACGGCCACTTTTCTTCTGGCGATCATGACTTCACTCCCCCGGCCGCTCAGTGCTTCTTCGACCACCGCGCCGAGTGATTCGGATGAAACGCTCGTAGATTTCCGAACCGAGATCACGCATTTCTCCCTGCATGAACTCCGGCAAAGCAAACAGGACGCTGATGGGCTGTCGCTCCTTATCCCGGCTCACTCTGAATCGCCGAGCATCGTGATCTCCCCCACCAACAATCGATGGGACTTGACGAATTGGTCCCGGGTGCGAGTCGAGCTTTCCAATCAATCGAACAAGACCATCCGTATCCGGTCGCGGATTGAAAACGACGGCGCGACGGACTGGAGCGATTCAGTCGGTAACGACGGTTTTATCGATCCGCTTGAACGCCGTTCATTTGATGTTTTCCTCTATCGTGATTTTTCCGATCTCAAAACACACCCCGCTCTCAAACTCCTTGAAGGCATGAACGGCTTGCCCGGCGGCTGGATGTGGCATTGGCGAAATGTAGATGCCAGTCGTCTCCGCCGCATGAGCATCTCTTTTTCCTCGTCTGACGTTGACGTGCCGATCGTGCTCCATCGACTGATCGCAACCGAGCCGGTGGTATCTCGACAACTGCTTGACGGCCGTGACTCCTTTTTCCCGTTCGTCGACCGCTACGGTCAATACCTGCATAAAAGTTGGCCCGGCAAAGTTGGGAATGACGACGATCTCTCGGCGAGTCGCCGTGCCGAGGAAGAAGAACTCACGGCGCGTGCGTCGATGCCGGATCGCGACCAGTACGGCGGGTGGGAGAACGGCCCGCAGCGGGAGAAAAGCAGTCGGTTTCGCACTGAAAAAATTGACGGCAGATGGTGGTTGGTCGATCCCGGCGGACGACTTTTCTGGTCACATGGCGTTTGCTGTGTCGGCAGCGGCGCCGGCGCGACCAGCACCGCCGGGCGAGAGAAATATTTCGCAGAGCTTCCTTCCGGCTCCACCAATACGGTGAATTTCCTCGAAGCGAATTTAAAGAAACAGTTCGGCGACGATTGGAAAGCCCAAGCCGATGATCTGGCGATTCGGCGTTTGCAAAGCTGGGGGATGAACACGATCGGCAACTGGTCCGAGCCCGGGATCGAGCAACTTCATCGCCTGCCTTACACGCGGGAGATCCATCTCTGGCCCCCGCGGATCAGTGAAAATCTTTTCGATGTTTTCGATCCTGCGTGGATTGAAACCTCGAAAAAGGTGATCGCCGATTTGACACGCGACTGGCGGGACGATCCGTGGTGCATCGGATTTTTTGTCGATAATGAACTGGGATGGGAGGGAAGCGGCCGGGCGTTCATTGCGAAACTATTCGCGGTTCGAGAAAGCTCGTTCACGAAACAGGAATTCGTCAAAGCACTTCGTTCGCTGACCAGTGACGATATTGGCCGGCTCAATCAACTGCTAGGAACCGACTTCAAAAATTGGGATGCGGTGCTGGCAGGCAAGAAAAAATTGAAGGTGGAGCAAGTCGCCGCGATCGGCGAGATCGCGGATGCTTTCTTCAAGCGATATGTCGACGCATATTTTGATTTCGTCGGCCCCGCCATCCACGCGGCCGCGCCAGGCAAGCTATATCTTGGCTGCCGACTCAATATCACGAATGATGTCGTCACCCGGTCGGCCGCTCGGTATTGCGATGTATTAAGCTTTAATCTCTACCGATCCGAGGTCGCCGGGTTTCGATTGCCGGGCGGGATCGATAAGCCGGTGCTCGTTTCCGAGTTTCACTTCGGCGCGCTCGATCGCGGTATGTTTCACACCGGCCTTCAGCCGGCCAACGATCAGCGCGATCGGGCGGACAAGTATCGTTACTACGTTCAGAGTGCGCTGTCGAATCCGATAATCGTCGGCACGCATTGGTTCGAGTATGCGTCAGAACCTCTCACCGGCCGAGGCGACGGCGAAAACTACAACGATGGATTGATCGATGTCTGCAATCAGCCGTATACCGAGCTTCGAGACACGGTTCGCGAAGTTGGCGCGGCGATTTATAACACGGCAAGGCGACATTGACGGCCGAAGACGTTTTCGCAAGTTTGAATGTACGCCGTTAATTCACCAAGCTCGCGCCCGCGGCAGTTTTGATGGTGGTCAACGATTCTGAATAGTGCAGATAGCTCGTCCCTAAAATATTGACGTTCCTGGCCAGGAATGAGCCGGTGTACGCAATGCCGGCAGCGATCGTCAGGTTGCTTTGCGGCGCATAGATGACCGAAGTGATGGCCAGATTTGCCGCAAAGGTGATTGGCCCGTTGCCGGCGACTTTGATTTGCAGCTTCGACGGGTCGCCGCCCGTAATGGTAATTGTCGCGGCGACGGTGATGGCGCCCGTCACGTAAAATTTCGCAGCGCCGTTCACGCGGAAGAGCGCGCCCGCCGCAACCGTTAAATTGCGAATGTAGTAAGTCCCGGCCGACACATCGACCGACAGAATCGCCGTAAAGTCGTTGTCGCTTGAAAGCATCGACGATGGCAACGAGGCGTTGTCGTTGTGAGTGGCATAGTAAGACGCGTCGACCGGCGTCGCGATCAGATTTTCGGTAAGCGGCGCTTGCGAGCCGGTGATCTTCGTGACGCCGACCCACGGCTTTTGAACCGAATACCCGTGCCCAGGCGTGCA
The DNA here is from genome assembly GCA_964236135.1 of uncultured Phycisphaerae bacterium. Classification (GTDB taxonomy): domain Bacteria; phylum Planctomycetota; class Phycisphaerae; order Tepidisphaerales; family Tepidisphaeraceae; genus CAXSBN01. Next base: position 57,964 of record CAXSBN010000002.1, read on the forward strand.
GTCGCCATCGATCCAGGTCAGGCCGGCCACGTTGAGAATATTTAGTTGAATCGGCCCATTGCTGACGACATCGCCCTGATGACCGACGCTGTAGCTGTCGGTCAGGAGCAAGCCCTGCGACACGAACGAATTGAGCCCGACAAAGGCCATGGAAGGGACATGGTCGTTCGCGCGAGAGATCGCGCCAGCCGTCACATCGCAAGTTGCCTGCCCGATCATCGCACCGAACCAGAGCGGAATGGCCGTGCCGCGAGAAGCGACCCGGCGCGCGCAAATCTTGACCGCATCGATCGGCAACGCATTTGCGGTGAACGTTGTTGTGCCTTGATCCCAATGCCCGACTGAAACGTCGGTCGCAAGCAAAATCACCGGCGATGAGTCTGCGGAGTTCGCGGCCGCTGTCGCGACGGCGGCCGCAATTGCGACCGAGGCGTCCTCCCCGCGATTGAGCGATGCACCCGCGGCAAGGGCAGCCGCGTCGGCTGCGCTGCGAAGTTCAGATTTGATTGACTGAACGCGGCCTACGTCGATCGCCATCGACATGAAGCCGAGCACGGCAAGCATCACGACCAACTCATAGATCAGCATCGCCCCGTTCCGCCGGCTATTTCGCCGAGCGGTGTTGGCGATATTCATTTTCCTGACCGATCGGCCGAGCATCATTCGCTCCCGCGTTTCAACGCGCTGACCTTCCGAATCACACGATGTCGCGCGTCATCGATCCTTGCTGTAAAAATGACGTCACACCGAATCCAAACCGGCATCTCGGTGCGACGTCACGCAGGAGGAACGTCTAGCTGAGCTGCTCGATGCCGGTCAATTTATCCACGCCATCCGAGATCGCCGAATCGCGGCTGAAGCCGCCGTCGAGGCGATCCGACCCGAGGCCGCCGATGAGCGTGTCGCTGCCGGATTGGCCATAAAGCCGATCATCGTCGCGACCGCCGTCAAGGCTGTCTTTGCCGCTGCCGCCATAGAGGAAATCATTGCCGTCATCGCCGTTCATCGAGTCGCCGCCCGTGTCGCCGTACATCGTGTCGGCACCCGCGCTGCCGTCAATCACGTCGTTACCGCTGCCGGCTTTGATACGATCGTTGCCGTCGTTGCCGTCGATGGTGTCGTTGCCCGGGCCGCCGCGGATGCTGTCATTGCCCTGATCGCCGTAGAGCATGTCGGAGCTATGGCCGCCGTCGAGCGTGTCATCGCCGGCACCGCCTTGCAGCATGTCGCGGCCGTATTCGCCCGACAGCACGTCATTGCCGTCGCCGCCGAAGAGCGTGTCATTGCCGGAGCGTGATTCGATAATGTCCGCGCCCGCACCGCCGGAAATGAAGTTCGCGGTGCTGTTTCCGACGATCAAATCGTTCCCCGAGCCGGAGATCACATTCTCTACCGATGTATCGATCTCGTCGTTTTCACCCACTTCGCCGCTGTCGTTGACCCCATCCAGCGAAATGGTGAGATCGGCGGTGCGGGTGGCATAGCTGACGGTATCCGTGCCGGCGTTGCCATAGATCGTGTCCGATCCCGCGCCGCCGTCGAGCGTGTCATTGCCCGCGCCGCCATACAGCAAATTCGCGAGGGAGTTGCCGACGATGTTGTCGGCCTTACTGCCGCCAATCGCATTTTCAATGTCGTTCGAGAGGTTGTCGTACTCGCCGTTCGCTCCGCTGTTTGCAAGTCCGTTCAAATCGATGCGCACATTGACGGTGTAATCAGAATAATCAACCGTATCGATGCCGGTCCCGCCGCCGATGCTGTCGCGGCCGAGCCCGCCGAGCAGGGTATCGTTGCCCGCATTCCCGAGCATCGAATCGTTTCCATCGCCGCCGCTCAACAGGTCGTCACCACCGCCGCCGTTCAACACATCATTACCGGATCCGCCGAACAATGAGTCGTCGGTGTTACCGCTGGTTAGGGTGTCGTTGCCATCGCCGCCGACGATGTTCACCGAAAAGCTACCGAGGCCCAGGAGGTCGGCGACCGCCACGCTGTCGTCGCCCAGACCGACATCGATCGTGATCTGGTTAAAGTTAGCGAGCAGCGGCATCGTCACGACGCCATTCACCGTGAGATTAAGCGACGCGACACCGGCAGCCACCACCACCGTGTCGTTGTTCGATGTGCCAAGAATCGTGAGCGGCTGAATCGCGATCTCCTGCGTGGAGACCATCGGCTGCGGCGCATTCGCCATCGTTGTGATCGCGGCAAGGATGCTGGAGGTCGCTCCGCCCGACACCGGAACCTGAGTCGCAGTCCCGGAAAGATGATCGGTTAACGTGCTGTCGCCGAGGTTCAATCCGTTGCCGTCCAACATCGTCAGCGTGCCGGTCGGATCGGCCTGACCGACCTGGCCGACATATGACACCGCCAGCGTGCCGGCATCCGTCGAAGCGACATCCGGCAGCGATTGCACGCCGGACGTTACCGTATTGACCAACTGCGACGGACTTTCACCGAGCCGTCGGCGTTCAGCAAAATCATCGAGATGTCGCCGGTGTCGACATTGGTCGTTTGGTAGACGACGGCGATCTCGTCCTGAGCCTGGTTGTAAACCAAATCGGGCGTGAGCTGATTTCCCGCCGTGATGTCGTTGACAACCTGATTCGCGCCGAGCCTCGCGCCGGTGCTGCTGATCCGTTGCATGACGATGTCATAGCCGGTGCCGCTGCCGACATTGCTCTGCCAGGCCGTGATGTAGCTCCCACCCGGCAGCGCCGCGACCGCCGGGGCCGACTGATCGCCCAGCGCCAGGGAGTTGGTGTTCAGCATCTGCGCCGCTTGGGCGACCGTGCCGTCCGCGTTGTAGAGTGTCGCGACGACATCGTTGCCGGTGACGACATTGTTTACCGTCGACAATACCAGCGCCTTGCCGTCCGTCCCGGCGGCAACCGCGACGTCGGTCGCGTGATCGAGCAATGGAGTGACGGCGATCTCGTTCGTCGCCGGCGTGCCGTCCGCGTTAAAAAGTCTTACGTAAGATCGCGTGCCGCTGATCCAGCCGACGACGAACGATCCGTCCGCCGTCATCGATACCGTCGAGCCGGCCTGGTTGCCGACGGTGGTCTGATTGACATGGATCGGACTACCGACCGCAGCACCCGCGGCGTTTAAGCGTTGTGCATAAACCTCGGTGCCGTCGAGCAGGCCCACGCCCTGCTGCGTCGTCGTGACGACGCCGTTACTTCCACTGCTCGCCACGGCCGGCTCGGTGCTGGCCGTTCCGATGAGTTGCGAAGCCGTGCTGGTCAGAAGCGTCGGCAAAGTGACGCTTCGCAATGTGCGTCCTTCGAGCGGCTCAAAGGCCGTGAGCAGGGAGGAGGAAGGCTTGCAAAAATGCCGCGGCGAGACTTTAAACGACTTGCTCATTCCGATCTCCTTCGTGCTTCCGCCTGCTGCTCTGGCCCTGCCGGCGATGCGACAAAATGTGACCTACACCGTTGATTGCGAACTACATTTCTAGCCTTATGAGATCGGGTGTAGTACGTATCTAAAGTTGTTTATTTTTTAAGATTAGATAAGTCCGATAATCGTTAAGGATTGAAGCGGATCGGCCACACGGCATGTGTGCGTTCGCTCGATCGGCGTTGGAGATGCAGCTGAGACCGGTTTGCTGATCGTGAGGAAATCTTGAGAGAGGTCGGGCGTAAGTACTCGCGCAGCGGGTGATCTAGACTAGACTCGCCAGCGGTTCGAACATGATGAATAAGTTGACCACGCTATCTAGTGTTTTAGTTGTCGCGTCCGGAACGACTTGATCGTTTCGATTATGCGGGACTGCTCGGACGCGGCAATGCTGTTGTAAAATGGCAGTCGGATCAGACAATCGCTCACGCGTTCGGCAACCGGACAGTCGCCCGGACGGCCGCCGAAGGATTTCCCCATTTCAGATGTGTGCAACGGCAGGTAGTGGAACACGCTCAAAATGCCGGCCTGCTTCAAATGTGCGATCAGCGCGGAGCGCGTGTCGAGCGTGGGCATCAGCAGGTAATACATATGGTATGCCTGCTCGCAATGTTCAGGCACGATCGGCCGACGCACCGAACGATCCGCCGCCCAATCCTTCAGCGATGAATCGTATCTTTCCCAGACGCGCTGACGCGTGGCCTGAACCATCCGGTGTTGCTCAAGCTGGCCGTAAAGGAATGCCGCCAGTACATCGCTCATCAAATAACTCGAACCGATGTCCACCCACGAATATCGATCGACCTGCCCGCGGAAGAATCGGCTTCTGTTCGTCCCCTTCTCGCGAATGATCTCGGCCCGCTCGATGTACGCCGCATCGTTGATGAGCAGCGCGCCGCCCTCGCCGCAGGTGAAGTTTTTCGTCTCGTGAAAGCTCTGGGTGGCCATGCACCCAAACGTTCCGAGGAATTGGCCCTTGTATCTCCCGAACAGTCCGTGCGCATTGTCTTCGACGATGGCGATGCCGCGAGGGCGCGCGCGTTCGAGAATTGCGTCCATCTCACATGCCACGCCCGCGTAGTGCATGGGCACGATCGCCCTCGTGCGAGGCGTGATGAGATCTGCGAGCTTCGCTTCATCGAGATTGAGCGTGTCCGGCCTGATGTCGCAAAAGACTGGCTTCGCGCCGCGGAGGACGAACGCATTCACCGTCGATACAAACGTAAACGTGGGAACGATCACCTCATCGCCCGGCGCGATGTTCAACAGCATCGCGGTCATCTCCAGCGCGTGGGTGCAACTGGTGGTCAACAGCGCTTTGCGCACGCCGAACGTTTCCTGAAGAAATGCGTGACACAGCTTGCTGAAAGTTTGATCACCCGCGATTTGCCCGACCGACATCGCCTTCGAGATGTATTCCAGCTCGCGTCCGACCAAGGTCGATCGATTGAACGGAATGTCGATGTCCATGCCACGTTTCCTGAACAGTTCGAGGTCACTCTACTCCGGATGCGTCGGCCGCCTAAATATCGCGAGGATCGATGTGCCCCAGGGGAATCGCATCCAATGGCCAATTGGCGTTTCCAGCGAGAAGACGGCTTGAAGTACAAGATTGATCGCGGGGTTTGGGATGCGATGTTCGCGCTGCACCGCGCGTTCCATCTCGGCCGGGCTCATTGCGTCGACAGGCTTTCGGCGATGCAGCCAGAGCAGCGGGCTGAGCAGAAACATGAAGTAACGGGCGTCGACCAGTTTCAGCCCCGTCTTCAGCTCCAGCGTTGCAAATTCATCGCGGCTATATCGTCGGACGTGCTGTGCGGCGACATCATTATACGACCAGAAGAATTTCAGCGCCGGCGTCGTCACAAACAACAGCCCGCCGGGCTTCAGCGCGCTCGCGATTTCAGCCAACACTTTCGCATCTTCGGGAATGTGTTCCAGCACATCCAGCAGAAACGCCGCGTCCCACCGCTCGCGCCAGCCAAGCCGTAGCAGATCGATTTGATAACGCGTAACCGAATCAGGCAGAAGCGGCGCGGCGATTTTCAGCGCATCGATCGATGAATCCGCCAGTGCCAGCTCCGAAAAATCGTCAGGCGCAACCTCGTGAAGATATTTGATCCACCCACCACACCCGCCGCCGAGATCGACGACATTCAGCGAGCCGACCGGCGAGGGGAGTTGAGATCGCTTCGCGCGGTAGGCATGCTTTAGAAAACCGTGACGTCCGCGGTACCAGAAGTGATGCTCCTGCATCGCGCGCAAAAGCTCAAACGCCTTTGGGTCGTACGCATCCTCGCGATGAACGACCTCGCGAGATGGACGGCAAATGCCCATCTCGGGATCGAGACGGTATTGCAGAGGCTGCTGACTCTCGCTGATGTCCATTATCGACGGCCGCTGAACCACTTGTGGAAGAAAAGCTCGGTTGAGACCGTTTGAAAACCGCATCGCTGGTACAGTCGCTGCGAAGCAATGTTCCGACCTTGGGTGACGACACGAACGTTTGCGTCGCCTCGAATCGCAAACCATCGCATGGCCGCGTTGACCAACTCTCCGCCGACGCCGGTGCCGCGCGCGTCTGCACGAACCGCGAGCAACCCGATGTGTGCGTCGCGATTGACAGAACCGATGTGGCACGTCACGTAACCGGTCGGCTCGCCGACGGGTCCACTCACTATCACCGCTTGTGCGTAGCCGTGCAGGCTGTTGCGGATCCACGTGCGATACAGCTCATCGCATTTGGAATGCTCAAATACGGTATCGAAATAGAACCGCGAATCGTGATGCGCGTCGGCAGCGATCGCTTCGAGCGCTGGCAAGTCTTGTTCCGATGCCAGTCGCGTCTGTGCAGTGCGATGCGTGCTCGGCGAGGTTGCAGCTTCAAGCGTCAGTCGAACATCGACCAATTGGAATCCGTTCTGCCTGGCCGTCATCAGCGTACGACGATCCGAAACATCCGCGGCGAAGTACAGGCAATCAATGCGGTGTGCGTTGCACCATGCATCAATGGTCTCCACTGCGGCGGCATCGATTTGTCCGGCTATAACGCGAGCGATCGAGAGACCAAAGAACCGGCTGTCCCAAGGTAGTTCCATACAGACCGGATCGATCGGCCTCACGCCGATACTCCGCTGCCATGCTCAACTCGTTGCGATTCAACATACATCGGTCGATCCATCAGACGAAAGTGCAAACGGGCTAGATATTCGCCCATTATGCCCAGCGCAAACAGCTGGGCACCGGAGAAGATAGCGATCACCGACGCTAGAAATGGAAAACCTGCCACGCTTCCGCCTTGCAAAAAATATCGACCGACCACGAACACCAGGACCGCGAATCCAAACAGCGTGAATCCGAATCCCGTGAGGCTGGCAATACGCAACGGCCAAATGCTGAAACCAGTGACGAGATTGAGCGCGTGGGTGAAGAGCTTTGACAGCGTGTAGTTTGACGCGCCAATACGGCGCGCATCATGACGCACACGAATCATTTTAAATCTCGTTGTCGACCATGTCAGCAAGACGTCGATTGAAACGTACGGACTTCGATATTGAACGAAACCTGAACGCAGCATCGTGCGGAAAACGCGGAACGCGCTGATGCTTCGCGCCGTCTCCGCGCCCATTGATTTTTGCAAAACGAGCTTCGTCATTTGCGAAGCGAGGTTTCGGATCAGCCCATGTTGTTCTCGCTCAGGCGCGCCGTAGATGACATCAACATCGGCGGTCAGCGCGGCAAGTAACTTTGGAATTTCTTCCGGCGGGTTTTGTAGGTCATCGTCGAGGGTACAGACCTTATCGAATCTGGCCGCTCGAATTCCGCAGAGCAGCGCATTATGCTGCCCGAAATTTCTAAGAAGATTGATGCCGATTACATTCGGATTTGACGCCGCGAGTTGCTCGATTGCGGCCCAACTTGCATCGCGACTTCCATCGTTCACCAGGATAATTTCAAAAACCACTGAAAGGGAAGCGACGAGCCGCCTGACAAGGTCATGCAGCGTTTGTTCACCGTTGTACACCGGAACGACGACCGATACTCCCGCTAAATAGGGAGCGGAGGCAGAGAGGTGCACGTTGTTCATGCTGTGCGATCTCGAATGGCAGAATGTCGAATCGACGAACGTCGCGAATCATTCCTCTTCCATGATCGTCTCGCGGACGACTTCCTCGATCGTGGTCACGCCGTCGAAGATCGACATCAGGCCGCACTGGCGGAGGGTTCGCATGCCGCGCTTTTTGGCTTCGGCGCGAAGCACTTGCGTGCTGGCGTGCTTGATGATCATGTCGCGCATCTCGTCGTCGAGCAGCATGATTTCATATAACCCGAGCCGGCCGCGATAGCCGGTGTTGTTGCAGGCGTCGCAACCCTTGCCGTAAAAAAATTGTTTACCGAGCACGTCGTCGTTGCGAAGCTCCAGCTCCATCAACTGCTCCTCGGCGGGCGTGTATTCGGTCTTGCAATTCAGGCAGATTTTTCGAACGAGACGCTGCGCGATGACGCCTTCCAGCGATGCGGTTACCAGGAACGGCTCGAGGCCGAGGTCGAGGAGTCGCGCGATGGAGCTGGGCGCGTCGTTGGTATGCAGGGTGCTGAAAACCAAGTGACCTGTAAGCGACGCCTCGACGGCGATCTTGGCGGTCTCGGCGTCGCGAATTTCACCCACGAGCACGATGTCCGGATCCTGTCGCAACATGCTGCGCAGAATGCGGCCGAACGTCAGCTCAATGTCGGGCTTGATCTGACATTGAATCACGCCGTCGATGTCGTATTCCACCGGGTCTTCGGCCGTGATGAGCTTGCTGCTCGGATCGTTCAATTCTCGCAGCGCCGAGTACAACGTCGTCGTCTTGCCGGAACCCGTCGGCCCGGTCACGATCACGACGCCGTTCGGCTTATGAATGAGTTGACGAACCGTGTTTGCGTCATCTTCGCGCAGGCCGACTTTGTCCAGATCGAGTGAAACGTTGCTGCGGTCGAGCACGCGCATGACGACGCTCTCGCCAAACATGGTGGGCAGGACGCTCACGCGAAGATCGATCGGCTGGTTGTTGACGTTCAATTCGATACGGCCGTCCTGCGGCATGCGTCGTTCGGCGATGTCGAGGTTGGCCATCACCTTGATACGCGAACTGATGGCCGGCGCGATGTGCGTGGGCGGCGGCATCATTTCGTAGAGCACGCCATCGATGCGATAGCGCATCTTGAATTCATCCTCGAACGGTTCGAAATGAATATCCGACGCCTTGTCTTTAATCGCCTGCAACAACACGAGATTGATGAGCTTACGAACGGGATTGCTGTCGGCGGCATCCTTGATCGCGTCCAGGTCAATCGACTCGCCGCGGCCCTTTAGGTCGGCAAGCGACTCATCGCTGGCGAGGTCTTTCAGCACGTCGCCGATACCCTCGGCCGCGGTGTTGTAATACTTGCTGATCAGCTTATCGATCTGCTCGGGGTCGCCGACCTTCGCGGTGACGGTTAGTCCCATGAGTTGTCGCAGATCGTCGAGCGCGCGAAAGTTTTCGTGATTTGCCATCACGACCACCAGTTTGCGGCCGACTTTATCGTATTCGATCGGGAGGACTTTATTCGTCGTCGCAATCTGCGGCGGCACGGCCGCGATCGTTTCCGGGCCGATGTTAATGCCCGATAGGTCAACCGACTCGTACCCTTTCTGGGCGGCGAGCGCGATGTTGAGATCGCTTTCCTTGATGTAGCCAAGGTCGATCAGGATTCGCCCGAGCGCGCCACCTTTACGCTTTTGGAAGTCGAGCGCTTCCACTACCTGGTCGCGGTTGACTTTGCCCATCTTCGTCAACACACGGCCGATCGGTCGGCCCTGCAATTGATCGATGGGCGGCATGCTCTCCGAGCCACCCCCGCCACCTCCACTTCCGCCTACGCCCGAGCTGGTCGCGGTCGGTGGACGAGCGCCACCCGCGCCATTGCTGCTCGTCTTAGTTGGCGGGCTGCTCGCACCCAAACTCGGGGCCATGGTCGTCGTCGTGTTTGCGCGGTTGCCCGCCGATCCCGGAATACCGGGCTTCCCACCGGAGCCCGATTTTCGATGAGGATCGCTCGGACTCGGCATTGACGGGGCGGGTGGAGTAATTCTAGACATTTCGAAATCCTCAATCGTTGACGGCAAGATCGATTGTCGAATGTTGAGCGTCGAATGTTGAGAGATTTCAACAATCAACCATCAACAGTCAACGATCACTTTTTCTGATTCTGCGCCTGCATTCGCGCGCGATTCGCCGCCACGGCGGCTTGACGCTCGGCCTCGGAATCTTTTCCCGCGGCTGTGCCGCTTGAATTCGTGCCGGACGCACTTACTTCTTCAGCGGCGGCGAGGAGCGCTTCGTCCTGCGTTTCCACGCCAATGCCGGCCTTCTGCATGCGGTCAACCATCTGGCCGGGATTTTTGCTCTTGTCGATCGCTTCTTCAGCGGAGATTCGACCCGCACCGAAGTGCATCCACAAGTTGTCGTCCAGCAATTGCATGCCGAACTTCTTGCCGGTTTGAATTTCAGAATCGATGCGGAAACTCTTGTCTTCGCGAATCAGATTTTGAATGCCGGGCGTGACGTACATGAACTCATACGCGGCCACCATGCCGTCGGTATCGACACGCGGGCAAAGCGCCTGCGACAGCACCGCGATCAGGTTGTTCGCCAACTGCACTTTCACCTGCGCCTGCTGATCGGTCGGGAAGGCGTCGACGATTCGGTTGATCGTGGAAGCAGCGCCAGACGTATGCAGTGTCCCGAACACCAAGTGGCCCGTTTCGGCGGCGGTGATTGCGGATGAAATCGTCGCCAGATCGCGCATCTCGCCGACGAGCATGACGTCCGGGTCCTGTCGCAGCGCGCGACGCAGCGCTTCGGAAAAGTTCGGCACGTCCACGCCGATCTCGCGCTGCACGACGATCGACTTTTTGTGCGGATGGTAATACTCGATCGGGTCCTCCATCGTGATGATGTGGCGATCGAAGTTTTCGTTGATGTAGTTGATCATGCACGCCAGCGTCGTCGTCTTGCCCGACCCGGTCGGGCCGGTGACAAGAAAGATGCCGCGCGGGCGGCGACAGATTTGCTCTGCCATCTTCGGCAGGCCGATCTGCTCGAAGGTCATGATGCTGTTGGGAATACGGCGTAGAACGAGCGAGCACATTCCCTTCTGCTTGAAGATCGCAACGCGGAACCGCGCCTCCTCGCCATACGCAAATCCGAAGTCGCCCGAGCCCTGCTCTTCATATTCCTGCTGAATGCGCTCCGGCGTGATCGATTTCATCAACGCCACCGTGTCCTCGGCATCCAGCGTCTTGGTTTGCAACTCGCGCATGTGCCCATGCATCCGCAACGTCGGCGGCTTCCCAACCGCCAAATGCAGGTCGGATGCTTTGCGACGAACGGTCGTTTCTAGGAGGCGATCAATCTGAATCGTTGCCATGGTGTTTACTTTACTGTTGTTCGTTCAATCGCTGGCACGGGCGGGATGCCCGTGATACGGGAACGCTTATCGTGTCACGGGTCCCGCCCGTGCGTACGAAGCTTAATCTCAAGTCGTAACAACGCCTTCGACCTGTGCGACCTTGACGATTTCCTCGGCGGTCGTCGTTCCATTTAGAACCTTCAGCTTGCCGTCGAGAAGCAACGATTTCATTCCGCTTGCAAGCGCGGCCTTGCGGATTTTGTTGCTGGCGGCACGTTCGAACGCGAGGTTTCGGATTTCGCCGTTGAGGACCATCATTTCAAAGATGCCGATTCGCCCGCGGAAGCCGGTGCCGGTGCAATAGTCGCAGCCGCGCGGCTTATAGATCTGCTTGTCCTTCAAATCGTTCGCAACAATCCCGGCCAGCTTCAGCCACATCGGATCCGGCTCTTTGTCAGGCTGTTTACACTTGGGGCAAAGCACACGAATGAGACGCTGTGCGAGCACGGCCTGGATCGACGATGCGACGAGGAACGGTTTCACGCCCATATCAATCAATCGCGTGATCGCGCCCGGCGCGTCGTTCGTATGCAGCGTGCTGAACACCAGGTGGCCCGTGAGGGCGGCCTGAATGGCGACTTCAGCCACTTCCAAGTCGCGAATTTCACCGACCAGAATGATATTGGGCGCCTGACGCAGCATGGCCCGGAGAATCTTCGAGAAGCTCAGGCCGATCGCCTCTTTCACCTGGCACTGGTTGATGCCGGGAAAATTGTATTCCACCGGATCCTCGGCTGTGATGATCTTGCGGTCCGGACGATTTAATTCATTGAGCGCGCCGTAAAGTGTGGTCGTTTTGCCCGAACCCGTCGGCCCGGTGACGAGAAAAATTCCGTTCGGCCGGCGAATAATCTTCTGAAACGCCTTGTAGTCTTCTTCTTCAAAACCGAGATTCTGAATACCGATACGCACGCTGTCGGGACGCAGAATACGAAGCACGATCGATTCGCCGTGGTAGGCCGGCAGGGAACTGACGCGAAAGTCGATCATCGTCTTGTCGACTTGCAGCTTGATTCGGCCGTCCTGCGGAAGGCGTTTCTCGGAAATATCGATCCCGGCCATGATCTTTAATCGCGAGATCAGCGGGCCTTTCATGCGGAGCGGAATGCGGTCGCGGTCGACGCACTCGCCGTCGATGCGATAACGCACGCGAACGCGATCTTTCATCGGCTCGATGTGAATATCCGAGGCGCGATTGCGAACAGCCTCGGCGATCATCGCCTGCACCAGCTTGATGATCGGCGCCTGCGTCACATCGGCCGCCCCGTCTTCGCCGATGCTGTTGACGTCGATGGATTTGTCGATCGAGCGATCGAGGGATTTGTCGAGCGACTTATCGAGGGATTTATCCAGCGAATCGCGAAGCCGATCGATCGTCTTGTCCATCGTCTTGTCGATGGTGTTGGTCGAGGTCGTTTGAAATAACTCGTCGATAATGCTTTTAATCCGACCCTTCGGGGCCAGCACCGTGCGAATGTCCTTCGCCAGGCGGAAGCGCAGAATATCCTGCATTTCAAAGTCGAGCGGATCGTGGATGGCGACACGCAATTTCCCATTTTCCTTGCCCAGCGGCAGGATCAGGTATTTGCGCATGAGATCGTCAGGAATGTCGCTGACCGCCGTCGGAGGAACCGAGTTCTTGTCCAGCTCAACGTATTCCATGTTGTGCTGTGCGGCCAGGGCTTTGTAGACGTTTCCCTCCGCGCAAAGCTTGAGGTCGACCAGCGCTTCTCCGATGCGGAGCTTCTTCGCCTTCCCGTGCTCCAGGGCTTTATTCACCTCTTTTGGCTGAATGATTCCCCATTCAACCAGAATTTCGCCCAGGCGTTTTTGCTGCTTGGCCATTAGCTGTGCTTCCTCTTGGCGTGCGGTGCGAGGCAGGTGTGCGTTCAATCCGAAACAACATTTTCAGCGCGACAGATAGTTTAGCGATCCTACTGCCGCATCGACAAGTGCGAAGTGAAATCAATCGGAGATGGGTGTTGGGAGTTGGGCGCTGGGCGTTGGGCGTTGGGGAATAATTCAGTGGACCCATCCGCAACTGACTTACCTCGCAATGCCCAACGCCCAAAGCCCAATGCCCAATGTCCAACGCCCAACGCCAGTTTCGATCCCATAACAACGTCCAGTTCTGTGTTATCCGGTTATTCGGACGTTCAACCTTTCCATTCACAGCGTTGAGAGGGCCAATTTTATTTGCAACGGTTTTGACGGATAGTTAGACTCGCGGACAACTTAGAGCATTTAGCAGCCTGTCGGGTAAAAGCGTACGACTTCCGGCTGCGACGTGTTTCAAGTAGCGGGTACGGGCTTACAGTATTGGCAAGGCGAAGGTTGGAAGATTCGACGGGATGTTGACGTCGGGATGTTGACGTGTTGAGGTTATGGAACGTGGTCTGATAATGTGCTTTGCTGTGCCTGCCGTTCGAGGAATTCGGCTGAGTGACCCGCTGGAAGATTAGTACACCCTGGGACCGACATCAGAACTTGTTTCCCGCGCATGCCCCGACTGAACATCAACGATTTGCCATGATTTTTTGCTGTCGCTGCCGTCGCCCGCGCGGCAGATGGCAACGATGAGCCAGAGGTGCAATCGAACCGTGTTTATGTCGACGCGCTAGTTTTAACCGGCCGCGAAGTGCGGTTGTCTCCGGACGAATGACCGATCGACGACTCGCTCTCGTCGCTTACCGGACATTCGTGCGAAAACAGCCGTGCGGGCGAGCGACCGGCATGGCCAGAAGCCTTAGGAGGAACCTGTGTTCTCCCCCGATTCCGTGACAGCCGTTCGCGCGACAGCTATCTCCGAAACCGCCGTCCACCAGACTGCCGTCGCGGAGACTGCTGTCGCCGAGAAGAGCGTCGCGTTTTCCACCTTGATGTGTACCACTATGATGAACGCTAATCGAACCGGGAAAGTTGCGTCCTACCAAACGGCGTATTCGCGACGGTCCGCAGGACGAATCGCCGTGCTGGGTTTTGCCGTGCTACTTGCCCCGATGGCGCCCGCGATCTTCGCGGCCGATCCGGTCGGTACTCAGCGGCCGGTCATGGCCGATGCGATGACCAGCGCTGCCAACGAAAATGATGCGGCTCCGACCATGTCGAACGGCGAGCGTTTTGACTTGGGCGTGAAGCAATTGCGCAGTGGTCAATATGAGGAGGCCGCCGCTTCGCTGCAGTTGGTCAGCCCGGAAATGCTCGCCCCCGCCGACCAGACGAAGCTGTCGGCTGCGCTAGCCTCCGCCGCCGAAGGGGCGAATCAACGCAAATCGGCCCGCGCTGAATTTGAAAAAGGTGAAGAGGCGTTGGCAGCCAACCAGCCGAGCGAAGCACTGCTTCACTATCAGGCCGCTTCGGATAGCAAATTTGCTGATGAAGGGACGCGTGGCAAAGCGCGCGAGCAGATGGAGCTGGCAAAAGCGGGTATTCGTAAGTCCGCCGACTCGATGAAAGAGACCTACGCCGCCGCCAAGGACGATTACAAAGCGGGCCGGCTTCCCGAAGCCAAGTCAAAGTTCGAAATGCTCAAAGCCGGCGGCTTCCGCGCGGGCCTGTTCCAGAAAAGCCCGGGCGATTATCTCAAAGAAGTTACCGATAAAATCGCGAAAATGCCGGCCCCGGAGCCGGCTGTTGCCAGCTCGGCCGAACCTACAATGCCGGCCAACACGCCCGAGGGGATGACGACGTCGCCCTCGCCTGCAACCGAGCCCGCCGTTGCTGCTATGCCGGCTCCTCCAACCGACATTGCGATGGCTCCAGAGACAACACCCGCCATGGCACCGGCAACCGCGCCGGACGCGACGGCCATGGTTACCCCGGAGGCCACGCTGAAACCAGCCGACGCATCCGAGGTTTATCACACGGCCAAGAGTCAATACAACACCGGCGATTGGATCAGCGCCCGTCACAATTTTGAGGTCGCCCGGGCCATGGGCTACAAGCCGGGCCTTTTTGAAGATGCACCGAGCAAGTACCTCTCGCGGATGGACGCGAAGGAAATGGCCGACGCCGAGAAGCATCGCACTCAAGTAGCGATGGCTCCGGCCAATGGTGGTGAATCAGCCGACATGATGCAGTCGAAAGCGGCCGAAGCCCGAGCATTGGTCGAACAGGCCGAGGCGGCAAAAGCGACGAATGACAACGAAAAAGCGTTGTCGCTGTATGCCCGCGCAGCCGAGCTCGATCCGACCAACACAACGGCGGCCAATGGTAAGACCGACATGGTCGCCCAAACAGGCCGAGCGCCCGCGCAAGACCTGTTGTCGGAGCAAGAAAAGAAGACGAGGGAACAGCGTCAGGCAATCGACTATCGCTTTACAACCGCCGTGGATGAGGCCAACAAGGCAATCGCCATGGGCAATTTTGCTGAAGCTCATCGCGCCGCTCAGCGAGCGGATGTTGCTCGAATAACTGACACGTCCATTTTCACCGCGGAGGAAAACAATCGGTATACATCGACCGTTTCTTCGCTAAACCAGTCGATTGCTCGTCAGGAAAATGATGCCCGCACCGCGGAAGTTGAGAAAAATCGCATCGTTGTCGGCACTCAAATCGCTGCTAATCTGTCGCGCGAAGAACGGCTGAAACGAGATACTGTTCGACAACTCATCATGGATTCGCGAAAGTTTGTCGAACAGGCGAAATACACCGACGCACTCGGCGTGGTCGATCAAATTCTCACGATCGATTCCAACAACGACTACGCGATCGGCGTTCGTCCGCTCATCGAAGACCGGGCGATTGTTGCCGAGCAACGCAAGTATAAGGAATCATTCGATCGCAACTTCTCCAAAGTATTAAACGAAGCACAGGAAAAGCGGATTCCTTACAGCGACATCCTTCGCTATCCGGAAAACTGGCCTGACCTGTCGGCTGAGCGCGAAAAGTCTGTCGCTGCCGAGCGCGGCGAGCAGACTCAGGACGCGGCCGTCGCCGCTCAGCTTGATCGCGTGCTGCCGGAAATTAATTTCCCACAGACCGCCTTCAGCGATGTCATCGATTTCCTTCGCGATATCACGCAGGCCAACATCTTCGTCAACTGGAAGGCCCTCGAGGCGAGCGGCATCGACCGCAACGCGCCGGTGACGGCACGCCTCCGAAACGTCAAGTTCTCCAAGGCCCTGAAGACCATTCTCGATGAAGTGTCCGGCGGCACAGTCAAGCTTGCCTTCACCATTGATGACGGCGTCATCTCGATCTCAACCGAAGAAGACCTCGCTAAGAATGTTGTGACACGTGTGTACGACATTCGCGATTTGATTATCGATGTTCCGGACTTCACCGATGCCCCTGACTTCAACCTGGCCTCCAGCAGCAGTGGAAACGGAAGTGGCGGTGGTGGCGGCGGCGGCGGCGGTGGCGGTGGCGGTGGACTGTTCGGCGGCGGTAATAGCAGCAACAGCAACAACAATCAGGGGCCGGCCCGTGGTGAACTCGTCGATGCCATTATCAAGCTGATCGAAGACACCGTCAGCTCTGACAGTTGGAAAGACAACGGCGGCAATGTCGGTTCGATCCGCGAACTCGGCGGCCAGCTGATCGTCACCCAAACACCCGAAAATCAACGCAATCTCGTACAACTGCTCGAACAGCTTCGCGAAACACGTGCGATTCAAGTCACGATCGAAACGCGATTCTTGTTCGTGCAGCGAAACTTCCTCGAAGACATCGGCGTCGACATCGACGCAGTCTTCGGCCTTGGACCTGGCGGCGTCGCTGGCAATATCCCCGGCCCGATTTCCGTGCAGCAGACCACGTCTGACTTCACGCAGGCTTCGCGCTTGGACACCACGCTCCCGGGCAATCTCGGCGGTACCAACTTCGTTGGATCGGCGATCTCAACGGGCGTCACGTTCCTTGACGACTTCTCGGTCAGCGTTCTGCTCCGAGCCACGCAGGCCCAGGTCAACAGCACGCAGTTGACCGCCCCACGCGTCACCCTTTTCAACGGCCAGCGTGCTTATGTCGTAGTTTCCACCGAACGTTCGTATGTCTCGGATTTAAACCCTGTCGTCGGCTCTGGCGTGACCAGCTTTGATCCGGTCATCAGCATCGTGCAGACCGGCGTTGAGCTTGACGTGCAGGCAACCGTAAGCTCGGATCGCAAGTATGTGACGTTGACGTTGCGTCCGACGCTCAGCCGTCTGCTTAACCTCGTTACCTTCCCTATCGGTGGCAACGTCAGCTTTGGCACGGACTCGACCACGCAGCCTCTGTTCAACCAAGGCAACATTCAGCAGCCCGAGTTGCAGATCACGCGTGTTCGAACGACCGTCAGTGTTCCTGATGGCGGTACGCTGCTCCTGGGCGGACAAACGCTCTCCGCTGAAATCGAACGCGAAGAAGGCGTTCCAATCCTGTCGAAGATTCCGTTTCTCAAGCGCTTGTTTACCAATCGCGGCTATGTGAAAGACGATCAAATTCTGTTGATCCTTGTCAAGCCGACGATCATCATTCAGCGTGAACGTGAACAGGAGCAATTCCCGCTGCTCAGCCAGAAGGGAAGCTGATCGAACGCTTTTGCTGTCACGTCCTTGAACTTTGGGGCGGAGTCTCATAGACTCCGCCCCCTTGATTTTAAATTGAAAGAGGTTTTCGATGCCCCGCGTGTGCGCATTTACAGGTAAAAAAACGACGTTTGGCAACCAGATCACTCACCGTGGTAAAGCCAAATATCTTGGCGGCGTGGGGACGAAGATCACGGGAATCACGGCACGTAAATTCAAGCCGAACATCCAGAAGGTTCGCGCGGTCGTCGATGGCCGAATTGTCCGGATTAAGGTGAGTGCCAAGGCAATTCGAAATGGCTTGGTCGTGAAGCCGGTGAGGCGGAGCTACAAGCCCGCCGCCGCAACAGCCGCCTAACCAAGGCATTTGGCAATAATTAATCAGTTTACAAATGGCCATGGAGAAGCAATTCGCTTCTCCATGGCTTTTCTCATTTCGAGGGCTTTTCTCATTTCGAGGCGATGTGCTTTCTTTTGCCTCGACCAATTACATTTGCTTTCTCGTCACGGAATGGATGGCGGCACGCGTCGTGGCCGCTTTTCTTCTTCGCGAACTTCCAGTACGGACGACGGCGTAATGGTTGAGGGGGCGACCGTCGTTCCTGGTGAACCGATGGCACGCCGGGCTTTGCCGATGACCACTGATTTCTCATGCACCATGCCCATCTTGTAGGCCGTCACGATGATCGAGCCAAAGATGACCAGGTAGATTGCGATGGCAAACCGCGTCCGCATGAAGACGATCGTCGAGCCGAGCAAAACGAAGCCAATCGTAAGAAGATAGCTCAACACGACGGTGCGGCGGACGGTCAGGCCGCGCATGACGAGCTGGTGATGGAAGTGCATTCGATCCGCGCTGAAGATCGGCCGCCGCGCCATCCAGCGGCGGGCAAAAGCGAGGCTCGTATCGAGGACCGGCAGCGCGAACATGACGATCGCCGCCAGCAACCATCGGGTATCGACCTCGGCCATCGCAACGATCAGCGTGGCGCACGAAAAGCCGAGGAACATGCTGCCGGCATCCCCCATGAAGATCGAGGCGGGGTTGAAATTAAACGGGACAAATGCCAGCACCGCACCCAAAAGACTCAGTGCCAGCACAACCTGAAGCATGGCGTGCTGGCGGGTTGAGTCATCCGCGTTCGAGGCCATATACGTCACGAGAAACAGAAATCCCGCGGCAATGACCGCGGTCACACCGCCGGCGAGCCCGTCGAGGCCGTCCATCAAGTTGATGGAGTTACAGCAAAATACGACCGCTGCGATCGTGATGCAGCAGCCGGTGAACGGATAAATCGCGTCGGGAAGGGATGTGTGAAACCACGACGCTAATCGAAGGTCGACCGGATAAAGCAGAGGCCGTGTGCAATTTCGACCGATGCCGGCCGCGAACAGCGCGAGCGCCGCCAAAACCTGCCCTCCGATCTTGACGCCCGGATTAATCCGGCGAACGTCATCCCAAAACCCAAGCGAGAGAATGATCATCGCCCCCAGCACAATCGCCGGGCTGATTCGCACGTGGGTCCAACTGTTCGTGCCGGCATCGAAGTATGACCCCGAAATCTGGCTTATTGCCAGGCCAGCAATCCATCCAAGAAAGATCGCGACGCCGCCAAGATAAGCGATCGGCGTTTCATGCACTTTGCGCGCAAGATCGGGCCGGTCGATAATGCCGTAATATGTCGCGACCAGCCGCATGACCGGCGTGAAGACGAACGCGACGATGTACGCAGTATAAAAAACATAAATGTATGGCCCGAGCACGCTGTCAAGGGTCGGCATGAATCCATTGACCGAAGGATTTGTCGCAGTGCTGCCTTCCCCGCCAGTCGTTGCGATGTTCGTCGCCGGGGTTATCACCTGAGCCAGGACGATGGTCGGCAGTTCGTAAGTCATTCGCATCAATTAATCAGACTGCTTCGCCCCGCCAGATCATTCCAACCGAAAAATTAACCGCGTCGGCGAACGTTGTCTAACGTGCCGCGGCAGTCGTTGCAGGTGTGGTCGTTGCAGGTGGCGTCGTCGCGCCGGTTGTCAAACGAGGAGGAGCAGCAGCAGCAGCGACTATAGGGAGCAGCCTGTCGGCAATTAGCTTTTGCCCTAATGCGTTGGGATGAATGAGATCTCGATAGGGCGATTCGCCACGCGTCAGGCTCGCACGAAACGAATCACCAAGGTTGACGCTTCGCACACGTTCATCTTCGGCTAGTTGATGAAAAAGCGCATAGCCCGGCCTTACGGCATGCTCCGCCTCGGGCTTTTCCAAGTGTTGTGCAACGATTACCGTCGCGCCGATCGATCGCGCCATCCGAATCATTTCCCGACTCGCCGTTTCGCATTCAGCCACATCCTTGGCCGGGAGTGTGTCATCCGGCGGCGGTGGCAGATCGCCGATTTTCCCATTTCCAATGTGCAACCTCGGCAGAATATAGCGCGTGAGCAACTCTGTCGTCGCACTGAACGGCTTTCGATCGGGTGCGTCCGGCCGAACACCGACGTTCGGTTCGAATGTCGGCACGTCGACAATGTCATGACTGGAAACGACGATTACGACGACGTCTGCCTCGAACAAGCCGAATCGGCGCACATATTCCAGTTCGTTTGGCGGTCCCCAACTGCCGGCGGAAATGTTGCCAACGACCACCGGCCGATGAAGCGTTTCGGCAAGTTCGTGCTCCAGAATCGTACTGGCCAATTGAGACTGATCGGTAAGCGATCCGCCGTTGAGCACGCTATCACCAATCATCAGCACGCGTAGCTCGTTTGGCGATCGCTTGTGTTCTGGAAAATCATCCGATCGCATCGAGTAGGCGTTGTAGTGGAAATAATTTCCGAATCGATGACCGGACTGATTGGGTTGGAACAAATACTCAATTTTGGAATCCGACATCATCAGCGGCGGGTCGCCCAGCCCCAAATAATATCGCGAGATGAACTCACAACAGATCAAGCAGATAGCCGTTATGACCGCCAGGCGGATAGCGAATCGCTTCAGCCGACTTTTTCGCGGCGACGCGTGCGGTTCTGTGAACGGGTCGTCCATTTACAAAGCTCGACCGGCAGGTTTTGACATTGGCGTTTCCATTGGCCGGCGCCAAAGTTGATGCACTCGCCACCGCGAATCTTCACGATCCGGAAAGTCAATGCGGAAGTGCGCGCCGCGTGATTCGGTTCGCGTGAAGGCGGCCGACGCGATCAGGTAACAGACCGTCAACATGTTCTGGAGTTCCCACCCCGCCACCGCCCCGTCCGGCCCGAGCTTGGCAGGGAGGAACGCTTTGTCCATCACGTAGCGGCTCCAAAACGCAATGATGTCGCGCGTCTCGGCGAGCCGATCGCCGTCGCGCTCGATTCCCACGTTTCGCCACATCACACTGCGCAACGAACTCTTTACATCCGTGACGTCAAGTTCCGTCTTCATGCTCGGCGACTCTTTGTGTTCCAGATCATGTGGAAACGGCACCCGTTGCTCGCGCGCCAATCCCGCCGCCTCCGCGGCCGATTGGCCCGCGCGCGCGCCAAATGCAAGCCCCTCGAGCAGTGAATTGCTTGCGAGGCGGTTTGCGCCGTGCAATCCCGAGCAGCTCGCCTCCCCGATCGCAAATAACCCGTTCAAGGACGATCGCCCCCGCGTGTCTGCATCCACGCCGCCGATCATGTAGTGCGTCGCCGGATGAATGGGGATCGGCGATTTGCTCACGTCGATTTCAAACTCATCGCACAGCTGCGCTAACTGCGGGAAACGGGCTCGGAATTGTGCGGTCGGCAGATGCCGCACATCCAGAAATACATGTGTGAAATTCGTCTTGCGAATCTGCTCGACAATCGCCCGGCTGACGACATCGCGCGGCGCAAGCTCGCCGTCGTTGTGATAATCGAACATGAAGCGGCGACCGTTACGGTCGATCAGATGCGCGCCTTCACCGCGAACGGCTTCGGTGATCAGCGCGCGGCTGCTGCCGGCGACGTAGAGCGTCGTCGGATGAAACTGCACCATCTCCATGTCGCTCAGGACCGCCCCCGCGCGATACGCCATCGCATGTCCGTCGGCCGTCGCGATTTTAGGATTCGTCGATTCGCGATAAAGCTGCCCCGCTCCACCACTGGCGAGAATGGTTTGGTGCGCCCAGATCACGCTGATCTGCCCGTCGATCATCGCCAGCACCCCCACACAGCGCGGCGACGATTCCTCCACGGTGATAAGGTCGATCGCAAAGCTGTTTTCCGAAATGCGAATTGACTCTTTGTTTCGTACTTTTCGAATCAGCGTCTGCGCGAGTTCCTTCCCCGTCGCATCACCGAATGCGTGCAGAATGCGCGCATAGCTGTGCCCGCCCTCAAGGCCGAACGCTAAGTCGTATGGGTTTCCCGCGTGCTTGTCGAAGTTCGCTCCCCATTGAAGGAGTTCGAGGACGCGTTTGGGTCCCTCTTCGACGACAATTCGAACCGCATCGTCATCGCACAGCCCCACGCCGACCGTTTCAGTATCGCGAATATGCGCTTCGACTGAATCGAGCGGTTGAAGCACCGCCGCGATGCCGCCCTGGGCATACCACGTGTTCGACTGTTCGACGGTGTCTTTAGTCAGCAACAGGACATCCGCCCCACCGTCCGCCGCGGCGATCGCCGCCCGTAATCCGGCAACGCCGCCGCCGATGACCAGAACGTCGGTGACCTGTTGCGGCAGGCGCGCCGCACGAAACGGGATCAGATATCGTCGATGCGTCAAGACCTCGAACATGCTCGTAAAAGTGTAGCGTCCGAAACAGATTTCTTCGCACCGCCGGGCACCTTCCAGGGCAAACGCATGTGAATGTATTCGTGAGATTCCCAAGACACGTCATTCCGAGGGGAGCAGCAGCGACCTGAGGAATCTCGGATTTGCAGAGATGTTTCGTCAGCCGAGATCCCTCAGGTCGCTGCTGCTTCCTTCGGGATGGCGAATTTTTTTGGTCACATGCAATCGCCCTGGGGCACCTTCCCATTCAAACGCGATTTGACCAACCGATTGCCGGCATAGTAATACCCTGCGGTTGCAACCCCTGAACAAAACATCGACACGGTTCATTGTCTCGCTCATCCTCGTCTCGCATATCTCGCTGCTCTGCTGGTGCGCGATGCGGAAAAGCGCTTGCGTTGATGAGCCCGCTCATCTGGCCGCCGGGATGGCGTACCTGAAGTTTCAGGAATTCGGCATTTACAATCTGAGCCCGCCGCTGATGCGCGCATGGATGGCGTTGCCGGCGTATCTGGCGGGAGCGACCGCTCCTCCAGCGAAACCGCATCTGGATGAGCTGGCGCGGTCCCGTCACCTGGCGTATGCGAAGGAGTTCGAAGAACAAAATCCGACAACCATCCGTCGATACATCGTCTGGGGCCGCTTCATGGCAATGCCGTTCTCGGTCGGCTGCGCGTGGCTGGTCTTTGGGTTCGCGCGGAAGCTCTATGGTCGCGGTGCGGGACTGCTCGCCTGCGCAGCCTGGTCCTTCAGTCCGTCGATTTTGGCGCACGGCAGCACGCTGGGCACTGACATCCCGACGACCTTCCTCATGCTCGCCGCCGTCGCGACCTGGCGACGATTTCTTGCCGCGGCAAGTGCGCCAGATCGCAGCGCCGCCGCGCGCCGCGCTCATGTGCCGCTGCTATGGTCGAGTCTCTTCACCGGCTTGGCGCACGCGACAAAATTTTCTTCCCTCCTGCTCTGGCCGATTCTCGTTGCCTTGATCGTCGGCGAGGCGCTTTTGCGCCGCCATCGTCATCGCCGCCATCCATTCCCCTGGATGAAGGCATGGACCGGGCTGGCGATCTGTTTGATCCTGACTTTCGTCATCGTGAACGGCTCCTACCTTTTCAAAAAGATGGGCGAGCCGCTTTCGAAATTTGCCTTTCAATCGTCGACGATGCGGTCGATCTCGGCGGCGCTGCCCGGACGGCTGCCGATACCTTTTCACCACGCTTTGATTGAAGGATTCGATGCGCAAAAATGGGAAGCGGAGGACGTCTATGTGACCGCGCTCTTCGGCCGGGCGTACGTCGGATCAGACTGGCGATATTATCCGTGGGTCGGCCTCACGAAGAGCACCGTGGGCGGATTACTTCTCGCCGCCGTCGCGATTGCAAGCCTTTTCTTTCTCCGTCCGAAACGCGGCGAGTTGATTTGGATGATCCTTCTGATCGGCGGCGGCGCGGGCATGGCGACGGCGGCGCGACTGAATCTCGGCGTGCGTTATCTTCTGCCGGCCTATCCGGCGTTGATCATTCTAATGTCGCGCAGCTTTGCCGCGCCAGCGTTACGCATCGCTTCCGTCATCGCAATATCTCTGTTGACGGTCGAATCCCTCATGGCCGCACCGCGCTTTAATTCGTTCAGTAACGTTCTCCTGCGACATCATCTCTCAAACGTGCCCGATCTTGATTGGGGTCAATCCTTAATCGACTTGCATGACTGGATGCGCGACAATGACCAGAGAACGATCAAGCTGGTCCATTTCGGCGATATTTCGCCGGCGGTGTATGGCGTCCATCGAGACGATCTAATGCAACCGATCACCACGTCGTTTGTCGCGATCGGCCGGAAGTCATTGGATGGCCTGCCGCATCGATGCGATGGTCATTTCACCATCGTGCGTGGCTGGCGAAAGTTGAATGCGATGTCGCCGATGGCTGACCTTGGCGGCATGCTCGTCTTTCGAGCTGACGATGTTTTGCATTCGGTCGACGACGGCGGGCCCTGGATTCGAGAAGTACATAGCTGGGACGAGGCGCGGAGCGATCCAACGTTGACGCCGATCGATAACTTCTGGAAGTTGAAAAACAAAAATGATTGATCCGCCGCCGGTTGATCACGCCCCGTCGCGTGTGATGATCTTATAATTCTCGCGCTCGCCCACGCCTCTTAAAGGATAGTCCTTTCGCAGCGGGTGAGAGCCGTAACCGTTCCACGTCAGAATGCGTCGCAGGTCGGGGTGGCCGGTGAAGATGACGCCGATCATGTCGTAGACTTCGCGTTCCATCCATTCCGCGCCGGGCCAGACGGAAGTGACGCTGGACACTTTCAGCCCCGGGTCGCCGCGCTCGAGTTGATCTTCATCGCGCAGGCCGGTGCCGGGGCCGGTTTCGTGTTCGGGATCGAGGAACACTTTCAACCAGACGCGGCAATTGCGATCGACGCTGGTCAGGCCGTAGTTCACCGCAAAGCGATGCTTAGCCTGCGGATAATTGAGATAATCAACGCCGTTCACCTCGGCCAGCATGTCGTATTTCAACGACGGCTCATCGCGCAGAAAGCGAGCGACATCGAGGACATTTTCGCGTGGCACGACCACCGTCACCATGTCGCGGAACTCGCCGACCAGGAACCTTGTATCGGCGAACTTCGCTTTCAGTGGCGCGAGGGCCGGATGCTCAATCGTGTGGGCCATATAGATTTGGATTGTTCCGTTTGTTCCAAAAGCGTCAAGCAAACGACGCCGCGAGCGAACACAATCTTTTTCAGATGCATAATAAAGCTTTCCCTGAACTCTCGGTCGCAATACGTGTATCACATGATATATTTTATTAGATTATTCTGGACACGTGATGATAATCTCGTTATCTTCCCTTCAACCATCCCAAACCGCGCCGCACTTCAAATACGGCTCTTATGAGGTCATCACATGCGATCAGCTCACCGTAAGCGTCCTTCTTCAAATGGCGGCTTTGTCAATCTTGGCGGGTTTACCCTCGTCGAACTCCTGGTCGTCATTGGCATCATCGCTGTTCTGATCTCCATCCTCCTACCAGCGCTTAGCAAGGCACGCGAGTCCGCTAAGGGTATTAAGTGCCAGGCGAACCTTCACTCGCTTGGGCAGGCATTCATCATGTATGCCACGTCGAACAAGGGAACGATCTGCTTCTTACAAACCCCGCGCGGCACGGCTTCCACTACCAATCCCTACACGCTCTGGTTCGGCTCGAGCGCTTCGGCCTACTCGATCGGCGGCTCGGTCGATCCGGACGGCTACCGCAACGTCGACTACACGCAGGGCCTGCTCTATCCATACCTCAAAACTGATCTCGTCAAATTCCTAGACTGCCCCAGCATGGCGGACACCGATGTCGCCAACGACATCACAAAGTATCGCTTCACCGGCACCGATCAGGGTCCGGCATATGGCATTCCATCGTGGTTTGGGACCAGCTTCGGCATGAACATGGACACCTACGCGTACGGCACCACGCCTATAAAGTACGGCTTCCGTTTGAACTCCATTCAGTACAGCGCTGAAACCGTGCTCGCGGCCGACTGCTCGTACCGGCAGGGCGCGACGAGTTACTGCCGCTACACCAACCTGCAAGAACCCGCCTATGGGAACAACGTCACGTCACCATCCTTCGATCAGATGCTGTTCCACGGCCGACACAATAAATCGGGCAATGTCCTCTGGTTCGACGGCCACGTCTCGGCCGAAGTGCCGCAATACCCGTCGCCCACCAGCGGCGCACCCGCGGTCGAGGCAAGCAAGAAGCTGAACATCGGCTATCTGTCACGCATCAACGATCCGACCAACGTGCAGATCAATTACTATTTCTGGCTGAACAAGCAGAAGCACTCGCTGAATTCGGCGCAGATTCAGTGGTAAGCATCTTCGGTCGGTTCATACAAAAGAGATAATTATGCGATCCCCCTCCCTCGCAACATTCTTCATTGCAGTTGCTGCCGGCGCGGCTTCAATAAATCTGGTTGCAAATACTACATTCGCACAAACCTCTCAGCCGGTCGTTACGCTGCACGTCGCCGATCAGATTCCGCCGCTACAGGTGACGCGGTGGATCAAGGGCACGCCGGTCAGCGCGCTCGAGCCGGGCAAGACCTATGTCATCGAGTTCTGGGCCACGTGGTGCGTGCCGTGCAAGAAGGCAATTCCGCATCTCACCGAGCTCGCCAGAAAGTACGACCAAGCAACGTTTGTCGGCGTGGACGTTTTGGAACATCCCGGCAAGCTCGGCGATGAATTCATCGCTGCGAAAGTCGTCCCCTTCGTGCAATCGATGGGCGACTCCATGGGCTACAGCGTCGCGGCCGACGGGATGGCCGCGAAGATGGCCGCCACCTGGATCGACCCGGCCGGCCAGATGTACATTCCGGCGACGTTTTTGATCGACGGCAAGGGCCGACTCGCGTGGATCGGCCATCCCGACAACCTGGAGCCCGTGCTAATTAAGGTGCTCGACGGCACCTGGGACATCAACGCCGAGCGAAAGCGAAACGACACCGAACAGGCCGTGGAAAGGCCTCGCGTCCAGGCGTGGACGACAGTGATGACCGCAGCCGGCAAGAATGACTTCCCAGCCGTGCTCATCGCCGTCGACAAGGCCATTGCGGCGGTTCCTGAACTTGCCAGAGATCAATCGCTCATCTCGTCTCGCATGCGAGCGCTGCTGGAAACCGACGCATCCAAGGCGCTAGCCTTCGCGAAAGCGTCGGCCAGCCCGAGCGATCACGCGGCGAAAATTTCGGACATTTCTCCACTATTGCGCGTGATTCCGGAGATCAGTGGCAAGTCGCCGATGACCCAGGCCGACTGGAAATCGCTGGCGGCGATATTCGATCCGATCGTCACCAGCGCACCCGCAAAAAGCGGCGACCTCTCCGCAAGCTACGCAAACCTGCGGAGCCGGGCCGGCGATCGTGATGCTGCGATCACGTACATGGCCAGAAGCGTCGAACTCACCAAGGCAGATAGTCTTAAGGACGAGGACCACGCTGCGTATTACGCGGAGCTGTTGAAGAATCGTGAAGCGATGCTTGCCGCATTGCAAGGCAGCACGACGCGACCGAGCGCAAGTCAGCAATAAGGCAACCCGGCACCACCGTGGAGACGACCACGCCGATGAAGCGCCACCAGCGCCGGCGGGGTCGCTCCAATCGCGCCCGCGATATGTGAAACGTATCGAGAATCAGGGGAGCGTTTTGCATGAATAGTTCAGCCCGAACTATTTCCGCCCGGCTCACGGGCGTCCCCCGCCACGGCGGAGCATTCGCCCGTCGCACCGGAATTTTTCGCGTGGCGATCCGCAACAATTAGACTAGTTGACGGTGCGATATTTTTCCAGCCGCTGATGACCCTGAGCCAGGGTCTTTCCGAGGGCGGGAACTTTCGACACCAATGCGTCCATCTTTTGGACCGCACTCTCTTGCCAATGGATGGCGCTGCTATTGTCCCCGGTCCGGAAATACGCTTCCGCTATCGCCTGCTCGGCGGGCCATTTGGACTCGATGCAGACGAAGCTCTGCTTCAGCAACCGTATCGCGAGCGAATAGTCGGGCGTGCCGGCAATCGGATAATTCCGCGTGCCTTCAACGATCGACACACCCAGCCCACTTAGTGCCGACGGATCGTTGGCGTGTTTGGTTAAAAGGTCCTGGCCAAACACTGCGGCGGCGGCCGGATCGGTGTGCGTGAGGGCAGCGTACTTGGCTTGGCAGCACGAAGAGAACATGTTCGGCGCGGCGTCGAGCAGGTCATCGCTGATCGAAATTGCTTCGGTATATTTACCGCTCTTGGATGCTTGAATGAGTCGCTGAGAGAGTTCTTCAGACTTTGTTGCATTCGCGGTCCATTTCGCCGCGATCGCATCGGCCGTTGCATGGTCGTACTTGCCTTCCAGCAGTGCATCGACGACTTCCTCCATGCCGGCAGCGGGGTATCCTATCCAGGCAATCTTCCCTGCGCCGTCAACGATGAAAGCCGTCGGAAGACCCTTAATGCCGGCGGCCCAACCCCAAGTCGTGCCCATCGTTTCCATAGAATCGTCCAGGGCGACGTTGTACGCCATCATATCGCCCGCACGTTCAACGAACGCCTCTGCCCGGGTCATCTTTCCGATCCTCGGATCCGCGCCATGAAACCCATTTTGTGAGTCCATGTCATGCAGCCCTTCCCAAACATCGATCGACATCATGCACGCGCGGTCGCCGTATTTCTTGGCCATCTCCGACAGGTGAGGCATGTCTGCGACGCACCAGCCGCACCACGTCGCCCAAAACTCGACGACATGCACTTTTCCGTCCGTAAGCACTATAGACGGCGAACCTTTCAACCATTTTCCCACGTGAATGAGCGGAGCGATATCGCCCACGTGAAGCGTGACCGGCGGCCGAGCCGGACGGGTGGCAGGAGCCTGCCAACCATAAGCTATAGAGGACACAGAGACCAAGGCGAGGATCCTGGATGCGAGGATAATGAAGCGGCGCATGGCTTGTCTCCAACGACTCCAACTTGTCGGATGTCGGACTAATCGCGGTGCATCGTTTCCCAAGTCGCGGCAGTCTCGTCGCGACGCGATTAGTCCGACGAATTAGCCGGCTGAGTAGATGCGACATAGGGCAGTCCGGCAGTCATCGCCTTGAGTCGGGCTTGCTGTTGATCCAATATGTCAATGTTGCCCTTAACGAGGGTATCCTTATGCGCTTCATTCCAAGCAGCTAGTATCGATACGCCTTTTTCCTGGAAGGATTTGGCTTGCGCGGGATCACCGGCCCGCCAAAGAATGTCAGCGTAACCCGTGAAATTACCATAGCCCTTTTTTGTCGTCTTGGATATCGACGGGCCAATGATCGCCGCGACTTGTTTCCAGTCCGTCGCAGTCATCGGGCTGGTATTGGACACCTTAGGCAGCACGCGGAAAATGTCCCAGTTAGACACCGCGTTCGACGATACCGGCCCATCGGGGCTGTATAGTTCTTTTATGTAACCGATGGCACGTTGCGGATCAGAATCGAACATGGCCTCGATCCCATACGATACAATGTCGGATACTTTGGCCAGCTCTGGAGAGTTTGCCACGGCCTCGTCTCTCGCGGCAATGACGCCAGCCCAGTCTTTCGCCCTATAGAGGGGAATGATCTTCGCTCGTGCGACGTTGTGCGGTTTCATCGCATCCGCAAGACTATCGACACGCTTTCGCTCGGCCGCCACGTCCCAGGTGCCGGCTACAACGTCGGGCAGCACCTTGGCCAGCCCGTCAGGGTGGCCGATCCAGCCGATGTTGCCATCGCCCAAGATGACGAATGACGCCGGAATCCCGGTCTGCCCGGCAGCCTGGAGCCAATGCGTCGCCATGAATTTTTCCGTGCCGTCACCAGCTACCGCATAGCCAATCTTGTCGCCCATTGATTCGACGAATGCTTTAGCGAGTTTGGCTATCGAATCATCTGTCGCGTTAGCGGGATTTTCCAACACGTCCACGCCAATGAAAGTCACCTTGCCGGCATACTGCTTTTGCAGTTCGGTCAGGTGCGGCATGCTCGCCTTACAAGGTCCACACCAGGTCGCCCAGAATTCGACCACATAAACCTGGCCATGCTCGAAAGCCGGCAACGGCGTCCCTTTGTACCACTTGGCAACGCTTAACGCTGGGGCGGCATCACCTACGCCTAGCTTGACTTCCGAAACTGCGGCCTGGACTGGCAGGTTAGCCGATAGAACCATCAACAGCAGGCCGGTAATGGCAGAGAGCCATCGTGTTTCTATTAGCATCATTTCTCCGTTCGGCTATGTCTTAACGATGCGCCGCATCTCTAAAAGCAATACGCGAGCCCAAGCCTCATTTCTGAGCCCTTTTGTTGAGCCAGTAGTAATAATCAAGATTAACGGGATTGCCGTTCGCGGGAGTCGAGTTAAACACGAGCGTTGATTCAGGGTATTCCGACGGTGAAATCGGCGTAAGATACCCTATTTTCGCCGTCACGTACGATGAGATGTAGGGTTGAGCTGCGGTCGAATAACTTGACGCCTGATTGCAAATGTAAGGCCTTTCACTCGTCACGTGCCCGTCGTACCATAGAACATTGCCAAGGCCGCCATGTCGTCCGATGAAATTCGGATTTTTCGAGCTGGTTTTTGAACAGGCGAATGCGGAATAAACTGCTCCAAGTGAGTTACCCGTTCCGGAAGTGGCAACCGAGGCCGTGTCTGCAAGCGCAAATGTATCTGACGGCTTGATCACCTGAGTGATCCGCTTGAATGTTTGAAAGGTGGGAGCGCTATTGTAGCCGTAGCTAATCGGCACGATCGAGCTATTGCTGCTCGTGTTCGTTTTGTCACCGACTTCGGGACACAATACAATGAGCGGATTCTTTACTAAGTAGCGGGTCATATACCCGGCGTTGTAATCCCAAACCGGATCGTTATAGTAAGCGCCGAACCAGTATTCATTAAACGTTGTTCCAATGTGTGGCGCCGGCACCGGCCCGTAGATGTTGTAGCCGAAGTAACCCGTGCCCTTGTTGTCATTCACATATAGTTGTAACGCCTGCCCGAGATCGTGAAGGTGCGTCATGCAGACGACCTTCTGGGCGGAAGCCCTTGCCCGGTTCAACGCCGGCAGCAGGATCGAAATCAGCAGCGCGATGATTCCGATAACGACCAGCAATTCAACCAAGGTAAACCCGCGACGCGAAGATTCAAGGCGACCCTCGATCGGACCAGTTTGGACAGGCATAAGCATGAACCACCTCTTTAATTTTAAGCCCGTTGCGGGCCTGTCATGTCAGTCGGTTAATGACAAGCCTACAGTCTGCGAACAGGTTTGCAATATAAAAGTGTTTATCTATAAAATTTCTTCGTATGGTTGTTAGTTAGCCGCTAAATTGGATTGAAGAGATGCTCAACCTCGTGGAAAAAGACGCCGTGGCCCGACCTGCACAGACACCCTTCGAGGTCGATGCGGCAAACGTGTTAGGCGCGCTGCGCATTGCGATCACGAATGTGCTTTCGTCGCTCGGCGGAATCCGCAAGGCGACGGATTTACAAAGACAGCTAAAGCTTGAATGGACGCTGAGTTGGCAGCTTTCTCAACTGGCCAACACGACGGCGGATGGATCCGCCACTTTAGCCACCGGCGCGAAAGTCCCGTCGCGCTCGGCTTTGAAGCGGTTCTTGGACGCAGCCGCGACTCAAGGGGTCGACGTCGACAAGATCGCTCGCGTCTGGTCTGCGTTCGAACGGTTCGAGAGACTCGTCGACCTCCACGCTGGTGACCGGAGCACCTTTATCTCAATGGTGTCGGCGGCGGCGGGCATGAATTCCGAGTGGCTGGCTGCTGATCTGCAACACCGGCGTAATGCCTTTCGCGCGATGAGTCACGCGGCTGGTGTGCAGGCGACGGCCAAGCACAAGTGTGCGATCTATCGCACTTCACCGGCCGGCGATGCATGGGAGCTATGTGTTATCGCCGGTTATGTCGGCCTCCGATACCTCCGTCCTTCCCCTAACGCAGTCGTCTTCCGAATGCGAGATGACGCAACAGAACTCACCGCGGCCTGCCGTGAACCACTGGGATCCGACTCCACTTCAGCGGGGGCTTACCTCCTGCCCGAATTTTCGACCAATCCCTTGCCGCTGTTACGCACGTACGAGTCTGAGTCGGGATGGCTGGTGACGGAACTGGAACAGCCTGCCGTCGGCAAGCTTGGCGCCAGCACGCTGCGCATCGGAACAGCGTACCGCAACTATCCCGCGCCCAAGTTGACGGATCGTGAATTCCGTAGCCACATCCGCGTTGATAAGCCCGTCGAAGTCCTGATTAGCGATGTGTTGCTCGAACCTGGCATCATGCGCGGTGTAATTCCCACCGCCGGGGTGCTGATCGGCAACGGTCCTGGCAATACACCTCCGGGTGATGCATTAGCAGTTCTGGGTGAACATCGCGTCGAGTTTCTAGGCAAAGGTCCGGCCGTGCTCGCCACGCCAGACGTGCCGGACTACACCGACCTGATGCACGCGGCCGCCCGAAAATTCGGCTGCGATGTCGACAACTTTGAGGCATGGCGCCTGCGACTTGAATTCCCGTTTTATCAGTCAGATGTGCGAATCACCTGGCAATTTCGAAACGGATAATGCTGCGCACTCGAACCGCTCATGTCCCGTCGATCATGTCGGTTAACGGTTGCGAGCATGGGGCGGCAACAAGCCCTAAAGCTTAAAGATCCGTTCTTGAGCGTCTGCCGCGAGGCAACGCTGCGGTTTACCAACGTGCTTCACGTGGGTTGAGCAATGGTGGTGAATGGTGTCTGCGAATTACCTTTTTTTGGCTGGAACTTGCATATCGCGGAATGGTTTTGCATGATATACGTAAGGTAAGCAGGTCGTTTTTTGGCGGAATCGCGATTACTCATTCGGTCGTTTACCTGGGATTTTTGATCGATCCTTAGGAACTCTGTCAGAGTTCTCGAACTGGGTATGCGGGTTCGCGTAGTAATTGAACGAGTGTGTTGCTCGCGAGACACAATTGATGTGTCTGGGAATCAGACGCGTGTCCGAACTGTTTTTCTGGAGTGCAGGGCCATTCAAACCAATTTTCGTCACAACGAGCAGATTCGAATTTCGCCGATCTTTCTGATCGATGAGAACGACAACAAAGTGGGATCCACGCCGACCGCCGAGGCGCTGCGGCGCAGCCGTGAAGCGGGTCTCGATCTGGTCGAAGTCGCGCCAACCGCGCGGCCGCCGGTCTGCCGAATCATGGATTACGGCAAGTGGCGATATCAGCAACAGAAAAAAGAAGACAAGAGCCGCGCATCGAGCCGCGCCGGTCAGCTCAAAGAGCTGAAGATGAAGACGGTGAAGATCGGCGATCATGATTTGTCGATCAAGATCAACCACGCCCGCGAGTTTTTAAAAGAGAACAACAAGGTGCAGTTCACGCTCCAGTTTAAGGGGCGTGAGATGGCGCACACCGAGCTTGGCCGGGCGATCTTTAAGAAGATCAAGGACGAGCTTTGGGAAGTGAGCAAGATTGAACGCGATGCGAAAATGGAAGGCCGTCGCATGACGCTGGTGTTGCAGCCGGACCACAAAGCACCGGGCACCAAGCAACCCGTGCCGGGCGGAAACGTCCCCGCCGCCGCGCGTCCGCCGGTGGGCGCGCTGCGCAGCTCCGCCCCGATGACGGCCGGCGGATCGCTCAACCTCCCGGTTCGACCAAGCATCGCGCCGGCCAACGCACCTGCGACCGCAGCGCCCTTGCCGGTCACCAGTTCGACCTGAAGCGTGGAACGTTAATGGTTGATTGTTGACGGTCGTCCTTTTTCACAACAATCAACAATCAACAGTCAACGATCCACATTCAACATTTTATTCGCTATTGACCTAAACCCGTCTCAACTTCCGTCCATCAAGGCGGTCCTCTTCGACTTCGACGGCGTGATTGTTCATTCCGAGCCGCTGCATCTGCGCGCGTTTCAACTCGTGGCGGGCGGTGAAGGAATCGAACTTACCGCCGACGAATATTACCGCGATCTGATCGGCTATGACGACCGTGGCGCGTGGCGCGCGCTATACCAACTGCGCGGCCTGCCGCTCGATCGCGTGACGTTCGACCGACTCCTTTCCGCGAAAGCGGCGGCGGCAAATGACCTGATGTCGCGCGGCGAGTTCCACGCCCTGCCGGGCGCCGCGGCGTTCATCATGCGACTCGCCTCCCGGCAAATCCCCATGGCGATTTGCTCAGGCGCGCTTCGTGATGAAATCGAAACCATGCTCTGCGGCATCGGATTGCGACAACATTTTCCCGTCATCGTCGCGGCCGAGGATGTCGAGGTCGGCAAGCCCGACCCGTCCGGCTACCTCTTGGCGATGAAGCGGCTGGGTGATGCGCACGGATGCCGACTTTCGCCGGGCGATTGCCTGATCATCGAAGACGCGCCGAGCGTTTCACTGCGAGCGAGCGAGGCGGGCTTTAACGTTCTGGGCGTGACCACGACCTTCCCCGCCGAAGGGTGGCCGGCATCGATTCGAACGGCGGCATCGCTGTCGATCGCGGATGTCGCTGCCGCGTTACCGGAATGGGCTTCGGATTTGGTCGGAGTCGTGCGATGAATCGAATGGTCAATCGCTCGGCCATTGCGCTGCTCGCGATGTCGCTATGGTCAACTTCATCAACGCTCGGCCAAGCATCTCAACAAGAATTTCATACAGCGTCATTCCACCCGCCACCCGCACCGCAACCAGTGTTGTCCCAAAACGCCCGAGCGTGGGTCTTCCCCACCCTGCTCATCGCCGGCCTGCTATTCTTCGGCAGTGCCCTGGTCATCGGCCCGCTCGCGCGTTCCGAGCGCGAGGGGCCCACTGCCGACGAGCAATCCGCCAGCAGCGGTTAATCCGTCGCGACCGGCGTCACTTTCAACGATCCGCCGGTCGCCGTGATCCGCGACCGATCCGCAATAAACGCCGCCCGGCGCTGAACGACGACTTGCGGGGGTTTCGATGGATCAATCGACCCCGCGTTTCGCCAGCCCTGAACAATAATGTAAACGGTGTATGAATCGGAGCGTGTGGTCAGCAGACTGCTGACTCGTCCGAGCATTTCGTACGAGTCTTCAAAATCCATGATGATGCCGTCAACTCCGCTCCCATATCCTGGATAGGCTGAGAGCGTTGGATTATATGGTGAATAGTCGCCGTCCGCATCATCCGCCTGCGTTCTCGCGGACTGTATTTCCTGACTATAGGTCTGAAGCGCGAGAATCTTATTCAAATCGAAAACCGACTTAAATGGGCCCTGCGGTCCTGGAGGCGTGGGGGGGATATCCACTGGCGTCGCGCACACGCCGTCTCGCCACCAAGCGATGGCTTTGGCAATCTCGACGTTGTCGTCGATACCGTCGCCGCCCACGGTAAAATTCCAATCGCCGTGCAGTGCCGCGTCCTGCGTCAACGTAAATAAATCTCGATTGGCGTTGCCCGGCGCGAACGGCGTCCAGTTAATCGTCGCCAGCACTCTCCAGGAAGCCGTATTAATGTTGATCAAACCGTGAAGCGGAACGTTATTCTCGGCTCCGGCGGTCGCGTTCGTATTAGTGTCTCCAGTTCCTAAACCAGCCCTTCCTCCCTCATTCGATACGGGAACAGATTCTTTCCCCGTCGTCGCCGAGTAGTCTGCGGGAAGAACATTTGGCAGGAAGTCGCTTTGCGGGTCCTGCACCGTCAAGTAGTCAAATACACGAGTCGCCCAGTGATAGCGCCAGCCCAGAGTTTGTGTACCGTTGGCTTTGTACGGCGGGTCTGGATAAAAGTATCTATACGTTTTTTCAGGCAGCGGGTCTAAGTCATTAATATAAATCGCCGCCGGCGGTAAGACGCCGCCACCTCCCCCAACGCCAACATCCACGCGAAGCGGGCAAAAACGACCGATTTGCTCATACTCACCATTATGTTGGAAGTCCTGTCCAACCCAGGCATCTCTAACCAGATCACGATGGTTCGCATCGTCATAATTGTCAGTGTCTTCGCAATAGGAAGCATCCATCGACAGCGAATTCATCTCCAGTGTTGGCGGCGGTGGTGCGCCTACGCCTACCGGGATGGGAGTTCCAGCGGGCAACACAACGTAGGAACCAAAGAACGGCACCTGCATCACATCACTCACTCGCGCGAAGCCGCCAAATGGAAATTTATTTTGAACCGCAGACGTAAGTTGGTTCCAACCCGGCTGGTCCAAATTTAATAACTGGATTGTGAACGTATTTGAAAAGCTTGCAAAGTCACTGGCGTTGTCCCCGCTGCCCAATGTAGGTGGCGGCACGAGCGCCACTCCGTAGCCGGAAACGGTCGTATCGAATGGGTCGCGATATCCATTCGCACGCACCGGTAACGGCGTGCCGACTTGCCCCGGATCCGTGTCGAGACTCCAAACTCCAACCTGAGTCCCTTCTTGCCGCCGCGTCTTAGGTGCTCCGTCGTAACGCCCGGGATAGATGAATGACCATGGCAACGAGGCCGTGCCGCCGATAAGCGGCTGTCCCTGGCGACAATAGTGCCAGACGTGGCCGAGCGGAGTAGCCGCAGTGCTATCATTTTGCAAACCCGTAAAATCGTACGAATCAACAGGCTTGCTTGGTGCTCCCACCACCGGCGGCGCAAGTAATACCAGTTCGACGCCTTCGCCGGTTGCAGTCGGCGTGATAGTCCCGCCGAGGTTATCTGTTCCGCTGATGTATCCACCTGCTACCACGTCTGCCAAAGCCTTCACATAAATTCCACGCACCGGCGGCTTTGAGCCATCGTTTCTGGTGATGTCGGCTTGCGCCGGCAGACCCGAACTAGCAGGACGATATGAAACCGCATTTGTTCCTATGGTTGCTGTTGGATCAAAGTTTTCCAGAATAACGTAAGAACCATAACGCCGATCGAAGGCGGGGTCGGGAACGTCGAACCGGTCCCCCGCTGAAAAAGTATGAATGACCGTTATTGATTTCAAAGTCTGATTCGCATTACCAGTACGATCACGATTGATTACCGCCAAGCGCCAGTTCGCTAAACTGATGGGCGCGCCGTTTGCAATGTAATGCGGATAAAAAAGCTCAACAGCGACGTAGGGTTCATTGTTCTTAACAGTGATCGTGGATAGAGTATCATAATCGTTGGGAGTCTTAAGCGTATCTGTATTGACATACACCTCAGTAATATATGGCTGCTGCGCGACGGGGTAGATGTAAAGATCTACAGGAGTATCCACGCTTCCAACCTTTGCGGTTAAATGACGCGGCGCGTCAGTGGCCGGTATGGTGGTCGGGCCCCTCGGGTGGGTCGAGTCACGCATCGATACGGTGTTTGCCGCGGCAATGTAGGAGCGTAATCGCCGCATTTCGGTCGGATCAAACCGGACCGCGTTGGCCGAGCTTGTCACCGCAGGCATGGTGTTATTGATGTCATCATAGATCGCCGTGGGATTGCCGGTCACGGAACTCAAATTAGAGTTATCTCGCAACGCGTTGCGAAACATCCGTTCGGGATTAGTGTCAATGATGGGAGCGAAGGTTGTGTATTTTTGAGATTCCGCGTCGCTTCCAGAGGGTGCGGCACTCCGGAAATCAGTTTCCGGCGGCGCGGAATACCGCATTCCCGCATACGCGTACATTTTATCCGGCGTCGGGGGCGGGTTCATTGCCGCCGTTGTTGAGCCGGTAATCTCATACGGCGTCTTTTGATTTCCTTCGGTCATCACCGCCAGATACGCCTGTTCCAGATCGACTTGCGTCCCCGTATTCAAAGAGACTTTGACGTTTGACGTCGTAGTCCCGGCAACGGTAGTAATCGTGCCCGGCTCGGCATTTGAGACGGGATTATCCGCCGTCAGGAGCGAACGGCGGTTGTGAAAATTATTCGGCTGCTCAACATAGGCCGCAGTATATTCCGGGTTGATGTTTGGCGTCGGGTCGTAATCAAAGTAGAAATTGTTCTTGAACCATTTCAGCCCGTCAGACGGGTCGTAAGCCGATTTCTGGACGGTCGCGTTGGGATAAGTTGGATTTGGTACTGTTAAGGACACAGATAAGGAACTCAGCGGCGCCGATGAGAGATCCGATTCCAAAGCGCTTTTGCTCGCATTGGGATTCATTAGCGTAAACCGATACGCCAATGCCGCCGATTCACCGACGCTGAAACGCTGAAAGTGAACGTCCGTGTTCGGACTGGACTGTGCAACCACGCCCGGATTGTTCAAGCGCTTCGTCAATCCAAAATAGAGCAACTCGCCGATGGTGTTGTACGCAAAGTCGGTTCGACCCGTTTTCGTCATCGTGCCCGAACCCGGAGGATAGTCAACGAACGGCGTGCCGTTGACGGTCCCAGAACCCGACTGACTGCTGACCACGCCGGTCGGATACAAACTCGCATCCGCAGTCGTCGCCGCGTTGAAGCGATAGCGATCGATCTTCCCAAGCTCTGTTGAAGCGGCGACCGTCGCACCTTGCATCTGTGAGAGATTAGATGCCGCAGGATCATTTCCGACGAGAAATTCCGCGAGGCCGATATTCGACGGGAAGAAGTTCGTCTCTTGCGGAACAACGGTGCCGTTTCGCGATGAAACCGCAAACGTCCCCGCACCCGCATCGCTGAGAAATTCGTGATCGCGGCTCCAGGCGGTGTTGACGTTGATGGCCGAGCCGTTATCGACAATCCGAACGCCAACGTAATACTTCAGTCCGTTGATTTCACCGAACGGCAATGCACGCAAACCTGAATCGGCGACACCGTCGCCATCGGCATCGGCCGCTACGACTTTTAATAGTTGTGACGGATTCGCTGGGTTAGGAATCGTCCACGCGGGCAGCGGCGGGCTGTAGGTGTAGGACACGCCAGCCTTGGTAAATGTATCGATTACTCCCGGTTGGAGCCGGACGGAGTAGGCGGGAAACGTCTGGCCGTTTCGAGTCGCGTCATATCGCAACGTTGCACGCCACGGATACGAGGATGGTAAGCCCGCAGCCGCGGTGGCCGTGCTGTCAGGAACTACAGTTCCGGAGACCGTCTTTGTATATGTCCCCGTGCCGACTAAAGGCGTATCAAACAAAGACTGGTTCGGCCCGTCTATTCCATTGGCCACTTCCAACGGAGCGCTGATCGCATCCCATACCGGCGGGTTCGTGGCCAAATCCACCGGCAGCGGCGGGATCGGCGTTACGCCCGTCGTGATGTCCGCGGGGAAAAGCAGGCTCGGAATCCGCGACGCGAGCCACGCATCGTTGGAGACCGCTAATTGCTGAACGACTGCCAGATCCATCGCCGTCGGTGCCGCCTCGGGATCGAACATCAGCGGCATATCCCAATGGTCGTACGTCACCGCCACGCCCGCGCCCGGGCGGTAGCGGTTTGCGGGGTTGGCGACGGCGCTGTCGTAGAGGTCGCCGACGATCACCGACTCGGCCATCTTTTTCACGCCCTCGACGAGCAGGTCGATCTCGGTATTAAAATTATTCTGCTGCGTGGCGTAGCGGTCGATGGTGTTGGTGCTAAGCGCGGCGGTGCCGATGATCACCAGCATCACCAACACGGCGATGACGAGGATCAGGATCGAGCCGCGACGCTCGCCTCGCGTCACAGCGCGAAGTCGGCGAATCAGACTGGCGACGGCGGGTACGGGTGAGCTCATGAGCGGACGCTCCAAAAGTGAGGCGGAACAACAGAAACCAAATCAATCTTCATCCCGCCCGGCGGGCGATCCGAATCGATCGTTCGCCCCGGGCGGCGTTAATGTATGATTCGGAAAGTCCAGCGGACGATGTGGCGGGAATAGGACAAAAATCACTCAATTTCGCAATGCCATGCCGGAATAAATCAGGGGAGTTCGAAGACGTATTCAAACGTCTGCCCATCCGGCGTGCGGCCCTGAGGATCGTCGAGAGTAAACGTAATGCGGATCATTTTGGGTCGAGGATCATTTGGTCCCCATGCACAAGTATAAAAATCGTCTGGACCAATTCCACCAGTCAATGCCTCATAGTCACCCGGACCGCTCGCATAATCCGTTAAACTCGATGTCGTACGGGTAGGCAGCGTCCATGTGAACTTCTCGAAAGGCGCATTAGACGCGTAGGGCGATATGCCTGGAGTCGTGGAAAATCGCCAGACATCTCGAAGTGGAACAGTGTCGGTAACTAGATTTGGATTGCCCGTAGCCGCAGGAATGGCAATCGCCCCGTTGTTATCGGTATCTCGCGGTAAACCGTACCAACGTATCTGCTTCCTCTTGTTCGTGCCGGTTCCGGTTACGATATAGTCAATCTGGCCGTCAGTGCCGTTCGTTCCATTCGTATAGACGTTAAGGATATACCCATATGTGCTAGAAGCGGCATCATTGTCTTGAGCTAGAAAATCACCTGCGTACTCCACTATGAATTGCGTACACCCACTCAACAGTTTAGCCTGCTGTTGCGACAATATTGCAGGAGTAATCGGTTTTAAGACCGCTGGGTTAGTCTGATACCTGCGCCCGGGACTTCCAAAAAGACCATCCCACCAGTTATCAGTCAGCGGTGTCGGCGTTCGCTGAAGGAATGTCGTCAGACGAAAGCGGAAATCGCTAATTGTAGACGCCGCTAAATCGAATCGCGATTCAGCGATTGTATAGCTTTTCGCCGCCCCGGTCTGTGTCGCGGACGTATACTCAAGGGGCGTAAGTACTCCCGACGTTGACGGGGCGGGCGGGATGTTTTGTGAATCGATATAGGTCTGAAGGTTACCAGCCTTATCTGTTATTGGGCCCGAAGTCTTGTCGCGTAGTAGCATCGCCTCCCGACCTAGCTGCCATTGGGTCGCGTAAAAATTATTTGGATTTAAGGCACGCGTTAGCCTGGGCGTGTCGTCACCTGTACCCCGCCCAAGATTCATGTAATTTGGTGGAGTGCTATCATCTGGCAGCTTCAGCTGACCATACCAAACCCAAGCTTCGCCACTTGTCATATCTGCAACAAACGGCGTTGCGCCGCTAGGATATACGCCACCGGTCTGTCGTGGAAAAAGTCCGCGTGTAAAAAACGAGAAGGTATCCGTCCGGTGACTTCGATAGTTGACGGATCCCAGTGGAATGACATCATTGGGGCCGTCTCCTTCCACTCCATTTCCGTCAAGATCAACCTGCCGCATCATTGGTTCTGTTTTGGTCGTTGCTTTTGTCCACTTACTGTCGCTCGCTTCGTCAAGCACGTTCCGAAAAGCGGTTTTGCGTTCGCTCATCAGCACCATACATGCGCCGTCAGGCGCAACATGGGCAATATCGCTTGTAAATGTAGACTGAATACTGCGGGCATATCTGGTGTTCTCGCTCACTGCCTGATTTGCACTAATCGTCTCGCCGGTAATGCGGAAAACTCGGCTGACGCCGAGCATCAGGATGAGCACGAGGGCGATCGCGATCATCAGCTCGACGAGCGTGAACGCGGCAGAGCTTCGGCGGTTGGGAAATAGATCATTCATGGCGTGTGGCTTCAGCACTTCAATCATTCCGTCTCAGTTGCACTTCACAAAGGTTACATAGACGCCGACGTCCTGCGTCGAGCCTTCCACGGCGCCCGCGGCCTTATTCCGGCCGACGATTAATGCGATGGCGGGCGTTGTCGTACTCAGGGGAATCCTCGGAACCCCCTCATCGAAGGGCGTGCCGCTGCCCACGGCGACTTCCCACGCGGTGGGGCCGAGGTCGGCACGCTGTCGGCCGACGCGGAAAACTTTCCCGTTCATCGAGCCCGTCTCACGATCATCCGACACGATCACAAACGCCCCTTCCGCGACGGCATCCGTGTTGTCCGGGGTCATCGCCAACGTTGGAGCAAGCGGATTGGGTACCGGCGGCTGAACGAAGTTCATGAGGTAGCCGCTTGGCGAGGTCGAGGTCGTATCTGCCAGAATGTAGACGCCGACCGGGCGCGGAGAGAGATTGGCCTGCACTGGCGGGACCGTGATCGCGGGCGTATCCGGGTTGGTGGCGAGTGCGCTCGAATCATAAATCGAGCGATTTTTCACCGAGACCGGCACGAAATAGATGGTCGCGAAGGGGGCCTCGATCTTCGTAAAATTCGCAAGATTCGACGCAATTAATTGCTGTGAGGTAGTGGACGGGT
The DNA here is from genome assembly GCA_964236135.1 of uncultured Phycisphaerae bacterium. GTDB lineage: Bacteria > Planctomycetota > Phycisphaerae > Tepidisphaerales > Tepidisphaeraceae > CAXSBN01. Next base: position 99,760 of record CAXSBN010000002.1, read on the forward strand.
TGTAATAGCTGCAATCCCTTCGATACATCGGCACCCAGGCAAAGCGGTTGTCACTGGGAAGCACCAGGCTTCCTCGAATGGAATTCCATAGATTGCGTCGGTAATCCGGGCTTCCACCCACCTCGAGGCGCAAGTCATCGAACGCGAGCACCTTGCCCGGCAACAGGTATTGCTGCCCGGCGGCGATAGTGATCCCCGCCGACGTTAGATCGGTTGTCGCCGCGCTGGCGGCATCGGTGGTGGCCGGCGGACTGACGAGCAGATTCGTCGCCGGCATTAGTGGATAAAGGGTGGAACCCACGACGACGGACGTATCGCCGCCGTCGGCAATCCGGCTGCTGAACGCGAACGCGCTGCGGGCCGTGGCGGCGGCTACGGTTTCTTCGATGGTCGTCTTGCTCTGCGAAATCATCACCGGAAACATGCCGGCGATAAGAATGAACCCGATGCCAAGAATCACGACGGCGAACATCACTTCGGTGAGGGTAAACGCGGGGCGACTGTGGAATGTCGAATGTCGAATGTCGATTGTTGATTGTTGATTGTTGTGTTGCGGTTCAAACATCGTTCGGGCCTTGCTCATATTCAACAGTCCACAATCTACATTCGACGATCAAAGATCATTCACCCTTCACGAGCGCGCCGGTATATCGGTTGATCATGAGCGGGGTCGAGTTGTTGTCGAGCCAGATTTCTTCAGCAGATTCCGCGGGAGAGCCGGTCTTGTAGTTGGCGTTTGTGCCATCGATCACTTGCGGATCAGTATCCGACCAACCAGCGTTGACAAAAGCATCCTGCTCGTACATCAGCATCCCGAACTGAGACTTCAACGGCAACCCGGGCGGCATATCTGAAGCCTTATCCTCGGGCGCGGCGTATGTCGGGTATGCGGGAACCGCAGTAGCAGTAAAGATCAGTCTACCCAGCGAGGTAAGCGTTGCATCGCCCGCCGCTGCGGTACCTATCGAGCAGCGGAAGCCATACGTTTTTGAGGTCAACTGTCCGTTAGCATCGAATAACACCACACCCCCCAACGGCGTCAACGCGTCAAAGTTCGTAACGTCCATCGGTGTGACCGGGGGCGTGACTCGACTAGGGCATATGTGAGTTTTCTTATTCAGGCCAATATACCCATCATCGCTGCGTGCGTTCGGCGTGACAGTTATGTCGACAACGGCGTCATCGACAAACTGCATGCCGATGCCGACCGGGAGTGGAATGAACTCCGCATCATCGGCCAGATCCAGCCACACGTCTCGCGTAAAGCTAGACGCGAGCGCGCTGGGCGGATCGACTTCCTGAACGATGGCGAAGCTGCGACGTTGCGTGGCCGGGTCGAGAAACAGCATCACGCCGGTTCGCTTTTGAACGCCGATCGCCTCGGCGCGGGCGCGGCCCAGGGCTGCCGACAATTGATTCTGTGCCCCTTCGATGCTCTTCCCGCCCGTGAGCGAGCTGAGCGTCGGCACGGCCACGGCGATGAGCAGAACGATGATGCCGATCACGACGAGAATTTCGGTCAGCGTGAAAGCGCGCCGTGCCGAGCAAACCGCATCGCGGCAAGCTTTGCAGCGAATTCCGGAACGCATTCTATTGCTCGAATGAGTAGACATTGTCGTCCCCCTTCGAGAAGTCGCCATCGGGCCCGGCGCTCGCCCAAAACGGCCGGCCGGGGCGGGTGACGGTTGGGTTGAGCGTGCCCGACAGATTGTTTGCGACGGTGCCTTCCGGCGAGATGACGATGAACCGTTGCGTGGCTAGGCCTTTGTAATCCGATTCGCCGTTCTTCAGATAAACGGTCATTCCGGTCGCGGGGACAAAGATGATGGGATTGTCCCAGGCGTCGAGGACGAGCGGAGTATTATTCGGTGCGGCGCTTTCGTCGAACCAGGCTGCCGTCGACGCACCGCCGACCGATGGAGCGCTTGGCGCGCCTGGGTTATACATGCCCGTTGCGACGAAGAAGTAATCCTTGCCAGACACATTCATCTTAACATGCACGCCCGGCTCATAGACGACTTTATCGCTTGTTGTATCGGGCGAGGCGCTAGCGGCGCTATCATCGAGCCATAGATCGCCACCGGCGTTTTTTACATTTTTGTCGGTGAACACCGGAATCGTCAGTTGGTCCGCTGGAAAACTTTGGAGACGGGTCCTGTTCACAGGCAATGCAGCGATCATCGACATGGCGAGCATCGTGTTGACCGAGGCGATCGAGCCGAACCGCTGGCTTCTGACGTCGTCCGCACCCTCGCCACCTACATCGCCGGGCGCGACGAGCGGCGAGAACGCGACCGCCGGCGGCGTGGGCGGCGTGTTGTTCAAATAGAAAGGCATCTTCCAAAAGTCTGGCGTATAGCCTGCGCCCTGGCCCTGTGCCTTGGCGTTCGTGACCGGCCCACCCGAATCCCACCATAGCCACCCCGCCGGCTGACTCTTCAGCGAGTTGGCGTTTTCCAATTCGCCGAGCATTCCCTTGAGGTTTCCGAGCGTGATTCGCGTTGCATTCGCCCGTTGCGAGGCCATGTAGCTTCTGGCACCGGCGAAGACGATGCCAATGACGATGCCGATGATGGCGATGACGACGAGTAGTTCGATCAACGTAAACGCCGCGCGTTTCCGATGCCTCACCACGGGCGGTTCGATCAACGTAAATGCTTGATTTCGAAAACGTTGCAACACGGCGATCGCTCCTCAGGCCAGCAGCCGACGTAGTATTCGCGATGTCCAGAGAAAGTGGGCAGTAGGCGGTGAGCAGTAAGAATTGCAAGACGATCGCTTTTTCCTGCCCACCGCTCACCGCCCACTGCCCACTTCTTCTCACCGCTCATAACTATACAAATTATCCTCGCGCGTCAGGTATCGCCCGTCAGGGCCGGCGGAGAAGAAGAAGTAGGACTGCGTCGTGCCGCCCGGCTTGGGCGGGGCCATGCCGATCGCGGGGTGTTGCGTGGGCATAAAGACGATCGGGTTGCCCCATGCATCGGCCAGGAGCCGGCCGTTGGGGAGCGGGAGATCGCCGAAGCCGCCCTTGATCCGCGAGTTTTCCAGCAGGCCGCTGTGAGCGATTTCCGCGGACATTGCGTCGACGAATTTTACGTTATTCAACCGGGCCGTCACCCGGACGGACGGCTCGCTGCCGCGAAGATCCTGCGGCGTCAGGATGGCAGGAACGGCAGGGAGCGCACCGGCGTTGGTATGCTGATACGTCCGAGCCAGCTCGTCCAGACGTTGAAGCAACTCCTGGGTCAGCAGATTGGCCGAGCGATCGCGCACATATCGCGCCAGGCTGACCATCAATCCGAGCAGGATAATCAGCACAGCGACCGTCGTGAGCACTTCGACGAGCGTGTAGGCTCGAGGATTGAAAGTCGATGATTCAGGGAGCCGTAAAAACAGGAACGCCCGCCGCGCCCCGCTTTTCGCTGAACCCCGAACCCTAAACCCTGAACCCTCCCTCATTGTCCCACATTAAAATTGGTCACATCGTCGGCCTTGGCGGCGAGATTGCGGCGATCGGTCGCGGAGAGTGATGAATTGTTCGAGCTGACATCCGTCGCCGGACCGAACAGGCCATCAGCACCGGCGGACCATAAAATGAACGGCCCGGTAGTGGCGGCGGTTTCACCGTTGCCGGCACTAATCTTGCCGTCCGGTGCGCCCGTGCCGGTGTCTGATACATCCCCCATCATCACCTGCATACGAGCCAGCGACCGCGTGAACGCCGTCCCATCGGCAGCGGCGTCGGGCGTCATCGATTTGAAGAGGGAGCCGTTCGCGTCGAAATCATACATGGTCTGTATGGATGTGTTTGATGATTGCTCAACGAGCCGACTGCTTGCGCTCGATAGATTGACTTTGTATGGATTCTGAGGGAAGTATAGAATGGGGTGTTCATAAAGATCGAGAACCGCCAGGCCGCGAAATTTCAGCCTGCCCGCCTCAAGATAGGCACGATGAACCGCGCCACCGCTTCGGAGGCGAAAACCCGCACCGTCGGCCCCGTCGAGGCAGCCATATTGCGCCCATTCCGAATTCAGATCGGTCGTCCCGCCTGGCGAACCAGTCGGCGTTGACACTTTGGCGACCCAACACGCGCTACCTTTCGTATTCGTTGGCGTGATCGTATATCCACCTGACGTCTGACAGTCGCCGGCTTGCGGCATTGGCGCGGCCTTCGGATCGCTCAAATCGTCGAGTCCGGCGGGCGTCAACCCATCACCGTACGGCGAGCCAAGCGCTTTTCCCAATACCGCAAAACCAGTCCCAACGACATCGACGCGCGGGTAATCCCCAAAATCCTGCTTATAAGCATCAAGCGCAGTCGCGACCGTATTTAAATCGGCCGCGATACGAGTGCGCGTCGCCGAGTTTCGGGCCTTGAAAAGCATGGGCAATAAGATGCCGGCCAGCAGCACAATAATGCCAATCACCACGAGCAATTCAATGATCGTGAATGCCCTTCGTTGACCCGCAGGCCGATGATCGATTGCTTGCAACATAGCGGTGGCAGCCATGGTAGAAAAACGGCCGTAGAAATTACTCGCCGACCGTACCGAAGCTTACGATATCGTCGCTAGTTCCATAGATCCGATCCACGCCGGCGGAGATCAGGATGTAGCTATCCTTTTTTCGAGGCTGCGCTGGATTTGCGGGATCTTGAAAATATGGAAAAGCGTCGAGCGGATAGTGATAATTATTATCTGGCGGTGTTCCCACTGAATTTGTGTTTATAGTTCGTAAACCGTGATAGGCAAAGGCCGGTTTGCCGGACATCGTCGTCCCGTCGGTGTAGACGGGGATGCGTTTTCCCGTACCGATGCAGTACTTAAAATCGCTCGGCGGCGCACCTGCTCCACCTGCCGCGTATGCATTGTCTAAATTACCGGCGTCATTGTAGCTCGAAGTATATGCAATGATTTGGGAGATGTCGTAACTGCCTGCCCGCGGCGGAATTGCCGTTAGCGAGCCATTCGTTATCACACTGTTTTTATCATTGCCGTAACCGGGGGTTGACGTCGTAAATGATTGTGCGCCAACTCTTGAACGAAGGTATAAGACCGGCATCGAATCCGGGAAATTATCGACAAACTCCGGGATATTCGAATCCTTAATACGTGTGACGACTTCGTCGGAATAATACCCAACAATTTTCCCGCCCTCCGTATGGCTGGACAACTGGATCGCGTCAATATACGGAGCATTTAATTTAGGGTTCGCCGTGTTCAGTGATGATGGCCCGCGTCCGACGAACGTTGGATTGTAAACGACCGACCCCGGAGTGCTCGTCGAAGGCGCAAGACCGCCGAGCAGGCCAAGCACGAGATTTTCTGGGCCTGTAATATATTTTGAGTCAATCGTTTCATCGTATCCTGTGATCGCCGGCCCCGACACTGGAGCGGTTGCAACTGTGGGGGTCGTAAAATTTGAATTGTATGTCGCGCCGTTACTAATCGGCCCGGGATACGCCCGGAAATCGTTTTGATAGCGCTCGATCGCACTGGACAACTGACTGAGGAAATTCTTCGTCGATGCCGCGTACGCCGCTCGGCGGGCCTTGCCGATCACCGGCACGAGGATGCTCATCAGAACCGCGATGATCAGGATAACCACCAGCAACTCAACAATGGTAAACGCGCCGCGTCGTGGACCATCAATCCGCTCGCGTGATGCCGTATTCCGTTGACCCATGGTCGACTCCTCGCTGTGGCAGCCCTGAACAGCTTACCGAAAATCTTCCGGTCATTTCTTCTGTGGCGACGAGACCGATTGAATCAGCGAAATCATCGGCGCAAACAGCGCTACGACGATGAACCCGACAATCACGCCCAGGATTACGACCATCACCGGCTCGAGAATACTAATCAAGGAGCCAACCAGCACGTCCACGTCGCTGTCATAGTTATCCGCGATCTTGATCAGCATCTTGTCCAGATCGCCCGTCTCCTCGCCAACGTCGACCATGTTCACGACGATCGCATCGCAAACCTTCGTCGCCCGTAGCGGGTCGGCCATCGACTCGCCTTCGCGAATCGCGTCATGCACCTTGACCAGCGCGCGGCTATAGACCTCGTTGCCGCACGTCTCCTTGGTAATGTTAATCGCATCCAGAATCGGCACGCCAGCTGAAATCAACGTTCCCAACGTCCGGGTAAAGCGGGCGATTGCGGTTTTGCCGAGAATACTGCCGAGAATCGGAATCTTCAGCTTGACCATATCGACGGCATATTTACCGCCTTCGCTGATACGCAGCAGCTTGATGATCAGAATTATCGCAATCGGCGAGAACAACACATATGCCCAGCCATATTCGTTGGCAAACCAGCGACTGACGGCCAACAGCACCTTGGTAATGCCCGGCAACTCGGTCTTGAAATCTTTGAAAATCTGCTCGAACTTTGGAATCACGAAGATCATGATCATCGACACGATCGCCACCGCGATCGAAATCACGACCGCCGGGTAAATCATCGCGCCAATGACTTTTTTCTTCAGCTTGGCAGCTTTCTCCATGAAGTCGGCAAGGCGGCTGAGAATGATGTCCAGCACACCGCCGGCCTCGCCGGCGTTGATCATGTTGACGTAAAGCTTATCGAACGCCTTCGGATAGCCGCTCATCGCGTCCGAGAGCGTGCCGCCGCCTTCGACTTCGTCCGCCACGCCACCGATAATTGCCTTCATCAAGCCGGGCTTCTGCTGCTGTTCCAGAATTTGCAGCGAGCGAAGAATCGGTAGACCGGCGTCTTGCAGGGTGGAAAGCTGGCGAGTGAATCCCACGAGTTGTTTTCGCGACACGCCGCCGATCGACAGCGGCATCTTTCGTCGCGGGGTCAGGCTTGTGCCTTCCTGGGCAGCCCCTTTTTTCTTTTTGACACTTTTCTTCGCCGCCTTTTCCTTCACTTTCGTGGGGAAAAAGCCCTTCGATCGAATCTTTTTAATCGCCTCGTCGCTCGAATTGGCGTCGATCTCGTCCTTAACCTCTTGACCGGACGAGTTCATTGCTTCAAAAGCATATGTGGGCATTTGGAGTACTCCGCATTAAAAGCTAGCCGCACTCGATCGCGCGCTGTCCACGCACCCGATGGAGAGTGACCAGTCGATCATTATATCCAACGTCCAGCCGCCCGGGGAACGCCCCAGCCGAAAATTCGCTGGAGACGTGATGCAAACGATGTCAGAGGATTGGGAACCGACTTCCTGCAATCGTTCGCAAGGCGCAAGCGGTCATACGAATAATGGTTGAACACCGTTAGCGAAACCCAACCCGACACATCGAAGAAATTTACAAATCCCCAGCTCGAGCGCGCCGCTCCGACCCTTGAACTCCACCGCCATTTGCCCTACGCTGCTCTCGGACGAAGCACTCGAGAGAGTGCCACCGTTTGTTGCCTTCCGTCCACCGTGTCGGGGGGAAGCTCGGCCAGGCTGGTTTGACCGTTAGAAAGCTGCGTGTTGCAGCGGTACGTGTTGCGGCGGTAATGGATTGTTAGTGAGCCTGCTCGTCTAGTGCTGCGGTTGTTCGACGGTTGCCCTTATCTATCTTTCATCGGCCGTTGAATTGATCAGTCCGCACGACCCGTTCTCCATCTGACGGGGCGTGAGGCGCAGTGCGAAGTTTTCGCGCAGTTTGTAGTTGCGCAGTCAGGTGGAGACATTCGTTCATGGCCCAGAAACTCCTCCACTATGAGGTTTTGGAGCGATTGGGGGAAGGTGCGCGAAGCACCATCTACTCCGTCATCGATCCAACGACGCGAAAACACTTCGCGCTGAAGCACGTGGTTCGCTCCGAACCAAAAGACCTTCGTTTCATCGAGCAGATGGAGGCCGAGTTCGAGATTTCGCGGCAGTTTAATCATCCTAATCTGCGTAAGAGCTACGAGCTCAAAATCCACAAGGCGATGCTCGTCAAGGTCGCAGAGGCGTTCCTGGTGATGGAACTGGTCGAAGGAAAGCCGCTGGACGCTCGACCGCCGGGCGACATGTTTGCCATCATTGATACGTTCATCGACGCGGCTCAAGGTTTACGCGCGATGCATCAGATGGGATACGCGCACTGCGACATCAAGCCCAACAATATATTGCTCGATGATTCAGGTCATGTGAAGGTGATCGACTACGGGCAAAGTTGCAAAATCGGCACGATTAAGGAACGCATTCAAGGCACGCCCGACTTCATCGCCCCCGAGCAGGTCAGCCGCCGCCCGATCAGCATTCAAACCGACGTGTTTAACCTGGGCGCGACGATGTACTGGACGATCACTGGCAAGCACATTCCGACGCTCTATACCGTTAATAAAAAGGGCGAAAACAGCTTCCTGGTGGATACCCGTTTCGATTCGCCGGCCGACCTGAATCCCAAGGTGCCGCTGCCGGTCTCGAACCTGGTGATGGAGATGATCGCCACGCGCCAGCAAAAGCGGCCGGCAGACATGGACGCGGTCATCACGCGATTGGAACTCGGTAAACATGTGCTTCAAAAGTCGATCGACCCCAGCAAAATCGCCCCACCCAATGCGGACGATTGGACGCTGTAGTGGGACGTAATTCCCACCACAACGCTCGCCGTAACCCGAGCAAAGTGAGTTCGCCGCTGGCGCTTTCGCGCATCAGCGCCGCAACATTAAAAACCGCCGGAGCAATGTCACCCGACCACGCGAATCTGCACATCCTCCTGCAACGGCGTGATTCGCCCGACCAGCTTCTCGATGGCGGTTCTTCGAAAGCGAAACACCTCCAGTAGCTGCCGCTTCACCATCAACGCGTGCGTGAGTCTGCCGATCGGGCCGAACGGCATTTTGTAGGTCACGCGATCGCGGCACTCCACGCCGCCTTCGACTTCCTTGAACGTGTGCTGGTGGTGCCAGAGCGTGTACGGGCCCTTGAGCTGCAGGTCGATAAATTGCCGCATCGGCGACCAGTCGATGATGCTCGTCTTCCACTTCACGGGAATGCCAAGCATCACGTGAACCTTGTAATCGAGTATCGAATCGGCCTGGATGACAATCGGCGACGGCGTGACGATCGTAAACTTCATCGCCGGCGGCGTGATTTTCGGCAGGTTGGCCGCATCACTGAAAAACGCCCAGCAGTTTTCGAGCGAGGTGTGAACGGTGAAATGATCGGTGAGTTGGTAGATCAAGCATGTCATCGTACACACTTACCGAAGGACTCAGATGGGCACCCTTTTTTCAAAACTTCGAGCCATTCGTTCGAACATCCAGAGCTTATTTTGCAGGCGAACCGCAATTGACAGGGTCACCCACCACAGCCAGACCCTGGCCATCCATCGCGGTGTTGGCGCTGTCCACCGGCCGGTGATCCGAATGAGCATCGTCGATCCCGCGCCGTCCTGCTCCGACAGGAGCGTGATAGACATAACGTGGGGAAATCCTTTACGCGGCCCGCGACGTGAAAGATCGCTGAATGCAAAGCCCTTCGCCTCTGTCCACCGAACAATTCGCCCGATCCGATGAACGATGCAGCAGAAATATTGATGTCGAATATGGATCGATGCGCCCGCGCGCGGCACGCCTCCGTCGATCACGATTGATTCATGAAAGTGATCGTCGCCGGCCGTTCTCGCAAAATCGCGAAGTTGCCCCCACGCGCGCCCGGTCGACATTGGCAGCTTCACCCGCGCGCTACATTCGACGCGCCGCGATCTGTATACGCGAATCTGTACCTTCATCCCGTTCATGGCTTCTGATGACATTGCTCGGCATCGGTCTTCATCCCAAGCAACACATGTCCGTGAAGTTCGTGTACGGCCAATTCCTCGGCGGGCAGAAACGTGAAACGCGGTGCAAGCAGTGGCTGATACTGAGTCGTCAGCGTGACGACAGTGTCCTTGCCGTCAGCGCTCGGAGATAAGTCAAAGCTTCCGCCGATCAATCGAACGCTGCTGTTTTCGATCTTCGTCTGCTCGATCACTCGGAACGCCAGCCGCTTGCCGGGAATAACTTCCGTGATCTGTTTCACCAGCCGGCCACGCTCGTAAACACAAACTTTAATGTCGCCGACCTTCTCGCTATGACCGTTCGTGTACATCGGCCGGAAGCTGGGCGTGAGCCGCAGCAGCCACGGCGGTGCGTGTTTTACCTGTTCATAAAACTGAATCGAGTTCCAGGCATCTTTTGCGTGGGCGTGAATTGTGGTCGAAGTCGTCAGCGTTACGGGCGACAGGTGATCGTGGCGACCTTCAAGGAACGCGCAGATCACGGGAACGATAATGATGAACAACGGCAGGTAGTCGCGATAGCGAAAGTTGGACGCCTTGAGCACGCTCCGCAATGTGGTCCCGATGAGCATTCCGACCAGGATCGGCCCGAATGCAATGGCGCTAAAAACAAGCCCGCAAAATACGCCGACAATGCCGCCCGAAAACATTGCCAGCACAACTGATCCAGTGAAGACGACTGCAAACAGGACGAGTGTCGTCCCTTTCGAAGCTCGCGTTCCATAGCCAAGCAGAACCCCTCCCGCCAACGTCACGCAGAGGACGGTCGACCAGGTAAAGCCGAAAAATCGGATGAGGACGACCTCGAGCGCGACGCAAGCAACCAGCGCGGCGACAAATCCTGGAAGCCAGAATCGCCACCGAACAAGCGGCAACCGAAGCGTGTAGGTTGTGGAATCTTTCAGATCGAACGCTTTTCCGCATTCCGGGCAAACGCCTGTGGTGCCGAGGTGATCGATCACGTAGAAGCAGTTCGAACAACGTTTGGCCGGCTGCGGGCGCGGGATGTCTTCACCCCACTGCGTGGCATGCGGCGTGATTTTGCCGAGTTCTTCTTCGATGAAGTCTGAATCGTTCGCGCTTTGCCAAAATCTTCAGATGAGAAATGAGTCAGCCTAGCCATCCGTTATCTCGCCACCATTGGGCATACTTGCGGATCCCCAGCGCCAGCGGGACGGTTGGCGAATAGCCGAGCAGTTGCCTGGCCTTGCCGATGTCGGCGACGTAGCGCGTCACCTCGCCGGTTTGCGAGTCGCGATAGGTCGCGTTTGCCTCGCGGCCGACGGCCATCTCGATGAGGTTGACCAAATCCTGTAGCGTTTGACCCTGTCCGTAGGCGAGGTTGATCGTTTGGTTGACGACGCGGCTGCTCGTTAGTGCATCGATGCCGGCCATGATGCCGGCGACGCAGTCGTCGACGTACGTGAAGTCGAGCATCTTGTTTCGGCCGAAGACGACGATCGGCTCGCCGTGCGAAATTTTCCGCATGAACAGTGGAATGACGCGCTCCATGCGGTGCTCATCGTTGTCGTAGCGGCCGTACACGTTGCTGAAGCGAAACACCAGATGCGGCAGTTTGTAGCAGCGCGCGTAGCTGTAAAAGAAAGCTTCGCCGGCGATCTTGCTGGCCGAGTAAGGTGACTCGGCGACGACGAAGTCGGCGGCCTGCTCGTCGGTCATGTGGCGATGAATGTCGCCGTACACTTCGCGGCTCGATCCGAACAGAATCGGCGTCTTCAGTCGCCGCGCCAGTTCCAGGGCGGCAAAACACATCTGGACGTTTTCCAGCGCTTTCCGCGGCTCAAGCACGAGCTGATAGACCTTCGCCCAGGCCGCGAGGTGAACGATTGCGTCGATCCTGTCATCGGCACGCGGCGCGAACCGCGAGGGATCGCGCGAGAGGTCGACGAGATCGACGATGTGCGTCTCAATCTGGTCAGTCCACTCGTTTGGCCGCGAATCAATTCCAACTACCGAATCGCCGCGCGCCATCATCGCCAATGCAAGATTGGTTCCAATTTGCCCGGACGATCCGGTGATCAGGACGCGCATGAACAAAGTCTAACGGATCACGTTCGAATCTCAGAGAGCACCGTTTAGCGGAACCGCTTGCGGTTCGTCCGATCGACACGACATCCACAAAGAAAGCGCACCGCGAGCGGTGCCGCTAAACGGATTCGCGTCTCGTCTTTCACGCTCATCGCGGGTAAGTTTTCGACCAGACCATGAACGACTCAAGCAACCCCAAAAAGATTGTCCTCGCCTACTCCGGCGGACTTGATACGTCCGTCATTCTTCCGTGGCTGAAGGAGCGTTACCCCGGCGTAAAGCTCGTCGCGTTCGCCGCCGAGTTGGGACAGGGCGATGAGCTGAAGGGCATTGAGGACAAGGCGTACAAAAGCGGCGCGGACGAAGTCGTCGTGATGGATTTGCGGCAGGAGTTTGCCGAGCAATATTGCTGGCCGATGTTGCGGGCGCACGCGATCTACGAGCAGGACTACATGCTCGGCACTAGCATCGCGCGGCCGCTGATTGCCGCGAAGCAGGTCGAAGTCGCCCGACAAACCGGCGCGGATGCGGTCGGCCACGGCGCGACCGGCAAGGGAAATGACCAGGTGCGCTTCGAATTGACTTACATGGCGCTGGGCCCCGATCTGAAAATCATCGCGCCGTGGAAGGACAAATCCTTCGAGCTGCGCGATCGCGAGAGCGCGATCGAATATGCCGAGAAGCACGGCATTCCGATTCCGGTATCGAAGAAGAAAATTTACAGCGCCGATCGGAACCTCTGGCACATTTCGCACGAAGGCGCGGAGATCGAACATCCCGACGCCGAGCCGAATTGGGAGGCGTGCCTGACGATGACCGTGCCTCCGGAGAAAGCGCCGGACAAGGCCGAGCACGTGACGGTCGAGTTCGAGCGCGGCAATCCGGTCGCGGTGAACGGGCAGAAGTTGCTCGCGCACGAGATCATCGCGACGCTCAACAAAATCGGCGGCGCGCATGGCGTTGGCGTGACGGTGCTCGCGGAAAACCGCCTGGTCGGCATGAAATCGCGCGGCGTTTATGAAACGCCCGGCGGCACCATTCTGTATGAAGCGCACAAAGCGCTCGAGCAAATTTGCATCGAGCGCGACACTTCGCATTTCAAGCAGATCGTCGCGCTGCGATATGCGGAACTCGTTTACAACGGCCAGTGGTTCCACCCGCTGCGCGAGGCGATGCAGGCATTTATCGATCACACAAACGCCACGGTGACGGGCACGGCGACGGTGCGGCTGTATAAGGGCCGCGCGATGCAGATCGGCGCGAAGAGCCCGCACACGCTTTACGATCCGCAGCTCGCGAGCTTCAGCATGGAGGGCTACGACGTCACGGCCGCGCGAGGGTTCATCGATCTGTTCGGCCTGCCGATGAAGGTCGCGGCGCAGGCGAAGAAATGGTGAATGCAATGCGATTTTGTGAGCCGGTACCCCCTCACAATTTCCGCGCGGAGATTCACGCGTGCTAACGCTAGAATGTGGTTCTTATGACCTCGATTGATCTTCAACTAACCGGTAAAGACGCCGCCTATCTCAACGAGCAAGCAACGTTGCGCGGTTATAAGGATGTCCAGTCATTCGTTCAATATCTTATCGAGACCGACCAACGTCGGCAGCTCAGGCAAGAAGTTGAAGCGATGCTGATCGAAACGGTGAACGGCCCGTTTACGCCATGGAGCCGGGAAGACCTTGACGGTATTCGCGCATCGGGTCTGAATATTATCGATCATTTGCGCGTTCGGCACGGCGCGCAATGACGCTTCCCATTACTAGGCACGCGGCCGCGAGGCACGACCTGCTTCAAACGTTTGTCTATATCGGTCAGGATAACGTGGGTGCCGCGCAGCGTTTTCTCGACGCTGTCGAGCGCGATCTTGCTCGGCTTTCTGCATTTCCGGGAATTGGGACGCTCCGTCAATTCACGGCTGCGTCGTTGGTCGGAGTACGCTCGATCACAGTGAGCGGCTTTCGGAATTACATCATCTTTTACCGCGCGACAGAGAATGAACTTCAAGTTCTGCGCGTCCTCCACGGCGCTCGCGATATCGATCGTGCGTTTGGTGAGCGATGAGCGAATCACCGATCGACCCCTTCCGCCCTCTCTTCGCATCTGACTTGGCGATTGATGTGCGCTCTGAGTTTTTCGAGCACGTGGGGCACGGCTTGTCAGCTTCCACCGCGACGGCGCATGTGTTCGATCGATTTCGCGCCCTGCTCACTGACGAAGACGACGGGCCGGTGTTGATTGTGTGCGTGGCGGCGATGCAGATGAGCCACGGGCAACTTGATGCGACGATGCGCGACGCGGCGATCGACCTCATTGAATCCGGCGAGGCTTCACGAGCGTGGCATGCGGCCGAAACGCTGGGCGTCTCGCAGCAGGATCGCAACGCTTTGCTCCATGAGTTGGCCGACGCGCTGCGGGCTTCGACATTGGTCGACGACGACGTTTAAGGCTTTCCAAGTCTCGCCAGTCAGTGTCTCACCCGTCAGTTCGCCATCGCCAGATCACTTTCACGCGCAGGCGCTTCTGCAAGCACGCCAACGGAGCCCGGCCTGGTCACAGGCTGGATGCCGAAAATCGTTCCTTCTTTGGTCGCAACCAGGATCAGGTTGTTTTTCGGATTCAGATTTTTGGCGAGAATCGTGAAGCCGCTTTGACTGGAGAGGAACTTGATGTCACCGGTTGTCTTTTCGACGCCGATGATTCGCCCGCCAGAGCCGAGCAGGTAGGCGTAGCGCTCGTCCTCGGCCAGGAAATCGGTCGCGCCCGGCACGACCCACTTTGCCTCGCGATTGTATTTCCCCTCATTCTTCGCCAGCGCCACGATGCCGCGCCCTTCTACCGGCAGATAGGCCATCGTCGTTGTCAGTTCGACCGGCCGCGTTAGCGGTACGTTCGAATAATACTGCCACTTGATTTTGCCCGTGCCGAGTTCAAGGCAATACAGCTTGGTGTCGGTGGAGGCGACGTAAACGCCGGTGTCATCGGCCTTGACGTCAGCGAGGATTTTTCGTCCGGTGTCGAACGCGCTGTTTTCCAGCGGCCAGACCGGCAGGCGATCTTCACCGACAGCATACACGCGACCATCCTCGCTGGCGGCGAAGACGATGTTCGCGTGTACCGCCGGCGCGGCGGACAATCCTGCGAAAGTGAGCAGTTCCCAGCGGGTGCGGTTGAAACGTCTCGTGAGATCAATCGCGGCCAACCGTCCGCCGCCCGGATAATCCAGGCCGACATAGATCGCCGTGCCTGACGACGCCGCTCCCGATCGCATCGCGTGATCCAGTTGCACGACGTCGGTCTGTTTGCCGTTCGCATCGAGAATATGAATCGTATCCCCCGTCGGGAACGCAACATGATCCTTCACCATGACGGGCGGCTTCAGCGGGATGCCGTCCGCTTCGATCGAACGCTGGTAAATCGCCCGGCCGCTGGCTGCGTTGATGGCGATGACCGTATTTTTCTCTGAGTAAACATAGAGCGTTTCGCCCAGCAGACTGAGGCTTCGAATCTTGTCGTCCTTCAACGTGACCGGCAATCGCCACGCTTGAATGAACGACCCGACCGGCGCTACGACGGAAGCGGGCGGCATGGGCTTCGGTGCGCAACCGGTGAGCGCCAAAGGCGCTGCCCAAAAAGCCGCGCAGGCGATCGTGGTTAAGGCGAGCCTCAGCGAGATACGTTGGTGACAAATCGGGCGGTTCACAGGTGATGACTCCTCGGGGCGTACGGCGCTGGCGGGCGTTTGAGGTTCCGCTTTCGCAAAGATCGCGCACTTTAATTCCGCAGCACGGCAGGTAAGAATAATCGCAGCGCGTTCCAAGCGCGTCAAACCGGCCCTGCCCCCGGGACAGGCCGCAGGGCAATCGCATTTTTCGCCGACACTGCGCTTTCTTCTCTTTCCGTACTCGGAGGTCACAGCGTATTTGTGGTGGGTGGAAGGCGGGACGTGGGTTTTTTTTGAGCGAAGCGAAGACCCCTCTCCCCGCCTCTCCCCGCGTACGGCGAGAAGTGTAAGACGTGGTGACGCCCCGGGCAGGCCGAGCCGGCGCTTTTCCACCGTCGATGCTGCCGGCCATGCATGCTGTCGTATTTGCGCCATTGGTTTTCCACGTCGATATCAATCGCGTATGGTGTTGAGAATGTTCCGAGCAAACCCGCGCTGAAGGAGTGTGTGGGCATGGAAGCTGATCCAATGAAGGAGCGACTACAAACCGCCGCCACGGATTGCGGCATAGCCGTGGGCGGCGTTGCGATCGCGCTCGTCGTCCGGCAACTGCTTGACCGCTGGCTGCACGATCAGCAGCCGTTCAGCACCTTCTATTTTGCCGTCTTCTTCGCGGCATGGTTCGGCGGGATTGTCCCGGCCACCCTCGCCCTGCTGCTGGCGGCGCTCGCAGGCGATTATTTCTTCATTGCCCGAAGACATTCCCTGTTGATGCACGACTTCAACGACATCAGCCGGATGATCGTCTTTGTCGCCGTGGGCTGTTGTGCGATCGGATTTTCTCAGGCGCAGCGCGTGGCTCAACAACGCGCCGAAGGTGCGATGCTTCGCGCAAAACGGCGGCAGGAAGCGCTGGAACGCGAAGTCGCCGAACGTCGAGCGGCCGAGCGATCGCTGCATATCAGCGAAGAGCGCTTCCGCCGGCTGCGCGATGCCAATCTCCTGGGCATTGTCAGCGTCAATCTCGACGGCTACGTCGAGCAGGCGAACGATGAATTTCTGCGGATGATCGGCTTTATCGACGACATCACCACCGCCGAGCAAGGTCGCGCGGCCTTCGAGGCGGCGAAGTTGACGGTAAAAGATCTTTCCATCACTGACGAGCCGACGGCCGAAGATCTGACCGCCCTTGAACAATTGTCAAAAGTCGGCGCGTGCCCCGCGTTCGAACGCGAACTGCTTCATCGCAATCGAAAGACGCGCGTGCCCGTGCTGATCGGTGCGGCTCGCCACCGTTCCGATCATTCCGGCACGATCGCGTTCGTGCTCGATCGCACCGCCAGCCAGCAGGCGCGGCAGATGTTGCAAATGCAGTCGCGTGTGCTCGAAAGCATGGTGGAAGGCGTCATCGTGGCCGAGACCGGCAGCGGCGCAATTGCATACACCAATCACTCGCTGGACGAGATGCTCGGCTATTCGCGCGGCGAACTGAACCAGGCCGATGTGGCATCGCTCTCGGCGATCGACGAAAGCGCGCGGAGTGAGCTTGATGAAGAGATCGGCCTGTCGCTTCGCGTTCGCGGCAGTTGGTCGGGAGAGCTGCGTTACCGCCGCCGCGACGGCAGCGAGCTGATCTGTTCAGCGATGGTTTCGGCGATGCGGTCGGGCGATCGCGATTACCGCATCTACGTGCAGCAGGATGCCGCCGCCAAACACAATGCTGAGCGTGCCGTCGAAGAGGCTGAGCAGCGGCTGGCGATGGCAATGAGTGCCGCATCGCTCGGGACGTGGGAATTCGATCCGGCGGCTGATCTGGTGAACGTCTCTTCGCCATTGCTCGCGCTCAAGAGCGACGAACCGCATGCGGCAATGTCGATAAACGAGATTTACGAACTGCTTCATCCGGACGATCGTGAACGCGTTCAACAAGCAATGGCCAGCGCGCTGAATGGCGATTCCGATTACGAAGCGGAGTTCCGTGGCATTCGCAGCGATGGAACTGTTCGCTGGTTCTCGGCCCGCGGCAAGGTGTTTCGCGATGCGTCGGGCCTGCCGCAACGCATGACCGGCGTTACACTGGATGTCACGGAGCGCTACGAGGCCGAGCGCGTCTTGCGGGTTACCGAAGAGCGTTTCCGCCTTGCCGTGGAAGCGGTCGAAGCGGTGATTTACGATTGGGACGTCAAATCGGACACGACGTTTCGATCGAGCGGCATCACGAAGCTGCTTGGCTTCACACCCGCCGAAGCCAGCGCCGACGGCGCCTGGTGGCCGGCGCGGATTCATCCGGATGACGCCCCCGCCGCGATCCAACATTTAACCGACAAGCTCGCCGACCCTCACGCGACGGCGTACGAGTCGGAATATCGCATCGAGCACCGCGACGGTCGATGGGTTCACGTCTGGGATTGCGGGATCATCGTGCGAGACGCAGACGGCATGGCGATACGCGTCGTCGGATCGGCGATGGATATCAGCGATCGCAAGCACGCCGAGCGCGAGCTCCGCGACAGCGAGGAGCGCTTCCGGCAATTCGCCGACAACACCCGCGAAGTGCTCTGGATATACAACGCCCGCGACAACCACCTGGAATATATATCGCCGGCGTATGAAGGCGTGTGGGGACGCAGCCGCGTGACGCTCCTCGGCCGCGATGACACCTGGATGGAGACGATTTATCCCGACGATCGCACGCGCGCCGATCAGAGCGTTGCACGCGCAATCGCAGACGGTGAGTCATCGGTTGAATACCGCGTGCTTCGCCCCGACGGCTCGATGCGATGGGTGCATGACCGCGGGTTTGCGATTCGAGATGATGAAGGTCATGTTGTCCGCGTTGCGGGCATCGCGCGCGACATCACCGAAAGCAAGGCGTCGCAGGAACAAGTCCGTCTTGCGAAAGATACCGCGGAAGCGGCTGACCGCGCGAAAGATCATTTCCTGGCCGCGCTCAGCCATGAGCTGCGCACGCCCCTGACGCCGGTGCTGGCGGTCGTGCAGATGATGCGGAGTGACGCAACGTTGTCGCCGGCGATGCGCAACGATCTGGACATGATCTGTCGCAACATCGAGCTCGAAGCGAGGCTGATCGACGATTTGCTTGATCTGACGCGTGTCGCGCGGGGCAAAATAGATTTGCAACTCGCCGCCTGCGAACCGGACGTGCTGGTTCGTCGCGCCGTCGAAATCTGCCGGGCCGAAGCTGCCGACAACAAGGTCGACGTGACGCTGGAGTTGAACGCCGGCCCGGCGTGTCAGGTCAATGCCGATGCGGCCAGGCTTCAACAGATCGCCTGGAACCTCGTAAAAAATGCCATTAAATTCACCCCCGCCGACCGGAACGGCCAGCGAGGAAGCGTCACGATTCGATCAGCCTGCGTAGCTGACGGCCAGACTTTCGAGCTCATCGTGAGCGATAACGGCATCGGCATTGAACCGGAATTGCGCGAGCGAATCTTCAACGCATTCGAACAAGGTGCGCCCGACATCACGCGTCGGTTCGGCGGGCTTGGGCTCGGCCTCACGATTTCCAAAACGCTCGTCGACCTGCATGGCGGCACGCTTGAAGCATATTCCGATGGCACTAACGCGGGGTCGACCTTTACGTTGCGTCTGCCGTGCCGGCAACTTCAAATACAAGCTGAGCAGAAATTAACCGACCCAGCCTCGAACGAAACCGCGATTGCCATGGGCGACCATCGCCCTGCCGAGGCCGAGCCCAAAAAACGGCTTCGCGTGCTTCTTGTCGAAGACCATGACGACACCGCAAAAGTCGTGGCCCGCGTGTTGATACAGGACGGATTCGACGTCATGACGGCCGCGACGCGCGGCGAAGCGTTACAGCTCGCGGCCGAGCATGAATTCGATCTTATCGTGAGCGACATCGGGCTGCCGGATGGGAGCGGGCTGAACCTCATGCAGGAATTGTCGACGCGTCCGAATCGCCCGCTGAAGGGCATCGCGCTGAGCGGATTTGGCATGGAGCGCGATTTACAACGCAGCCTTGAAGCGGGCTTTATCGAGCATCTGACCAAGCCGGTCGACGTCAGCCGGCTCGAAGCCGCCATTCGCCGAGTGGCAAATAGTGAGTGACGACCTGTCGGCCGAAGAAGCTGCAACGCGCAATTCAGGTCACGGCTCCTCATTCCGGCGCGTCGCGACCGTCATCCTGCTTGTGGCGGCGATTACGGCAGCTATCTGTTGGTATCAATTCGGCGGCGGTAGAAAACTGTTGCCGCACGACCGCGCGCGTTTCACCACGTGGGTGCGAAAACATCCGCTGAAAGCACCGCTCGTTTATATAAGCGTTTACGTGCTGCTCGTGCTGTCGGGCATCTCGCCTGTCTGGCCGTTGCAGGCGCTGGCCGGGTCGGGGTTCGGCATCGTGATGGGCATTGTCTGGTCGCAGGCCGCGGCAACGATCGGCTCCGCGGGCGCGATGCTGATCAGCCGCTTCATCGCCGCCGACTGGTTTCATCGCCGCGTTGAAGCGCGGATGCAAAAGTTGAAAACGATCGACGAGAAAATGGGCCACAACGGATTGCTCGTGGTGATGGCCGTTCGCTTAATGCACTTCATTCCGGTCGGCATCAGCAACTACGTGTTCGGGCTGACGACGATCTCGGTCCGCGATGTGATCGTCGGCACGCTGATCGGCGGCGTGCCGGCAACCTCGGTGTGGGTCGGCATCGGCGCGGGCCGCAAGGACACGGCCTACTTCGCGTGGATGATCGCCGTCAACGTGATTCTTCTGTCGCCGCTGGCGATTCGGTACTGGAAGCCGCAGTGGTTCCGGAAAATCGGAATTGAATAGCGCCGCAAATGGCCGTCGCGTTTGTCAGCCATCCTCGCCTCATCGAGCATCGCACCGGCGCGGCGCATCCCGAGCGGCCGGATCGGCTGCGGGCGATTCATCAGGCCGTCCGCGATGCGGGCCTGATCGATTCACCGACTCCGTTCCCCGAATTCGCCGTCGAATTCAGCATCGAGTTCGGCCTCGAGCGGCGCGACGACGTGAAGCTGATCGAGATCGAAGCGGTTCCCGCCGATCGCGAATTCGTTTTGCTCGCGCATACAGAAGCGCACTTGCGGCGCATCGAAGAAATCTGCGGCACCGGCGGCGGCATGCTCGACGGCGGCGACACGCCGGTCGGTCGCAACGGCGTGGAGATGGGCTTGCTCTCGCTCGGCTCGGCGATCGGCGCGTGCGACGCGGTAATGAGCGGCCGCGCGACGCGCGCTTTCTCCGCCACGCGTCCGCCGGGGCACCACGCCGAGCCAGACCGGTCGATGGGATTCTGCCTCTTCAGCAACGCCGCAATCGCCGCGCGATATGCGCAGCAACGTTATAGATTGAAGCGCATCGCGATCGTCGATTTCGATGTCCATCACGGCAACGGCACGCAAGCGGTGTTCGTCGGCGATCCATCCGTGCTCTTTATCAGCATGCACCAACATCCCGACACGTGTTATCCCGGCAGCGGCTACGCCAACGAAACCGGTACCGGCGCGGGGGAGGGGTTCACGATCAATCTCCCCCTTCCCCGCGGCGGCGGGGATGAAATTTACTTTGACACGATCGAGCGGCGTGTTCTGCCCGCGCTGGATGGTTTCCGTCCCGAGTTGCTGATGTTCTCCGCCGGTTTCGATGCCCATCATGAGGATCCGCTGGCCAACATGAACGTGACGGACGATGGATTTGAAACGGTCACGCGAATGCTCTGCGATGCCGCGAATCGATTTTGTAGAGGTCGCGTCGTGAGCATTCTCGAAGGCGGCTACCAGCTGACCGCGCTCGGCCGCAGTGTTGTCAAGCATCTGCGGGCGATGAGTCGCTGAGTCTTGGGCAAATTTCGATTGCGTTTCACACAGTCGCTCATTCCAGCTACCATTTCGAGACAACAACCAGGAAGCAAATGGCCAAAGCAAATAAATCAACGTCCGCCGAATCAAACTTGCCAAAGAAATCCGCCGCGAAGAAAGCGGTGGCCAAGCCTGCCACGAAAGCCGCGTCCACGGCGGCGGGCTTTCCGTCGATCGACACCAGCCTCGCCGCCGAGAACGCGGCCAAGCAACTCGTGGCTGGATTGGGAAAGAAAAATGCGGCGGAAGGAAGCGGGTCAAAACCCGAAAGCTCGATGTTTAAGCAGCTCAAGAGCGGCCTGAACAAGCCGTCGGGTATGAGCAACATGCTCGACAAAACGCACGGCCCCGCCAGCAATTCGCACAAGTCAAACCAACCCTTCGGCGGCAACAAACAAGTCGGGCATAATCAAACATTCGGCGCGGACGTGAACCGCACGGGCGTGCCGCGGCGCACGGGCGGCGGGTGAGGGGAATTTGCAATTTTGAGATTTTGCGAATTTGAGATTTGAAGTGCGCGTGTCACAGACGTGCGCCCGTCTTCAGTCGCAAATCTCAAATTCACAAAATCTCAAATTTCCTAAATCACCTGCACGATCTCGATCGACTCAATCGTTCTCGGATCAAAATCAATCCGCTGCTCGAACTGCCCCGCGATGCCGGTTTTATCTAGCGCGACGATCCAGCCCTCTTCGACGATTAACTCTTCAATCACGCGCCCGCCGGCAAGCGTGGCTTTCAGCACGGCGGCGTATTTGCGCTTCGGCACGCCCTGCTCGACGAGCCAGTCGCGCCACTCGGCCGGCATTACTTTCGCCAGGCGGTTTCTCGGCGCGGCTTTGGATTTGACGGATGCCATACAACTCACTCCGACCCTTGCGGAATTCAAAGCGGCGCGAACCACGTCATGCCGAATCCGACGATCAGCGACACGAGCAACACGACCCACCACAGCCACTCGATCCCGCGCGGCGGGAAAATCTTTCGATCCTCTTCGCTGTTGATCACGACGTCACCTCACAACTCTGCAACTCCCGCGACGCCCCGCCGTCGTTTACTGCATCGGCCGACGACGGGTCCGGCCACACGCCTGGACCATCCGCCGAATAAAACTGATCCAACGCGTTCGTCCAATCACGCAGGCTACGGGTCTCGATGAAGCCGGCTTTTACTTCACTGGCCTGCGGATGAAACCGGCTGTACTTGATCCCCATCTTCCGCATCCGCCGCCCCGCCAGTTGCTCGCCGTGAAGATCCATCGCCAGCGTAAAATGCTCCAGCAGCGCGTCGCGCTGCTCGTGAATCGTCGGCGACGAAATTTGCTGGTCGCTGAACAGTTGCTCGGCATGCTGGAAAATCCAGGGATTCCCGATCGCCCCGCGCGCGATCCAGACTACGTCCACGCCCGTCTCGCGCAGCATCCGCACCGCATCTTCGGCCGTGAAGACGTCGCCGCTGCCGAGAATCGTGCGATCGGGATATCGCGATTTCACTTCACGCAGGAAATCCCATCGCGCTCGGCCGGCGTATTTCTGCTCGACCGTCCGAGCATGCACGCGAATGGCGGCGTATCCGCTCGCCCAGGCGTGATCGGCAATCCGATAAAACTTATCGGCCGATTCCTGCGAGTCGTCATAGCCACGGCGCATGCTAATCGTCGTCGGTATGTGCGGCGGCAGGACGTCGCGCACCCGCCGCAGCACCTCAATGCCCATCGCGGCGTCGAGCAGCATGTGCCCGCCACGCGCTTTGTGTTTGATCTTCTTCACCGGGCAGGCGAAGTTCAAATCGATCACGTCGTAATGATGCTCGGCGAGTATCGTCGCCGCCTGCGCCATCTCATTGGGATCGCTGCCGATGATCTGCCCGGCGATCGGGTGATCTTCATCGTTGATGTCGATACTCTTGCGCAGCCCGTGACCGCCGCTCAGCATAATCGTGTCGAGCAGTGACTCGGTGACCGCGTACGCGCACCCGCGACGACGCGCGACAAGCCGCATCGCCCGATCGCTGTACCCGGCGAGGCCCGCCTGGCAGAACGGGGCTTTTAAATCGATGTGACCAATCTTCGGCATGTCCGGCCCGACTATACTCGCTTTACGATGGAAAATTACCGCTGGTTGATCTTCGCGTTGCTCGGTGCATGCTTTGCGGCCATTGTCAGCGTGATGACCAAACGAGCGCTGGACAAGACCGACTTCACCATCGCGCTCGTGATTCAAGGCGCGGTGATGCTCTTCACGCTGCTGGCGTTGGCGACGGGCATGCGGCGATGGCACAAGCTGAGCGAAACACCCGCCTGGGCCGTTTGGTTGGTCGCCGGGTCGGGCGTCGCGGCTGCGTTGTCATGGTCTTGTGGGTATTTGGCACTGCAGGAATCAGCCGTCGCCAAGGCCACTCCGATCGACAAGCTCTCCATGCCCCTCGGCGTCATCCTGGCGATGATCTTCCTCCGCGAAAAACCGAGTGCATTAAACTGGGTCGGCATCTGTGTAATGCTTCTAGGCGCGGGGATGGTGGCGTACACGTCAAAATCGTAACTATCTGCTTGCGTTTATCACGAGCGTTATACATGTCGCGTCGGACGCTGATACAGATCGACTCTCCGTCACTTGGAATAAAAATCGTCACCTCGCGATGGGAAGTTCGTCACCGACATCGCACTCCCCGGAAAAGAAATTTCTCAACTAAACGACGGGCCGATCCACTGCACTAAATCCCCACCAGACGGGCAGCTTCGCGCCGTCTTGGTCCACCAGGGTTTCACACAACGAGGAGAATCAGATGTTTGAACGATTCCGAAAGCGTCGCTCTGCCGCGAACTTCATTCATCGAACGCCGGAGATCACGGCGGCGGGCCGGTCGGTGGTGCAGGTACTCGAGTCACGACGCTTGATGTCGGCGGCGCATCACGGTGTGCATGGCAGGCCAGACGGTGGTCATGGTAGCGGGCGTGGCGCGGCAGTCTCTGAACTCGCATTCAGCCTGGTGCCCACGGCGGTCCAGACCGGCCTGACAACACTGGCCGGCACCGATGGCTTTACCGCGCCGATTTCCACGACCGAGGTGTATCTCGGCAATCGCAACGGCGTCGAAACTTATTCGATCAGGGAAGCCGGCACGGGCACGAGCAGCCTCATCACCATAGACAGCGCCGGCGTGGCAGTAACGGCACCGAGCAAAAGGACGACGACTTTTGGCGCAATTTCGAACAGCGCAGTCACCGATGAATTCAACGCTGTCGCGACGGCATTGAACTTGACCGCGCCGGCATCGACCGACTCCGTCGGCGTGTCGATCGATTCAAACAGCCAGACCATTTACACGCTCGCCCTGACCTCAACGACAACCAGTGGAAGGAAGCGCACCACGCGATTCAGCGTCGATTTTGAGGGCAATTTCGTCGGCAACACACGCGTTCCGCTCAGCGTTCTCTCGACCGCGATTCAGAATGGTTTAACCAGCGCGGCCCCGGCCGGCGCGACGGCGCTGACCGCGACCTCCCTGATCAACGTGCAGACGATTGATGGCGTGACGCTTTACACCGCCCACTATTCCGCGACCGGCACGAAGACGAGCGTAACGGTCAACACTGCCGGCGTGCCCACCAGCCTGCCAACGTCGACAACGATCACCTTCGCCGCTGTTCCGTCGACTGCTAGTGTGGAGTTGCAGGCGCTCGCGACGGCCGAAGGATATACCTCGACGATTGACACGACGACGAGCGTAAAGCAAACGACCGAAGCGAACGGCGTGGTGCTTTATACGGTTCGCCTGAGTGTCACCGATACGACGGATTCGACCAGGACGCACTCGCTGGTATTGACCGTTGACGCTGCTGGAAATCCGACCGTCCTTGGGGGTGGTGGAATCAGCGGTGCTCGCGGTTCGGGCGGCTTCTGCTAAATGATTCTGATTGCCGCTCGCGGCTTCGCGGGCAGGGATCGCGCAAAGATCTCGCGCGACTTCGCGAAGCCGTGAGCGGCACAGCCTCTGCATCATTCGCGATCCGTCGGCTATAACGTCCCGTTATGGCGACTACTGATTCAGCATCCAACGCAACACCCGCTAAAGAGGATGATGAAGCGAAGCCCGCGAGCGGGTGGCTAAAACGCGTGCCGTTGCTCACCGGTGTGCTCGCCGCGGTGGCCGGGTTTCTCGCCGTCCGCAGCACCAATCTCGCCAACGACGCGATCTATCGCAGCAATCAGGCCGTGCTGTTCCAGGCCAAAGCATCCGATGCCTGGGCGGAATTTCAAGCGCTGAGCATCAAGGCGCGCATCGTTCAATCCGCTGCCATGATCAACCCATCGGCGGCCGCGACTCAACCGGACGACGAGGTCGGCGATTGGCTGAACCGAAAACCCATTCTTAAAGCAAACGCGCAAAAGCTGGAGGCCGATCGGGACGAGCAGTTGAAGTCGGGCACAAAGCAATTGCGTGAACGCGATCTGCTCGGCTACGCGGGAGTCGGTATTCAACTGGGCATCGCGCTCGCATCCGTCGCAGCCATCACGCGCCGACGCGTGGCGTTCGACATCGCCGTCATCGTCGGAACGCTGGGCGTCGTTCTTACAGGCTATGCCATGGCCGGGCATTATCTATTGAAGTAATGTCCAAGGCACCCCGTCCAAAACCTTCGCCGCCCGCGCGCCTGGTCGCGGACAAAGCGCGAATCATTTCGTTTTCCGACAATGTGATTTCCATCGCCATCACGTTGCTGGTGCTTGATGTCGTGTTACCCGTGGGCCTGGAATGGAAACACCCGACCGCATTCCAGATGCTTCACGAGCTCGGCCCGAGCTTGATGGCCTTCTTCCTCAGCTTTGCGATGATCGGCGTGTTTCAGGTCGCCCATCACCTCCTGTTCAACACGATGGAGGAAACCGATCGTGTCATGCTCTGGATCAACAACCTCTGGCTGATGTTCATCACGCTGCTGCCGGCTTCCGCGAAATTGCTAAGCGAATTTCACGGCGAGCGCGGCAGCGTGCAGTTGTACGGACTGAATCTCGTGTGCGTGTCGATCTCGCTGTTGCTGATGCATCATCACTCGGTTCGCTATCACGCGAAGCACGACCTGACCTTCGACGAGGTCGTCCGCCGGCGCGGGTATCGACGCATCGTCATCGGTCTGATCTTGTATTCGATGGGCCTCGGCCTCGCGTGCTTTAACGCGTGGGCCGGCTTAGCGTTGTACGCGATCGTGCCGATCGCATATGCCTTGCTGCAAGTGGGTGTAAACTTGCCGCCCGCGCCGGGGTTGGAGCCGATCGAAGAGGAAGCAGTAAAAGCAACGGAGTGAAAGCGTCTCATTCCTCTCTCCGTGCTCGCGGAGGGGTTGGGGAGAGAAGTCTGAATTGCTTCACGCGAAGCGAAGACCTTCCATCCCGAACGCGGAGAGAGGAGTCAGAGTGTCATTTCGATGGTTGCGACGTCGGCCCCGCGCTCGCGCCGAACTGTTTGACGATGTTCGTGAACTCAAACCTGTCCTGCACGATGCCACTCGACGTGCTGACCGCGTGATCGATGGGCGTGGTCAGTTTGCAATCGCGATTCAGCGACCAGAAGCTTAACCCGCCGATCGCGTGTTCGTTTCCAAAGGCAACGAGTTGCTTCGCATCGGCCGGGGTGAAGATTTCGGATTTCACGTCGTTCACGCCGATCATCGACGTCAGGCCAATGAGCTTCCAACGCGCCGCGTCTTGAAGCGTGGGGAATAGTTTCTTCAACTGCAAATGCGCACCGTTCGCTGCCTTGATCGCATAGTCGCCCATGTGGCCGCCCGGATTTGGCGCGGCGCGGTCGCCGTAGTCCATCGTCATGAGATTGACGTGATCGATGCGCACGCCGTTTTCAATCGCGGACTTGATCGCGGCGATTCCACTGGGCTCCAGGCCGTGCGTTGAAGCAGGCAGCGTGTAAATGATTCGCAGCTTCGGATCGGTCGATTGCACTTTCGCCAAGGCGATGGATCGGCGCTCGATGGTGGCCGCGTCGTCGAGCGCGCTGCCTTCGATGTCCAGGTCGATCGCGGCGAGTTGATACAGATCAATGACTTGCCGATACATCGCGGCCAGCGCGTCGGCATCGGTGGCCGCCAGATCGATCATCTTCCCACCCGCGCCGCCGAAGGAAACGATGACGTCGCCTCCCACGCCGCGTAGCTCGTCGATGCGCGTCTTCATCTGCCGGCCGAACTTGCTATCGAGTAAATCAACGCCGCTCCAAGCGGGCTCGTTCTCTTTATCAGCCACGATGAACGCGAGCGTAAAATATTTCTGCCCCGTCGCGCGGCTCGCGGCGACGAAGTCGCCCGCGCGGTTTGAAACTTGAACATACGGCGCGGCAAAGCGCTCCGGCAGCTCGGCCCTGGCTCGCTGAACCGATAGCATCGGCAGCGACAGGATAAGCCCGCGGATTACTCTCCAGCCTGGGCATCGAAACTGAAGTGATTGCAACTTGCCGCTCCCGTGTGAGAAAATTCTAACGCGCTCAGCCGGCCATCTGCTCATACCGCGAATGTGCGTATCGCTTCTTTGCTCTGCCGCCATTAACGAAAACTTTACCTGAAGAAGTGTTGGCGCACGCAAACGACTAATGGAGCTTTAGCGCGCGGTTTCTATTTTCTCACGCTCATCAGCCACCCGTTGATGCGACCTCTGTGGCCGCACCCCACGAGCGGCGGCAGGTTTTGCAAGCGCGGGAGTTTTAGAAGATGCACATTAGTCGTAAATCAAAAGCACACTTACTGTATTTCGCCGTCGCAACGAGCAGCGCGGCTTGGATGACGTCGACAGCACACGCTACCGCTTACGTCTGGAACGGCAAAGCCAATGACGGCGTGTGGCAGAACGGCACCAGCACGGCCAATTGGGTTGGTGGTGCTTACGCGCCAGGCAACTCAGACCCTGCCACCGGCACGAACACGATCACATTTGCCGACGCTTCCTACGACCAGTCCATCTCCCCGTCCACGATCACCCTGCAAGGCGGGCACAACCCGAATATCGTCGGACTCGCCATCAATGCGAATGTGAAATCGCCAATGGTCATTGACATCGACGGCACCTCACACATCGATATGGGCGTCGTGGCCGGTACCGATGCGCTCTCGGTGAACGCAGCTAATTGCCGAATCGATTCGACCAACGGCGGCGCGATCCAACTGTACGATGGTGGCGGCAGCTGGCGCGTCAGCGGCACGAACGTCTTCACCATCAATGCGCCGATCAATGTCCCCAGCCAGAGCAATCGCGGCTTCGTTAAGCAGGGCGGCGGCACCCTTGTTCTGAACGGTTCCAACGCATTTGACGGCGTGTTACAAGCGGCGAACGGAATCGTGCAGATTGCATCGCTCGCAGATAAAGGTACTAACAGCGCGGCCGGGACAGGCAATACAAACGCGACCATCAAGATCGGTGCGGCCAACGGCTTCGTCGGCGTTCTTAACTACACCGGCGGCGACACGTCGACGAATCGACCGTTCGAGCTTGTCATGTCGGCCACAGTGCACGGCCCGTCGTACACCTTCACCAACATCAATCCGGCATCGACGCTTACCCTGACCGGCGGCCTCCAGACGAGCACCACCGGCAACATTGCCAGTCCAGCTCTGGCATACGTCGGCGGCGATGGCAACATGATTGTCAACACCGTCGCGATGGCTGGCTTCATGACCGTGAACAAAATTGGCGCGGGCCGACTCGAAGTTGACGTCGACAGCCCATGGCTTGGCAACACGATCGTCAGCCAGGGCACGCTGCTGATGAATGCGAATCACACGCCCGGTGCGGGCAACGGCACGATCGACGTGCAATCCGGCGGAACGCTGGGCGGCACGGGTACGATGCTTGGAGTAATGACCGTCGAAACCGGCGGCACGCTTCGACCGGGCAATCACGGCGGTGCGTTCCACGCGCTGAGCGCGGTCGACATCGAAGGAAATTTCACCGTCGATCTCGTCGCCGGCTCGACCAACGGTGAACTCATCGCCAGCGATGCGGTCACGCTGGGCACGCTCTCGACGCTTTCGGTGGTTTCCGACGCGCCGATCGCGAACAACGTTGTTTACACCATCGTTACTTCGCCGAGCGCGATCACCGGCACGTTCGCGGGCTTGAGTGACGGCAGCCGATTCAGCGACGGAACCAATCTGTATCAGATCAACTACACCGCCAGCGCCATCAGCCTGACGGTCGTTCCCGAACCGACGACGCTCACTGCCTGCGGTCTGGGCGTTATCACGCTGATGCAAACACGCCGTCGTCGTCGTTGTTCCAATCTTATTTGAGGAGTGTTTGTTTTGACGTTTCAACAATACAAAGGCCAAGGCCGCCGTGGCGCGTTTACTCTGGTCGAACTTCTGGTGGTGATCGGAATCATCGCGATTCTGATCGCCATTCTGTTGCCGACGCTCAGCAACGCCCGCAAGCAGGCGAGTCGCGTTGCGTGTGCGTCGAATATGCGGCAGATGGGCATCATCAACGTGATGTATGCCGACATGTTCCACGGGTTTGTTCCGATCGCCACGCGCTCGCAAAACAAGCAGTCGGATTATTGGTTCAACGCCGGCGAGGGCCGGCTCACGCAGTTCGGGTTTTATTACTACGCGAACCTGTTGAACGCATCGCCGTCGGTCGCGTTTTGCCCGGTGGAGACCAACACGCTGCACACGTTCAATACGCCGCCGAGCAACCCGTGGCCGCCGACCGACAGCGGGCCCAAGGTGCGCGCGGGCTATTCGATGCGGGCTGACTTTCGCATGCAGTGGATCTCCGGCGGTTTCTCGTCGTCGGGGCTGCCGGTTTATAATCTGAAAGTCGATCGGTTCCTCACGTCAAACCCGGCCACGTTCCAGATCAACGTCGCCATGCCGAAGATGCGAGACTTTAAGAACAAAGCGATCATGACCGACGTTCTGCGCAGCGCGAATGACATGCTGAATCTCGGCCACGGCAATGGCTACAACGTGTTGCGAAGCGACGGTTCGGTTCGGTTCTGCCGAAAGGAATTCGTCACCGCTCAGTTAAAGCTGTTAAGCGAGACCGACGACGCATTCGTGGCGGCGAATAATGTTCCGATCGATGCGATCTGGAGCGTCTTCGATAGTTTCTGATCAATCGCGAGCCGTAGAACGCAGGATTATTTCATGACACCGATTACCCGCCGTGATTTTTTGACGCGCGCCTCCGCCGCCGGGGCGAGCGTTGTATTGTTGCCGGCGATGATGTCGTTCGCGGGAAACGGTCGCGCGGCCGAAGGAACGGCGAGCGAAGAGATCGCCAGCGGAGTCGTTTTCGAAGATGCGCACGGCCGCGGCGCTCGCAGCGCGGAGAACAAGGGAATTGAAGGCGTTCTGGTCTCGAACGGGCGCGATGTCGTTCGGACCGATCGTGATGGGAAATATCGCCTGGCCGTGCGCGATGGCGACATGGTGTTCGTGATCAAGCCCGCGCAATACATGACGCCGGTGAACAAGTTCAACCTGTGCAAGTTTTACTACTTTCATCGACCGACTGGTTCGCCGCAATGGAAGCCGACCGATCCAAAATTGCTGGAGCGCCTCGATCCGCAGTTTTATTTCCCGGGCAGTAAGCCGACTGGCCCGCTGCCGACGTCCATCGATTTTCCACTCATCCCGCGCCAAGAGCCTGACGAATTTAAAGTGCTCGTGTTCGGCGACACGCAGGTGAGCCACGATCGACAGGTCGAATGGATGTCGCGCGATACGATTGCCGAGCTCATCAAATGCCCCGACGTCGCGTTCGGCCTTTCGCTGGGCGACCTGGTAAACGTCGGTTTGCTCTACATGTTCGAACCGCTGAATGAGCTGCAGGTGAAGACTGGGTTTCCGTGGTATGTGATTCCCGGCAATCACGATCAGAATCTGGTCACGCCGAACGACGAACTCGCCGACGAAACATTCCGGTCAATTTACGGCCCGACGATGTACGCCTTCGATTACGGGCCGGTGAGCTTTCTGATGTTGGAAAACATCATGCGGAATCCGTTCACGGCGTTGGCGGACGAAAAAGTCGCGAGCGACGCAGGTGACAAACCCGCCACAAATTCCAGCGCGAACGCTGCCGAAAAGCCGGCGGGGAAGACGGCCCATCCCGCTGGCGATGATTACAAGTGCGGGCTGCGCGATGATCAGTGGCAGTTCGTCGAGAACTATTTAGAAACCGTCCCAACTGATCGGCAGCTCGTCATCTGCATGCACATTCCGATCACCGGTCCATCCGATGAGGAAAAAGCGTTCGGCCGACGTTTTCTGAAGCTCATCAGTGGACGGAATTACACGCTTTCCATGTCGGGCCATACGCACATTCAGCATCACACGTTTCACAGCGCGGCCGACGGGTTCAGCGGTCCGAGCGGCAGCGTCGGCGAACATCATCACTTCAATTCGATCTGCGTGCGCGGCGACGGCTATCGAGGAATGTTCGACGAATTGCGCATCCCCGGCTGCATGGCGGTCGACGGCACGCCCAACGGATACTCGTTTATCAGCTTCACGAAGACAGGATATTCGATTCGCTACAAGGCGGCACGCAGCCCGGATGACTATCAGATGAACATCTACGTTTCTCCGCGCGTGCGGAAAAAGTACATCGCCAACGAAATGGTGAAGGCCAACATCTTTGCCGGTTCAGAAAAATCGACGGTGCGGATGCGGATCAGCGACGGCGAGTGGCTGCCGATGGCGCTCACACCGCAACCAGACCCGGCGATGACCTGGGTACTGGAAGCGCAGAACAAGCCCGAGTCCTGGCTGGGGAGTAAATACCATCGCGATGAAATCCCGGATTCCAATCACATCTGGGAAGCACCCGTCCCGCCGACGCTGCATGTCGGTACGCACACGCTTGAAGTCGAAGCAAAGGACATGTTCGGCCGCGTCGATCGATCGACGACGCTCTTCCGCGTGGTCAATCAGCCGACCAGTGAATCATTGCGTAACGCGTAGAGCAGCCGAATATTTGCTCCTATGCTCAGGCGATGCAATACGAACGTCTGGGCCAAACCGGTCTGAAAGTCTCGCGAATTTGCCTCGGCTGTATGAGCTACGGCGTGCCCGACCGAGGCGCGCATCCGTGGAGCTTGCCGGAAGCGCAGTCGCGGCCGTTCTTCAAGCAGGCATTCGAGGCCGGCATTAATTTCTTCGACACGGCTAACGTCTACAGCGACGGCACGAGCGAGGAAATTACCGCGCGGCTGCTGAAAGAATTTTCGTCGAAGCGTGAGGACTACGTGCTCGCGACGAAAGTGCATGGCCGAATGCGGCCCGGGCCGAACGGTGCCGGGCTATCGCGGAAAGCGATCATGCAGGAGATCGACGCGAGCCTGTCGCGCTTGAAGACCGATTACATCGATCTCTACCAAATTCACCGCTGGGACCAGGAGACGCGCATCGAAGAGACGATGGAAGCATTGCACGATGTCGTGAAGACCGGCAAGGCGCGCTACCTCGGCGCGAGCAGCATGTATGCGTGGCAGTTCGCGCAGGCGTTATACGTCGCGGACCTGAATGGCTGGACGCGATTTGTCTCGATGCAGAATCATTACAACCTGCTCTACCGCGAGGAAGAGCGCGAAATGATCGGCCTGTGCATCGATGAGGGCATCGGCGTGATTCCGTGGAGTCCGCTGGCGCGCGGCAAGCTCGCGCGAGCGTGGAAGGCCGAGGAAACCCCGCGCACCGAGGGCGATGCCTTTGGCAAAACGCTCTATGCCAAAACCGAGGAAGCCGACAAAGCTGTCGTCGACAGGCTGGGTGAATTGTCCAAGAAACGAGACGTGTCGCGCGCCCAGTTGGCGCTTGCCTGGCTGTTAAGCCGGCCGGGCGTGACGGCGCCGATTGTCGGCGCGACCAAGGCGCATCATCTTTCAGACGCGGTTGCTTCGTTAGAGGTGAAATTGGACGACGACGAAATCGGATTGCTTGAAGCGCCGTATCAGCCGCATCCCGTGCTCGGGTTTGCCTGATCGAGGTGTCGGCTGATCCTCTTCCGAATTTCTGAAACGGAAAAGCTTTCGATGCCTATGACATGTCATGCCTGATTCGCTGCTCGTCATTCTCGGCAACCAGCTTTTCCCGCTGTCCTACCTGCCGAAGCAAAAGATGCCGGTCTTCATGGCCGAGGACTCCGGCCTTTGTACTCATTTTAAATATCACAAGCACAAGCTGATTTTGTTTCTCGCCGCCATGCGCGAGCACGCCGCCGATCTGAAGCGCGCGAAGTGGCAAGTCGACTACCGCGCGTTGTCTGAGACTGGCGATGATGATCCTTACGAGGCGAAGCTTGCTGATGCGGTCAGACGTTCCCGCGCGAAGCAGATCGTCACTTTTGAAATCGAAGACAAGTGGTTCGAGGCGCGGCTGGGACAGTTTTGTGAAGCGCAAAAATTGGATTGGGACGTGTTGCCGTCGCCGATGTTTCTGACATCGCGAGAGGAGTTCGCGGACTATTTGCGCGCCAGCCGCAAGCCGTTCATGCGAACGTTTTATGAATCGCAACGGAAGCGGCTCGAACTTTTGATGAACTCGAAACGCCAACCGCTCGGCGGACAGTTCAGCTTTGATGTCGACAATCGCAAACCGTTGCCGACACAGGTTAACCCGCCAGCATTATGGGAAGTGCCGGGGACGAACATCGCGCGGGATGTTGCGAAGATGATCGACACACGGTTTGCCGACCATCCGGGTAAGTCGTCGAACTTCTGGTTACCCACGACGCGTAAGCACGCGCGGCAATGGCTCGACGACTTTGTCGAACGACGTCTCGAGCAGTTCGGCCCTTATGAGGATGCGATCCCCGCGCGAAGCGATTTTGTTTTTCATTCCGTCCTCTCGCCGATTCTCAATCTCGGGCTGATCACTCCCGCGGAAGTGATCGAAAGCGTCGTGCAAAAATCGGCCGAGGTTCCGTTGGCCTCGCTGGAAGGCTTCGTGCGACAAGTGATCGGCTGGCGCGAGTTTATTCGAGGGATTTACCAGAACTTTTCGGAGAAAGAGGATCGAACCAATTTCTGGAATCATCGCAATCGACTGAGCGAGATGTGGTATCGCGGCGACAGCGGCATCCCGCCGCTCGATAATGCCATCGCGAAGGTGAACCGCTATGGATGGTGTCATCACATCGAGCGGCTGATGGTCCTCTCCAACCTGATGCTGCTGTGCGGCATCGCGCCGCGCGAGGGGCACCGATGGTTCATGGAGATGTTTGTCGACTCAAGCGATTGGGTGATGGGCCCGAACGTCTATGGCATGGGCCTTTTCAGCGACGGAGGGCTCTTCGCCACTAAGCCGTACATCTGCGGTTCAAATTACCTGCTGAAAATGAGTGACCACCCGCGCGGCGAATGGTGCGACGTGGTCGACGGGCTGTATTGGAGCTTCGTCGAAAAACATGCGAAGTTCTTCGAGCGCAATCCAAGAACGCCTTTTCTGACGAAGAATCTTGCGAAGCTGAGCGAGGAACGGAAGCGAAAGATCTACGCGCTCGCACGCGACTTCCGAAAACGCGCGACAACGGCGGTGGTCGCTTAAGCGGCCACCTGGTGCGTCTGACTTTCGAGTGATCACCCATCGCTCGGTTGCATCAAGGTACTTTTCGTGGAAACCGCTTATTCAGATTCGCTGCATCCCACAGAAAGCTTGCCATGATGGTGCTCGCTTGCTTCAGGTCATCCGCTTGGGCGCGGTCGTAGACATCTTCATTGCTGTGATGCGTGCGGCTGAAATACTCGATCGGATCTTGAATGAACTGAAAGCCGGGGAGGCCCACCGAATCGAACGGAATGTGATCGGTGCTGCCGGTGTTCGATAGGCTCACCGTGGTCGCGCCCAGATCGCCGAAAGGCGCGAGCCATTCTTTGAAGATCGGAACGGCGTCGGCATTGCCTTGCGCGTAAATGCCGCGGATTTTTCCCGTGCCGTTGTCCAGGTTGAAGTAGGCCGAGAGCTTTTCGTAGTCGGCGAGCTTCGCGATCGAATGGGATTGCTCCGACCTCGATCCGAAATGCTTTTTCACATACGCCGTCGATCCAAAGAGACCTTCCTCTTCACCCGTCCAAAGCGCCACTCGAATCGTACGGCGCGGATGCAGGTGGAGCGCTTGCAGAATGCGAACCGCCTCCATCGCACTGGCCGCGCCGACGCCGTTGTCGGTCGCGCCCGTCCCGCTGTGCCAACTGTCCAGATGCGCGCCCACCATCACCACTTCATCGTTCAGGTCGCTGCCGGGGATTTCCGCCACCGTGTTGTAGGACATCTCGTCGTCGTCGTTCCATTTCACTTTTAAATCGACGTCGACTTTGAGCGATTGGCCGAGCTTGATCATGTGGACCAATCGGTTGTAGTCCTCCACCGCGAGGGTGACCTGCGGCGGAATGGTCGGCGCGTTCGCATCGTAAGGATGCCGTCGAGCGG
The DNA here is from genome assembly GCA_964236135.1 of uncultured Phycisphaerae bacterium. GTDB lineage: Bacteria > Planctomycetota > Phycisphaerae > Tepidisphaerales > Tepidisphaeraceae > CAXSBN01. The sequence goes on from CAXSBN010000002.1 coordinate 135,508, forward strand.
CAGGGAGAGAGGTCGGCGCCGTCGTCGACGACGGATCGGTCGAGCTCGTTGTAGTTGAAGATGAAGGCCGCGATGCACTGCGGTCGCCGCCGGCCTCGCTGGGAATGATTGCGGATTGCACGAAGATCGTGCCGCCGTCGCCTTGCAGGCTCGACGTGAGGATCATCGCCGCGCCTTCATCGGCGGCGAATTGCAGGGCGCGCGGCGCGAGAAAGTTTGCACCTCCCCGTTGAGGGTCGCGCTGTCCCCCAAAAGGGCGAGAGGTGGGCGGCGCGACCGGTCGGGCACCGGCGACGGTCGTCGGACGGGTTGCGCCGCTGAGTAACCGCTCACCGGTGGGGCCCGCCGCCGCGAATTGCGCTCGTCGCTCGGCTGAAGTCTGCGTACGTGGCTGGCTGCCAAGCATCGACTCGCTGTTTGCGCTCGCCGCCGCAAGCTTTTCGAGATCGCCGTCTTTTAATCGCGTGCCAAGCGGCTCGAAGCGCGCATCGACATCGCGCGGCACGCCCAGCAGCACGATTTTTCCTTCTAGCTTGCCGCGATATTCATCAAAGTCGGCCGTTCGTTGGGCGTCAAGGTACACAACGTCGGCTGACAGCGGTGAGTCAAACCCCGGCGACCAGGCGCGAGGATAGCCATGCAGGATAATTGGAGATGGCGAGGTGATCTGCATCGAGAAGCGTTCGAGCGTCCATCCCCGACCGAACGGCCCCCACGCTTCCAGATGCGCGTCGGCCAATCCCCAGGTCGCGAGCGTGTCGCGCGTCCATTGGCTCGCCTGCTTGCACGCCGGCGACCCTGTCAGCCGCGCGCCGATCACATTGCAAAGATAATCGAGCGTCTTCATTACCTGCGAGTGATTGAGACCTTCATCGCGAATGCTCGCGGTAACGGCGTCCATCGGCCGCGTGGTCGGCAAGGTGGTCGGCCGCGTGGTCGATCCGCGCTCATGATGTGTGCATGCAATTGGCGCGGCACCAATCGCCATCACCAGAGCAGCTCGCACGATTGCGGATAAAGGCTGAAAGGTGTGTCGGTGCATGACGCGGAGTGTTCCCTGCAGGATCAATGTTCAAACGCGTCGCCAGGGCAGTAGCACGCGGATTCGATCATCTCGGAAAAAGAGTCCCAGCCAGACCAGCACGCCAAGAATAAATGGCACAACTGCCTGCGGATCATTTTCGCGTACATGAACGGAGACTGCCCCGCCAAGGTAGCCGGTCAGCAGCACAGCCCCGAGCACGGCGGTTTGCGGAACCGCATAAACCAAGCCACACACGATTTCCAAGCACGGAATCCAAACGACCAAATTGGCCGGCCAACCATGTTCTGCAAAGCCCTTTCTGATCATGTCCGGCTTCACCAGCGCAAAAACGCCGCCGGCGACAAACATTAAAATCGGAATCGCGCTGATGACTCGTCCCGTCCAAATCATCCATGTTGGCGTTCTTTTTGGCATCGCACTCGAGCTGTCATCCAACGTCATCAAATACTCCTTTTCAGAACCCCGAAAATTGGCACGGCAATTGAACGCCCCGTCGTAGTGCTCTTGGCAGAGCAAGTTCCAGTTTTGACCACATTATTTTAAGGAGGCCATACTATGGGCCTGTTTCATGAAAGCCTGAATAGCTTCGACGATCTCTTCACTCATCAACTCGAAGACCTTTACGATGCGGAACACCGCATTCTCGAAGCGTTGCCTCAGATGGCCGATGCAGCGCAGTCTTCGGAGTTAAAGACCGCATTTAACACGCATTTGTTGGAAACTCGCGGCCATGTGCAGCGGCTGGAGCAAGCGTTCAAACTAGCGAACAAGGACGCAACGCGTACGACCTGCCCGGCAATGAAAGGGATCATTAAGGAGGGCTCCGACACGATTAGCGCTACGGGCGACGGCAGCGTGAAAGATGCCGCGTTGATCGCATCCGCGCAACGGGTTGAGCATTACGAAATGGCCGGGTACGGAACGCTCCGCACGTTAGCTCAGCAGGCCGGATATAGCGAAATCGCCTCACTTCTGCAAAAGACGCTCGATGAAGAAGGCGCGACGGACAAGAAGCTGACGAAGATTGCCGAGTCAGTGATTAATCAGGCGGCTGTGTCTGTTCGATGACACCGTCCAATTATTGACAATCTAAGACGTGCGGGGTGGCTGTTTCGGCAGCCACCCTGCATGCATATTATCGTCCGTAATTTTTCGTCGCTCGCGACGCGGTGTCCGGGTACATTGTCCGACCCATGGAAGAAGTGGCCGACCCACAGGTCATGCACGGATCGGGCTTTGAGCCGACTCGCGTCCCCCAATTTACCGTATTTCTTGAAAATCGAGTGGGTCGCCTGACGGCGCTTCTGCGCACGCTCGAGGAAGAAGTCGGCTCAATCTGCGCTATCTCCATCGAGGAGTCTGCGGACGCCGCCCTCGTTCGAATTATTTGTGCCGAGCCGGAGGCGAGTCGCGATGCGCTTCGGGCGGCAGGGTTTTCCTTTAGTGAAACCGACGTGTTGGCAGTCGAATTGCCACGAAAAAGCGATACGCCGTTGATTTCAATCTGTTCGGCGCTGCTCAGCGCGGAAATTAATATCCACTACGCGTATCCGCTGCTCGCCCGCCCGCGCGGTCCCGCCATTGTCCTTTACGTCGACGACCCGACTCTCGCCGCGCAAATCATGATTCGCAAAGGCTTCATGCTCATTGGCGAGAGCGACTTGCGGGGCTGACACCCCGTCAGTGGACTTCGTTGCTACAGCAAACGTACGCCGTTTCCCGATACTCCTCTGAGAGAGGTTTTCTCGCGCATTCGCGCTATTTATCGCGGGAACAGGAGTCCGGCCCGATGTTTTCATCCGCAAGCTCCCATCAACGCGATCCGAATTTGCAACCGACAACACGCTCGTCGACGTCAAGCAAATCGTTGAAATACTCGATCCATGGTCTTTCGCTGTCGGTGCGAAACGCGGTTCCGTCGCTGGCGGCGGCGATGGACGTTGCCTTTGCCCCGTTTGCCGTGGCCGATTTCCCTACACTGAACGCTATCACCTCGTCGCAGCCGATCGAAGGAACGATTCGCCCTTATCGAACGGCCGAAGTGACGCGAACGCTTTCATCGAATGCGACGCGATTGCCGGGAATCAGCGGGCGTGAGAATCTCGAAATCTATCAGGATGGCGAACGCTTCTGGCTGATCGATGACCGGTGGGGCCTGACAGAAGTGAACCTGCTCAAGGGTCGTTGGCGGAGCTGGGTGTTGCCGGAAGCGTCACTCGACGTCCACCGGATC
>CAXSBN010000002.1:138795-171626 GCA_964236135.1 uncultured Phycisphaerae bacterium
CGAGTTTGCAATGCATTGGCCGCTGGCACAACTGATGCGATCGCGCGGCACACAGTTGCTGCCGTGTGCGTCGCTGACGCGTGGAGAATCCGGCACGCTGATTTTCTCGCCGCTGACGATGACCGACGAAATCGCGATGCTGATTCGTGCCGGACACCGCGTCGTTTCGCAGCGATGGACGGCCGTGCGCGAAGTCGAAGGCCGACTCGTCATGCACAGCCTGCCGGGCCGATGCGAACGAAGCATGGCGGGCCCGCGCGCGGTGTCGAGCATGCCTGCTTCTTTGCATAGCTCAACATGGCTCGATCTCGAGCGCGAGTACACCGGATGCAGCGCGAGCCATGCGAATGTCGACCGCGTCCTCATCATCGAACCCGGCCGACGGCCGACCGGGCAGATCCGTCGTTTATCCGAAGCGGCCGCCCATGCGGCCCTTCGCTGCGCTTGGCCGATCGCGGAGCTGCATCCGCAGCGTGCGAACGCTCAACTTCCCGCCAAGCTCGCGCGGCGATGCCAGGTCTTCCAGCTCCGACTTTCGAACCGCGCTGGCGATCTGCTGACGCTCCTCGATCGCGTCCGCAACAGCGAGTTCGAGGCGGCCGTGCAAACGCTCGCCCGGCATGAAACGACCCGACAACTCGAACGCCAAATCGCCAAGCTCGTAGGGCCAGAACGACTGGCTGGATAATTCAGTGCGTGCGTCCGAGCCTTGCCTGAACGACGCTACTCCCAGGGCGATTGCATGTGACCAAAGAATTCGTCATCCCGAAGGGAGCAGCAGCGACCTGAGGGATCTCGGCTGACGAAACATGCTCTGCAAATCGAGATTCCTCGGGTCGCTGCTGCTCCCCTCGGAATGACGTGTCTCGGGAATCTCACAAATACATTCACATGCGTTTGCCCTGACGCTACTCCATCCTGACAAGTAATTTGTGTTGTAAAGAAGTAGAACTGTCACCTTCATAACCGAAGTAGAAGTGTCACCTTATTTCCTTCCCGCGTGTAACTCTCGCGTAGGCGCAGCCGGAGCGGGAGTTACACGCGGGATCGCCGCGTTCCACGGGTGGTTCGCCGCCGGTATCCAGCGACGATTGTTCACGATCGTTCTTTTCACCGGCCCGGGCACCGCCGGTTGCGTTGACAATTCCCGGCACTTCAGACCTCGATCGTTGTGCTCGACGATCAGCGAACCGTCCGCCAGCCGCTTCACCCGCACCCGCTTGCCGACCAGCTTCAGGCCCGCATGGATCGCATCGATCTGCAGCCAGCGGTTTTGCCAGCGGACGCACCAGTCCGCTCCCACCACCCGCTGCTCCTGCACGCACAGCACTTCCTCCAGTTTCATCATCGCATCCACCGCTCGATGAAGATCCTGCTGCTGTCTGGCATCGATCGCATAACGCCGGTTCAGATCGTCGAGGAACATCGATTCCAAGAGCGCGTTGCCGGCTTCCATCGAACGAATGTTCCGCAATCGCATCTCCTTGACCAATCGATCCTGGAACACCGCGTTGCGACGCTCCACCCGTCCCTTGGCCTGCGGACTGTGAGCGCGGATCAGTTCGACGCTCAACTGCTTCATCGCACGACCAAACTGCGTCGGCTTCTCCGGATGCGTTTCATCCCGGTAAATCGCATGCCGATCGACGTAGACGCTTCGCGGAATGCCATGACGCCTGACCCACCGGCCAAACACGTCGAACGAAGCCTCGGTCGTCTCCGCCGGATAAAACCGCGCGTATGTCCGGCTCGTGGCATCGTCGATGATCACCATCAGCACGCACTTGCCGGCTCGTCCTTCGAACCAGTCGTGATGCGAGCCATCCATCTGAATCATCGACCCGAAGCACGCCCGACGCTCGCGACGTTTGCGATGCCGCCCACGCCGACGCTTCCTCACCCACAGCCCACGCTCTTTCAGCAACGCCAACAGCGTGTCGGGACTGACCGACAGCTCTGCGTCTTCCTCCGCCAGCTTCTCGCACGCCAGAGCCGGGCCGAAGTCGGCGTACCGCTCCTGGTGCCGCTTGACGATCCGCGCCCGCCGATCCTCATCGATCCGACGATTGCTCGATCGGCCCCGCGCCGCGTGAACCAGTCCCGCATCGCCGCACGCTTTGAACCGCTTCCACGCCCGCCGCGCCTGACGCACCGACAACGCCATCAGCTCCGCCGCCGCCACGACCGAAAGCTCGCCACGCTTCACGCGTCCGAACGCTTCAAGACGAATCCGCTCCTTTGCCGACATTCGAAGTTCTCCCATCCACGCCGGCTTAACGCCGACCCGATGGTGACACTTCTATTTCGGGCTAGGAGTGACAATTCTACTCCGGTACAACACCTGACAAGTAATTTGTTGGACATTTTTCCGGATCTAACATACGGTGATAGCGGTCGGAAAGGTTTTCGAATCTGGTCTAGCGTGACAGTCATGTTTCTGCCTCGCACTCCCCCTTTGAGTTTCTTCCCACCTCTCGGGCCAAGATGTTGGCCACTTTCATTGAACCTGGAAAGCAAAACCTGGGTTCGCGTCCAAAACTCAATAGGAGAGTTATCATGGGCAAGAAGTTATACGTTGGAAACTTGAGCTACGATGTCGATAGCACAAGTTTGCAGGAGATGTTCGCCCCGCACGGAACCGTGCAGAGCGCGCAGATCATCGCCGATCGTGAGACTGGCCGAAGCAAAGGCTTCGGCTTCGTCGAGATGGGCAGCGATGCCGAAGCACAGGCCGCCATTCAAGCCATGAACGGCCAGGAAAGCGGTGGCCGCGCGTTAACCGTCAACGAAGCTAAGCCAAAGGAAAACCGCTCGGGCGGTGGATTTGGCGGCGGCGGTGGTGGTGGTGGTTACGGCGGCGGCGGTGGTGGTCGTAGCGGTGGCCGCTCCAGTGGCGGCGGCGGTGGTGGCTACGGTGGTGGCGGCGGCGGCGGTGGCCGCGGTCGTTACTAAACCGACCCGCAGCTCAATTTACATTCAACAGCCCACGCCGCACGAAAGTGCGGCGTGTGTTTTTAATCATGATGCGTGCGACTTGCTCAGATAAGAAGCGGCAGTTTTCGAAGGGCGTCACGCTTGGCGGCGCTTCGCGAATTACCGGTCGTCGTGACTAAAAATTCGACGAAGTGCAGCCGCAATATCGCATTCATCGATCAGGCTGGTGATCCAGACTGGTAATCGTCGTCGCTTCATCGTTCTATCTCTCGTGTAGGCTCAGTCAGTTAACGAGAGATCATCGAAACGACATAAAATCTAATTATGCGTGTTCCGACTTCGGAGGATGCAGCCGAATCGCGACATTGCTTGCCGCCCAACGTTTACGTTGGAGGCGTCTCTGCCGTCCGCGGATTCGTCGACCGAAGTTCGTCGATCTTTTTAGACGCCTCGGCCTTGCTCAAATGGTTGTCGACGTCGACGCCCGCTTCTTCCGACAACGTGCCGAGGTAACTTTTCTGTGCCCCCGTCATCGGTTCGTCGCCGGTCGTCCAGGTATCTGGATCCTTTTGCGCGTTCGAGGTGGGGTGCTTCTTCACATCGCTTGCAGATTGTTCCATCGACATAGGATTCCCTTTCAGTTGATAGGGAATTGTTAGGCAATCCGCATGCCAGATTTTGATGGCGAAACGTCTGAGACGATCTTACACGGCAGCGGTTGGATTCGTTGCAACGGGCATGTCGAGCCGCGCCAGGTTTTCAGGCGATACCGCCGTGCCGCACTCGGGGCAGACGCCCGATGTGTTCCCCAGCAGTTCGTATCCGCACTTTTCGCATTCGGTCGCATCGCCGCCGAATACGGGTGAGTTGGCATACTTCTTCCAGATAACTTTCGTGCCGGCAAATCGGTCGCCAAGGCGATAACCCTTGGCGACTTGCACTGCGATCCAGATCACGACGACCAATCCGACGAGTGTCCCGGCATAAGGAATAATGCCGACCAGCAGCGGCGAGTTTCGCTTGAAGGATTGAAAGAACCCGATCGGCTGTTTCGTTTCGTCATCCAAAACGATGATGCCGGCCGCGAGCTTGCCGAGCGAGTATCCACGAAATCCGTCCTTCATGATGAAGACGAATTGCATGGCCCTGCCGAGAATCGTGCCAGCGAGCGCGATGTCGCGCGGCTGACGGCCCATGAGGGCCATCGTCGCGCCCATGGCCGCGCCGACCCCAAACAGGAAGATCATCCAGACGACCGCATCGAGCAGATACCCAAGCTGGCGGCGATTGGCAAAGGCGTAATAGCACTTCTTGCAGACTGCGTGACCGTAAATAAATTTGCTCGTCGTCGGTCGCTGGCGGCAAAGCGGACAGACCGACGATTGCGGCCCGACATACGAAAGCGGAACCGTCGACGCTTGCATCGGATCGGAAGGCAACTCACTCATATTCAGCGTTCCCTGAAGAAGTGTCGCTTCAATATATCATCAATATCGGTGTCGAGAATCCGATGCAATTCCTCCATTTGGAATCGACAGGACGCACGCTCATTTCAAAGCGCGGCGTGGAGAAAGCTCCACCGGCATGATCCAACTTGTATGCCGATGTGGCCATCGTGCCGCCGTCATTAACTTACCGTCGCGTAGGCTCGGCGTTGACGGCTTTGAGGATGACATCGGCGACGTAGACGGTGGGCTTGCCCGCTTTCCGAATGGACATAACGCCCATGTGATGGAGCTTTTGAATATTGACTCTGGCGGCTTCGTAGGACACACCCATTACTTTTGCGGCTTCGGTCACAGTGATCACCGGCTGGATGAATAGGTTGTCGACAAATTTCATCAGCAGCGCTGAGCCGCGCGCTTCGACGACTCGCTCGTGAAAAGCTTTTCGCAAGGTCGTGAGTTCTCGCAGTTTCGCATTTGATTCAAGGACTGCTTCGCGGATTCCCGTGATAAAAAACTCGACCCACGTTTGCCAATCGCCGCGTAGGCTCACGCCGAGAAGGCCGTCGTAGTACAGTTGGCGATTTCGCTCGAAGTAAATGCTCGCGTGGAGCATCGGTGTCAATAACAGACGATGCTGACAGAGACCAAGCAAAATAAGAATGCGGCCGAGGCGCCCGTTTCCATCTTCAAACGGATGTATCGACTCGAACTGGTAGTGTAGCATCGCGATCTGGATCAACGCGGATAAGTGGTGTTTGCCCTCGAGAAATCGGATGAACTGGTCCATTGATTCATCGATCAGAAACGGCGCGGGCGGAACGAAGCGAGCTTGATCGGGATCGCGAGAAGCGCCGATGTAAACTTGTACGTTCCTGAAACGTCCTCGACATTCATGTCCTCGAACATCATGCAGAAGCAATTCGTGCATCTGGCGAATGAGCAGCAAAGAGATCGGACGGCCGTGTTCGAAAACCGCTTCAATTCCCGCAAGAATCGCGCGTTCGGCGTTAGCGGTCTCCTTCGCAGGAGATGAAATTGTCGCCCTCGGCTGGGCTTCCTGGGCATTGGCGACTTCTTCGTACTCAGCGTAGGTGTCTTCGATGTAGCTCGATAGCTGTGCTTCTCGACGGACGAACGATCGGATGAGAATTTGCCGATCTGGCAAACTGCTCGCATATCCGTCGAGACGACCAAGTAGATTTGCGACTTCCTCGGCTTGTTTTTGGAGGCTCGGTGAAAACTCGACGTTCGGCGGCAATGGCGGTGGTGAGAACGTCACCCTTCCGTCAAGATTGGCTATCAGCTGATCCCGCTGCCCAGGTTTGAAGTCCTCGCGTTGCACGCGAAAGAAAATAACAAGCTAACTTGTGATTGAACATCTAAATCACAAGCAAATTACACTTTGCTTGTGATTTAACCCCCCAATTGCAAGGCAGCGATTCAATCCGATCAATACCGATAGTGCTCCGGCTTAAACGGCCCTTCGACGGCGTAGCCCAGGTAATCGGACTGTTCCTTTGTCAGCTTCGTCAGCTTCACACCCAATTTGCCCAGGTGAAGTCGGGCGACCTTCTCATCGAGGATCTTTGGGAGCACGTACACCTTCTTCTCGTACTTGCTGTTGTTCGTCGCCAGTTCGATCTGGGCGATCGTCTGATTGGTGAAGCTGTTGCTCATCACGAAGCTTGGATGGCCCGTGGCGCAGCCGAGGTTTAGCAGGCGGCCTTCGGCCAAAATCATCACGCTGTGGCCGTCGGCGAAGGTCCACATGTCGTACTGCGGCTTGATGTTGATCTTCTTGATGCCGGGCGTTTTTTTCAGGCCGGCCATGTCGATTTCGTTGTCGAAGTGGCCGATGTTGCCGACGATGGCCTTGTCCTTCATCTTGGCCATGTGAGCGGCAGTGATGATGTTGAAGTTGCCGGTCGTGGTGATGTACAGGTCGGCGTAGCTGAGCGTGTCTTCGAGCGTCAGCACTTGGTAGCCTTCCATCGCGGCCTGCAGCGCGCAGATCGGATCGATCTCGGTCACGATCACGCGAGCGCCCTGACCCTTCAAGCTCTGGCAGCACCCCTTGCCGACATCGCCATACCCGCAGACGACCGCCACCTTGCCGCTGATCATCACGTCGGTCGCACGGAACAAACCGTCGATGAGCGAATGGCGGCAGCCGTAAAGGTTGTCGAACTTGCTCTTCGTGACCGAGTCATTCACGTTGATCGCCGGGAACAGCAGCTTGCCGGCCTTTTGCATTTCGTAGAGGCGATGCACGCCGGTGGTGGTTTCTTCTGAAACGCCCTGCACGTTCTTGCCGACTTCGGTCCAGCGGTTCGGGGTTTCCTTCAGCGTCGCGCGAAGCAATTCGAGAATGACGCCGTATTCTTCGGAGTCCGACTTTTCGTTGGACTCCGGCACCTTGCCGGCCGCTTCGAATTCCGTGCCCTTGTGAATGAGCAGCGTGACGTCGCCGCCGTCGTCCACGATCTGATCCGGGCCAGCACCATTTCCGAAGTCGAGGGCGCGCTCGGTGCACCACCAATATTCCGGCAACGATTCCCCCTTCCATGCAAACACCGGCACGCCCTTTGGATTTGCAACTGTACCAGTCGGCCCGACAACAATCGCGGCGGCGGCATGGTCCTGCGTGCTGAAGATGTTGCACGAGCACCAGCGCACCTCAGCACCGAGGGCCGTCAGCGTTTCAATCAACACGCCGGTCTGAATGGTCATGTGCAGCGAGCCGATGATCTTCAAGCCCTTGAGCGGCTGCGCCTTGGAGTATTCTTCACGCACCGACATCAATCCCGGCATTTCCTGCTCGGCCAACATCAGTTCCTTCCGGCCCCACTCGGCGAGATTGATGTCGGCAACCTTGTATTCGAGCTCGCTCGTCGGTGCGGGAGCGGAAGCCGGCTTCGGTGGCGGAGTCATTACTTGTGTCATAATAAGTGAACCTTTGAATCGTAATTCGTCGCGAGAATGTCAAATACGCCGGCTGCCGAAAACCAGCAACCATCCGTCTATCCGGATCATCGGATGGTAAACGGATGATGTCAAGCGACAATTGACGACGAATGAAGATCGCAGCAAGCCCGACAGCGCGGCAAGGGGATATGGTGCCCATAAAATTGCCAAGTCGGCAAAAAAATCCCTCGGCGGGCGCTGCGCGTCTGGCGTTGCGTTTTGGCTTCGAATCGCCAAATCCGCTGTTCAATAACTGCATAACGCTTCACGTCCAATTGCCTCTTTGGGACCGCTTATCGTTCCTTAGCGCGACCCGCAACTCCCGAAAGGAACGCAGCTTCGATATCTTGCCGTTCCGCATCGACAGGCAACCGGAGACTTGAGCGCTGCCCGCATCGAGCGTGCACCACCCGGTTGCTCCCGCACTACCGCAGGCGCTGCGCGCCAAGCCACGCGATCCTGCTTCAGGACAGATGTCGCGAGCGTGTTTTCAAACTCGTAATCCGCGAGATCGGAGCAAACGAACCCGGAATGAGTCTTGGCACGCCCGATAACCGGGCGTAAAGTTTCCGTTGGGGTTTGGGTTCAGCCGATACATTCATATCGAGCGGCCGACTAGTGGCTGCTTATTGACAATGCGTGCGCGTTGGAATCGAAAATTCGGAGAATCTGCCAATGTGTGGGATCGTCGCTTATGTCGGCCAAAAGCTCGCTCAACCCCTTCTCATCGAAGGGCTTAAGCGCTTGGAATACCGCGGCTACGACTCAGCCGGCATCGCGGTGATTGACGGGCAAAACAAGTTGCACCTGAAACGCGCGGTCGGCCGGATCAGTGTTCTGGAAAGCAAGATCGACTCACCGGCCGACCATCTGCCCGAAGCGCACATCGGCATGGCGCACACGCGCTGGGCGACGCACGGCGCGCCGAACGAAGCTAATGCCCACCCGCATCTGGACAACGACGGCCGAATTGCGCTGGTTCATAACGGCATCATCGAAAACTATGCGGCGTTGAAGAAATTTCTGACCGAAAAGGGACACGTTTTCAGCAGCCAGACCGACACGGAAGTGCTTGCCGTGCTGATCGGCGACTTGTACACGGACATCAAAGCCAAGAACCATGTCTCGGCCGGCGTGTCGTATCTCCAGCGCGCGGTGCAGGCGGCGCTGCGCGAAGTGCAGGGGACGTACGGCATCGCGGTGATTTGCAAAGATGAACCCGACACGCTGGTCGTCGCGCGAAAAGGCTCGCCGCTGATTCTTGGCGTGGGCAAGGACGAATACATCGTCGCGTCAGACGCGTCCGCGATCGTCGAGCACACCAGCCAGGTTGTCTATCTGAACGACAACGAAATGGCCGTCATCCGGCCGGGCGGGTTTACGACCAAGACCATCGACGACATCGAAATCTCGCCGGTCATCAGCCAGTTGGAACACAAGCTCGAGGAGTACGAACTTGGCGACTACGAGCATTACATGCTCAAGGAAATCTTCGAGCAGCCCGCCGCCGTGCGCAATTGCCTGCGTGGCCGAGCCGAGCCGCGCGAAGGGCGAATTGTCCTCGGCGGTTTGGTTGGCTTGCAAAAGGATTTGATCCGCGCCAAGCGCTTCATCCTCACCGGCCAGGGGACGGCCTGGCATGCCGGTCTCGTCGGCGATTATTTGTTCGAAGACCTCGCGAAGGTCGTCACCGAATGCACGTATGCCAGCGAATTTCGATATCGCAATCCGCTGGTGGAAGAAGACACCGTCGTCGTCGCGATCAGCCAGTCCGGTGAGACGGCCGACACGCTGGCGGCGCTGCGGGAAGCCAAAGACAAAGGCGCGACCGCGCTGGGCGTGGTGAACGTCGTCGGCAGCACCATCGCCCGCGAAACCGACGGCGGCATCTACCTGCACGCCGGCCCGGAAATCGGCGTAGCGTCGACGAAGGCGTTCACCTGTCAATGCGTCACGCTCACCATGCTCGCGCTGTTCCTTGGCCGACGTCGATTCATGAGCCAGTCGCAGTGCTCGGAAATGATCGAAGGGCTGTGCGCAATCCCGGACAAAATGCAGCGCGTGCTCGAGCAGAGCGAAGCGGTGAAGACGATCGCGGAAAAGTTCTGCGATCGAGAAAACTGGTTGTTCCTCGGGCGCGGCTATCACTATCCGGTGGCGCTGGAAGGCGCGCTGAAGCTGAAGGAAATCAGCTACATCCATGCCGAGGGGATGCCCGCGGCCGAGATGAAACACGGGCCGATTGCGCTGATTAACGAAGGGATGCCGGTCGTGTTTGTCGCGACCAAAGGCGTGCAATACGAAAAGGTGATCAGCAACATTGAAGAAGTCCGCGCCCGCGGCGGCCAGGTCATCGCCGTCGCCACCGAAGGCGATGAAAGCATTTCGCGATACAGCGACCACATCATCTACGTGCCCGACGCGCTGGAGCCGCTACAGCCGCTGCTCAGCGTTGTGCCGCTACAGTTGCTCGCCTACCACGCGGCCGTCGCCCGCGGCTGCAATGTCGATAAGCCAAGAAATCTGGCGAAGAGCGTGACGGTGGAGTGATATAATCGTCGCCATGTCGATCATCGACGAACCCATCATCGAGAAGCGAAAGTTTGAAGTTGGAACGACCGGGTGGACGGCCGCCGACTTGGATGATCCGGACATCGAACATCAGTGGCTTGCTGGTAGATACGAAATTGTCGAGGGGGTTTTGACAAAGATGGCGCCATCGTATTACACCGGCGGCTCGTCACTTGTGGAGCTGCTGTTTCTCCTTCGCGATCACCTGAGAAAGCGCGGAATCAAGTGCGGTTTTGCCACCGAATGCGATGTGATTTGCAGCGAATCTCGCATCGCCAGGTGCGATGCCGTGCTGATGAATGCCATCGAACGTGATCGTCAGAATGCGGCCGCGCGCGCCGCGGGCAACAAGGACGAAAAGCGAACCCGTATATTGATCCCGCCAACATTGGTCATTGAGTCGATCAGCCCTGGACATGAAAAGCACGACTACCTAAATAAACGCCGCTGGTACGCTGAATTCGGCGTGCCCAATTACTGGATCATCAACGCCTTCAAACAAACCCTCGACTGCTACGCACTACGAAATGGTCAATACGAAGTCGATGTCTCCGGCGAGGCCGACCAGACGATTCAACCTGCCTCTTTTCCGGGACTGGCGATCCCCTTAATCCAGTTGTGGGCCGAATCTGCTTGAACGCGGCAACCGTTTCGACGAAGAATTGATGTCAGGAACGTCATTCACCGCGCTTGGGACTTTCGGCACTGCGTTATCCGATGACTGCTATTTTTCCAGAGAGCAATCTCATTGCGCGTTCTTCGAACGATTCGAAACCCGGCCTGCCGGACGATTTAGCCATTTCACTTACCGATGCAATCGCGCGACAACCCGTCGACATAACCGTCGACGGCAAGTCGCACACGCACGCCCGCATCCCCGGCCTGGACGGCTTACGCGGATTGGCGATCGTCGCCGTGCTGTTTCTGCATTTGAGCTATGCGACCGACGAGCACATACACGCTGGAATTTTCAGCGCGCTTTTCCGTGCCTTCCATCTCGGCTGGGTTGGAGTCGACTTTTTCTTCGTGATCTCCGGCTTCCTGATCACGGGCATTCTTCTTGATACAAAAGATTCGCCGCGATACTTCCGCGATTTTTATGCCCGCCGCACCCTGCGAATCTTTCCCCTGTATTACGGTGTACTCTTTTTGACGCTCATCGCCGCGCCGGCGCTATCCCTGCTCCCCTGGCCGATGGCGCCGGGTTGGTTGTGGAGCTATCTCTACAACATCCCCCTCACCTTCGAGACTCGCGGCATGGTCGCGCCCTCGCAGGCGGGCGTGAACTTTATTCATTTCTGGTCGCTTGCGGTCGAGGAGCAGTTTTACCTGATCTGGCCGCTCGTCGTTTTCCTGGTCTCGAAACGATCGTTGAAATGGATCGCGATTGGCGGCATCGCACTGTCGATCGCGATGCGCATCGCGCTGGCGTTCGTGGTCAGCCGCGAAGACACCCAGTTCCTGCTCATCGCCCGATTGGACGGCCTCTGCTGCGGCGCGTTGCTGGCGCTCGGCGTTCGCAGCGCGGGAGGAATTCCGCGAACCGTAAAACTGGCCTCCCTGGCGCTCGTCGGGATGCTGCCGGTCGTCATCGCGACTTATCTGCTGCGACATTACTACCAAGTCGAAGGCGACGACAAGATCATCAAGTTCACGTTCGTCGTCGTCGCATTCAGCGCGCTGCTCGCTTTCACGCTAAACAGCGGCGACAAGGGGCGGCTGACGCGCATCATCGGCAATCCCGTTCTGCGATTTTTCGGGAAATACAGCTACGGCCTTTACGTTTATCACATGCTGCTGCTGCCGCAATTCATTCGCTTCTTCGGCCCGGAAAAACTCGCCGGCCCCGAACACATCGTCGTCGGCGACCTGCTCTTCATGCTCATCGCCGCAGCCGTCTCGATCGTGATGGCCGTGATCAGCTTCCACGTGTTCGAAGCGCCGATCCTGTCGCTGAAGCGATACTTCAGCTATCGCGCCGCCTAGTCTCTCTCTCCGTACTCGGGGAGAGGATGGGAGAGGGGACTTCAAACTTCGGCAACGGCAAAGAGTCGTGAGGCAACAGGTAAGCAACTTCATCGCTTGTCGCGGCAGACAATCGTCTCCAACTCAAGTGTGCGGTTACTTACAGCCGACTTGCCGCCTTCGGAAACAGCCGTGAGCTCCCCGCATTCGGGGCATCGCGCAGGCGTCGCACGAAGGTCGTAGCCACAGCTTTTGCAGGTGCCCACCGGCGATCTGAAAAGACGAAGGACCGCTTCGCGACGTCGAACGGTCCACCACGTCGGATATGCCAGCGAGGCACACCAAAGAAACCAATACGGAATGCTGACGAACCAGTGATAGGACGGCGACGAGTTGGGCTTGCCTGCGAGACTGTCTCGCACCCACGCAAAACCAAAAAGCCTAATGCCATCCCAAGCGTTTGACGAAACCGACACGCTCCGACCAGAGACGTGACTCCACTGAGACGGTTGATTGTCCCTTGGATCCTTCGACCATCCGCCACTTTTTTCGAGGTATAAAACTCCGCTGGCGGAGCCGAATTGCGTGGCTTCGCCGAGTGTCGACCATCCGAGATCGTCGCCCACCCAGTGACTGCGAATCCACATTGCGCAGATGACCACGCTCAGCGATAGAAAGATCGCAGCCATAGACGAAAACATAATTGATCGTTTAAGCAAAACGAGAAAGACTCTCAAATATGTGCCGCGTTGTTCCCGCCGCGTGCATCGTCGGCGTCGTACGCGCTGTCCGCATTTTCACCGGCCACTTCGATTCGCTCCATCGAGATCGCTTTCCCTGTCGTCTCATCGATTTCCGCGATCGCGCCGCACATGCGGACGTCGCCCGTCGCGACATCGAACGGGTGCGGCATGTTCGTGGTCATGTGTTTCACGACGCGATCCTTTCGCCGGCCCAGCACCGAGTCGTATGGGCCGCACATGCCGACATCCGTGATGAACGCCGTCCCGCCCGGCAGAACTTTTGCGTCGGCGGTCGGGATGTGCGTATGCGTGCCGAAGATCATGCTGACCCGGCCGTCGAGGTAATGTCCGAGCGCGCCCTTTTCGCTCGTCGTCTCGGCGTGAATGTCGCAGACGATGAACTTCACTTTGTCGGGCAACGATTTAATCACGCGATCTGCGGCCGCGAATGGATCGTCGACCGGCGTGTTCATGAAGATACGGCCCATGATCGAAAACACCGCCACCGAATGGCCGCTGTTCGTCTGAATAACTGTGAACATTCGCCCCGCCGCGGTGGAGGCGAGGTTGGCCGGCCGCACGATGCGTTCGGAGCTTTGCAGTGTTTGGACGATATCCAGGCGTTTGTAGATGTGATCGCCGAGCGTGACGACGTCCACGCCATAGCTGCGAATTTTGTTGAAGAGGTTGGCGGTAATCCCGCTGCCGCCGGCGATGTTCTCGGCATTGCAAACGACAAGATCGACTTGCCTCTGCCGCACGATGCCGGCGAGTTTCTGGTGAACCACCGTCCGCCCGGGTCGACCGACGACATCGCCGAGCGCCAGGATTCGGAGGGGCATCGCCTCAGCGTAGCGAAGACGATGGAGGTTTGCGATAGAAGCGCTTTCAAACCGCTTATTTGAACACGGCCACCTCCGCTAAACCGGCATCCTCGGTTTTGTCGCTCACCTTCGTGATCTCCACTCGCACCCAGCGGATCGTCTTGGCCGGGAAGTCGATCTTCAGCGGCGTCTTTCCGTCTGCCGGCAACGGGCCGAATTCCTGGCTGCTGCCGTCGCTGAATACCAGCTTGCCGGCCAGCACGTCGTCGTTGGCGTTGGGGCGGTCGTATAGCAAAACGTGGCTGGCCGATTGATCCTCTTTCCAAGTCAACGTCACCGCGGCGCCGTCGCGCTGCTTATTGCTCGACCATTCGCGATCGCGATCGCCGGGATAGCCGGCGGCAATGCCGTCGTTCACGCTCGAGACGTGATAACCCGGCTCGGTAGAGCTGGCCGTAGCCTTGGCCGACCGGGCAAGGTCGCGCAGTCCGATGCCCAGCGCGGCCGGCGCGTCGATGATCGCCTCAATCGGCTGACCCTTCACCGAAAGCGACAGCTTCAGCTTCGGCCGGCGGCCTTCAACGGCGATGTCATCCTCGATGGGCAGGGCGTCGCGCAATTGACTCATCGCCTTCGAATCGAGCGTCGCGCCGTTCATGAGCGTGACCGGCGTGGCGCGCCCCTCCACCTCGGTCGCGACCAGCGAGATTTTCACCATGTTGTCGTCGATAAGGTGATCCGGACAGACGAATTTCAGTGACTCCGTGCCGTGATAAAGCGTGGGGCTATCGTTGGTCGGTACGACGGCCACGCCGGCCGAGGCAAAAATCGCCGCGTGGAGCGACGCATCCGTCGTCGCCTGTAGCGCGTTGGCGAAGAGATCGTTGATCGACGTCTGTAAAGTATTTCCCGCCACATTGAGGATGCGCGCAGCAACGGCATTTGCGTGCATTGTTTCGGCTGGCAGTTCATTGGCCTCGATGACGACCGTTGCTCCCTGGCGAATCGGCCGGGCTGCGACTCTCACGCGTGCGATGAACGCTTTCGCGTCATACTCGACCGATTGCTCCGCACCGTCCACGGTAACGCGCGTCGGCTGTTCCAGACACGGCAGCTCGATCGTGTAGGATCGCTCCGCCAACTGCCCATCGAATTCGCCGACTGTTGGCGCGATGTGGATGCTGATAGTTTTGCCGCTCTTCTGATAGCTCAACGCCGTCGTTGCGCTTTTCCCTGACTTGTAAAGCAGCGTCTGGCCGTCGTCTTCGTAAAGCGAATCGCTTCCCGTTTTTCCCTCCTCGCCGGGATAGCAACGGAGCACCAGTTCGCTGATCGGCTCGCCCGTCGGACGCGACGAGTACGGCCGCATCGGGAGCGGCACGCCGGCGCGGACGAAGAGCGGGAACGTGCTGATGTCGCACGCGACGACCGATGTCGAGCCCGCGGCGTGTCGCTCGCCGGTGAAGTAGTCGTGCCATGTACCCGAACCTTGGGGAAACCAAACCGCGTTCCAGGCCAGCCGGCTCGGGCCCGTGCCTGCTGTGGCCAGCGGCGCGACGAGCAGGTTGTCGCCGAAGTAGTATTCGTGCGCGACGTGGTACGCCTCTTCTTGATCGGGGTGTTCGAGATAAAGCGGCCGGACGAGCGGGATCGTTTTAGTGCACGTCTCGGCGACGCTCGAATAAACGTACGGCATCAGCTTCGATCGCAACTGAAAGCTGTCGCGCATCGAATCCTCGGCCCACTGCGGATACGCCCATGGCCGCCGATCGGTGTTGGGATCGCGCGTGCTATGACTGCGCAGCGCCGTCGAGAGCGCGCCGAACTGGCACCAGCGTGCATAGGATTCTTCGTTTCGCCCGCCCTGGTGGCCGCCGATGTCGTGTGACCAGAAAAAACAGCCGACGTTGCCCGCCGTGCTGGTGAACGGCACTTCAAAGGCGAGCGACGGAAATCCGGTATGCGCATCGCCGGAAAATTCGATCGGATAGCGATGGTCGCCCCAGCCGGCCCAGCGGCTGAATGACACGCCGCGTTTGCCGTCCGTCGATGTCTTGTCGAAATAAAATTTGTTTAACCATGCAAGATTCGTCAGGCCCGGAATGCTTTTGACATTCGGCTCCTGTTGCCAATCAAGCCACCAGAAATCCACGCCCTCTTTATCCAACGGCGCATGGGTATATTGCCAGAACGTGTCCATGTAGTGCTTGTCGCCGGTGTCGTATGGAATCTTGTTGGTTTTACTGGGATCGGCATGCATGGCGCGCATGAAGTCGGCATACATCGATTCGTGCGGCTGCACGCCGTCGGCCGGGTGATCGTTCAGCGTGACGGCCAAACCTTCCTTGTGAAACCACTTGGCCAGCTCCGCAAAATCCGGAATGAGCTTCTTATTAAAGGTGTATCCCGTCCAGATCATGTGGTTGTTGCTGCCGGGGATTTCGATCAGGTGCCAATCCATATCCATGACGATGTTGTCGAGCGGGAAGCGATGATCGTCGTACTCTTTCACGATCCGCTTGTAATCGTCGCTGGACCACGGCCAATAACGCGAGTACCAGAGGCCGAGTAGATTACGTCTTGGCAGCGGCACCGGCCCGCTGATGGCCGCGAGCGAGTTAAACGCCGCTTGATAATCATGGCCGTAGCCGAAAAGGTACCAATCGGTTTCCTCACGATTGGGCCGCGCCTTCACCCAATCGCTGGTGAGCACCGGCATGCCGGAATCGTCGACGACCGCCCACCCGCTCCGCGAAATCAGCCCCTTGCCCACATCGCGCGGGCCGTTCACACCGTCGAGCGTCCGCAGCGTGCCGCCAAGGTTTTCCGGATCGTCTTGGCCTGGCTTCCACTCCACCGAATTTCCGTCGCGCTGAATGGTCGCGACGAGGTTGCTCGCGCCAAGCGGCTTTCCATCGGGCGTATAAATCAGGTGAATCGCCGCGGTGCTGATCTCGACGCGCTTTGCATCATCGATGATCTTCGCATCGGCAAACCGCCGCGCGCGGTCGTAGCCGAACATCGTCGGCGAGTCCGTGAACTCGCCGCCCTTTTTGTCTTCAATGCGGATCAGGTTCGGCGTGATGACGGTAAATCGCGCATCGCCGCTCACGACGACCGAGCGGTCGTCCGCCCGCGCGGCGGCGGTGAGCAGAGCCATGACGATCATCGGCCAGATACGAATGTTCAAAAGTTGGTTTATCATCGTTGGATAATTTCTAGTTGGTCAAACTCTGTTCACCCGGGCGTTCGATCCGGATTTAGTTCCGCTCTCCATTCGCCGCGCGGAGGTAAGAAATAATGCCGGCCCACGCGCTTGCGGCGCGACCGGCACTGGCGAATAGCTGATCGCTTGAAAACCGGCATCGCCCAGCAGTTGTTCAATGGTACCCGCGGCAAAGCCGGAATGCATTTGCCCGGTTTGGCGGCGGAAGTCTTCACGGTCATGAAGCAGTAAATCGACGATGACGGCCTGACCTTGCGGTTTCAAAATGCGACGCATTTCGTTGATGACTGCCGAGGGCTCGGGCGCATACGTGAGCGCGAGTACCAGGAAAGCCGCCGTGCAACTGGCCGACTCGATCGGCAGGGCATCGAGCTCGCCCTTACGGAGTTCGACATTGTCAAACGCCGCCAGCCGCTTCTTCGCCGCCTTGAGCATCGCGGGAGAATTGTCGATGCCGATGACACGAGAAACATGCGGCGCGAGCTTCTCAGCGACCGGCCCGGTGCCGCAACCAAGGTCGGCGATGACCAGATCGCGGGGCAGGAGCGACAGCATCGCGCCCGTCGAAAAGCCATCGCCGTACAACTCACCGCGCAGCTTGTCCCACTCGGCAGCCGCGCCGGCGAAAAAGGATTGACTGTCGGTGTCGCGGCGGTCGGCGAGCCGCCGCTTTAGTCGCAGGGCATCTTGTTGAAGTGTCGCCCAGTGCTCGGTCTGCTCCCGGGTGAATTGCCAGAGCTTTTGTGCCGCCGGGTCCAGGCCGTCGACGACCGTGTGGTACAGGTTCGTCGTTGCCAGCCGCCGGCTATCAACCCATTTCTGATCGGCCAGAATCTTTAAATGCCGGCTGACGGTCGATTGGGGCAATTGAATGATGTCGCAAAGATCGACGACGCTCAATTCTTGCGATTCCAGTAAATGCAACAACCGGAGGCGTGTTTCGTCGGCGATCGCGTCAAGTTGCGCCAGCAGAGCGGCCGGTGTTTCATTGCGATGGGGCATGGATCAGCGTTGGGCGTTGGGTTTGTAGCCGCGATAGCAGATGCACACGCCGAAGGTCATCGAGAATTGTTCGACCTTTTCAAATCCGGCGGCGGTCATCAGGCCGATCATCGTGTCGCGGCTGATGAACGTGTTGACCGATTCGGGAAGATATTTGTACGCCCCGGTTTTGTCACCGCTGATGAGCGTGGCGGTGCGCGGCAAGATCTGTCGGAAGTAAAAATTGTACAGTCCGCGCAGGATCGAATTCGTCGGCAGCGAAAATTCCAGCACGATCACGCGCCCGCCGGGACGCAGCACGCGATAAAACTCGCGAAGCGCAAGGGCGGGGTCCTGCACGTTACGAATGCCGAAAGCGATGGAGACGAGGTCGCAGCATTGATCGGGGAGCGGGAGGGCCTGGGCGTCACCATTGATGAACGCGATTGGTGATCGTTGATTGGTGCGTGACTTGTTCCGCGCAATGGGCAGCATCTCGAATGTAAAGTCGACACCTACGATTTGCTCCGCATAGTCATTGTTCACTCCCATCCAATCAGTTCGCTCGAAGTATTTCAGAAATTCGAGTGAAAGGTCGCCCGTTCCACACGCCACATCTACCACGACATCGTTCGTTCTCAACTCCGCCAGCTTCACCGCCCTCTTCCGCCACAGCTGATCGATGCCCATGCTGTGCAGGCGGTTGTTCAGGTCATAGCTCGGCGCGATGGCGGCGAACATTTTCTGGACGCGGGCGCGTTTGTCGGTTTGACGATGCGGATCACGCAGCAGGTCGTCGTTCCAGGCTTCGGTGCTCGTGGCCATCGGATGCGATGATAGCGGATAGCGCGTTCTTACTCCTCTCTCCGCACTCAGGGAGAGGCCGGGAGAGGGGTCTTTCATTTCTACGCGTCGCACGGATCGAAGACCCCTCTCCTAACCTCTGCCCAGCGTACGACTCGACGGAGTTCGTCGAAGTCTGGAGAGAGGGATAAGAAGAACGCTCACATCCGCGGGTCGTCGAAGTTGTCGTCCCGCGTCAAACCATTCGCTTCATCACGGATGTCGTTCAGCAAATCGACGTAATCGGCATCATCCATTTCCCACCAATCGGCGATCTCCGAGGCCAGCATCCCGCGCCGCTTGGCGATGGCGGCGCGAACCTGTTCGCGAAGCGCGAGGTCGTCAATGTGACGAAGGCGAATCATCAATGGCAGATTGTAACGTCTGTACTACAGATCGGCGCGGACAACACGCTTGAAATGCTCGGCGAGATGATCAGTGACAATCTCGAGCCGTTGATCGATGCCGATTTCTACGAGCCGGCCTGGCGAAGCTTGTTGCGACTACTGAAAACGCAATGTAGTGAGGCCGACGGCATCACGTTTCACAATATGCCGGCTGACGGATCGGCGAGGAAAGCACTCAATGCGTTTGCGCTCGATGAAGGATTCTCGCTGAGCGATGATGTAGGCGCGACAAGCGGCCGAATTTCCCTGCCGAAGACGTGGGATAAATATCTCGCACAACTCGAAGGCCGAGACCGTAAGGAATTAAAGCGGAAACTGAAGCACGCGTTGACCGATGCTGGCGCGCGGCTCGAAATAGCGCTTACGATCGAATCGCTGCCCGAGGCGATTGAGCGGGTGCTCACCTTCATGCGCGCGGCCGGCGGATCGAAGGGGATGAAAGCACGCTGGACTTATCGTCCGCTGTTTCGTCGAGCGCTCCCCGAGCTCGCGGCAGCAAGGCGGATCGAAGTGCAGACGCTCTATCTGTTCGATCAACCAGCCGCCGGGATGATTAATTTCCCCTCATCGAAAGGCCCGCTGATCTGGGCGGCCGGATTCGATTGCGCGTTCGCCAAATGGAGCCCCGGCATCGTTCTGTTTACGATGGCGATTCAGCGGGCGATTGCGCGTGGCGAACCTTGTTTCGACTTATTGCGCGGCCAGATGCGATACAAGAAAGACCTGGGCGCGACGGATTATGAGTTGCGAAAAATCATGCTCCGTCGATGCGATTGAAACGCGCCGGCGTTTCTAATGTCGACCGTGCGTTCGCCCGATATTGAAAGCACCGGCCGGGTATCCAAGTGGCAAGGGCGTGGATTGCAAATCCACTTTTCGTTGGTTCGAATCCAACCCCGGCCTTCGAGAGATCGCTTGAAAACAAGAGAGCCGTCCGACGTGGTGTCGGACGGCTCTTGGCGTTTACAGAAAGTTCGAAAATTCAACGGCGCTTGCGACGGGCGAGCATGCCCACGCCAGCGAGCAGGATGGACGCCGACGCCGGCTCGGGCGTGGCAGTAATGGTAGTTGGCGAGCCGGTTTCGTTATCCGTCAGATTATTAACATAGGCCCCGTTCGTGCCCACGGCACTTGCGGTACTGATGGTCGCGTTGTTTGCCTCTGCGGTGTTGTCGAACGTTGCGCCGTTCGTGGGCGCTGCACCGAAGCTTACGTTTGCCTGCAGCGTACCGGCTGAGTCATATACATTGACCGAATCGCCCGTCGATCCCAGGCCGACTCCGCTTCCACCATAGGCTAAAACGACCGAATCCGTGGAAAGTCCCCAAGCCGACTTAAACGCTGTAGTGACGGTGGCGTCGTTCGTGCCAGAGGTGTTGCTTTCGATAAGAAGAATTGAAGCGCCGGCGGGCAAAACAACGCCGTTACGAATTGGCACAGCACTAGCGAACGAGTTCGAATTATCGTCAACTTTCCAGCCGCTCAGGTCGACGCTGGACCCTTCATTTTTCAGCTCAAACCAGTCACCCGCGTAACTTTTGCTGCTTCCATTTGGGTCGACTTCCGTAATAAACACCGCCGCCCGAGCCGAGGACACTATCGCGAGCGAGCCCGCCGCCGCCGCCACCCACTTCAAGACCGCTTGATTCTTCCGCATTTACTACTCCCAAAAAGGTAAACTCATTCCGAATCGCGGCGGTAAACGCCGCGTCGACTCCGGTTCAGCAGGCTAGAGAAGAGTTAATAGCGCACTGCGAGGCTTGCGCTAAGTGATCGTAAAGAACGTGATAGGATTGGGTGAGCGGCGGAACACTGGAGAGTTGTTGGAACCGCATCAATCCGACAATTTGGAACGTCGAAGATGCCACGGTTTTGACACTGTAGATAATCACCTTGATCAGCGAAGCGGATCAACCTTTCAACTGCTCTTCAAATCCAATCCGCTTGAGCCTCTTCGTGAAAGTTTGTACGATCTCCTGACTCGCTCGACATTCCGCCTGTACGAGCGAAAATATCAGCTTGCTCTCGTTGTTCTCGCTTTTTTTCAAGAGGAACGCTCATGCCCGCCAATGGAAAAGTCACGCAGGTGATCGGCTCGACCTTCGACGTTGAATTCGAAGAAGGCCACATGCCCGCGATTTACAATGCCATCAAACTTGACGGCACGATCGCCGGTGAAATCCAGGGCGGCCCCGAAGGGTCGCCCGACGGGCAGGCGAAAAGCCACAAGATGCACCTCGTCGGCGAAGTCGCTTCGCATCTGGGCGGCGGCCGCATTCGCGCCGTCGCGCTCGGCGGGACGGACGGCCTGCGACGCGGCATGGAAGTCGTCGATACGGGTGGCCCGCTCTCGGTGCCTGTCGGCAAGGAAACGCTTGGCCGGGTGTTCAACCTGCTCGGCGATCCGATCGACAATCGCGGACCGGTCAATACAACGGAAACGCGCCCGATCCATCGCCAGCCGCCGGAATTCACCGACCTCACCCCCAAGGCCGAGGTGTTCGAGACCGGCATCAAGGTGATCGACCTGCTCACGCCATTCCTTCGCGGTGGCAAGGCAGGACTCTTCGGCGGCGCGGGGCTCGGCAAGACGGTCGTCATTCAGGAACTCATCGCGCGGATCGCGCAGCAGCACGGCGGTTACTCGGTCTTCGCCGGCGTCGGCGAACGCACGCGCGAAGGGACCGATCTGTGGATGGAAATGCAGGAGGCCGAGATCGGCAACACCGGAAAGCATGTCATCGACCAGACCGTGATGGTCTTCGGGCAGATGAACGAGCCGCCCGGCGCGCGTCTTCGCGTGGCACTAAGCGCGCTGACGATGGCGGAGTATTTCCGCGATGAAACCGGCGCGGATACCCTGCTGTTCATCGACAACATTTTCCGTTTCACGCAGGCCGGCTCGGAAGTGTCGGCCCTGCTCGGCCGAATGCCGTCGGCGGTCGGTTATCAGCCGACACTCGCCACGGAAATGGGCGAGTTGCAGGAGCGCATCACGTCGACGAAACATGGCGCGATCACGTCGGTGCAGGCCGTCTATGTTCCCGCCGACGATCCGACCGACCCGGCCCCGGCGAACGCTTTCGCCCACCTCGACGCGTTCATCTACCTCGAACGTTCCATCGCCTCGAAGGGTATTTACCCGGCCGTCGATCCGCTTGCGTCGGCCTCGCGCGCACTTAGCGCCGACATCGTCGGCGACGAGCATGCCCGCATCGCCCGCAAGGTGCAGACCATGCTGCAACGCTATCGCGATCTACAGGACATCATCGCGATTCTCGGCGTCGATGAATTGAGCGAGGAAGACAAACTGATCGTGAGCCGTGCGCGAAAGATCGAGCGATTCTTCAGCCAGCCGTTCTTCGTCGCCCAGCAGTTCACCGGCTTCGCCGGCATTTATTGCAAACTAGCAGATACACTCAGAAGCTTCGACCAGATCTGCAACGGCGACTGCGACGACCTCCCGGAACAGGCGTTTCTCTACGTCGGCGACATCGACAGCGTGCGCGAGAAGGCCAAGAAGCTGGCGTCGTAAATTTCTGCACTTCGACCTAATCTGTAACGGAGAGTGCGACGATCACCGGAGAAGGCGTTCGTCTAGGCTCGCGAACCTCGACAGGCGTGCGGGGTAATGCGAAAAAATTGGCGTGGTCAGCGAGCGTTTGTAGAATGATGTTTCATGCGAGCCCGTGATCTTTTAAGCAAACTTCATGATCAGCCTTTTCAGCCGTTTCGCGCTCGGCTGACGAACGCGACTGCGATCGACGTTCTCGATCCTGGAACTGTCGTGGTTGGACCGAGCAGCGCGATCATGCCGATTGAGACGATCCGCGACTCTTCTGGCTATTACGTCGTTCACCGTTGGCGAACTGTTGCCCTGTCGCACATCGTCGAGTTCATCGACATCGATCCGCCGAAAAAGGACTCCCGGAAAAAGCGTGCTTCTTAAACCTAGGTCTATCCAAGCCATTGCTCTGACTTAATCGGTTGGCTGGCACCTTCCAATAATTTCAACAAAGCACGGAGGATTTGACATGTCGAGACCAGACAAGAAGGCTCGGTTGAATGCTCGAAAGAAAGCCAAGCAGCTTGAGGTGCGTCGAAAGCGGTCCACGAGTCCGGCCAAACGACTCGCCGACGCGACCGGCGGCACATTGCGATGCTGGATGTCGCTGGATTATGAAACACATGATCAGGCCAACATTTTTGTCTACAAGTCGGCTGGCGGACTGAGTGGCATCGCCTGCTTCCTCGTCGACCGCGGCATTGCGGGCCTCAAAGATTGCTGGCTGACGATGCACGCGCCCATTGAGCAGCTTCAGGAGATGCTGGCGACGGCTCGGGGAATGAATACGCCGATGCGGGAAGCCTCGCTCGGCGAGATTCGTCTGCTGATCGCCGGCGCGGCGAGATGGGCATTCGATCACGGCATGCGGCTGCCGAAGGATTGGCAAAAGCCCGCAGCTGTCGTCGGCGGGCTTGAAGATTGGCGAAACGCCGACGTTTCCGACTTCGTCAAGGGATTTGCGGGCCACCCTGAAGATTTAAGACGCCGTCTGATCGGCGAGCCGATCGAAACATTTCTGCAGCGTCGCGATATCGAATTTATCTTCTCCGAAGATGCGCCGTTTCTAGATCATGAAACCGGAAACTATTTAAACAACTCGCACGATGATTTCGAGGAAGCGGACTCGGACGACGTGGAAACTCTTGATGAGCTGCTACAAGATTTGCCGTCAAGTGTTGCCGCCCAGTTAGATGCCGCCGCCGAGCAACTTGCCAATCGCACGGGTAATTGGCTGGCCTCGCGTAAAGAAGAGGCCTCGCCCGAGTTGCTCGATGCCTGGCACGGGCTCCTGATGTCGATCGTCTTATCGCAAATCGCGATACCCGGCGCTTCAAAGGAGGAGTTCGTGCAATTTCACGAAAATGTGCTCGATCGAATCTGCGGAACGATGGAAAGACGCCGCCGCATGGCGTTCGGCGAAGCCGTCGCGCAGACGCGTAGCCATCTCGCCGTCGAACCACGTCTGATGGACAATGCGCTCAAATGACCTTCGTGACAGCAGACAGACGATAAGCTCGCGGATGGTCAAATCAGCAACCGGCGTGTGATGCGAACCAAAGTGGGCCATGGAGTGTTTTGTCTGATTCTTCTGCTCGCAACCCGGGCGGGTTTTTCACAAGCGCCTGCCTCTACAACCACACCGTCGACGCGCTCTTCCGCCGCCGGCATTTGCATCGTCACTTCCAACATTCGCAACAGCGGCGCGGACGACGGTGTGAATGGCTGGGGGAATCGGCGCGGGCCGCTGATCGCCGAGATGCGAAAGCTCGATCCTGACCTTCTGGGCACGCAGGAAGTCCTGGCGGATCAATTCGATGACCTATCCAAGGCGCTCGGCGACCGATACCACATCGTCGGCGTCGGCCGGGAAGACGGAAAACGCAAAGGCGAGTTCAGCGCTATTTTCGTCCGCAAATCGCGGTTCGATCTTCTCGACAGCGGCACGTTCTGGCTGAGCGAAACGCCCGACGTCGTCGCGTCCAAAGGATGGGACGCCGCACTCGAACGCATCTGCACCTGGGGCCGCCTGCACGATCGGGTTTGCGATCGTGATTTGCTTTTCGCGAACACGCATTTCGATCATGTCGGTATGGTGGCGCGAGAGCAGTCGGCGAGATTGCTTGCGTCGAAACTGCCGCTGCTTGCGAAGCATTTTCCGATCATCCTGACCGGCGACTTCAACAGCACCGAAGACTCGTCGGCGTATGCGGTGCTGACTAAACCTCACCCGGAGGGCGTGCCATTCATCGACACATTCCGCGAGCTAAAGCCCGAGCGGAATAAAAACGAAGCGAGCTTCAACGGCTGGAAAGAGGCGATCGACGGTTCGCGGATCGATTGGATTCTGAAGACGTCGCAATTTGTCACCGAGGCTGCGGAAATCGATCGCACACGCGCAGCCGATGGAGTATTTTTAAGCGACCACTATCTGGTGACCGCCCAGGTGGAATGGAGATCGCAAATTCAACCGCCAAGGTAAGCGGCCTTCACGTCCGGATCATTTAATAGCGCGCCCGCCTGATCGGTCTTGATCACCCGTCCGGTTTGCAAAACATAAGCGCGATTTGCAATCGACAGTGCCTGCCTGGCGTTTTGCTCGACGAGGAACACCGTCGTGCCCTGCGCATTGATTTCGCGAACGATCTCAAAAATTTTCCGCACGATCAGCGGTGCCAGGCCAAGCGACGGCTCATCGAGCAACAACAACTTCGGCCGCTGCATGAGAGCGCGGGCCATGGCGAGCATCTGCTGCTCGCCCCCGCTGAGCGTGCCGGCCTTCTGTGATCTTCGCTCGCCGAGCACCGGGAAGAGCGAATACGCGCGATCGAGGTCACCGTGCAGCTTCGCGCGGTCGGTTTGCTGATATCCGCCGACGTGCAAATTCTCGCTGACGGTGAGATTTCCGAACACCTGCCGCCCTTCCGGCGAATGGCTGATCCCGCGCTTGACGATCTGGTGCGGCGGCATGTTTTCGATCGGTTGACCATCGAACACAATCGAGCCGGCCACGGGCTTAAGCAACCCGCTGATCGTGCGAAGCAGCGTCGTCTTGCCCGCGCCGTTCGAGCCGATGAGCGACACAATCTCGCCGGCGTCGATGTCGACCGAGACGCCATGCAGAGCTTCGATGGCACCGTAGCGGACGGCGAGGTTGGAGATGGAGAGTAACACGTTCAATTACGGCAGGAGCGTCATTCAGAGGGAGCCTAAGCGACCGAAGAATCCCGTCAGCCAAGCGGTCTTCGAAACCGAGAGTTCAGTCGCGTAGGCTCCTTCTGAATGACGGTCGTCGGATAGATCCCGCCAGTCGGGATTTTTAGACTCGATTAGTGCAATCTTCTTCGCTCGCGACCATCCTTTGATTTTCTTCTCCGTCTCGATGGCCTCGGTGACGTTCATAAACTCTTCGTAGAAGACAAGTCGATTCACGTTGTACTTCGCGGTAAATCCATCGGTTAGCTTCTGTTTATGTTCGACCAGCCTTCGCTCCAGATCATTCGTCACGCCCGTGTATAAAACACGAGATTTGCTCGCTTAGACGTAAACGAAAAACACACTCCTTTGAGTTAATCAGAATTTTTGTGTTCCGACGTATCCAGTTGTTGGGTTTCTTCGGAGCTCTCGAAATGCTCAAACCAATCTCGAAATTTTCGATAATCTTCTTCTGGAAGCTCGAGTATAGCTTGCTTAAGTTCTTCAACACGGTTCATGACATCACCTTCTGTGGCCTTGAGCACTCACCCCGGCTCGCCCAAATACGCTTCGATCACTTTCGGATTTGCTTGAATCTCGCTCGGCGAACCAATGGCGATGGTTTCGCCGTGGTCGAGCACCGTGATTTTTTCGCAGATGTTCATGACCAGCTTCATGTCATGCTCGATCAATAAAATCCCGATCTCGAAGGTATCGCGGATGAAGCGGATCAGATCCATCAGAACCAACTTCTCCCGCGGGTTCATGCCCGCGGCCGGCTCGTCGAGGAGGAGAATTTTCGGATTGGTTGCGAGCGCTCGGGCGATTTCTAAACGTCGCTGATCGCCATAGGCGAGGTTGCGGGCTTCGAGGTGCGCTTTGTCGTCGAGCTTTAGCGTGCATAGCAATTCGAGGCCGCGCTGTTCGGAGCGTTTTGTTTCGCGCGCGAAGCGCGGCGTGCGGAGCAATGTGCGGACTAATCCCTGCCCCACCGGGCGATTAAAGCCGACGCAGACATTATCGAGCACACTCAGGCAGCCGAACAGGCGGATGTTCTGGAACGTGCGCGCCACGCCGCTGCGATTAATCTCAACCGGCGAGTGGCCGTCGATACGCTGTTCGCCGAGAGAAATCGTGCCGCTGCTCGGCGGGTAGACGCCGGTGACGAGATTGAACGCGGTGGTTTTGCCCGCGCCGTTGGGGCCGATCAGTCCGACGAGGTCGCCGACGCTCACGCCGATCGAAAAATCGCTGACCGCGCGAAGCCCGCCGAAGTTGCGGCAGACGCGATCGGCGTGCAGCAGAGGCGGCGACAAAATTGTCGTTTTCTGAATCGCACTCATGAGATCGCCACCGTGGCGGGCGACTGGCGATCTTCCGTCGCGATCGCCGCGCGCCGGCCGAACAATCGCCGTGGCCACAGCTCACGCCCCCCAAGCAGGCCCTGCGGTCGCAGCAGCATCATGAGCACCAACGACGATGAATAGATCACCATGCGCAATTCGGATAAACGGATGTTAAAGACGATGGCGAGCGCGCGGATGATTTCCCACGCCGCGCAGGCAATGAGGATCGTCAGCACTGGCGTTTTCCAAGGCTTACCGCGCCGGCGGGCGATCGCGACGATGACGCCGCAGAGCAGCAGCACGCCGACCCATCCCCAACCGATGCTTGGCGGTTCGCGCAACAGCTCGGGAAGAATCGTCAGCACCGCTGCCGCCAGGATCGCGCCGCTAATGCTTCCGAGCCCGCCGAGCGTCACCATCACGACGACTTCGATTGACTTGGTCATGTTGAAATAACCGGGCGTGATGTTCCGCTCGAGCAGCGCGAACAACGCACCCGCCACGCCCGCGAAAAACGCGCCGATGACAAACGCCGTCACCTTGCGGCCCGTCGGATCGACGCCGCAGGCGCTCGCGGCGATTTCATCTTCGCGCACGGCGACGATCGCGCGGCCCTGCGACGAATACGCGAGCCGCCACACCACAACGATCGTGATCACTGCGAACGCGTACAGCCATGAAAAATTGGTGTACCGCGGAATGCCGGTTAACCCTAACGCGCCGCCGAGCGGTGGCGAATTTTGAATCACGATGCGAATGATCTCAGCCATGCCGAGCGTGGCGATGGCGAGGTAGTCTCCACGAAGGCGCAAAGCGGGCAGGCCGACGATGAATCCGACGACAGCCGCGAAGCTGGCCGAGCCGAGAATCAGAACGAGGAAGCAAGCCGGTATCGCGATGGACAACGGGATCGAAGCCGCGATTTTCGCGGCGATGGGCTGCCCATGATCCAGCGCGCCGCTGAATGCGTTGCTGATGAGCGAAAAGAGTTTCGACCAGATCAACACGTTGCCATACTCGTCATCGGAAGGGCTCGACGCGATCGACACGTCGATCATCAACCAAACGAGCAAGAGCAACATCAGCACCGCCGGCGCGGCGGCGAAGAGTTTTTGCGAGACGCGTAACAGGAAGAACAATCCGCCAAGAATCGCGGCGACTACGACCGTTAGCGCCGCCAATGCGATGTAGAACCATAGCGGGCCGATCGGGTCGTGAAGCCGTTGCGAATAGTTGATTGCGGGATATGCCGCCAGGTACGCCCCCACCGCCATGAATCCGGCATGGCCCAGCGAAAACTGGCCGCTGAATCCGTTAATGAGTTGCAGGCTGACCGCGAGAATGATGTTGATGCCGATCAACATCATGATGCGGAAAATGTATGGATCGATCTGATGCTCGAAGAAGCTGCCGAGCGGAATCAGCAGCAGCAGTAAGATCGGCAACGGGCCATTGGCGATCAGCGAGTCGATCCAAGGCGAGCGATCATTCCCGCTCTGCGTCACGGTCGCGCGGGGGACGAAATCGACTTGCAACGGGCGAGTTTGTTCAGACTTTTTCGACAACGTTCTTTCCGAGCAGGCCGGACGGTTTGACTAGAAGGATTGCGATTAGGATCACGAACGCGATGCCGTCTTTATATTGTGAACCGTTGGGCAGGTATCCGACGACCATCACCTCGACCAAGCCAAGAACGATCGAGCCAACGACCGCGCCGGTGATGTTGCCGATCCCGCCAAACACGGCCGCGACGAACGCCTTCACGCCGGGGAACAGGCCCATCAGCGGCTCGACCTTTGGATATTTGACGGCGTACAGCACTCCCGCCGCGCCGGCCAGCGCGCTGCCGAGGATGAACGTGAAGCTGATGACACGATTGATGTCGATCCCCATCAGCGCGGCCGTATCAAATCGAAAGCTGACGGCCCGCAGTGCCAAGCCCATGCGCGTGCGTAGCACGATGTAGCTGAGCGTCAGCATCAGCACGACCGTCACGCACAGAATCAAAATATTGATGCGCGACACCGTGAATTCCACCGACCCGCTAAAGAAGTGGAACGAGAACGAATAGATCTTGGCGACGTTCGGCACCATGTCGCGCGGAAACGGCTGCGGCGTGGGGCCGAATACTCTTGGATGCTGGCCGCCGAACTCGAGGAGCAGTGAGATACCGATCGCGGTGATCAACGAATTGATGCGCGGCTTGTTGCGGAGCGGGCGATACGCGAGACGTTCAATGAGAAAACCGATCAAGCCGCACGCCGCGATTGAGATTGCAACGCAAAGGAGGAACGCCCACTTGCTCTCAGTCATGATCTGATCGTTCTTCACGAAGCCGAAGAAGCGCGCCGATACGAGCGTCAGCATCGCACCGATCATGAAGACATCGCCGTGCGCGAAGTTGATCAATTGCAACACGCCATACACCATCGTGTAGCCAACCGCGATCAGCGCATAAATCGCGCCGAGGGACAGGCCGTTGACGAGTTGCTGCAGGAATACCTGAAGAGTTTCTTGCATGAAGCGTGTTGCGGACGACGGATGAAACGGCGACTCACTCCGGCTTGACGGTGCCTGCGTATTTGAACTGCCCACCGTCGATTTTCAGGATCACGACGCTCTTCCTCGCGTTGTGGTCCTTGTCGATCGTCGTCACGCCCGAGGCACCGGGAAAATCCTTCGTCGCGGCAATCGCCTTCGCGACGGCGGTGCCGTCGGTGCCTCCGACGCGGGTCATGGCATCGCACATGATTTTCAGCGAGTCATACGCCAGGATCGCCATCGCATCGGGAACTTTGCCGGCAAATTTTGTTTTGTAATCGGCGACGAATTTCTTCACTTCCGGACGCTCCTCATCCGCTGAATAGTGATTCGAGAAATAACAGCCGTTAATCGAATCGCCGCCGATTTTGACGGTCTGGTCGCTATCCCAGCCATCGCCGCCGAGTAGTGGCACGGTGATGCCCAGCGCCCGCGCCTGCTTCGCAATCAAGCCGGCCTCGGTGTAATAACCCGAGACGAAAATCGCTTCGGGATTGGTCGCCTTGATCTTGGTGAGCTGGCTGTTGAAATCGACGTCACTTTTTTCGGTGTAAGCCGCCTCGACGGTGATCTCGCCCCCGCGCTTTTTGACCGCCTCTTCAAAGAAAGTCTTCAGGCCGACGCCGTAATCGCTGTTCACTGGAAATAGCACGGCGAACTTTTTCAATCCGAGTCCCGCCGGCGTGGCATCCATCGCGAACTTCGCCATCGCCGTGCCCTGGAACGGGTCGATGAAGCAATTGCGGAAGACGTATTCGTACCCCTGCGTTACCTTCGGGTTCGTGCTGCCGGGCGAGAGCATGGGGATCTTCGCGTCTTCGCACACCGGCGCGATCGCGATCGATCGGCTGGACGCAATCTCGCCGAGCACGGCGACGACTTTGTCGCGCGTGATCAATTTGTTACATGCGGTCTTGGCCTCATCGGCCAGCGAGCGGTCATCTTCGGTGATGACTTTCACCGGCCGACCCATCACGCCGCCGGCCTTGTTGATTTCATCGAGCGCCAGCCGAATGCCTTCATCAGCGCTGACGCCGAACGTTGCGGTGTCGCCGGTCATGGAGGCGACGTGTCCGATGAGAATGGCGTCGGTGCTCGACGTGCCGCTCATCCCGCCGGACGGTGAGTTCTCTTTTTTACAGCCCGCGAGTGCAATCAGGCCGGATAAAGCGATCGACAACACGAAGCATCTGGGGATCGCCCGCATTCGCAACTCCTGGGAAATTGTTGGCGACCATGTCGCCGAATCATTCGAAATGAACCGCGGGTGAACTATCGGCAAACTTCGTCGATTCTTCAACTCAAAACTTGAATCGCCGCGCGGCGCAATGTGTTGCCGTCCGGCGATTGTCCTTCAATGCTTGGCCAATCGCTGCTGTGCGCGGTCAGCACTTCGATGTTGCCGGCCTCGTGACACACGATGGTGTCTTCGCATTTCGTGCCGGTGATGGATGGATTCCACGCGAACGCCTGCGATGGCCTGACGACGACTTTCGACGAAGGAATCGCGAATTCATCGCGGCCGTTGTAGCCGGCGCTGCCGCCCTGGTGATGCAGGTCTTCCTGCTTCGGATAACCGTTGTCGGCGTACGCTTTTGCGATCACGCCGAAGAGATCGCCCAGCGTTTTGCCCGGCGCGGTGGCGAGATTGATCGTCGCATCCACATTGCAGACCGCCTGCTGCTTTTTCTTAATCTCCTCCGATAGCGGCTTGAACGACACAAACCGTGTGAGATTCGAAATCAGCCCCGCTGACTCGGCGCAGCTGACAAGCATCACGGTTTCGCGAAGCCTCTGCTTTGTCGGAATCGGATGCCGAAATTTTTGGATGCGATCGTCGACAGCCACCAGCGTCACGACCGGATTACCGCCGGCCGAGTGCATTTCCTTATCGAGAATGCCCGCGATTTCGTGCTCGGTCATGCCGGGCTTCACTTGCAAACACGCCTTCTCCATCGCGGCGGCGGCGGCTTTTCCAGATTCGCGGAAACGTTCGATTTCTTCCGGCACGAGCGACCAACGCAGCTCATTGAATTCACCCGGCAGCCTGGTCATGCCGGCGCTGAAATGATTAAATTCGCCGGCATCGGTGACGTCGGCCGCAATCTTTTTGCCGCCGGTCATTTCGAGGAATTTCTTCGTCGCATGGCTTGGCTCGTGCCAGAGATAGGTTGCGACCTCTATCCCCGTGCCGGCCAGCTCTTCATCGCGAAAGCGAGGTCCTTCGATCGTATTCGTAAAGCAGACGCGCTTGCCATCCGCAAACGCGACAATGCCCGCGACACCAGCGGGCGAATTATTAGCAATGTGGTTATCCCGCCCGCCGGTGACCCACGCGAAGTTATTCCGCCGTTGAAGATAAACGCCATCGAGCCGATGCATCTGGCAAAACTCGGCGATCCGCTGCTGCTTGATTTGGAGTTCGGTCATGGGAGGGGAATGTAGCGGATAATGCGGTGCCTCGAATCCGAAGAAGTTCGAAAACGCTCGCTATTTTGAGACGACAGCGCGAATTCCATTCGCAAACAGCTCCGAGCGGCTGATGCCGCGTTTTTTCGCAGCGGCATCCGCGAGCTTCAGAAGCCGTGGCTCGATGGTCATCAAGATCCGGACCGACTTTTCTTCCGACGGCTTTCGCGGTCGACCACCTAAATTGGTGCTCTTAGCGTTCTTCCATCGCCCTCGTTCGGCCGCGATTAAAGGCTTTGCGTCGTCGATCACCATTGGCCTGTCGAACTGCCGCGTAGCCGTCTGTAGCTGGACCGCGTTCATCTTGCCGTAATCGAGTTTGCCGGTCCGCTTCTTGGACAACTTTTGTTTTCTCATCATTACCTCAACAACTTGCGTGCGCGCTTTTTTTCATCGGCGGTTAGCTCGCGAGCATGAATCACTCGCACGATGTCCGCACCGTCGTCGATCTCGACGAGTTCTTGCAAGTTGAACTCATCGAAATCAATTTGCTCGTCCTCGACGAATACAAAAACCACCTGCAGCCACCGACCTGAAGCTGTTTTGCCCCAGACGAGCAGCTTGTCGTCCTCAACCTTCATCGGAAACGGTGGCTCGGCATCACGAATGACCAACTCGGCTTCATCGATGTCGACATCGTGTTTCCCTATGTGTCCGACATTCGTCACGTTCCACGCAAAGACGATCATAGCATCATTCAGTATATATCGAAACTGCCGATTTCTCAACGGTCCGACGCGCCTCTGCGATTTGCTGCCAGGGCAACCGCATTCTGGATGATTTCGTTTTTTCTCCTCTCCCTGTACTCG
>CAXSBN010000003.1:0-76457 GCA_964236135.1 uncultured Phycisphaerae bacterium
TTTTTCTCCTCTCCCTGTACTCGGGGAGAGGTCGGGTGAGGGGCGTTTTCAAGCGACAGAAGACCCCTCACCCTGCCTCTCCCCGAGTACAGGGAGAGGAGATAATAGAATGCGGTTGCCCT
Source organism: uncultured Phycisphaerae bacterium (assembly GCA_964236135.1). Classification (GTDB taxonomy): domain Bacteria; phylum Planctomycetota; class Phycisphaerae; order Tepidisphaerales; family Tepidisphaeraceae; genus CAXSBN01. The sequence continues at coordinate 123 of CAXSBN010000003.1, forward strand.
GACGCAAAACGTGAGCCCTACGGGCAAGACGCCCGCGGTACGGGAGATCGGTAAAATCGACGCGTTTTGACCTTCATACTTTCGGACGCGTCCCTAAATGGTTACCCTCGCACTCGCCGAGCGACGGCTGATTTTTTTTAATGCCGTCGCACGGAACATGGAGGTTCCCCGGTGCTGCTTCACGATCTGCTGCGCCAATTCGATGCCGCCCTCGACGTTCAATCGATTCCCAACGTTCAGATTCTTGGCATCTCTGAAGACTCACGAATCGTGAAAACCGGCGACCTCTTCATCGCGCGGCCGGGCACGAGAGAGGACGGAATCAAGTTTGTCGCCGACGCGCACGCACGCGGCGCGGTGGCTGTCGTCACTCAAAAAGAATATGCGTCGCTCGAACTGCCGCAGATCGCCATCGCTGATCCCGCGGCCGCTTCACGACTCGCAAATCTATTTCATCGCGAGCCAGGCAAGGCGGTGAAAATCATCGGCGTGACTGGGACTAACGGCAAGACGACGACAACTTATTTGCTGCGTCATCTGCTAAATCGCTTCGATAAGAAATGCGGCATGATCGGCACGGTTGAAATCGATGACGGCGATGGCGTGCGCGAAGCGACGATGACGACGCCCGGCCCGGTCGAGCTGGCCGGCATGCTGGCGGCGATGCGCGATAATGGTTGCGCTGCGTGCGCGATGGAGGTGTCGAGTCATGCGCTCGATCAGCAGCGTGTCGGCAGCATCGAATTCGAGGCCGCCGGGTTCACGAATCTCACGGGCGACCATCTTGATTATCATGGCACGATGGAACGCTATGCCGACGCCAAGGCGAAACTTTTCGCCTCGCTGAGCCGGGACGCGGTTGCGGTGGTGAATGCGGACGACGCGAACGCATCGCGTATGACGCGTGACTGCGATGGCAAGTTGATCACGTTCGGCATGCAGGCGTCCGCCGACTATCGCGCGCAGGATGTTAAGGTCACGAGCCTCGGCAGTTCGTTCGTGTTGGTGACTCCCGATGGCCGGGCGAATGTGCAGATGGGATTGATCGGCCGACATAACGTTGAGAACGCGTTGTGCGCGGCGGCCCTGGCGGGGGAAACGTTTGGCCTGAACGCGCACCAGGTTGCCGCGGCCTTCCGCGACGCCGCCGGCGCGCCCGGCCGGCTGCAGGCCGTTCGCGCGGGGCAAGCGTTTGCCGTGCTCGTCGATTATGCGCACACCGACGATGCGCTCGAAAATGTGCTTACCGCATTGCGCCCGCTGACGCGCGGCAAACTCCGCGTCGTCTTCGGCTGCGGCGGCGACCGTGACCGCACCAAGCGGCCGCGCATGGCGCGCATCGCCTCTCAATTAGCGGATGCGCTATACATCACCTCCGACAATCCGCGCACGGAAAACCCACAGGCAATTCTCGATGAAATCGTCGCGGGATTACCAGGCGACAACGCGAAGCCGGCGGTTGTCGAACTCGATCGACGCCGTGCGATCCAGCAGGCAATGGATGATTCAACGGCGAGGGATGTGGTGCTGATCGCGGGGAAGGGTCACGAGAATTATCAGATCATCGGGACGACAAAACATCACTTCGACGATGTGGAAGAAGCGACGCGCGCGATGCGGGCGAAGAAACAAGTTTCGGCGAGGTGACCCTCTCTCTTGCCCCTCTCTCCAGTATTCTGGGGAGAGGTTGGGAGAGGGGTTTTCGCGTCCTCGCGTCCATGGAGCCTTTCAAATCAAAGACCCCTCTCCCTGCCTCTCCCCAGAGTACTGGAGAGAGGAGTTTGCAACTTGCAACGCGAAACCCATGCGAGACATCAGCCTTGAACAAGTCCGGTCTGCCGTTTCCGGGACATTCGTTCGATCTGACATCGAGTCATCGAGAATGTTTACAGCCGTCTGCACCGACACGCGCGCATTGCAGTCCGGCTGCCTCTTCATCGCCATCAAAGGCGATAATTTTGACGCCCACAGCTTTATCCCAGAAGCAGCGGCACAAGGCGCGGCGGCGGCGATCGTTCATGACATTCCGAACGAGCTTCCGACAAATTTGCCGTTGATTAAAGTCGCCGACACGCGCCGCGCGCTCGGCGATCTCGCCGCCCGTGCACGCGAATCGTTGTTATGCAAGGTCGTTGCCGTCGCGGGCAGTAACGGGAAGACGAGCACGAAATATCTTGTTGACTCCGTGCTCGGCAGTGTGCTCCGCGGAACGATGTCGCCGAAAAGTTTTAACAATGACATCGGCGTCCCGCTCACCATTCTCCCGGCCGACATCGAACAGGACTATCTCGTGCTGGAAGTCGGCACGAATCATCCCGGCGAGGTTGCCCGGCTCGCTGACATCGCAAAGCCCGATATCGCCGTGATCACAAACTGCGGCGCGGAGCATCTTGAATTTCTGAAAGACCTGGAAGGTGTTCGCGCCGAAAACGCCAGCATCGTGAGCGGCCTGCGCGCCAACGGCACGATGATCGTTAACGGTGACGATCGCGCGCTGGCCGATCTCGTGCGAGATGGGAAGCGTCGAATTGTCACGTTTGGATTTGGTCGAACCAACGATCTGCGCGCGACGGAAATCGAATGCGATGCGACCGGCACGCGATTTCGATTCAACGATTCGCGCGAGCTGATTTTCGTAAACGCGCTCGGAAAGCACGCTGCGTTAAATGCCCTGGCGACGATCGGCGTGGCGAGGGAGCTCGGGCTGGCGGACGAACAGATTTTCAAAGCACTCGCCACTTCGCGCTCGCCGGACATGCGGCTGCAATTGAGCGATGCCGGCGGTGGCGTGACGTTGCTCAACGATGCGTATAACGCGAACCCGAATTCGATGCGTGCCGCCATCGAAACGCTAATGGATTTGCCATCCCGCGGGCGGAAGATCGCCGTGCTCGGCGACATGCGAGAACTCGGCGAAACGAGCGAACGCCATCATTGCGAGATCGGACAGCTCGTCTCCACATGTAAATTTGATCTACTGGCGTGTGTCGGGCGCGATGGTGCGGTGATCGCGCAAGCAGCAGTCGCCGCGGGAATCGACCTTGCCCGTGTCCGACAATTTGAAGACTCGCGCGAAGCTGCCGCGGTAGTACCGCAGTTATTAATACCCGGCGATCTCATCTTGTTGAAGGCCTCGCGAGGCGTCGGACTTGAAGTTGTCGCTCGCGCGATCGTCGAATCTCGTCGTCAATCATCGCACGCATAGCTGGCGTGCGTGAAGATCGCGGATACCTTGCTCAACCTCGATGCTTTACCTGCTCACACTTCGCCATCGCGGCTGGCTGGAGGCCCATCATCTCGACGCGCTTCGGGTTTTCCGCTTCGTCACGTTTCAAACCACCGTCGCCGTGCTTGTCAGCTTTATCATCGTGCTCGCGTTCGGCTCTTCGGTGATCGCCTGGTTGACGCGACAAAAGATCGGCGACGCAGCCGACTTTGATCAGGAGCAGATGAATGAACTGATGAAGTCGAAGAAAAACACGCCGACGATGGGCGGGCTGCTCATTATTGTCGCGATCGCGTTCACGACGCTGTTGCTCGCCGATCTCAGCAACTTCTATGTGCAGATGGCGCTCATCTGCCTGATTTGGCTTGGCTGCGTGGGGGCCGTCGACGACTGGCTCAAACTGACGGCTGCTCGACGCACGGGTAAAGCTCGCACCGGATTATCGAGCCTGGAAAAGCTGATGTTTCAAGTCGGGCTGGGCATTCTGCTCTCGGTGCGAACCTACATCTATGGCGGCCTGCACGAGGAAGCAAAGGCGTTCTTTTTCCCATTTCTCCGCGCCGACTTATATCACGTTGTCGTGCCGCTGTGGCTGTTCATGATCATCGGCACGCTGGTCATGACCGGTGCCAGCAACGCGGTCAATCTCACCGACGGCCTCGACGGCCTCGCAGCGGGCTGCATGTCGCTGGTGAGCTTCACATTCCTGCTCTTGTCGCTCATCGTCGGCATTCGAGAGCTTGCGCAGTTTCTACTGATGCCGAGCATCGAGCCGGCCGGTCAAATGGCGGTGATCAGCGGCGCCATGCTCGGCGCGTGTCTTGGCTTCCTTTGGTTCAACTGCAACCCGGCACGCGTCTTCATGGGCGATACCGGCAGCCTCGCCCTCGGCGGATTGATCGGCTATATCGCGATCGTTATCCGGCAGGAATTGATGCTCTTCCTCGTCGGTGGGATATTCGTCGTCGAGGCCCTGTCCGTGATGATCCAGGTCGGCTACTTCAAATACAGCCGGCGACGCTTCGGCGAGGGCCGCCGCGTCTTCCTCATGGCCCCGCTCCATCACCACTTTCAGCGCAAAGGCTGGACTGAGACACAGGTGGTTGTCCGCTTCTGGCTCATCACCGCGATGCTGGCGGCGATGACGTTGGCGACGGTGAAATTGAGGTAAGGGACGGCGCAGTCAAAATAGTTGAACGACTACTTCATATTTATCTTATCGACAAAGAAGTAATAGTTGAGCGTACTGGTACAGGCCGCCGTGTACGCGGCGTTATTGGGGTAAGCAGAAAAGTCGATGGCGGTCGGGTAGATCGGCCCGATGTGATTCTTTGCCAAAAAATCTACATACGGTTGAATGTAAGAGGCATAAGTCTCCTTGGTCCTTCGTTGCGCCAGCAGTCGACCTGCATGCCCGTCAAGGAATGCGACATTCCCGTAGCCATTTGCATGCCGACCGTGAAAGGAGTCATTGGAAAATGAACCGGCAGTATTTGTAAAAAGGTTTCCTGGCCGTTGAAGTCTATTTAAACTTGGAACCGGGTTAATCGCATCCCCGAATGCGACCGTTTCACTCGATTGCTTTATCTGAGTGAATTTGATGGCGGCCGTGTTACTAAATAGCGCATTTCCATAGGTGGCTGGAATAGTGAGGACGGGAAGTTCAAACGGCAACATCGTCGGACACTCGTACACGGCCGCCGATTTTAGGTAAGGCGACAAAAATCCACGAGTGCTGTCGTATTGAGTGGTCGGGCCGCTCACCAATAGATAATTCCAAAACTTGCTCGCCGGACCCGTCGACCCATTGAACGTGTCCGTGCCAACGCTCGCTCCCGCGGGCGGGCAAAGACACCCTCGGTTCTCAGTTGCGTAAGTAAAATTAGCGATACCAATCTGGCGTAGATTCGATAAGCACACCGTTGCCTGCGCCGCAGCCCGCGCTTTGCTTAATGCGGGAAGTAAAATGGCGATTAACAGCCCGATAATGCCGATCACGACAAGCAGTTCGACCAATGTGAATGCCGATTGAACGGCTCGAGCGCCCGTTCGTACGACAGTTCGCGTGAAGATGTTCGCGGCGATATTCGGTCTGTGCATGAAAACAAAAGTAGGGATCGTGAAAATTTAGTCAAGAAAATTTTCTGGAAGTCTTTTGTTGTTTGCTGGTGTTGTGTCGTCAAAACGATACACTGTGGCAATGGCGGTAGCTGAACTTGAACAGAGGACGGTGACGTTCCATAGCGAAAGCGATGAAGTCTTGGCCGATGTCCGTCGCGCGTTTGGGACGGTTTTGGCCACGCTTGGCGTTCGCCGACCGATCGAATTGCAACGGCTGTTGAAGCTCGACTCGAAGATGAGCTGGCAGATCTGCAAAGTCGCCGGGCTGTCGGGTCGTACTGCGTCGATTCCATCCGTTCCGTCACGTGCCTCTGTTACGCGATTTGTGAATGGTGTCTCGGCAGCGGGAGTGCCGGCCCGTCAGGTGCAGTCGCTGAACACCGCTTACAACCGCTTCGAACAACTTGTCGAACGCCATGCCGGCGATCGAACGAGCTTTAACTCGCTGGTCGCTTCACCCACCGAATTAAGCAAGGAGTGGCTCGCCACCGATCTTCAACATCGCCGAAACATGTTCCGTGGCGAAAGTCATGTGATGGGCGTCCATGCCCGTACTCGCCTGGTCGCGGGTATTTTCGAGCGAGATAGCGGCGGCGGTCATCGGTTCTTATCCCTGACCGGCTACGTCGGGCTGCGCGTGCTGCGGGCAATGGATCTCATTCGCGTTCACGGATGCTCCACCCACAACAACAACCACGATGCCTATTCGCAGATCTCGCAGCATAGATCGTTGACGGCCGGGTCGAAAGATTCGTTTCTGCTGGAAACGTTTTGCAGCCAGCCCGTTTCGAACATGCAGGTCTCGCACGGCGGGCCGATCGACAATTCCTGGGTGCGGACCTATCTGGTCCGCCCGGACATTGGGAACATGGGATTGACGACGGTTATGTTTGGTGAGAGCTACCTGTTCAAGCAGCCGGTGGAGACCAATAGTGCGTTAGTCACGATTCCGCTTGAAGTGCTGATGATCGATGTGCTGGCCGCACCCGGATTATTCTGTGATGCGCCCAGCCTTTCGGTTTTTCGCGAAGGCGATATGGTCGTGGCTGACTCCCCGCCGCCGACGATTTTGCTTGGCGATTACAAGGTTCAGTCTCTGGGCCGGGGCACGAGCGACCTGGCGACGGCTGACGTCCCAAATTATCCCGACCTGATCCACGCCGCCGCTTTGGACTTGCAGGGCGACATTGAAACATTCGACGTCTGGCGGGTACGTTTGGAATTTCCCGTTTATCACACCAATTACTGCCTAAACCTGTCCTACGCTGGCTGCTAAATCTGCCGTTCGGAGATATTTTTCCACGGCGAGAAATCGCTTCTAGAAAAATAGCTAGCCAAAATGAATTTCATTCGTTATGTTCTCCTCAACCAACTGCAAATTGCCACTTCCCCCCGGAGGGGTTGTCGCGTCTGAAAGGTTTTCTATGAAGAGTCGTGTCCACCGCATCGAATCTGTCGTTCCTTCCATTCGCTTGCAAAATGCCCGTCGATTCGCAGTCGCGGCCGCTGCGAGCGTCACGCTTTTTGGAATGACCGAAGGAGCGTTTTCGCAGGTTTTCACCAGCGGCAGCCTGATCATCGATCGACTCAATGTCACCGGTCAAACGGCCGTTCCAAATGCCGACAAAGCAACGCCTGTCTTCCTCGACCAGTTTTCGACGACCGGGACGAGCCAAACTGTGCCTTCCCTAACAGCCTCAGTCCCGAGCACGGGGACGGGTTCGTTGGTCGACAGCGGAACTGACACTAGTAGTGATCATCTCGGCGAAGGGTTTCTCACGACAACCAGTAATGGCCTTCTTTTTAACATCGCAGGTTACGACGGCGACATGGCGTTTTCTAATGGCTCTACCTCGCAAGCCTCGGCTGGCAAAGTGAATCGCGTTACCGGCTATGTAGCGGCTGACGGTACGTTTACTAGGAGTGGCGCAACTAGCACGTTCATTAATGGAGCCGATGCCCAATTCGGCGGCTACAGCAATATCTACGGTGCGGTGTCGGCCGCTCGAGGTGCGAACGTTTACGCTGGTAGCTTGCAGGAAGGCATCTTCAACTTCGGCAGCGATCCGACCAATAAGACAGGTGCAACACGAGTCACGACCCTAGCTGGTTCCGCCAGCCCGTTCGGCAGTTCGCGCGCCGTCAATATCTTCGCCGGTGCAGCCGGAGGCCAGCTTTACTACTCGTCGTCAGCATCTTCGAATGGTACTCAACAAGGGATCTATACTGTCGGGAATCTGGGTGACGGGCTGCCGACAGGTACGGATGTTGCCAGCACTTTGGTGATTAACACCAGGCAGTTGGTAAACAACGGCAATGGCAGCAGCAGTCCACGCGGCTTCTCATTCAATACCGCGATGAACGTTGCCTACGTGGCTGATACGTCAAGCACGAAAGGCATCGCTAAATTCGTGAAGGATAGCAACGGCGCTTGGACGCTGGCCGGCTTCGCGACGAACGGTGCCGGCGGTGCCGCGATCAATGGTCTTGACTTGGTTGTGGATTGGACCAATCCCAACGCTCCAGTCCTCTATGCTACAAACACGGCCGATACCGCTGTGATCAAGATCGTTGACAATGGAAATACCGCCACTGGCCGAGACTTTGGTACAGGCACTGTTCTTGTGACAACGAATTCCTTCGGCTCGTTGACCACCGTTGCGACCGCACGGACTGGAACGCTGTTTCAAGGCGTGGGACTTGCATTGCAGCCGAGTGCGTGGACGACCGCTGCCGCCGACGGCAGCACGACGAATTGGGTCACGGCCACCCCCGCAACGCAATATTCGAACTTCAGCCTGATACAGGCGGCTGACAGCAACGTCGCTTTTCAGAACGTGAACTCCGGTGCTTCGGCGTTGAACCTGACTGTGAATAACAACTCGACGATCGGCTCCGTCTCGTCGATCAACTTCACGCCCGGCTACGGCACTAGCGCGACGGGCACGGCGTATACCCTGACCGGCGCCGGCCTGACCGTGACCGGGACGGCCGCAACCAGCGCCATCGGCGCGACGACGGGCGGCTATACGACCGTCATCGCCAATAACACCGGCGTTGCCCAGACGGTGAGCCTTCCTATCACCCTCGGTGCCGCCAACCAGGCATTCTCGGCGACCACGGCTAATCTCCGCTTTACGAGTGCCGTTGCGACCAACGGCAATGCGATGTCCGTGCGCGGGGCGAACAAGACGTTCTTTACCGGTGGAATCACCGGAAACGGCCCGGTCACCATCGGCGATGGCGCGACGGCGAACAGCGGCACGTTGAGCGGTACAGGCACGATCGCTGCCCCGATTACCGTCGCCAGCGGCGGCACGATCACCGCCGGTTCAGCCGACGGCCTGATTTCTACGCTGACGTCGACGGCTGGTGAAACCTGGCAGTCGGGCGGCACGTTCCTGACCGAAACGAACGGAACGACCGCAGATCGGCTGGTTCTATTCAGCCTGGCGGACACCGCCGGCCCGGCCTCGTTCACCATCAACGTCCTGACGCTCGCCACGCTTTCGCCGCTGCAATCGATTATCCTGGCGACGGATCAATCGACGACAGGAAACGCGTTTGCCGGCTTGAACGGCGTGGCAACGCTGGCGACGTTAAATCTGATGGTGAACGGCAGCACGGTCGGTGCCGCAGGCTACGTGCTCTCCACGCAGCAGGACACCGATCTTGCCGGCGGCGGTTACGACCTGATCCTCACCGCGGCAGTCCCCGAGCCGGCCAGCCTGGCCGTGTTCATCGGCGTCGCTATGCCGCTGGCACTCCGCCGTCGTCGGGCTTGCTAAAAGCCTGTTGCAGGATTCGCTCCCGTTCCGTCCGGCGAATCGCGAGTCACGATTGATCTGGTGTCCATCCATTTACGGATGGACACCAGATTTTATTTGGTGAGACAATGCCCTCCCCGCACGAGCGAAAACGTGACGCCAACCAACTCTTCCTCGAAAGCGCGCTGAAGCGTGCGGCGATGAGACGGTCGGCGGCGAAAACCCGCGAAGCGTTGAAGAAAGGTGTCGATCGGTCGATGGCAAGCCTCGGCCTGGTGTTTGTCATGTTCGCTGTGCTGTTGGGCATGGGGCATTTGAGAGGCCGCTCCGCGCCGGTATCTATCTGGACGGCCGTGTCGGGATTCATCGTTTCAGTGATACCTGGAGCTGTCGCGTTTTGGCTGGCATGGCGGCGGCGTCCGCAACTGCACTGCGTCGCGGAGCAACTTGACTCGACGCTGGCCAATCACAACGCCGTTGCGACCGCCCTGGACTTATCGCGCGCAGATGACGACTCGGCCTTCGTGCAACACGCAATCGCCGCAGGTATTCAAAGCGTGCAGAAGATCGATCCCGCAAAACCGATCCCCGAAATTGAGTCGGCCGTGCCAGGGCGCGGCTGGGCAATGTTGCTCGCCGGCGCGGCCGCCATAGTCGCCGCCTGGCTTCTTCCGATGGCATCATCTCGTTTAGTTGCGCGTGTCGATCAAGCGAGAGACACGGCGACCCGATTCTCGACCCCGGCGATGTACGATGTGAATCGAGAACCAACCACGACGCATTTGGATGGCTTGACCAGCAGGGATGTGTCGGACGAACCGAAGAGGTCGAATGCCGCGGCCGCGCGAGTGTCGTCACCGATCCCTATCGGACACCCGAACGAATCATCGCCGTCCGACCCTGCAAGCATTTCTTCCGAAGCTAAAGGTGCTTTGGGACACGACCCCAATTTAGCAAAACGCGATCAGCACGATGCGAAGACGGCCAGCGAACAATTGTCCCCACCGGCCCACGACGCACCATCCGGCCGAACCGAGGCTGCCGGAAACACTGCGTTGCGCGGCACGATCGGTGCCGGCGACGCTGCTTCGTCAAACAGCTCCTCCGATCGTCCAGCCGAAAGCAGCACTTCATCGAAGTCGTCGGGGAATCCGCCGAAGAACGAGCAGGCGTCAAAGGCCGGCGAGTCCGACCAAAAAGGCGAAAAATCCGGCAAGGCCGATGACGGAAGCGGCGACCGCGACGGCAAAGACCAGGGGCCGCCGAAGCAGGCGGGTGCTGATGCGGGCAATAGTGCAAGCCTGGCAGCCGACGATGCCGGGAATAGTCGAGGCGGCGGGATCAACGGATTCAAGAAATCGCGTGGCATAGCGCCGCGGCTGCTGGGAAGTCCCGTGCCAGACCTTTTTCTCGGCACACAACTGGCTGGCCCAGAGGAGCGGACAACCTCGCCAACACCGCCACTATCCGCACCTGGAAGCCTCGCCGCCGCCGCTCTGCCGAGGCCGGCACGTAACGATGAGAAGGAAGTGTCGCCCTACTGTGTGCCCGACGACTCCCGGCGGTTGCTCAGCGACTACTTTTCACAGTTTCACGCCGACGCCGAAGAACCGGCGCGCGTCCAGAAGTGAAGGCCCTCCGACCCGCGTCGGTCGACCGAATCGTATTCACAATCACGACATCCTTCCGGCGCAAACGGTACGATGATTCCGAAACAGACCTCATCGCGACCGCCTGACGGACAGGCGTCAGTCAATTAAATCATGCCATTAGCGGTTGCCCCTTTTTCGCTTGGATTCGCGGCCCTGACCGCATCAAGTCTAGCCATATTACTCGCGCTTCACTTTCTGCGGGCTCAGCCGACGGTTCGGGCGGCCAGTACGCTTCTTTTTTGGCGGGCGGCAACACGGTCTGTCAGCGCGAACGTCCTGCGGTCGAGCCGCTTCTCACGTTGGAAAACATTTGCCCTGTTGGCGACAATTCTTTCGCTGATCGCCGCCGCCCTGACAGCCGACCGATGGAACAATGCGGGTGGTAAAAACGGGCAATTGACCGTTCTTGTCATCGACGCCGGTGCGGCAATGGCAGATCAGGACGGATCAACCCATACATTGTTGCAGAAGGCGGTCGACGCGGCATCCTCGGACATCCGTCGCGCCTCGGTCGTTCCGACCATTATTGCCGCGGCCGCTCAGCCGACCGTTCTATCATCCGGCGATGAGCCGGCCGTGCTGGCGATCCGCCGGCTTCAGGCGCTCGCGGCAACGCCGGAAGCGACAGCCTCCGCATTGGCGCTCCAACTCGCCGGCACCGTTCAGGAATCGGGTGACGGTAAAATCGGATGGTATACCGCGCAGGATGAGCTGCCGCCCGGCCTGCCCGAGGGTGTGGCACGACGTGTGATCATTCACCGGATTGCCCTCAAAGAAGCGGCCGCCATCGTGGGCGTTCGCCTCGTGCCGGAGTCTGATCCCGCCCACGGTTCGCTACGCATCAGCATTGCCGGCCGCACGTCCGCGCCGTTTAGGGTGGAAGCTCAAATCGAAGGCGAGCCTTCGATGGCTCGTTCGGCCGGCTTGGTGACGGGGCGTACGGAGGTCGTCTTTGAAAAGATGATCGCGGATGGCCGCGCGGTTGAGTGCCACTTGCACGACGCGCCCGGCCCGGCGTCGAGCCATGCCGCCATATTCCAACTGCCCGACAAGCGACCGTTGACATTTCGCTTTCTGGGAGACGTGCCGATGGCCCTTCGGGCGATCGCGTCGGCCGCGGGAAGAGAGACTCCTGACGGCCAGATCGCAATCGTCTCGGCGGGAAGCTCCATTCCCATTGACGCGACGTCCGCCATCGTCGTTGTCGACGATGACAACCAAAGCGCGGGTTCGCGCGAGGTGCTGAAGTTCGCGGCCGGCGGACAACAATTGTCGCTTGATGGCGCGACGGCTCGGATGTCAGGCACGATGCTGCCGCAAGGTGATCCCGTCCTCTATGCGGGAGCAAAGCCAGTGATCACGTTTCAAAAGAGGCCTGACAAAAATGTTGTGTACATCTGTGCCGGGCTGCTCGGCGCGAATGCAGAGTTGCCGAAGGTGGCAGCTTATCCGGTGCTGATGAATCGATTGTTCAACGAGCTGGTCGGTCGCCGCGCCGAGCCGGTGACGGTTAGCCGTCTTCGAAACGCGTTGGATCCGCTATGGCCAATGCCAAATGATCATTCTTTCAAATCACGGGTCACAGTCGCCGATGCGCCGCCCATACCGCTGAAAACTCGTGCAAACGAATCACAGGTGTCGCCGTCCGCAGTTGCTGTCGCGTTTATCGACTGGACGGAGGTCGTCCTCGGCTTGGCACTGGTGCTTCTGTTGATCGAAGGATCGCTGCTCGCGGCCAGGAAGATTGTGTAATGCTCTTCTCGCACCCCGCCATCCTCGGGCTGCTTCTGCTGGTGCCGATCTTCGCCGTCGTCAGCTACCGCACGGCGGCTCGCAGGCGCAGCCTGACCACGTTTTTTCGCACGTTGAGCCTGGTCGCGCTGATCCTGGCTTTGAGCCGTCCGCTGCTGCCATGGCAATCAGCCGAAGATGCGCACGTCTCTGTCGTCGATTGCAGCTCTGCCATGTCCGACAACGCTTTGCAGACCGTGGTTCATGACATTGGCGGTCTCGCTTCGACGGCAAAGCGGCCTGCCGTGATCGCTTTCGCCAGTCGAGCGTTAGTGGTTTCGGATGCGGATGAGCTTCGCAATCCGGGAGCCATCGCCAAACTTCGCAGGCGTCTGGCTCAGCCGGTTTGGGCCGACGACCAGCCGAGTGGTGGAACCAACCTCGCGGCGGCTTTGCAGTTAGCGGCTGCACAAATTCCGCGCCTTGGGCGAGGGTCAATCAACCTATACGCCGAGGGGTGGTCCGATCATGGCGACGCCGCCGCGGAGGCCTATCGCCTTGCAGAGCGCGGGGTCGCCGTACATGTGATGCCGACTGAAATCGCGATCAGAAAAAACACGTCAGTTGCCCTCCAACGTCTTCTACTTCCGGCGACGGCGCGCATCGGCGAGACAATCGACGCCGACATTCAGCTTGAATCGACCTCGACCGGAACGGTCACGGTCGCGTTGACGATCGGGAATGCCGTTCCCGTCCGCGCGACGGCGGTGATTTCGCCTGGATCGAACGATGTTCATATTCCGCTTCCGCTTCATCAACCCGGACTCATCGTCGCTCGCGCGACCACTCAGCCGACGACCGCTGACGTGCCCGGATCGGCCGCCGACGCAAGCTCAGCCACGTACGTCGAGGCAGCGCCGAAGGTTTTGGTCGTGCAGGATGCACCCGGCCCGGGTCTGCCTCGAACGTTCGGCGCGCTGCTCGGCTCCAGCGTTGACGTCACGACTGTCTCACCAGACCAATTTGCTCGCGAATCACTCGAAGAGGTCGGCACTGTCGTCCTGTCCGATTTGCCCGCTGACCGTTTGCCAATCGCTGTTCAGGAAAACCTGCGGCGCGCAGTCCTGGATGGGACCGGCCTGCTGCTTGCCGGTGCGGCCCGGAGCTTCGGGCCGGGCGGATATGACGCGTCGAGGCTCGCCCCGCTGCTTCCGGTCCGAATGCCTCAACAGGCGATGAACATCGATCCGAGCACCGCGCTCGTGCTTATCATCGATACCAGCGGGTCGATGAAAGGTGAAAAACTGGACTTGGCAAAGCAGGTGGCGCGCCTGGCCGTTTCCCATCTCAGGGCGCAGGACAATGTAGGCATCGTTGAATTTTACGGCGGTCGACGTTGGGCAGCTCCAATTCAGTCGGCGGCCGATCGTTCAGTTTTGCAACGGACACTCGACCGTCTCACCGCCGGCGGCAATACGACGATGTACCCTGCGCTCGAAGAGGCGGCGTTTGGATTGCGGAACGTTCATGCCCGCTCGAAACACGTGATGATCATCAGCGACGGATTTGTCGAAAGCGCGCCGTTCGGCGAGCTGGCGCGGCAAATGACCGACGATGGCGTTGCCGTGTCGGCCGTTCAGGTCGGATCGGACGACAGCGCGAATTTAATGCCGGCGCTCGCGCGTTGGGGCGGTGGCAGATTTTATGCGGTTCGCGATCAATTCGAATTGCCGGACGTCATCCTGAAGCAGCCTGAACAATCGCCGCTCTCCTCGCTGGTCGAAACACCGTCAGCGGTGACGGCCGGTGATGACGCGTTGGTGCGAAATGTCGTCGACTCCGCCTGGGCACCGATTCAAGCTTACGTCCGTACCACCGCCAAGCCGACGGCAGATGTCCTGCTTGCCGCATCGAGTGGTGACCCGCTGCTCACGCGATGGCGGTACGGGGCTGGGTTTGTCGCAACCTTGACAACGCAGTTGGGCTCGACAATGACGGATGGATTGCAGGAACAGCCGCAGTTCGCTCGCCTGCTGGCGGGCCTGATGCGGCAGACGAATTCGGGCAAAGGCTCGCCGCTGCAAATTCAGACGGTGGTGCGCCCCGCTGGAATTGAGGTAAATGTCACCGCCAGCCGTGTCGATGCCGCCCTACGCAGTCATACGCTGTCGTTGACGCTGGCGGATGAGACCGGACATGCCGTTCGAGTCGCTCCATCCGCCGAGCCAATCGCGCCGGGGCAATGGAATATTTTACTGACGGGTATTACTTCCGGCGTCTACCAGTTGACGGCCGCCGTTGATCAATCGACCGTGACCGGCCGTGCCGGCGTTGCCGTACCCCTGCCGGAGTCAGCGCATGCGTTGATGCCCAACCAATCGCTCTTGGATCAAATCGCCAGCTTCAGCCCGATGGCTGAAGAGCGGGCGAAACAGCTTCCGACTTATCAAACCGTGTTCATTGAGTTGCGGAAGCCGCTCGCGGTCAGCGCGGTGCTGATGCTGTTACTGCACATCGCCGTGCGACGATGGCCGGCAAAAAGAATCGTGGGATGAACGGTCTTCACGTCATGAAACGTCGACAGGTCTCGATCTTTGCCGTCATCCTCTTCATCACGAGGATCGGCGATGCTCGCGCAAGCGATGCATCGACCCTTCCGGCGACGACACTTCCGGCGGCGACCCTTCCGGCGACGACAGCAATCACCATCGACTGGAATCAGCGAATCGACGATGCACTTCGACAAAAAGGAAGCGTGGAGGATGTCGCGGCTGAGTTACGGAAAGAGCCGTCGGACGCTCCGGATATTTTCCGTGCCCGATTTCGCGCCTTTATCGAGCAAGGCGATATTCCCGCGGCGACGGCCGCACTAACGCAGCGCGTCAAGGCAGACAACTCTGAGCAGCTGATCGAGTTGGCCCGATGCCAGGAAATGCTCATTTCGACTGCCGAAGTCGAGTCAACACTTCGCGCGGCGGTCGCGGCGTCGACCACGTCGTCAGAAATGCGTTCCAGCTCGCTCCGTTTAGCCACCCTGTTGCTTGACGAAGGACGTCGTGAAGATGGCCGCGCGGTTCTAGAGCGCCTCGTTCAGGCAGACCCATCGGCCTCCCGATCGGCCGGCGGGATCGCGTATTTATTCGGAGACTGGTTCGCCGCCGCTCGCTATTTGCGTGCTTCCGTCGATACGGATGTCGCTCGCTATCTGTTGGAAGGAATGGCCGCCCTGCACGCGGGACGAACCGATTCCGCGGCCGCCGCATTTACGGCGGCGTTTGAGCGTGCGTCTGTTTCTGCCGATCGACAATATGCTCAGGACCGTCTGATCGCAGCCGCCAGGCAGGCGGGCACCCTGCCGAAGCTCGCCGACGACTGGCTGGCTCAAGCCGATCTCCCCTCCGACCGACTATTGCCGCTCGCGATCGTTCTACGCGAATTAAACCGTGCGCCCGATTTGCTGCGTTGGTGGCGATCTCAAGTCGCCGACCCGGCCCGGGCGGAGGTTGTCCTCTCAAACGCGTTCATCCGCGCGGTGCTAGGCGCCGCCCAATCGGCGGAACGGCTCGATGACGTGTTGGCGATCTGTCGCGAGATGCTGAACCGTGAGCCGGACAGCGCGCAGTGGTTGTCGGCCAACCTTCGAACGCTGCTCGATCAAGGCAAGTTCAAGGAAGCGGACGAGTTATTAGCGTTAAGGCTTAACGCGGCAGCGACTTCACCCGAGCGTCTGGAAGCGATTGGAAAAATCGCCCGCTCTTTCGGACGCGACGATGTCGCCGTCGACGCGGGCAAGCGAATCGCGACGTTTGGCGGTGATGCGGAAGTTGATGGACTCCTGCTGGTCGCCGCCGCCTATCAAAGCGCCGGAAAACAGCCGGAGGCGTTCACCTTTCTACGCATGGCCGCTGCGGCGGCACAACGGCATCCGACAAAAGCAGATGCGGTCGTCAACGCTTTGGAAGCGGCCCACCTGCCGAACGATGCGGTGCAGCTTCTAACCTCGATTACGACGCACGAGCCCAACGACGATCTGCTGAACCGATTGGCTTCTCTGTTAATCGAACAGCACCGCCCACGCGAAGCGATCCCGTTTCTCGAACGGGTACTCCATTCGAGCGCGAGCGTTGCTTTGCGTGGGCAGGCCGGCCAGCAACTGCTTCAGGCCGCGAAAGCGGCCGGCACGTTGAACGAGCTCATCGCCCGCCTCCAAGCTCGAATCGGGAACGGCGAGCCCAACGGTCAGGATCTTTCGCTGCTGATCGACGCATACATGCGGTCAGGAAAATTGGATTCGGCCGTCAATCTTCTTAAAGGAAGTAAGTCGATCGATGAGTTGGATCGCCTGCGGCGATTGAGCGTTTTGTTTCTTCGTGCCAAGGATTCCAACCACGCCATCGAGGTGTTGGGGCAGCTCGCCGTTGCCGATCCGCGAAACGCGACGGAAACGCTGGAGCGGCTGGCATCGGTCGCGCTCGCTGCCGGCGATACCAAGACTGCTTCGATCACGATCAAAGCGCTTGAGCAGCATGTCGGCCATGACCAGTCGTCGCTGACGTTAATGGCCGGCGTGTTTGAGCGTCTCGGACGAGCCGAGGATGCCGCTCGCCTTTATCGGCAGGCTGTCGCCGCAGATCCGGCGGACGGCGATACCTGGCTGCAGTGGGCGGCGGCAATGTCCAAATCCGGCAAGGCGATGATCGCCAGCCAACGACTGCTTTATCTTTGCTATCAGGCTGACACCGACAACTTGTTTGCTACAGCCGCCGACGGGTTGCTAAACCTCAATGCCCCTGCCGCGATGTTAAGGGCCGCGCGACGAGAGGCGATGAATCGTGTCGCGATTCATCCCGGGCAGATGCTGCTTTACCACATCATCGCCGACTTGTCCGAGGAGCTTCAGGACACGGCGATGCGTGTCAGATCGGCGGAAGCGACCGTCGCCATCAGCACAGCCGAGCGGCCGCAGACTCTTCGCGATCTGATGGATGTCGCAAGCCAAAATGGGTTGATCGAAACCGCGGCCGACTGCGGAGAATCGCTGCTCTCGCTGGGCGACGATCTACCACCGCAATCGTTTCTTCAACTCGGCGAACAACAACTGATCGCCGGCCGTCGCGATGACGCGGCGCGGGCCTTCGCTCGCGCGGCCGAGGCGTCGACGCCCGATGTGATCGCCCAACGGGCCGGAGCACTGTCCGAAAAATATGGCTTCCCGGCTGCGGCGCTGAACGCCCTGTCGCCTTTGATCGAACGTCGCCGTGGCGACTTAGCGCTCATCGATGACGTCGCACGGCTGGACGAAATCCTCGGGCGACATGAAAGCGCGTTTACGCTGGGTCTGCGCGCCGTGCGCATCGCGGCTCAAGCGTTGCCGGCGGCCGCGTCGAATACCGCGCAAACCGTCTTTGCCGGCCAACCACCGGCTCAGCAACTGACAGCCTTTCACCACGCGGTCGGCGACGCTATGTTCAACGCTCGAACGCCCGAAAGCCGATCGGCGCTGGCGGACCTGTTAATGTCCGAACTTAAGCTGCTGATGCCTGTCGCGCCCAGGCCTCAGGAGCCGCCGCCGAACGTGAGCGCCGTCGCCGCTGCGGTGCGCCGCGTCGCATTCGCCGCCAACCTCCCCGACCTGGCCGACTCGGCCGACGACTTAGTTATTGCTTCATTCCCGGCGGCCGTTTCCTACAAAGTCGCCGCGATGGACAGCCGCCGCGAAAACGAGTTGCCCGCTCGTTCAGATCGTTTCGCGGCACGCGCCGAGCTTGCGCGCGCAAACCCCGCCGCACCCACGACGATGCCGGCACACGTCACGCTGGAATCGGCCGCGCGCGCGCTTCCGATGCTGATTACCCACGGGGATTTTGATGAAGCGAAGCGAATCATCGAATCGATCCCTCTGGCGCGTCCCGCGGTGTTCAGTAAGTCGGCGATTACTGGCGCACTGCCGGTGCAAACAGTGCTGACCGCCGCGGTGGCGCTGGATCAACCCGACGCGGCGACGCAGTGGGCGCTGCAATGGCTCGGCGCGGGAGAGCCGCCGGTCAGCACGACCGCATCGACGTCGCCCGCGAGCGCGGCCGCGGCGCGATTCCGTTTGCCGAATCGCTTGATCGAATCCAGCTATCAGGCAATCGACGGTGCCTGGCCGCTGCTTGCGGTTGAGGGTCGTTTCAAACTCGTCGATCAGCTCACGTTGCTTGCAAGCCGGGCGACCGATGTCGGCGTTCGAAGCGTGCTTCTCGCGGACGCCGTGCAACTCGCCGCAGATTTGCCTGATCCACGACCTGGCGGACTCGAGCTGGCGGCGGCGGCAATTGCAACGCCCAGTTACGATCCGGTTCTGACGGCCGTCCGCGCTTTCGGCATCGTTCCCGCGACCGATCGTCCGAAATTTCTCGCACTGGCGCTTCAACACGCCCCAAAAAATGCGCGCCTGTCGCTTTTGCTCAGCCTGGTTGCGAAGACGGCCGATCCATTCGATCCGGCAACGCTCGCCGCGATGTCGCAGGCAGCCCAGGAGATGCCGGACAAGCAGGCCGTCGCGTGGAGTGAATGGTTCGCCAATTCGCGCCAGCAGGCGGTTCTCGCGCCGCTCGCCGAGGCAGTGCTTCGTTGCGGTCTACCGGCCGGCCAGGCCGGCCGAGTGGGGCCGAGCGCGGCGCAGCTGGCGGCAGCGGCGGCGGCATTCAGCAACGCGGGAATGCAGGAACGTGCCGACGCGTTGGCCGCCCAAGCCATCGCCATCGTTCAAGCAAACCTCTCGAGTCCTGATGCGGCGAACGATGCCGTTGCCCTCGATCCCAGCGGTCGAGCGGGAACCATCCCCGACCGAATCATCCTGCTGCGAACGGCCGCCGCCGCGCTTTCCGCCGACGCCAGGATTCGTCTTCTCGCGCAATCCGCGCATGAGACGATGACGTCGAGCGAGGCAGCGGTCCGAGCCGTATTGCTCGACAGCGCCGGCCAGCGCGTGGCGGCGCTCGACGCGTTGCGCGACGCTTCTGCCCACAGCGCTTCCAGCGACTTAACAGTCCTTTATCTCTACGCCGATCGGCTCCACGCCGACCGACGGGCGGCGGAACTGGTGGAAAATATCGCGTCGCGGGCCGACGGACTCGACGGCGCGATGGGCGTTCTGATTCGTGGGTGGGTAACGGAGAGCTTGAACGATCTGTTTCGCGGACGAGAAAGCCACGCGGAGACTCCGCCGAATGTTTACGGCCAGGAGTTCACCGCCGCCGCTTTGACCAACGACCTCGATCGCTCATCGGCCGCGTTGCGTACTGTTTTGCGATCGTTGCGGACGAGCCCCGCGGTCGCACCAAGAATTGAGATGCCCAACGTCGGCGGATTATCGCTGTCGAACAAACCCGAGAGCGATGCGACGGTGATGTTGGCGCAATGCGCGACTTGGCCGGGCTCGATCGAAGATCTTCTGGCGGCCGTCGAGCTGCCCGTCGAAACGAGGAACTCGCCGGCGAGCGAGGTCGCCTCGCCGTGGCTGGCGATGGTGTTGTCGCGCGCGGCCGAGAATGATGCCGGCGTTCGTGATCGCGTGCTTGCCGACGTGCAAACGTCGGCCGCGGCCGAAACGATGACGCGCGGCAAACGGTTATTGACGATGAAGCTCGCTCCCCTGCCGGGCGTCCAACTGCCGCCTGCTCTTCTCGAAAGTTTCATTCCGGCCGCGATCGCCGATGAGACTGGCACCGAAGCGTCGACGTTGGCGGACGCGCTGGCGGCACGACATGATCCGCTGTCAGCCGGGGTAAAACGCTGGGCCGACGCCGTGACCTTGTCGTCCGGCCGCAGCACAGCAAATGTCGCGGCGACGCTGAACCCCCTTCGCCCGCTCACGGACGAAAGTGTTGCCGCGTGGCTTTCGCAGTTGTCGCGCATCGATCCCACCGCAGCCGAGCGCCAATTTGCTGTCATGCGACGCACCGGACGCGTCACCGCGCAATTCACTCACTGCCACTTGCTCTGGGCGCGACTCGCGGCCGAGCGAGGCGATTTTACCGCCTACCAAGCCCGCCTGACCGAGCTATTGCAAGCACGATGCTGGACGTCGAACGACCCGCGATTCTCGGCTGCATCACAAACGATTGTTACTGACGACCCCGACATCCGCGAAGCTCTGCGCGGTAATCATCTTGATTCGCAACAAAAGGCCGGGCTGCTCGCGGCGATCCACGCCTCGCTGTCAGCGTTCTCGGCGCGTTGGCCCGGCAATATTTCGCTTATCAAGAACTATGCCGAGGCGGGTCAATGGGCGCACGATCAAAACGACGACGATGCGGCCAGACAATTGCTCGAACGCGCGGTGGCATTGTGCGCAGAAGGAAACGCCGGCTCTTATCTGTTATCTGTTGCCGATCTGGCACGCCTGTTAGGAGATGATCGACGCGCCGACGACATGGAGCTCGAACTATTGAGGCAACGATGCCTTCCTTCAATGCGAATCGCGCCGCTGCTCGCCAGGGTCGAGCGTCGCGGCGACTCGCACCTCGCGGCTGACATGGCCAAGGACGCCGCGAAGTATTGCCGTCATCCCATTGTCTTACGAATGGCTGGCGGCCCCAAAGCTTCTTAAACGTTCGGGTGTCACTTTTCTATTTCGCTCAAGCAGCATGGAAGGCTCGTCCGATAAAATCTTCGATGGACGTGTCTATTTACCGCCTTCGGAGCCGAGACATCTTGGCGCTATGCGTGCTCGCACTGCTGCTGCTGGGCGTTTTGATGGTGCAGTCGGCCTCGATGAGCGTCACCGGTAGCATGAAATGGCACTGGAGCGGGCCGGGGTTGCGGCACGCAATTTTTGCGGCCGTCGCGATCGCAACGTTCTTCACCGTCGGCCGGATTGATTACGCCCCGCTCGGTCGACGTGCATCCAAGCTTCATTTGAACTGGTTTGTGGCCGTGTTCGTCGTGTCGGCGGTCATGTGTTTTCTCGTGCTCGTTCCACATATTGGCCTGGAGGTGAACGGCGCTCGCCGCTGGCTGCCGCTGGGCATTATGCAGGTGCAGCCGTCGGAGCTGGCGAAGTGGGCCGTCGTGCTCTTCCTCGCATGGTGGCTGACGCATCGGCCCGTCGATCTCGATAAATTCTGGTCCGGTTTTATCGTCACGCTTTTGCCGATCATCGCCCTTTGTCTGCTCGTCGTCATTCAGGATTTCGGGACGGCGGCCCTCATCGCGGGGTGTTCGCTGACGATGCTGCTCGTTGGCCGGATCAAGCTCTGGCACCTCGCGGTTGTTTTGCCGCCGGCGCTGGCGGTCGCGTTTTGGTTTGTTTACCACAAGGAATATCGCTGGCGGCGAATGACCGCGTTCCGCGACCCGTGGGCCGCCCCGCAAGGCGAGGGGTACCACATGATTCAATCGCTGCTCAGCTTCGCGACGGGCGGCGTGACGGGAAAAGGGCTGGGCAACGGAATTCAAAAACTCGGATATCTCCCGGAAGACACCACCGACTTTATCTTCTCCGTGATCTGCGAAGAACTCGGCTTGTTCGGCGCGATGCTCACGATCGCGCTGTATGCCGGCATGCTCTACGCCGCCTGGCAGGCAGTGAAGGCCAGGCGCGACAGCTTCGGCCGGCTGCTGGCGTTCGGCATCGGCTCGATGGTCGGGCTTCAGGCCGTCATCAATATCGCGGTGGCGACCGTCTCGGTTCCGACGAAGGGCCTCTCGCTGCCGCTCGTCTCGGCCGGGGGAAGCGGATTGATCATCACCTGCGCCGCACTCGGCTTGCTTTACAGCGTCCTTCGTTGCGAACACGCGGCTGAGCCGGAAGACGAGCCACTGTACGCGGCCGAGCCGTCACCCCGCGTCGAAGCCTTGACCGCACCGGTCTTTGAGTTGACCGTGTCCCCACGCGAAGAATCCGAGAAGATCGCCGCGCTCGCGCAGCTTGTCTCTCGCTCGCCCGGCAAACCGATTTCGACGTCGGCACTGAGCAGCACCGCGATTTGGGACATGAGTGCGTGAAAAGTTGATCGTGGGTGGTGGGTCGTGGGTTGGAGGTTCTTCTGAATGCCGACGCTCCATTCACCATTCACTCGCTCTTGCTAAACGATGCCTTCTGATTCAAGAACAATTTTCCTCGCTGGCGGTGGTACGGGCGGCCATCTGTATCCCGGCATCGCGGTGGCGCAGTCGCTTCAACAAATCGCGCCCGATCTGAAGCCGGTTTTTCTTTGCACGGAACGCGCCATCGATCGCACGATTCTTGAACCGACCGGTTTTGAGTTCATTCCCCAGCCCATCGTGCCGCCCGTCAAATCGATGGGCGGGCTGCTGAAATTCTGGAAGGCCTGGCGGGAGACGAAAGATCTCATTCGCAAGTTACATCGCGAGCTTGAACCCGCGGCCGTGCTCGGACTGGGCGGTTATGCCGCGGGCGTGGCCGTGAAGTACGCAGCGCATGCAAACGTGCCGACCGCCATCCTCAACCCAGATGTCATTCCCGGTAAGGCAAATGTCTACCTCATGCGCGACGTCAAGGCCGTCTGCTGCGGATTTGATGCCACACGCGATCATATCTCGACGAGCCTGCACTCGAAGCTGATCGTCACCGGCTGCCCGATTCGTCTGGCACTCAAACATCTCCCCGCTCGCGCTCAAGCCGCTGGCCGGCTCGGACTGAATCCGATGTTGAGCACGCTGCTTATTACCGGCGCCAGCCAGGGCGCAGTCAGTGTGAACGAAGCCACTCTCGCGGTCGTCGGCTCGTTGAATCTTCAAGGCTGGCAGATTTTGCACCTCGCGGGAAAAGACCACGCCGCCGCGGTGCGGGCGGCGTATCGCGAAGCGGAAATCGAAGCGGCCGTCGTCGATTTCACGCCCGCCATGGAAGACGTCTGGGCCGTTGCGGATCTGGCCGTCTGCCGATCGGGCGCGAGTACCTGCGCCGAACTCACTGCCTGCCAAGTGCCGTCGATCTTGATGCCTTATCCGTTCCATAAAGACATGCATCAGCGCGCGAACGCCGACGTCCTGGCCGAGGCCGGAGCGGCCGTGTTGATCGACGACAGAAAAGAAGCCAAGCAAAACGCTCGACAGCTGAAACCCGTGTTGGAATCTCTTCTGCACGACGCGTCAAAACGCGGCGCGATGCGAGTGGCTGCGAAAGCGCTCGGAAAACTATGCGCCGCCGACGACGTCGCGAAGGTGATTGTGTCGCTGCTCGATGGTCGATGATAAACATGTGTTTCGACGCACGGGCGAGACGCCCGTGACACATGCACGCGACTCGAGGCACGGCGGGACGCCCGTGACACAGGCACGCGGCTCGAGGCACGGGCGAGACGCCCGTGACACATGCACGCAACTCGTGTCACGGGCGTCTCGCCCGTGCCTGGGAACGCAAATCTTCAAGTGAGTCTCATTCGTTCATTGCTTGCTTAACTCAGGACATTACGATGCCGCGCACAATGACGTTGTCTGCCGAAGCTGCTAACTCGACCCGCTCCAGCAAATTCGCCGGGCAGCGCGTGCATTTTACCGGCATCGGCGGCTGCGGGATGAGCGGGCTTGCGTCCATCCTTCTCGACTGCGGCGCGATCGTCACCGGATCGGAAGCAAAGCCCAACGCACAGTCGTTCGCACTCGCCAAGCGAGGCGTGCAGATCTCGCGCGATCAGATCGGCGAGCTGCTAAATAAGGAAATCGACCTCGTCGTTCGCACCGCCGCCGTCGCTGACAACAATCGCGAATTCATCGCCGCCCGTGCTTTCGGGCTTCGCACGATCAAGTATGCCGAGCTTCTCGGCGAGGTGATGGCCGAGCGATTCGGGATCGCCATCGCCGGGACGCACGGCAAATCGACGACCACCGCGATGATCGCGTACGCACTCATCAACTGCGGCGTCGATCCGAGCTTCGTCGTCGGCGGCACGGTTCCGCAGCTCGACGGCGCTGGTTCGCGCAGCGGCGCGGGCGATGCGTTCGTCGCTGAGGCGTGCGAATTCGATCGCAGCTTCCACGCGCTGCGTCCGCGTGTGGCGATCATCACAAACATCGAGGAAGACCACCTCGACTGCTACAAAAACATCGATGAGATCATCGAGAGCTTCCGCACATTCGCCAGGATCGTCCCGGCCGATGGTTTAATCATCGCCTGCGGCACCGATCATCGCGTCATAGAAACACTCGCGGGCATTTCGACGAACGTTGAGCTCGTCGCTATCGGCGAAGGTTTTTCCTGGAGCGTGCGACCGACCGGGCTTCGTAATGGCTACCCCACCGGCGTCGTCTCGTACAAAGGTCGGGAAATCTGCAAACTGAAACTGTCACTTCCGGGCGAACACAACCTGCTGAATGCTACGATGGCGATCGCCGCGTGCAATGCGGCGGGAGTCGACCCGACAAACGCCGCCGCGGCGCTGGCAGACTTCATCGGTGTCGATCGGCGCATGACGACCGTCGGCGAGTTCAACGGCGCGACAGTGATTGACGATTACGGCCATCATCCGACAGAAATTCGAGTGACGTTGCGAGCACTGCGAGAGAAGTTTCAGCCAAAGCGTTTGCTCTGCGTGTTCCAGCCGCACCAGCACAGTCGGACGCGATTTCTGCTGGATGATTTCGCAAAGTGTTTTGCTGATGCGGATGAAACGATCCTTGCAGACATTTACTTCGTGCGCGACAGCGAATCGGAAAAGCATCGCGTGAGCTCGAATGATCTGGTGTCACGGATAAAGGATCATGGACAGCGCGCGCGGCACCTTGCGCAATTTTCGGAGATTACCGACCATCTGCGCGCGAATGTGCGTGCTGGAGATCTGGTCGTGACGATGGGTGCTGGGAATGTCTGGGAGATCGGTCGCGAGTTGGTTGGGAGTTAGAGCTTTGCAGTAAACAATGCTGACAGATGTGAACGAGACATGAAGATCGCGTCGAGCAATATATTTTCCGGTCTTGAAGATGCCGTGAAGGAAAACGTCGCGCTTGCTCCGTACACGTGGTACAAAATCGGCGGACCGGCGCGTTTCTTTATTCAACCCAATTCGACCGAGCAGTTGCAGGAATGCGCCCTGCGCTGCAACGAAAACGATATTCCGATTTATGTAGTCGGACTGGGCGCGAATCTGCTCATCAGCGACGCGGGCGTGGACGGCGCGGTCTTTCGGCTCGATCACGAAAGCTTTCGCCGCATCCGATTCGACGATGAAAATCATCTCGATGTCGGTGCCGGCGTCGACATGCAGAAATTGATCCTCCGCACGGTGCGTCAAGGATTGTCCGGCATCGAATGTCTCGCCGGCATTCCCGGCACGGTGGGCGGCGGAATCCGCATGAACGCCGGTGGAAAGTTCGGCGACATCGGCGCGGTGATCGAGCGGGTTTCCGTCATGGACACCGAAGGCACGCTGTTCGAGCGAGAAAAAGACGACCTCATTTTCGAGTATCGCCGCACGAATATCTCGGCAAAGTTCATTGTGAGTGCGACGCTTCAACTTGAGCCCGACGATCCGGAAAAGCTGATGCGGCACACGAAGGAAATCTGGATGTTCAAGAAGAACAGCCAGCCGCTGAACACGAAGAATTGCGGCTGCATGTTTAAAAACCCACGTGGGTTGAGCGCTGGCGCGTTAATCGACCAGGCGGGATTAAAAGGCATGAAAATCGGCGGTGCGGAAGTGAGTTCCAAGCACGCCAACTTCATCGTCGCCAATCCGGGCGCGAGTGCGGATGATGTGTTGAAGCTCGTGAAGCTCATCCGCGAACGCGTGTTCGAAAAAAACGAAATCCATCTGGAAACAGAAGTTCAGATCTGGCCTTGAGGGAGAGGGTTTAGGGTTCAGGGTTCAGGGTTCAGCGAGATAAAAGGCACCGCCTTCTTCTTTCTTCGCTGAACCCTGAACCCTGAACCCTAAACCCTGACCAATATGCACATCACTGTCCTCCTCGGCGGTCCCAGCGCGGAGCGCGAAGTGTCTCTTGTCAGCGGCAAGGCCGTCGCTGATGCGCTGCGCGCGGGCGGGCACGACGTGTTTGAATCGGACATCCATCCGGGCGATCTCAGCGGGCTGGATCATCCCTGCGATGTCGTTTTCCCCGTCCTGCACGGCCAGTTCGGTGAGAGCGGCGAGTTACAGGAGATTCTCGAAGCGCGAGGACTGCCTTTCGTCGGCAGCGGTTCGCACGCTTCACGGATCGGCATGAACAAAGTTGCGACAAAGGAGCTCTGGCAAAGCGTCGGCCTGCCCACGCCGGCGTGGCAAGTCGTCTCGCGCGGCGATCCGATCGTCATCGACGCGCCGTGGGTCGTCAAAGCGATCGGCGGCGGCAGCAGCATCGACGTCTATCTCTGCAAGACAAACGACGACGCGAAGATCGCCTGCGAAAAAGTGCTCGCGAAATACCAACAAGCATTGGTCGAACGATACATCGACGGTGCGGAGCTGACCGTCGGCATTCTCGAGGAGCGCGCACTGGCGCCGATCAAAATCACGACCTCACACGCCTTCTTCGACTTCTCCGCAAAGTACGTCGGCAACGACGCCCGTCATGAGTTCAATGTCGGCCTGCCTGAAGCGATCGTGCGACAGGTACAGGAACTCGCGCTGCGCGCCCATCAAGCCGTTGGCTGCCGCGATCTGTCGCGCGTCGACGTGATGCTCGACCGCGACAACCAGCCTTTTCTGCTTGAGATCAACACCCTCCCCGGCTTCACACCAAAAAGCCTCCTCCCCGAAGCGGCCGCGCATGCGGGCGTCGATTTCGTGACGCTCGTGGATCGGCTCGCACATCGTGCCCTCGAACACGCAAGCATTGGTTCGCCTTCGCGTCGCACTGCAATCGCGTAATATCGCAAAATTTCGCTTCGATCATTCCATCTGGACGAACTAGAGAAGTAAGTCCGATCGACGTTTTTCAAACACCCTTCGCGTCTCGGCGCTTTTCTTTTGTGAGCTTCGACTCTTTATTCAGCGTCGGGACTATTCTTGACGTCGATCCAACTGCCAACCTGGGCGGCGGCGACTTTTTGCGGGACCATCTTCAGATCGTGTTGCCCCACCGTGCGGCTGATTGCGTTCGGCGCGGTGTAGACCGCGATCTGGAGTTGCTGATCCCACAACTTCGCCTGTTGATGTTCGATGTCATTGTGCAGGCGATTGGTCTGCACATTCAGTTCGAGCCGCTGCTGCCGAAGTTGAAGCAGCGCGATGCTGGTGAGCAGGCCGGTGAATAGGCAGAGCAAGAGTTTTAGCATCGGGACTTCACGAATTCGACAGATTCAAGGCACGGGCGGGACGCCCGTGATACGAGAGCGCCGTTTGTGTCACGGGCGTCTCGCCCGTGCAGGTTGCACTAGCTGGCGGATGCGACGGCTTTCCCGGGCAACTTCAATTTGCTGCCGACGATCACAACGTCGTGGTTCTCCCCCTTCAGCGTCGACTTGTTCAGTTCCTTGATCGCGTCGACAGCACTCGACGCGCCGCACTGGTCGTTCGCGATCCGCCACAGGCTGTCGCCGGTCTTAACGATGTAAAATGATTCATTTGCCGGTACGTCGACCTTAGCGAGTTCCTTCGGTGTCGGTGCGGGCGCCGGTGAATCGTTTTTCGGCGGATGAAGATTCGTATCGATCAGCGCGGTGCTGTTCGTCTGCGATGCGCTTGCGACCGTCGAGGCGACGGCGGGCACGTGATACGTCTTGCCGACCACGATTCGATCCGGGTTTTCCTTCAGGCTTGGATTCGCGGCAATGATTGCTTCCCGGTTGGCCCTGCTGTTCGTGCCCATCACTTTCGCGGCGATCTTCGACAGGCTGTCACCCGCCTCGACTTTGTAATCGATCATGCCGGACTTCGACGCCGTCTTTGACGTATTCGATGCGATCGCGCGGCCGTTGCTGTCGAGCGGGACGAGCTCTTCGCCATGTTGAGCGGCGATCGCGCTGATCGGCGTCGCGCTGGCGGGAATGGTAGGTGTCTTGTCCGCTGTCGCGGCCGCTTTGAGTTCCGGGGTTTCGCTGGTTGTCACGGTGTGGCTGGCCGACGCGTCGGCAAGCGATATTTTCACGGGTGTCGCTTCGTTCGCCGGCTTGTTGTCAGTCGATGTGCTGTCGTTCGACGGGCCGACCTTCACGATCGAGATCGGATCCGGTCGAGGCGCGAGTTCGTTCTGCGTGGCGACCTGCTGCTGTGGTGCGACGCTGATCGGCGGGTTGACCGGTGCCAACTGCTGCACGGCCGACCCTGGCGTGGTCACGCCCGAGCGCACATTCCTCCCCGCCCCCGCCAGCGCCGCTTGCGGCGGCTCGGTGCTGCTCGTCAGATGATCCGACAGCAGAATGCCAATCACAATGATAAATGCCAGGCCAACGAGTAGGCCGATCTTCGTTTCGCGGGTCATGGGAACTCCAGTGTGCGGTGGGCGGTGGGCGGTGGGCAGTACAGAGAAGAAGCGTCTTCACTGCCCACGGCCCACCGCTCACTGCCCACTCTGCCGTTCAATCACTCTCAGCTTTGACGATCGCGATCGTGGATTCGCGGCGAGTTCTTTGTCGGCGGGACTGATGGGCCTTTTGGTCAGAATGCTGACTTGCCCGGTCTGCTCCGCCGACCGAAACGCCTGCTTCACCATTCGATCTTCGGTCGACTGAAAGCTGATGACTCCCAGCCGCCCGCCCGGTTTCAGAATCTTGATCGATCGCTCCAGCAATCGTTCGAGGTTCTGGGTCTCGCGGTTCACCGCCATGCGAAGGGCAAGGAACGTGCGAGTGGCCGGATCGATTCGCTCGAGGACTTTCGGCCCTCGGGAGGGAATAGCCGACCGAACAAGGTCCGCTAATCGATCCGTAGTATTGATCGGCAAGATGCGTCTCGCTTCGACAATCTTTCTGGCAATTCGTCGCGAATAACGCTCCTGCGCCAATTCATATAGGACGTTGGCCAGGTCCTCTTCGCTCGATTTGTTCACCAGGTCGGCGGCGGAACGCTCGGTCCGCGGGTCGATCCGCATATCCAGCGGCATCGCGGTGGCGAACGATAATCCGTACCGCTCGTCGAACAGCTGATTGGTGCTCAGCCCCAGGTCCGCGAGAATTGCATCGACAGCCGGCCGACCGATTTCCCGGTGGACGTCGTCCAGCTCCGCGAAGTTGGCATGGAACAATCGGGTGCGGCAGGCTAGGTCGGAAAGCCGCTGCTGCGCGAACTCGAGATTGCGAGGATCGGCATCGAGCCCGACAAGCAAACCGTCGGGCCCGAGACGTTGACCGAAGGCGTTCGCGTGCCCGCCCCGGCCGATCGTGCAATCAATGTAAACCGCGCCCCGCGCGACCGGCAAAAGCTCCAGGCATTCGTTCATCAGCACCGGATCGTGGCCGGCAAACGCTTCAGGAGGCATACGCCTTCACGATATGCGGAAGCCGCGAAATATTCGCGACGGTCGGCACTTGAACTGCTTGACGCGACTTCAGTCGCTGCGAACTTCGCAAGTCAGCCGTTCTTCGCACGCGGCCACTCGCGATCCGACGCCGGCTCGTAGCCAAGCACCTCGTACAGCTCCTGACGCGTCTGCATCTGACCAAGTTGATCTTTTTGCGTGCCGGCCGCTTTTAATGCCGCGAGCGAATTGACGATCGCCTTGCTCGACACACGAAATGCTGTCTGCGGAAAGATGACCATGCGGTAGCCCATGGCAGATAATTCATCGACGTTCAACAACGGCCCTTTGCCGAACTCGGTCATGTTCGCCAGAAGCGGAACGTCGATCGCCTTCGCAAAATTTGCAAGCTCGTCGGACGATTGCATCGCTTCCGGAAACACCGCGTCTGCTCCGGCCTTGACATAGTTTCGGGCACGATTGACGGCGGAGTCGAAACCCTCGACCGCACGCGAATCGGTTCGCGCAATGACTAGGAAATCGGGATCGCTGCGCGCATCGACGGCGGCTTTGATCTTTCCGACCATTTCGTCACAGGGTTCGATTTCCTTGCCCGAGAGGTGGCCACATCGTTTAGGAAATTTCTGATCTTCGAGATGAAGTCCCGACAAACCGGCACGTTCGAATTCGCGCACGGTTCGTGACACATTCGTTGCCCCGCCAAAGCCGGTATCCGCGTCGGCGATGACCGGCACGGTCACCGCGTCGCAGATGTAAGTGCATAGGCGCGCGACTTCATCAAGCGCGAGAAGCCCAATGTCGGGGACGCCCGCGGTCGCATTTGATAGTCCGGCACCGCTGACATATACCGCCTCAAAGCCGGCGCGCTCGATGAGTCTTGCCGAGAATGCGTTGAACGCGCCCGGCATCGCGATGCACTTCGATGCGATAAGTCGTCGGAATTGGCTTGCGCGTGTCATTGAAAGTTCCCGTTTAGCGGCACCGTTGAATGACTCACTTCATTATCAGAAGCGTTGTGAGCGAACGCAGATCTTTTTGGGAATCGAGCTTCCATACCCAATCCGCGATCTCGTCCGCTTTTGACGCTCCGACGAACGGATCCGCGAGCGCGTGATACTTGCCCAGCAGTTCCTCGTCGCTTAATCGGTTTTTCGAATGACCTTTCGGGTAGTCGATGCGTTTGGTCAAGACCTTGCCGCCCTTCAAATGAATCGAGACGACATTGCCGACTGCCTCTGGGTACATGTCGCTCAATTCCTTCAACTCGCGGACCTGAACTTTCTGGACGAGTCCCAGCAGCGTCGGATCTTTTAAACGCGATGGTTCGAACTGCCGATCGGTGAGTTCTCCATCCATCAGGGCGGCTGACACCATGTAGGGAAGTGAGTGGTCGGCCGTTTCGCGATTTTCGGGGTGCCACTTCTCCGGCTCGGAACCAATGATGTCGACGGCGGCTTTGTGCGACTCGACGATGACCGTGTCGATGTCCGCCAGGTTTAAACCCTTTCGCAATTCCAACGCCGCCCCGACCGCGCTCTGGGCATGATATTCGGCCGGATAATACTTGATACACGATTTGCGAATCATGAATCCGTCGGGAGGAACCACGCCGTCCATCGGTTCTTTCGCGAAGGGGGCCGCGGGTCGCATGGGCTGTTGCGACACGAGTTTTTCGAAACCCTTTTCGCCTTCGAAGATCGGAGCCGGCCCGGTGACGCCCGCCCGCGCGAGCATCGCGGCATATACGCCGCATCGTGCCGCATTCGCAAAGGCGGCACCTTTCCAGTGTGACAACTCGCCCACCCGCGATTGCCGAAGCGCCGCGCTGTTCACGCCGGCGATTCCAATCGCGTGCTTCGTCTTATCTCGATCGAGTCTGAACAGCTTCGACGCGGCCAATGCGGTGGAGAACGCACCGTAGGTCACATGATCCCAGCCAACCGCACGGATGCTGACCGCGTCGCAAAACCGGCATTGCACTTCATATGAAAGCACAATCGCCGCGATTAAGTCGGCACCGGTTGCCCCCACCGATTCGGCCGCCGCGAAACATGCGGGAATGTTATCGCTTGGGTGCGCAGGTTCTTTGGAAAGATAAGTGTCGTTGTAATCAAAATACCGAACGCAGATGCAGTTCGAGAGTGCCGCCCAGTCGGGCGAGGTGACGTGGGTCAAGCCCCACACCGTCGCTCCAGGCTCCGCCGAGATCGTCTTCGCCACACTTCGAATGGCGACACACGGCTCTTCCTTCCACGCACCGATTGCACACCCAATCGCATCAATCACCACGCGTTTTGCCTCGTGAACCACCTCTTCCGGCAAAGCATCGAAATTCAGCCGTGCGGAGTAGTCCGCGAGTCGTTGAGCCAGCGTGAGCGTTTCAGTCATATCGTACAGTTCCTGAGAGAAAATTTGGGCTGGTCATTATGGCGACGGTGGCGGAAGAATAAAGGCCCCCGTCGAAGTGATTGATCCTGGGCAAGCCTTGCTCGCGTCCTCTTCGCGCGGCTCGATCCGGAGGCGTTCGAGCGGTGTTTTAGAAGCTGGACCGAAGCAGTGGCCAGCAGCTCGCGTGGGAAGCTGTTGGCGATCGACGCATTGGCGAATTCCATCTGAACGATATTCAAGCTTTCGCCAAATGGTCTTCGAGTTTGTCGAACGAACCAGTCCACCCCATTGTCATGCTAGCTTTCATCTGAACGAACGCCGCCAGTTCCTCGGCTGAGACTTTTCCGAATGGCTCCCACGTCACGGTTACACGCGTTTCGTCTGCCGCCTCTTCGGCCAACTGAACCGTCGTCAGCATCGTCTCCGGCCATGTCGGGGCTTTCGGATGGCGCGAGATGTTTCCGTGTTCATCGCGGAAGGTTTGCTTGTAGACAATGCGATCCGGCGACTTGATTTCCACGTATTCGGCGCCGCCGTACATCGTCATGCCATTGCCGCTCATGAGATAGAACGTCGATCCGCCGGGCCGGATGTCGGCGCGGATGAATTGCACCGTCATTCCGGTCGGTGGCAGCCACTGTGCCAGATGCTTCGGGTCTGTCCAAACTGTAAACATCGTCTGCAACGGCGATGCAAACGTCCGCGTGATAACGAACTTTTCCTTGCCCGTTGACTCCTGCTCGAGATATTCCGCCAGCCGATCCCACGTCGCGTTGCCGCCGGCTTTCTTGATGAAGTTCTTCGTCTCCTCCGCGGCCTCTGCGGTCGCGAGGGCCATCGTCATCTGCAGCGTTGTCTTCCCCTTCGCTTCCGAGAAAAGCGCCGTCACACGAAACAGCGGCGGCCGGTCGTCGTGGCCACCGTGGTCGTAGAGAAGTTTTGAGCCTTCGACGACTTCGAGGTACTTGGTTGTGTTGGGATAGTCGGTGCCGTCGGGGCCGTGCATGGTGTAATTCCACGAGCCGCCTGTACGCAGGTCATGGCTGTGCGTCGTCAGTGTAAACCCGCGCGGCCCCCACCACTTTCCAGCCTGCTCGGGATCGGTCCACGCATCCCAAACAGCGCGGAGCGGCGCGTCGTATACGCGCGTGAGTGCGATCTCATTCGATTTACCTTTGGCGGCCATGTTTTTTTCCTTTCGGTGCGGGTGCGGGACTAACTGTCTTCAGGTACTCGCCCAATCGATCAAAGCTCTCTTCCCAGAACGCGCGATATTGCTCCATCCAATCGACGGCCCCCTTGAGCGGCGTGCCGTTGAGCTTGCAGGGGCGGTACTGCGCCTCGCGCGATTTGGTAACGAGTCCGGCTTTCTCGAGAACTTTTAAATGCTTCGTCACCGCCGGCAGCGACATGTCGCGGAGGAACGGCTTCGCCAGATCGGAGACGTTCGCTTCACCCGACGACAGCCGCGCGAGAATCGCGCGACGGGTCGGGTCGGCCAGAGCGAAGAAGGTTTGAGTGAGGTGATCCATCTCGTAATCAACTGATTGGTTAATTAACTAATGAGTTTAATATGCAAATGTTTGAAACATGTCAACGATATTTTGGATTTTACATCGACGACCTTTGACTAAAATGTGACATTTTAACTACTAATCGATTGATGATATGATACGATGGTCTTTCAGCTTCACATGTCGTTGCAGTTCTGCACCGTTGAACTTTTTAAAACTCGTTGAAAAGGGGAAGCCATGCGTCGAAAACAGACCGGCCAGCCGCTCGAGATTTATGCGGTCTCGGGAACAAACACCATCGTCCTGTCGCTCGACTTAACATCGAAGCCAACCGGCCTGCTTGGTTTTGCGTTCGAGCGCGTTGAAACTAAAACGCAGAAACGCATCTGGTTATATGGCCAGAAGTTTTCAAGTCCGTGATTCCGATCGCCAAGAGTCAGCTTTCAAAAGTCAAAGGGCAGAAGTATCCGACACATCTGCATCCTGTGCAGGGATTCCTCTGGAAAGATTTCACGGCCGAGCCCGACACTGAATACACGTATTTTGTGACCGCGTTCAAAGGAACTCCGGTCAATCTGAAAGTCTGGCAAAAAGCCAGCATCACCATATCGACTGAAGCAAACATCGAAGGCCAACACGGTATCTTCTTCAATCGCGGCGTGTCAGGCAGTCAATCCTATGCAGAACAGTTTGGGAATCAGCGGCCAGACTCAATCGAAGACAAAGTCGAACAAGAGCGGGCGTATCGCTGGTTGTCGCGCGGTTTGTATGAGGGATTGATCGCGTTCATCGAAAGCGCCGCGCCCGGCCAGATGCTCCGCGGCGCGTGCTACGAGTTTCATCACCCCGGCACGCTCGCCGCGCTGAAAAAAGCGCAGGACAAAGGCGTTGATGTCAACGTTGTCTACGACGCTGCGAACTATCAGGACGAAAATCACAAAGCGCTGGTCGCGGCCGGCGCGCTCTCGCTCGTCAAACACGTTCGCGACAACGAGGTCAGCCAGGCGCATAACAAGTTTTTCGTCCTACTTGATCACAATTCAAAGCCGCTGAAAGTCTGGACGGGCTCGACCAACATTTCCGAAAAAGGCATCTTCGGACATTGCAACACCGGCCACCTTGTCCTCGATGCCAAACTCGCGGCGAAGTATTTCGAATACTGGCAACTCGTCTACCAAAACTTGGGCAGAGCCGGCTATCAAAAGGCCGTCATGGCGATGGCAGGCGGCGGCGATCAGCTTGCAACCGAAATTCCAAAAGGCACGTCGGTCTTTTTCAGTCCGAGATCAGACAACACGATGCTTCAAACTTATGCGGACTTGATTTCTGGCGCGCAAGAGATGGTCTGCTGCATCTATCCCTTCAATATCGATAAGCGTTTTCAGAAAGTCTTCACTGCCGAAAGGGATTACCTGCGATACATTCTTCTTGACGCGCGCAGGGCATACAACACGTTCAAGACGAATGATCGAGACGTCGAAGTAGTCGCCGGCTCGTACATCCATTCAGATTTCGATCAGTGGGCCGCCGAAACAAGCTCGGGCAAGTTGATGAAGAGCGGCGTCAACTTTTTGCACAACAAGATTCTTCTCATCGACCCCTTCGGCGAATCGCCCATCGTCATTTCCGGGTCGGCCAACTACAGCGAGAACTCTACGACTAAGAATGATGAGAACACGCTGATCATCAAAGGCGATGATCGAGTGGCTGACATCTACGTTACAGAATTCATTCGACTGTTTGATCACTTCGCCTTCCGCGAGTGGCTCGCAGGGCACATTAAGGATTTCAATCCATTTCTTGCCGAGGATGGCGACTGGGTGAATAGCTATTTCGACCCGAATTCGATGAATACGAAGCGCAAGATGCTGTTCAAAGAGATGGTTCGCGTGACGAAAAGCAAGTAAGATATGAGCAAAATCGCTGCCATCGCGCTTTCGAGCGGCACTTGTCAAAGTGCGCGATCTTGCGTATCCTCCCGCGTTCGAATCTCGGCGGACGTTTGCCGGGATCAGTCGTCCAACAATGACCCTTCCGCCGGCTTTGCCGCTGGTGAACGGGTGTCTTGGAGAAGTTATGGCCATTGCAGCAGAACAGAAGACGCAGCTCGTTTCTGAATATCGTGTTCACGAAAAAGACACCGGCTCGCCGGAAGTGCAGATCGCGCTGCTGACGCAGCGCATCAACGATTTGCGAACGCATTTCGATACTCATAAGAAGGATCACTCGTCGCGCCGCGGGCTGTTGAAGCTCGTCAGCCGGCGAAATCAGCTGCTGAAGTATCTGACGCGCGAAGATCGCACGCGATACCAGCAGGTGATCGCGAAGCTGGGTCTGCGTAAGTAAATCAAAAAGACAGGGCACGGCACGCCGCCGTGCCCTGTTGCGTTTTAGTCGTCCCATTGTTTCCTGGCGAAGGGGTCGGCGACTGGATTTTCGATTCGCGGCTTGAGACGTTTCAATCGAACCCCGAATCCAAAATCCACACGTCCGATCCCCTGCCATCGTTCATCCAGACTCAGCGACAACCGCGCCAGGCGAGCGCGGACATCGCTCCATTCAGTAGAAAGAGATCATGCAAGCAACCGAAGTATCCCGAGAAATCGGCGGGCGGACATTGACCATTGGCACCGGCACTTACGCGAAGCTCGCGGGCGGTGCGGTAACGGTTCAGTACGGCGAATCGGTCATCTTCGGCGCGGTCGTTCGCGCCAAGCCTCGTGAAGGAATCGACTTCTTCCCGATGCAGGTCGACTACCGCGAGCGCCGCGCCGCGGCAGGCAAATTTCCGGGCGGCTTCCTCAAGCGAGAGAGCCGCCCGACCACGAAGGAAATTCTCACCGCGCGTCTGATCGATCGTCCGCTTCGTCCACTATTCCCCAAAGGGTTCATGGATGAAGTGCAGGTGCACCTGAACGTGCTCTCGTTCGATGGCCAGAACGATCCAGACATCTCCGCCGGCATCGCCGCATCGGCCGCCGTCGCCATCAGCGACATCCCGTTCATCACGCCGATCGCTCACGTCCGCATCGGCCGCATTGAAGGCAAGCTGATCGTCAATCCGACGATCGAGCAGATCGAGTATTCCGACTTCGACCTCGTCGTCGCCGGCACCAAGCATTTCGTGAACATGATCGAACTGGGCGGGCACGAGATCAACGAAGACGACGTCGCTGACGCGATCG
The DNA here is from genome assembly GCA_964236135.1 of uncultured Phycisphaerae bacterium. Taxonomy (GTDB): domain Bacteria; phylum Planctomycetota; class Phycisphaerae; order Tepidisphaerales; family Tepidisphaeraceae; genus CAXSBN01. The sequence continues at coordinate 37,071 of CAXSBN010000003.1, forward strand.
AGTTCGGCCACAAGGTGATCATTGAAATCGTCGGGATGATCGAAGAGCTACAGAAGAAAGTCGGTCAGGCGAAGGTCGGCGACATCGCCCCGCCGGATGCTTCGTTCGTCGAATCGATCCGCTCGAAGGTCGCTTCAAAGATCAAGGAAGTGAAAGGCAAGCCCGGCAAGGCTGATCGCTCTGATGCCGTCGATGACATCAAGAAACAACTATTAGCGGAGATGGCACCGCCGGTCTCGAACGAAACCGGCAGTTACGGCGCGATCCTCGCTCAGAAGGAGTTGTCGAAAAAGGTGAAGGCCGTCTTCTCGGAGATCGAAGAGAAAGTGACGCGCGACGCGATCCTCGACGGCGTGCGTCCCGATGGCCGCAGCTTCACCGACATCCGTCCGATCAGCTGCGCGGTCGGCATCCTGCCTCGCGTTCACGGCTCGGCCGTCTTCAGCCGCGGCGAGACTCAGTCGATGTGCACGGTTACGCTCGGCACGAGCAAAGACGAACAGATGGTCGATGGCCTCATCGACGAGTACAGCCAGAAGTTCATGCTGCATTACAACTTCCCGAGCTACAGCGTCGGCGAAGTGCGTCCGATCCGCGGCCCGGGTCGTCGCGAAATCGGCCACGGTGCATTGGCTGAACGCTCGCTCATCGCAGTCCTGCCGGGCGTGGATGAATTTCCGTACACCGTCCGAATTATCTCGGACATTCTTGAATCCAACGGCTCATCGTCGATGGCCAGCAGTTGCGGCGGTTGTCTTGCGTTGATGGACGCGGGCGTGCCGATCACCAAGCCGGTCGCCGGCATTTCGGTCGGCCTGGTGACCGAAGGCGATCGCACCGAACTCCTCACCGACATTCTCGGCGAGGAAGATCACTTTGGCGACATGGACTTCAAAGTGTGCGGCACGCGTGACGGGATCACCGCGATTCAGCTCGACATCAAAACCGAAGGCATCACGCACGACATTGTTCGCAAGACGCTGCATCGCGCGAAAGAAGCACGCGGCGTGATCCTCGAAAAGATGGCGGCCGTGCTGGCTGCGCCACGCAAGAAGATCAGCGACTTTGCACCGCGCCTGCTGACGATCAAGATCGATCCGGAAAAGATCGGCAAGATCATCGGACCAGGCGGCAAGAACATCAAAGCCCTGCAGGCCGACACCGGCGCGAACATCGACATCGAAGACGACGGAACGGTCTACATCAGCGCCGTCGATGGCTTGGCGGCCGAGCGCTGCCGCGACATCATTGAAGCGATGACGGCCGAGGTGAAGGTCGGCAAGATTTACAACGGTCGGATTGTCTCGATCAAAGACTTCGGTGCTTTCGTTGAAATCGCTCCCGAAACCGACGGCCTGTGTCACGTGTCGGAAATTTCCGACCGTTACGTCGAGCGCGTCACCGACTTCGTCAACATGGGCGATGAAGTGAAAGTGAAAGTGCTGTTGATCGACGATCAGGGTCGCATCAAGCTTTCGCGCAAAGAGGCCATGAAGGAACTGGGCGAGACCGATCCAGAACCGGTCGGCGCACCGGCTGGCGGCGGTGAGGATCGCGGCGGTCGTGATGATCGTGGCCCACGTGGTGGTGGTCGTGGGGATGATCGCGGCCCGCGTCGTGACGATCGCGGACCCCGCCGCGATGACCGCGGGCCACGCCGCAACTGATCATGCCATTTACAACTTTGCAAACCGAAGCGGCTGCGAGATTTCTCGCGGCCGCTTCGTTCGCATAAAAAGATTTCGAATACGGCCGATCTCGCGCATTTTTCGATTGCCACAAAATGGGCGGCAACTACGATGCCCCGCCATGGGCATTTGTAAATCCGCCGCACTCGGCGGCGTTGGAGCGTTTCTTTTAGCTGGATATTTGTCGAACACGGTTGCTGTCGCCTCGCTTCCAGCGGGCGTTGGCGATCTCGCGTGGAGCGACGAATTCAATCGCAATTCAGGCATGGGCTCCTGGGGCGTCCAGGATGGCGGCGTGTGGAGCAACGCGATCAACGATAATTCATCCGCCTCGCTCACCGGCAGCGCGCTGAAGATAACAACGCACACTGAGACGCTTGCGAACCAGACGAAGCAGAATTACGCGCCGGTGCTCAGCACGCGCGATTCGAACAAGCAATTCAAATACGGCTACTTCGAAGCGAGCATGCAGTTTCACAACACGGCCGGGCAGTGGTCGGCGTTCTGGATGAATTCGACCGGCAACGCCACGCTTCATGGCCAGCAACCCGGAACGCCGTCAACGGCCGGCGTGGAGATGGACATTGCCGAGCATCGCACCGTCGATGGCTCGCGCAACGGAATCAACAAAAGCTACAACACGGCCCTGCATTGGGACGGATACGATCCAACCTATCATGAGGCCAGCGAGAAAATGAGCGCCCCGTCGGGTGGGATCAGCGACGATTCGTTCCACACATACGCCCTGCTCTGGACGCCGACGAGCTACACATTTTACTTCGACGGAAATGCGATGTGGACGCAGGCCGCCCCAATCTCCGACACTCCGGAATATCTGATTCTCAGCTCGCAGGTTCAAGACCGGTCATGGGCCGGCAACATTCCCGCCGGCGGATATGGGTCGCTGGGCGATAGCACGACAAGCACGCTGGTCGATTATGTCCGCGTCTATTCGCTCGTGAGCGCGCCGGAGCCGACGGCGGCGGCGGTAGTTCTCGTCGCGGCCGCGCCCGTTCTGTTCGGGCGAAAGCGTCGGAGTTGTTAAACTGCATTGATGAAGCGATGGCGGCGAACGGTCTGTAGCGCGCGAGCAAGCGTGAAGATCAGCACTCTCCTCGCGATGCTCGCGGTGGCGATTTCATTTGCGGTGGTCATCTATCGGGAAAAGGCTGGCGGCGATGTCTACCGCAATGCAGCGACAATTCCCCCAGCGACAATTCCCGCGGCGACAACAACTGCTGCAACGTCACAAATAGCAGCGACCACCGCCGCCGCGCCGAGCGATTTCATGGCGCTCGTGCTGGCCGATCACAAAGACTTTCCGACGACCGAGCCGTTGTCGCTGCCGCTCGATTCGCTCGATGACTCGGCCCGGCTAATCTTCGATGAACCGATCTATCTCGACCCGGTGGGCGACCTTTGGATCACCCGTGCCGACGCCTTGCCGCTCGGCAAATTGTTGGTCAAACCAACGCTGCCCGGCCAGGTTCATATCACGCGAGATCGTGTTCTCTTCGCGTATCTCACCTCTGATACCGAGGGTCATGTCGAGCAGCAGGTCGTGATTACCGCTACGGGCGGCAGCGGTGCGGAGCTGCTGAATTACACCGGCCGAATCGAGCTTGGCACGCCGGGGCGAAAATATCGCTGGGATCGCGCGGTTTGGGCGCCGCGCGACAAGGACTCTGCCATCGTCGTGCCGACGGATACGGGCATCGCGGTGCTCCGTCCGCAGCAGCGGCCGATCGAGTTGTTTCAGGACTTGCGCGGCGAGGAAAAAACCGCCGTTCCCGAGCCGCAATTCCTTTTCGATCTCCACGGATTGCTCGCGTGGATTCCGTACGCGAAGAACACGTTTCCCGGCAGCGCGGTCGCACGATTTGTGGATGGAAAGTGGATCACGCTCGACGAAGCCCATGGTTGGCCGAAGCAGATCGTCCATCTCGTGCCACTAAATGACGGCAGTGTGCAGCTTCTCGTGGCCGACGATGAAGGAAACGTCGTTGTCGAAAGCGTCGTGCTTGACGCAGGCGCGGCCACTTCGATCAATGAGGCCGCCATCATCGAACTGATCAAGAAGCTGGCCGACCCCGATGTGAAGGTGCGCGACGATGGCCTCGATAAGCTCACGCAGTTCGGTCCCGGCGCGTGGCCGGTGTTGGAGAAACTGCGCGACGCGCAACAGCCTGAAGCGCAGATCCGCATCGATGAAATACTGCGAACCAAGACGCGTGCAACGCTCGGCCCGTACGTGTTGGAGAAAGGTCCGATCGAAGTCGCGTCGCGCTTCCGCGACGGCGGCGCGCTGCTCAACGCGCAAGCCGGAGCAATCGGCATCGATCAAGCCGGTAACCCGAATGCCGAGGAGATCATCCCCGCCTGGATTTCAATCACGGCAACCCATTCAATTCAGTTGGCATCGCCCTTCCTGGTGGAGCAATTGACCAGTGGCGACGCCACGGTCGATATGTTCGGCGATGAATGGATCGTGACCAGTGCAACCATCGGCCCGTCACGGTTTCTTGGCAATCATCTCGAACCGCTGCTGCGAAAATCGGAGCGGCCGTTCTCAAGGTTTATTGGATTTGATTCGCGCGGCCGATGGCTGTTTCGTCACGCAACAAAAGATGGACAGACACTTATCCTCGATCCCAATCTGCCGGACGCGACGCCGCGTTTGCCGGCGTGGCAGTACCCCGTCGAAGGCGGGTCAGTCGGCTGGACGGAAGCGGGTTGGCCCGTCGTTCGTCTCGGCGGCGCTTGGGTGATCGACCAGAACGGCACGCGGGGACTTGAGGCATCAAAGGAAAAGATGGTCACGCAATTACCGACGACGCCCGCAACGACGCAATCGAGCGAAGATGTCGCGATCGGTGTCGACGAGAAGGGTGGTACATATTTTGGAGGCCAAGATAACTTGCGCTTCCGCCCGCCCCGCGAAAAAGATTCATCGCACGATGTGGTCTGGCCGCTGCCGACTGAAGCGAGAGGAAGCTCGACGCATCCGAAAATTTTCGCTACAGCCGATCGCTTGTTTCTTTTTAATGAGCCTGGCCGAGTAGTTCGCCTGCGGTGTGGCGGCGATGTGAAGGTCGACGCAACCTTCACTCGCAATATTCCGAATGTCGATGATCCGACGCGCATCTGGCTCGACCCCGCCGGCCGGATCGTAATCGCGTATGAACAGAACAAGTTGACGATTCTCTTCCCAACCGGCCGCATTCCCCCACCGATCGCACAGCGAATGCTCGCTCGCGATCTTCAGGCTAACCAGCCCGAGTAAAGAGAATCGGATGACACCGACTTAACCGTTTCGACCGGTTCACGTTCAGTCAGATTGATAAAGTTTAACTATGCTTTCACGCGGCGATCCAGCTCCAGATTTCACGGTGAGGAGTAACGTCAATCCAAGCTTCCACTTCAACATGGTGGCGGGCCGCTACGCGGTGCTTGGCCTGTTCGGCACGACGAGGCTCGCATTCGCGGTTGATCTCTATGCCGCGCTCGACCGCCATCGCGAAAAATTCACTGCCGATTACCTCGCGTTCATCGGCCTGTCGATCGATCCAAATGATCCGACACGCATCGGTTCGGAATACGCCAAGACGACGCGTGACTTTGTATTTTTCTGGGATTTCGATCAGAACGTCAGCCGCCTCTACGGCGCGATTGAAAAATCAACTCCATCGGCCGAGCCGTCGCTAAGTGTCAACTATTTGCCGCACTCACTGGTTCTCGATCCATCGCTGCGCGTTATCGCGACGCTTCCACACGCCGGCGATGCCGAGGCACACGTCGCCACGATCCTTCGAATCATTGACGAGCAGCCGAAGCTCGACGAGCAGTCAACACCCGCACCGGCGCTGATCGTTCCAAATGTGTTCGAGCCGGAGCTCTGCCGCGCGTTGATCGACTATTACAACGCGAACGGTGGTACCGACTCCGGCTTCATGCGTGACGTCGATGGAAAGACCGTGCCGGCTTACGATTACTCGCACAAGCGCCGGGCCGATTGCGAGATCGTCGATAGTGAATTGATTAAGGCGACTCAGGCGCGCATCCAACGTCGGATTGTGCCAACGATCAGGCAGGCGTTTCAGTTTAATGCGAACCGCATCGAGCGACACATCGTGGCCTGCTACGACGCGTCGACCGGCGGGCACTTTAAAGCGCATCGCGATAACACAACGTTTGGCACGGCGCATCGTCGATTTGCCGTCACGTTGAACTTGAATTCGCACGAATTTGAAGGCGGCGAACTCTGGTTCCCGGAATTCAGCAGGCGGCGATACAAAGCGCCGACGGGCGGCGCGGTAATATTCTCCTGTTCAATCCTGCACGAGGCGACGCCTGTCACCAGAGGCACGCGTTACGCATTTCTCCCATTTCTCTATGACGACGAAGCCGCAAAGCTTCGCGAGCGAAACTTGAAATTTGTCATGCCGTCGCAGCCGCCGGCTCAGGCGGCCACATCGACATGATGGCCGACGCCGACCGATGTCGACGAATGCAGCTCCGCAACATGTTTCGCGGACGAGTGGCGGGAAACTGATGCGCTGGTGAATTCGACGATGTGTTCCCCCGCATGAACGGCAGTCCGCTCACCCACATGAATCGGCGTGGTCAGGCCCGGCTTGTACGCCGGTGCCTCACCGCCGCGAAAGGCGTAAGACTCCGACATCCCGGGATTCTGCAAACCCGAAAACGCTGCGCCTTGGCTATATGAATCAAATAAATCCATGACACACTTTCCTTCCTCGCCATGCACATCCGACTCGAATCGCGCGCCAATTAAGCTTCTTCGTGACCTTGATTCTCGCCAACCGTGGACCGGGACGCTGGCAGACCGGACACGGCTCGACCCTGCGCAAGAATCGATCGCGATCGGTATAACTGTCTATTTCAATCACCCGCTCATGCAAATAGATTTTAGAGATTAAGCGTGTCCGATAATGATCGCGTCAACGAGCCGCCCGCGGTGGAACGGAGTTATCACGAAACACGTCGCGACACTTGCGCGACTGCCCGATCGCAATGACAACTGACTCCCCTGCAGTCTCGCCTACCTCCGCTTTTGGACGTGCATCAACGGTCCTAAGCGTGATCCTGCTCGCGATCTTCGTCTTCAGCCTGTCGAGCAAGATGATTCGCGGGCCGATTTACGAGTACGACGAGGGGATCGTGATGTGCTATGCCGATTTCTGGACACGCGGCGAAACCCCACATCTCGACTTTTTCAGCAACTATGGCCCCGGTAATTGTTGGGTGGTTGGTGCCGCATTCCGGCTCATCGGCGCCAGCGTCGATGTCGAACGCGAAGTTGGGATTCTCTACCGCCTGATCTTGGTCGCCAGTATTTTCATGCTGTGCCGACCACGCGGAAATTTTGTGGCGTTGGTCGGTGCCGCGCTCGCATTTCTCGCATCGACGTTTAACGGATTGGCCGCTTACGCCTGGGTGGGGGCGGCCGCGTTGTCTGTGGCATCGATTGCGTTGCTGGCCGCGGTTCCCTCGCGACAGTCGGAGCGCCGCCGGCTTGCGTTCGCCGCCGGTGCCGGACTGATCGCCGCTTTCACGGCCTTGCTTCGAGTGGATATGCCCGGCATGGGCGTGCTGATCGCCGGCTCCGTCCTGCTCTGGCAACTCAAACGTCGTGAAAAATTAGCCTATTGCATTGCTTGGCTCGTCGGAATGATTCCGATGGTTGTTCACGCCTACAATGTCGGCCCCGCACTTTTATTTGACAATGTTTTCACCCAGGCTGTTTTCTACATCGGGCCGGCGCGGCGGCTGCCGATTCCACCGGACGATTTGACGGCCGGGCTGGTGATGAAGACGACGCTGGGATGCGTGGCACTAATCGTGCTCGCCACGGCGGAGCAGCTGTTCCGAAACCGGGACTGGCACGCGTGGACGTTTGCGGCAATCGCAATCCTGAATATCTGTTACATCCCCCACGCGTTCGCGCGGGCTGACATTCCGCACTTCATGTATTTGGCACTCGTCGCTTTTGCGTTCGCGCCGCTCGCGTTCTCGCTTTTGCTCACTTCGTATTTCAAGTCAAGAGTCTCGGTCTGGTTGCAATCTTTTTCGTGTGCTTTGGCAACTGCCGCAATTTGCTACGGCGCTCGATGCACCATTCCCCAGCACGAGAAAAAAGGATCAGAGGCAGCACATTACCTGACGATCATTTCCAAAACGCCGTCCACTGCCGTCATTCACGGGCGATGGATTCCGTTTTTCGATGATAATTCGGCGAGATGGACGCAATATCTAGTTGACCTGATCGGTCAGTTGACTGTCCCAGGCGACCGGATCTACGTCGGCGTCGGGGACTTGCGGTATGCGACGATCAACGACGTATTTCTGTATTTTCTTGTTCCGCAGCTTAAACACGCGTCTTACCACGTGCAGGTCGATCCGGGTTGCTCCAACACACCCGGTTCACGCCTCGCTTCGGATATTGCAAATGCCAAAATTTTGGTGCTGAATCAGTTTGAAAGCACGATCCACGATCCGAACGACACGGGCGGTTCTGACGAACCAAATCGAATCGTGGAAACGCTGTTTACCGAGACGGCCCGCCTCGGCCCGTACCGAGTACTTGTGCGGAACAGCAATGCCTCACAGCCGGCTCACCAATAACTCCCGCTGAAAAATCATTTCCTTCGGCGAATCGCCGGCGAGTTTCAGGAACAACTCTTCCTGGCTGAGAATCTCGGCCTTGAACTCTTCGATGTTGATATTCTGCAGCTGTTCCATCTGTCCAGCAGTGATGGCAAGCCCGTCGAGGTCGATGTCCTTCGGCCGCGGCATCCAGCCGATGGCGGTTTCTCTGGCGTAAGCTCGACCTCGACAGCGATCGACAATCCAGTGAAGGACGCGCATGTTCTCGCCGAAGCCCGGCCAAAGAAATTTCCCCTGGTCGTCTTTGCGGAACCAATTCACCATGAAGATTCGCGGACAGTCATACATCTTTTTCCGCATCCGGCCCCAGTGAACGAGGTAGTCGCGGATGTTGTAGCCAAGAAACGGAAGCATCGCCATTGGATCGCGACGGACCACCCCCACCGCTCCGGTGGCAGCCGCCGTCGTTTCGCTGCCAATTGTCGCGCCAACATAGATGCCGTGCATCCAATTAAACGCCTGGAAAATCAGCGGAATCGTCCGACTGCGCCGGCCGCCGAAGATGATTGCTTTTACCGGGACGCCATCGGAATCGTTCGCGGCCGCATCCAACGCCGGATTGTTGTGCATGGGTGCGGTAAACCGGCTGTTCGGATGAGCGGCCTTGGTCGTCATCGACGGCGTCCACTCTTTTCCCTGCCAATCAATCGCCGTTGCCGGCGCGGGCCAGTCACAATCTTCCCACCATACGTCGTAAGTACCATCAGCCATCGGAACGAGCGCAACGTTCGTGAAGATCGTATCGCGCGACATGCACGCGAGCGCGTTGGGATTACTCTTGCTGTTCGTTCCCGGAACGACGCCGAAATAGCCGGCCTCCGGATTGATCGCACGCAGCCGGCCGGTCGCTTCGTCGACCCACATCCACACGATGTCGTCGCCGACGGTCGTCACCTTCCATCCATCATCGCGATACTTCTTCGGCGGAATAAGCATCGCAAAATTCGTCTTGCCACACGCGCTGGGAAACGCACCCGCGACATAGGTTTTCTCCCCCTGCGGGTTTTCAACGCCCATCAAAAGCATGTGCTCAGCCATCCATTCCTGCTGGCGGCCGAGATAGCTGGCGATGCGTAATGCGAGACACTTTTTCCCAAGCAGTGCGTTGCCGCCATAGCCCGAGCCGAACGACCAGATCGTGTTGTCGAGCGGGAAATGACAGACGTAGCGTCGCTCAGGGTTCACATCTCCGACACTGTGCAGACAACGCGTAAATTCTTCGCTGTCGCCAAGCACCTTCCAAGCAATCTCGCCCATTCGCGTCATCAGTCCCATGCTGACGGCAACGTAGATCGAATCCGTCAATTGCACGCCGACCTTGGCCAGCTTCGATCCCGCTGGCCCCATCACAAACGGGATGACGTACATCGTCCGGCCCTTCATGCAGCCGTCGTACAGACCGCGCAGTTTCCCGTAGGCCTGCTTGTCCTGCATCCAATTATTTGTTGGCCCGGCAATATCCTGGCTCGGAGTGCAGATGAAAGTCAGGTGTTCGGTCCGCGCAACGTCGTTTGAATTTGAGCGATGGTAATAACAACCCGGCCATTTCTTCTGATTAAGCTGAACGAACACGCCTTCGGTTACTCCGCGTGCGTACAGCGTGTCGCGCTCCAATGTGCTTCCGTTTAAGACGATGACATTTTCCGGCTTGCAGAGTTCAACTGAGCTTTTCAGCCAGTCACGAACAAACTTATTGGGTATGGCCGGGCTTTGCGGAACATTTGAATGGGGATTTATTTCGGGCATCGTCGTCGTCATCGCATATCTCCAGGAAAATCGAGCCGGGCCGGGCATTCTCTTCCGTTTCAACTCATTTACAATTCGCCGCGGATGAAAATTTTCCCGGGAGGTTCGCAGTTCGTGCTTGCCAGCGCATCGCCGCAACGCGCTCAATTATTGCGTGCCGCAAATTATCGCTTTTCAATCGATCCGGCTGATATCGATGAGACCGTTCTCGATGATGAGGATGCTGCCTATCTTGTCGCTCGTCTCGCGCGTGCCAAAGCATTGCATGTTGCAAAGCGATCCACGGGCCAGATTGTTCTCTCGGGCGATACCATCGTAACGTGTCTCGGCCAACTATTTGGAAAGGCCGGCAACCGAGCCGATGCGATCGCTATGATTTCATTTCTCAATGGCCGATCTCATGAAGTGGTCAGCGGCGTCGCGGTCGTTGCAAAAGAAGTCCGCGTGAAGACCGTTCGATCGGTCGTTCGCCTGCGGGAAATGACGCGCGATGAAGTTGAGGATTATGCTGCGACCGAGCTGTGGCGCGGAAAGGCGGGGTCGTATGGTGTGCAGGACGAGAATTCGATCGTCGATTCGGTTGACGGTTGCCTCTCGAACGTGATCGGTCTGCCCATGACGACGGCTCGGCAGTTGCTTGCAGAGGTCGGGATTTTTCCGACGTGAGACAATGTTGGTGGTTCCGGGTCTATTCTCGCTGCTCGTCGCCGCCGCCGGCTGGTATTACCTGTTCTATTCCCGGGCCGCGTTGAATCTGGCCGGCGTTGAACAAGTGGCCAGGAATCGTCTTCGTACACGATTGAGGCGCATTGGCGGAAGCGTGATGATCGGGCTTGGCATCACTTTCTTCGTCGCGTTCGATGCCCTGGAAAGACGGCGAGTCGCACTCTTCGTTAGCCTGATGTTGATCGTATTCATCTTGCTGATGACGATTCTCGTGCTCGGCATATTTGATCTTCGTCTCACCCGACGATTTCGCCGCGATCAGGAAAAATTCAAACGGTGACTTCAATGACTCAACAACTCTTACACCGTTCTCACCGCTGTCGTTTTGGCTGGCTCGCAATTGTTGCGGTGCTCTCATTTGTTGGCGCGGCCTGCGATACGCCGGCGAAGTCGCCGACCCTCTTGCCGACCGTGCAGATGAAGCTTGGCGATAAGTCGTTCACGCTTGAAGTGGCCGACAATGACCCGGCAAGAAATACGGGTCTGATGAATCGCGATTCGATGCCGGACGATCACGGGATGATCTTTGTCTTTTCAGATGAAGACGAGCGTGGTTTCTGGATGAAAAACACCCGAATCCGGCTCGACATTGTATTCATTTCCGCCGGCCAGAAAATTGTGTCGGTTCGGACCATGGAGCCGTTCGACCTTCGCACGACCCATAGTGACGCGGCGGCCAAATACGCGGTCGAACTCAATGCGGGCGCGGCGAATGCCGCCGGGGCAAAGGCAGGGGATCAGTTATCCATTCCCGCAGCCGTAAAGTCGAAAGACTAAATTCTAAAGTGACAAGTTAGTTCACCCGATCTCTGATGGCGGGAAGCGCTGCGCGCAACGCACCTGCCGTGAAGCGTACGACTGTTTTTTTATACAGCGAATGAGCGAGCCAAAACTCCCCACTCTAAGCGAGACCGCCGGCGTGAGCGCGATCGACAGCGCGCTATCCGCGATTGCGCCGTTGGAAAAGCACCTGGAAATGCTTCAGCGCGAGATCAACGACCTTCAATTTGAAATCCAGGCGTTACGCGGACGCGACGAGACGATCAAATTTCAGATGAACCGCGTCGATGAGGAAATGCGGCTGGCGGCGCGACTCCAACAGGATTTTCTGCCCAAGCGCCTTCCAGACATCGGACGCGTGTCGTTCAAAACGCTTTTCCGCCCAGCCGGTTATGTCAGTGGTGATCTTTACGACGTCATGCGGCTCGACGAAAAAAGGGTTGCGTTCTACATGGCCGACGCGGTGGGCCACGGGATGCCGGCGGCACTGCTGACGATGTTCATCAAAAATGCGCTAGTCACCAAGAAGATCACGCCAGACGGCTATCAATTACTTGCGCCGTCTCAAACCATGGCGCGGCTCAACGACGTGCTCTTTGACCAACACTTGTCGAACGCCACGTTTGCAACGGCAATCTACGGAACGATCGACATCGAATCGCTCGAATGCAACTTCTCGAAAGGCGGCCACCCGTCACCCGTGCTGCTTCGCGCCAACGGCGTCGTCGAAACACTCGACAGCGATGGAAGCCTGCTGGGAATTTTCAACGATGAGGTTTTCGCTGAGCGCAAAGTTCAACTTTCGGCCGGCGATCGGCTCTTCGTGTTCAGTGATGGCGTCGAAGTCAGCTTTGGATTGCCAGGCGGGCAAGGCGTCGATCCGGAAAAGTGGAAGAGTCAGTTGCTCGAACGCCGCGGCATGACAACGACGGAACTGCTCGCCGATCTCGAAGGGTTGATGGATGATCAGATCGGCAGCCTCGCGCCCCACGACGACCTGACGATCATCGTCGCCGACATTCATTAAAAAACGTGGCAGGATCGAGCGGCGGATGTGGTTCGAGCTTACCGCCCCTTCGGGGTCGGCGGGTCATCGTCCATTTCAACTGGATCGCCGTAGGCAATTTGCGCGATGCGAATATGACCTTCGAATAGTTCGCCACGAAGAAGGATGAACAAAGGTGATACGGCGGGGTCGACCTGTTGTCGATCCGATTCAGACGATTTCGTCGTCGATGTCGCCGAAATCGTCGGCCGCCATAGCACGACACATGCAATTGGCTCATTTCCCTTCGCCGCCAAGACCGTCGCGATCCACTTTGCCGCAACAGCGTTCGCACGCTTCGTCGCCTCATCATCGTCCGACGGCGGAGTCAGCCGCCGCTTCACGGCTGCCGGAATATCCGCGTCTTTCATGTCGGCGGAAATGTCGCTGGCCATCGTCAGCGGCGTGCCGGCGTACTCTCGCAGCGCCACCGTCTTCATCCCGCGGGCGACGATGCGCAGGGTGTCCAGATCATCGCGCTGTGCCTGATGAAATTTCGTAACAACGACGTTCGGCGAGGTTGCCAGATCGTCCTGTGGCCCGGCGGGCTCAACAATTATTTGTAAAAATTGGCTAACTGCGTCGCTCCACGATTTAGAAGCTGGTGATGTCGAAGGAGTCGTTTGTGGCGGGGAAAATGCGAGCAGACGGGTTAGACCGATTGCACTAATTGCAACCGCGCCCATGAACACCGACAAGAGATCGCGCTGTCGCACAAGATGATTTCAACGGAAAGTCAGGATGAAGGCCAGCCATCGTGCAGCTAATTGGCGATGCCGCTCAGATCCGCACATGGACAACCGCGGCGGCGCTGGCGTGACTGTCGGGCGGTTCGTATTATCACTCTCGTGACTGTTGCCGCCCTTCCTCCCATCTTCTCCGCCCATCTGCACTGGTGGGTATCCGGCTTGTTCGTCCTGCTCGGCCTGGTCATTTATGGCTTGCCGGACTGGCGACGGTTTAGCCTCAAACGATCGTGGGCGATCTCGGGCGTTGTCTTCGCCGAATCAATTCGGCGGCGCGTGTTGCTAATTATCCTCGTGGCGATTCCCGGGATCATTGTCGTATCCCAGCTTCAAAATCCGATGGACGAACAAGACGCAATTCGTCAGACGACGAAGGTCTGCCTGTTCGCCTCCGGCATCGTCGTCGTCATGACCTCGATTATTCTCGCTTGCACGAATCTGCCTCGCGAAATTGAGAGTCACGTCATTTTTACGGTCGTCACCAAGCCGACAACCCGTCTTGAAATCGTACTCGGCAAAATCATCGGATTCGGCCGAGTATCGGCGACGGTGCTGATCCTTATGGGGCTATTCAGCTATGGCTATCTTCACCTCCGCGCGCATCGGTTGCTGGCGGCCGTTCAAGATACGCTCGACCACGGCAACGTTGATCTGAATAAGCGCGCGTCGCTCGAGTTTTATAAAATGTCCGGACTGCTGGCCGCCAGGCAATATTCGGCGGCGATGGATCTCCAGATTTATTCCCGTCTGCCAAAAGTCGGCGACGACACCCGATACATGCGAGGGAGCGACGGATCGTTCGCGGTTCGATTTCTGGTCGATCCGCAGAAATTGCTTGTGCCTGGGACGACCGATCAGGTTACGAATATTGATGTCGAAGTAACGCTCGGCCGCAAGGCGCTTAAGAATCACGTCCCGGCGGCCAACGATCGGTCTAGTGCCGCAACTGCGACAACGTTGCCCTGGCTGATTCAAAATCCGGATGCGACGCCCGATCAGATTACCGTGAATGGTGCGAAGCCGCCTTCCGTTCCCGGCATCAGCGTTTTGATCCTCGATCCGACGATGCATACGCTCGTCGAAAACCAACACATTTCAGGCGGCAAACCGGTGCCCATCGCCGATCCTGATGGGAACCTGCCCACCATTGTTCCCGTGGCCGCCGATGGCGTGCAACGAATCGTTGGTGATCTCGACGTTCCCGGCAAGCGGTTGTTCTACGTGCAGGTCAGCGGTACGACGGGGGACGACGAATATTTCGTCGGCGTCAAGCCCGTTGTGCTTCGCTTGAGCGATGGCACGAGAATCGATCCTTATGTTGACCCACGCGGCACGATGTTCAGACCACAGTTTTTCGGCCGCAACAGCTCCGCCGGGATGCAACTGAAAGGCGAATCTAATGATCCGCCGGTCGCGGTCTATCGATTCCGACCGGAGTCGAATGCATCGTCCGCGAAGGCGGTCAACTTTGAGTTAGAAGTCCCGATCGAGCGCGACGACGAGGACACCACCGAAGAGCGTCGCACGAAGCTCGAACTGACGATACGCGACCGCGCCACCAATCAACTATCGCCGCCCGTCTTCGCATACCCTGACTCACGTCGCACGACGTATTTCAGCATGCCGGCGTCGTCGATTCCCAACAAGGATTTCGACTTGATCGTGAAGTGTTTGACCGCGGGACACTACGTCAGTCTCACGCCTCGTTCGATGTCAATCGTGACGGAAAACCAAAGCTTCTTCTTGAATCTGGCGAAAAGCCTGCTCGTTTTGTGGCTCTTGACGCTTCTCGTCGTGATCGTCTCTGTCTTTGCAAGCACGTTTGTATCCTGGCCAATAGCGATCGTGCTGACGATTTTCATTCTTCTCGGCCATTGGGGAGTCGAGCAGTTGGGAGATTCCCTCGCACCGGGCCTGGGTAATTCGATTGCAACGGACCTGGGACTGCGGCGTGCGGACGTGGCCAGAACGGTCAGCCGTTCGGTCGACGCCCTGACAAAGTTGCTGAATACGATATCGTCGATCCTGCCGAACATTTCACAGTTCAGCGCGATCGAGGATCTTGAAGGGAGCGCCGCGGTGCCGTGGTCGCGCATTACCGACTCGCTTAAGGTGCTCACGATGTTCGGCACGCCGATGACCGTGCTCGCATATATCTTCCTGCGCAGGAAGGAAGTGGCACCATGACGCGCTCCCGCTGGCCCGTTGTGGTCGTCCTCATCGTCGCTTTGCTGGCCACTGGCTTTACGCGCCAGTTGGCTGCGGATCGTCGGTCATTGACTCGCTCCCCCGTCGGACGCACGACGCAGGCTACTGGACCGTCGCTCAGCCGAATGAATAGCTTCGCGCTCGCTTTGCTTCTCGGGGGTTTGCGCGGTCCCCTGGTGATGTTTTTGTGGAGCAACAGCGAGACACAAAAGTCAGCGAAGGATTTGCAAAGCGTCGATACTCAGATCGAATGGATTCGCCTGCTTCAACCAGAATTTGACTCCGTTCATATTTTCCAGATTTGGAATAAGGCTTACAACATCTCGGCTCAGATGACGAGTCTGAGCAATAAGTACCTGACTATCCTCGATTCGATCGACTACGCGAAAAAAGTCGACCTCGAACGCCCTGACAATATCAATGTTATTTATGCGATCGGCAGCGTGTTCAGCGATAAGCTCGGCGACGCGTCGGAAAAGGTGTATTACAATCGCCGTGTTCGCGCAGAGTCATTGCCTCACGAGATGAGGCTCAAAGCCGATACGTCGGGTACGGGAAGTCGACCGCTTCTGCTCGAGGCGATGTTGGACACGGACGGGAATCTCTTACCGGAATTGTTGTCTCCGACGCTTCCGACACCGCTGATCGACGAGGCTCACCCGCAGGATCGGTATGACGGCTCAACCTTGTCGTATATTAAGCAGTTCCAACCTTTCAAATACGGGCTGACGCCCGCCGCCATCGGATACTGCTATCGGAAGCGCGCTCAACTTTTGCAGCGGCTGGCCAAGCAAAGCCACGCACAGTTATCGGCGTTGGTCGTTGACGGCCGCCCTCCGCTCGATCTGAAACGATGGATGGAAGCAGAATGGGACAACGGCCGGCGTTGTGAAATCCGGGCCTTCGGGAAGCCGGTGCCGGCCGAGCCGAACGACTTCGAAAAGATGACGCAGGACATCGCGCCCGACGTTCACATCGATGAAACGCTCACAAGGCCCTTGCTGGAGCAGGCAATTTTCGGCTACGACCTGGCGACGCATATTCATCCTGTTGCGCAAGACGAATACGTCGCGCATCTCAAACAGTATCCCGCGAACTTTGATACCTACGGGTCGCAGCGTGACGAGTTATACGCCCTTGATAAAATGCTCGCCGGGGATCGCGACTATTTGAAAGCGATCATGACGCCCGCCGGCGCAGAGCGGAAAGCTTTGCTGGCGGCGGCAAAACAATCGTATGAACGTGCCATTGTCCGCTACGATTACCTGATTCTCCGCTACTACGTGCCAGACGAATTAGCTGCCGGAATATTTCCCAAAGGTGTGACGCGTTCTAATTTAACGACAACATTATTCGCGGATTTCCAAAACGTCCCGTTGGATGTCGTCTCGGCCGTCGCAGTGCCGACAATTCGCGCCTTACGTTCTCAGGCCGGCCCGAACGAAGAAGATCTCGACCAGTTTCAGTCGTACATCACGCGTTCGGTGCGTCGTCTGCAACAAATTGCCAGATGACCTTTCATCAGATCCTTCGCTCTCGACAGAATTTGCACCTGCGATGAATAATCCTAAACCAGTCGGTAATTCGCGAGATTTTGCGGTCGCGGCAGCCGAGCTCGCGGCAGCCACGCGGTGCAGAGAGGTCGTCGTCCTCGATCTCACCGGCATCTCGCCTATCTGCGATTATTTCGTCATCGCCACCGGCACCAGCAGCCGCCAGATGAAATCCGTCGCCATCGAAATTGCAGAGTTGGCTAAGCAATCCAATAACTCACCGACGGGCAGCTCGGACTATGCCGGCGAATCGTGGGTGCTCGTGGATTGCGTCGACGTTCTCATTCATATTTTCAGCCCCGAGGCCCGCGGTTACTACGATCTGGAAAACCTCTGGGGCGATGCAAAGCGCGTTGAACTCACCAATCAGACTAAAACGGCCGCGCCGTAAAAAATCTCGCTCGATGGCCGCGTCGTCGAAACGCCAATGTCCAGCCTGGCCGTCGCGTGAAGGAACACCTTGTACACTGAAACCAATCTCCAAAAGCTCCCAACGAGTGCGGCTAACGCGCTGATCGTCATCGCGCTGATCGCCGTGATCGCCGCGCTCTATCTTGGCGCCGCGCTTTTCGTCCCGATCGCGTTGGCCATTCTCCTGAACGTCGTCTTTCGTCCGGTCGTTCACGGGCTCGAACGACTCCGCATCCCCACTCCCGCCGGCGCCGCGATAGTCGTCTTCGCGATTCTCGCGGCCGGCATCGGTATCGGATTCGGCCTGAACGATCCGGTTCAAAACTGGGTCGAGTATCAGGCACCCAAGCAGCTGGAAAAAGCTGCCGGCAAATTTGATGCGATTCGTACCGCGTTCTCAAAACTGGGCGCTCGCCCCGAGTTGAACGGCAATGCGACCGGCCCCGCGTCGCAGCCAGTCGCCGCGCCCGCCACGCAGCTCACGTCGAGCGAGCATCAGGTCTCTTCAGACATTCCTGACGACGGGCGGCCGGAAGTCGGAGCGCGTCGCGAGCCGCCGCGAGGCATGGGCGGAATGGATGCATCGGGATTGATCGCGCGCGTGCTGGGCACGACGACACGATTTGTAGGCGTGGTGGTCGAAGTGCTGATGCTTCTTTACCTGCTGCTCTCGGTCGGCGACATGTTTCCGAAGAAGCTGGCGAAAGTGCTGTCAGCCTCGCACGATCGAGAAGTCGCCCGCGATGTCGAAAGCGGTACGGGCCGGATCGTGATGCGCTACATCGTTTTGCTCACGGTCATCAACGCTTTGCAGGCCGTCATCATTGCCGCGGCCATGTGGATGCTCGGCATGCCCACGCCGCTGCTCTGGGGCGTTTTCACGTTCGTGCTCGAGTTCGTTCCGTATCTCGGCGGGGCTGCAATGATGGCAATCCTGACGATCGTCGCGCTCTCCACGTTTGACAGCGTCGGCCACGCAATGATTGCCCCGTTGGTTTATGCCGTCATGACGACGATCAACTCCAGCGTCGTCGCCCCGATCACCTACGGCCGGCAGCTTAAGCTGAATCCGCTCGCCGTCCTCGTCGGCGTGCTCTTCTGGTTTTTTCTCTGGGATGTTCCCGGCGCTTTCCTGGCCGTGCCGATCGTGGCCACGATCAAGATCATCGCCGACCGCATGCCGTCGATGCACGCGATCAGCGAATTTCTCGGGGAGTGAACTCTGCCGCAATTTCTTTCGACGTGGTCGCGTCGGTCGCTGCGTCTCCTTCCGTCGAAACGCGACAGGGTGATTGCATGTGACCGAAAATTCGTCATCCCAAAGGGAGCAGCAGCGACCTGAGGGATCTCGGCTGACGAAACATGCTCTGCAAATCGAGATTCCTCGGGTCGCTGCTGCTCCCCTCGGAATGACGTGTCTTGCGAATCTCACAAATACATTCACATGCGTTTGCCCTGCGAAACGCGACGACATCCCAGAGATAAACTCCTCTCTCCAGTACGCTGGGGAGAGATGGGGTGAGGGGTCTTCGCATTTTGCCGCGAAAGAAGGACCCCTCGCTTACCTCTCCCCGGATGACCGGAGAGGAGTCTAATTATCGTTCTTGATTTCGCGATCACGGCTCAAACCCAGCGCATACCGAAGAGCATTCACGCGACTTCCATGCCGTGGCATTTTTTATATTTTTTCCCGCTGCCGCACGGGCATGGATCGTTTCGGCCGACACGCTCGCCCTGCCGTTGGATGGTTTTTACTTTCACCGCTTGCTCGCTATCGCCACTTTCTGCGTTCGGCGGTACGCCTTCGCTGACGCCCGCAGTGGCGGCGACGTTCTCGGCCACGCCGTAGTCGTCGCTTGTCTGATGCACGGCCGCCGTCTCGCGATAGTTGCTCCGCGCCTGTTGCTGCGGCTGCCCTACGACGCGCGCCCGGAAGATCAAGTCCGTCACCTTCCCGCGTACGCCGATCATCATCTCTTCGAAGAAACGATACCCCTCCTTCTTATACGCAATGCGCGGATCTTTCTCCGCAAACGCTTGCAACCCGATGCTGTTGCGCAGCATGTCCATCGCGTAGAGATGATCTTTCCAGGACTGGTCGAAAATCTGGATGAGAACAAATTGTTCCAGGTCCGTCAGCTCGCGACGCATGAATTGCTGGCCAGCCTCAAGAAGCTTCTCGCGCGGGGTGCGTTCATCGCGTTCGTCTTCGCCGTCAGCATCGTTCGTCGCTGAACCGGACGTCGCTGAACCGGACGTCGACAAGTCGTCTGGCTTGAAGCGGGTCGCGAACCGTTGATTCGCCGCGGATGCAAGCTCAGTCGCATTTGGATTCGCGCTGATGATCGCATCGACAATCGCGTCGAGCCGATCGCCTTCAAGAAATTCCCGTTGCAAGCCGACGAGTTTGTCTCGAAGCTGCACGAGCGTCATTGCCTGCAATTCGGCCAGCGCCAGATCGACACCGTACTTCGCCAGCGACCACGCGCGCACGTAATCGAGCCCGTAGACGCTCGCCCCGCCACCCGGATTGTCACCGAAGGCCACCGTCAACAGTTGATCGACCGGATATTCGACTTCGCGCGGATGATAAGCTTGGCGGGCGCGCTGCTGAAGCATATCGATGATTTCATCGGACGGTTTAACCTGTGCATCATTCTTAAACTCTTCCGGCTGCGCTTGGACTCCGAATTTTTCACGAGCCCAGTTGCACATTTCGTGCAACGCGTAGTCGTTCCCGAGATATCGCGTGAGCGCGGAACAGTCGCGCTCGTCGATCATTTCCAGCGCGCTGTGCTTGAGCGCGTCTTCCACTTCGGCGGCGTTCATTTTTCGCAGCTGTGATTGTGAAAGATTGACGTGATACTTGCTCATCGCCCAACTGGATAATCCCTTGGTATCCCAGTCGGCGCTGCTGTCGCCCCCTTCGCCCATGAACTCGCCAAGCGTGGCTGAGATGCCAGTCTCGGCCTCGGCGCGCGACTGGTTCTTGATGTATTCCTCAAGGTCGAGGAGCTTGCGCATGCCTTTCAGATCACCAGGTTCGAGCGCGACGTCAAAGTTTTGCCGCGCCCACTCGACAATCGTCGCCGCCACATAATCCTCGGTCACATATTTGTTGACTGCGTCTTTAATAGAATCACCGATCATCGACCAGATGATGTCATCGACGCCGCGCCCTTCGAGCACCTGCTGGCGCATGCCGTAGAAAATCGTGCGCTGATAATCCATCACCTCGTCGTAATCGAGCAGATTTTTTCGCGCGAGATAGTTTCGCTCTTCGACTTTTTTCTGAGCGCGGAGAATGCCCTTGCTGATGCGTTTGTCTTCAATCGCCATGCCCTCTTCCATGCCGAGGAAGCCGAGCACTTTGATCGTCCACTCGCCGGCGAAGAGCTTCATCAGCTCGTCTTGAAGCGAGACATAAAAGCGGGAAGAGCCCGGATCGCCCTGCCGACCGGATCGGCCGCGAAGCTGATTGTCGATTCGGCGGGCGGTGTGGCGCTCGGTCGCGACGACGTGCAAGCCGCCCGATTTTAGCGCCTCCTGCGACGGCTTGATGTCCGTACCGCGGCCCGCCATGTTGGTGGCGATCGTCACGTTGCCAACGATCTCGCCGTGCGCATTTTTGTGCTGCTGGCCCGCCATCGCGACGATCGGCGCTTCGCGCTCGTGCTGCTTGGCATTAAGCACTTCATGCTGCACGCCATACTTTCGCATCAGCGCGTTGCTGAGCATCTCGCTCTTCTCCACACTCGTCGTGCCGACGAGAATAGGCCGACCTTTATCGGATTCTTCCTTGATCTCTTCGATGATCGCTTCCCATTTTTCCCGCTCGGTGCGATAGACACGATCTTCACTGTCGGCCCGCACGTTCGGGCGATTCGTCGGAATGGTGACGACTTCAAGCTTGTAGATCTTCATGAACTCTTCGCTCTCGGTCTGGGCCGTTCCGGTCATGCCGGCCAGCGATTTGTAGAGCTTGAAGAAATTCTGCAGCGTGATCGTCGCCAGCGTCTGCGACTCCTGCTTGATCGGGACGCGCTCCTTGGCTTCGACGGCCTGGTGCAAACCATCCGACCACTGCCGGCCGACCATCTTTCGGCCGGTGAATTCATCGACGATGACGACTTCCATCTCGCCCGTCGCGCGCGGGCCGGTGCCGCGCTCGACGACGTAATCCTTGTCGCGCTCATACACGACATGTGCCCGCAGCGACTGCTCCATCAAGTGCGGCCACTCCATGTTGTTGCCGACATAGAACGAGCCAACTCCTGCCGCCTCCTGTGCGGCGGCGATGCCCTCGTGCGTCAGATGGACCGACTTGCGATCGAGCTCGACTTCGTAAAATTGCGTGTGCTTCGCGAGATTCGCCTCGGCCTCGACGAGTTGTTGCTCGGCCGCTGTCGCTCGGGCGCGGGCGGCTTCCTTCTCCTCTTTGGTCTTGGTTTTTTCTTCATCGCCCTGCGCCGACTTGATCGCGCGCTTTGCCGTGTCGACGGCCTTCTCGGCGTTTGAATATGGCTTGTGCAGTTCGAGAATTTTCCGGGCCACCAGATCGGCGGCGCGATATTTTGGTGCGTCATCGTGCGCTGCGCCCGAAATAATCAACGGCGTGCGCGCTTCGTCGATCAAAATGCTGTCCACCTCGTCGACGATCGCAAAATCGAGCGGCCCCTGCACCTGTAGGTCGGCCCGCTCTTTCATGTTGTCACGCAGGAAGTCGAAGCCGAATTCGCTGTTCGTGCCGTAGGTGACGTCGTGTTCGTATTGACGCTTGCGGGTCTCGCCGCCCGGTTCCATGTCGGATTGGATGTAGCCGACGGTGAAGCCGAGCGCTTCAAACGCAGGTCGAATCCATAATGCATCACGGCGGACGAGATAATCGTTCACAGTGACGGTGTGGCTGTGGAAACCTTCCAGCACCTTCATAAACGAAGCCAGCGGCGCGACGAAGGTCTTGCCTTCGCCTGTCGCCATCTCGGCGATCTTGCCTTCGTACAGCACAAGACCGCCGATCATCTGAACGTCGAAACAACGCGCACGAAACGGCGGACGCGATTCGGGATAAAGTACACGGACGGCCGCGTAAATTTCGTTCGGGACCGCGACTTTCTGCCATGACTCGCCGCTCTGAATCATCTTTTGCTGCACGGCGTCGTAGAGCGCGAGCGTTTTGTCATCGAATTTGTCCGGATCGAAATTTTCCTCCGGATTGAAGATCGAGCGAATGCCGATGTTGCGATCCATGGCCTCGCGAATAATGGCGAACGCTTCGGGCAGCACGTCGAGCGGCTGAAGCTTCTTGCCCATCAGGCCGGTGCGAAGCTCTTGGCTGCGCGACAGCAGGCCAGCGTCGTCCAGTGCCTGCACTTTCGGTTCGAGAGAATTGATCGTTTCGACGATGCGGTGATAACGCTTGAGCAGCCGCTCGTTGCGGCTGCCGAATACTTTGATGAATGCCTTGCTGAAACTGATGGCCATGTGAAATCTCGAAATGTCCGCGTGCTACGTGGCACGGGCATCCTGCCCGTGGCTTTGGTGACGCGATGAAAAATGAATTGAAGACATGGGCAGGATGCCCATGCCACGAAGCAGCACAGCCGAGTCGATCAGCAGGCAGGCGGAGGCAGGCGGAATTGAAACGGCGCGGTGGGCTGATGTGCGGGCTGCGCACTTGTCAGCTCGATGCAGACCACGTGCGAATGCGCGAGTTCGTTCCGTGATATGCGTTCAAGTCGAAATGGAACCGCGACGCGATTCAACCGATTTGAAAATCGGCTCGCCCACTTCTCAGCTAAGGTCACTACGCGCGCCGACTCGGCCCGGGTCGGGACAGCATCGTTGGCCAGCATCGCGCGATCCGCGCAAAGCGCGGTCGCCATCAGCGTGGCAGCGAGAATGTAACGGGCGTGCCGCATAGATTGAAGGATGACGCGTGACGAGCGATGCGTGAAGACGATTGAACGCAATATTCACGCATCACTCGTCACGCATCATTCCCAAGTATTCGATCGCACCTTCCAAACGTCAAGCCTATCATCGACCACTCATGAAGTACTTCTACGGCGAATTCGACGGCGAAGAGTTTCCCACGCAGGACAAGCTGTTTGGGTTCGACCAGCTCATGCAGTTCATCATGGACTACGGCGACCAGGCGCTGAAGGCCATGCAGCAGATGATGGAGAATTCCGATAACCCCGAACAGTCGGACATGCTTGAAAAGCTCCTGGAAGAGGGAATGCTGGATAAAGACGGAAAAGGGAAATTGCGTTTAACGCCTCGCGCGGTCGGCAGAATGCAGCAAAAGGCGCTGATGGAGGTTTTTTCCAACCTCCGCATGGGCAGTCGCGAAGGGCATGAAAAAATCACCCATGGTGCCGGCGGCGAGCGCATCGAAGGCACAAAACCGTATCAATTCGGCGACCCGGTGAGCGAGCTGGATCTACATCAAACACTGCACAACGCGATGGCCAGGCAAGCGACAGAGCGAGGGAGCGACGAAGCGACGAACGGGAAGAGAGGGAAGATTCAGTTTTCCGAAAAAGACTTCGAACTCCATCTGCATGAAGGCGTGACGAATTGCTCGACGGTTGTGCTCATCGACCAGTCTGGATCGATGGGCCGATACGATCGAATGTCTTCGGCGAAGAAAGTCGCGATGGCGATGCAGGCGCTGGTGCGTTCGAAATTCCCTCAGGATTCGATCGATTTTGTCGGCTTCTATTCCGGCGCAAAACGCGTCCCCGAAGTCGGCCTGCCGCTGCTGATGCCGAAGCAGGTGACGACGTACGACTATCAAGTGCGAATCAAATGTCCGCTCGATAAGATCGATAAAACGCACCAGCACTTCACCAACCTGCACATGGGCCTGCAGATGGCCCGTCGAATCCTTCGCAAGCGCACGAGCGAGAACAAGCAGATCTTCATCATCACCGACGGCCAACCCACTGCGCACGTCGAAGGCGACCACGTCTATCTCCTTTATCCCCCCGACCAGCGCAGCACGGTGGCGACATTGAAGGAAGCGGTGCTCGCGATGAAGGAAGGCTGTCGCTTCAGCACGTTCGCGCTCATCGAAGATTATTGGGGCATGGAGTGGGTCGGCTTCGTCGATCAACTGACGCGCATGACCAAGGGCGTTGCCTTCTACACCAGCAGCGGCGAACTTGCGAACTGCATCATGGAAAGCTACCTAAGCGGGCGAAAGAAAAAGCAGCACATCGGATGAACTCGACCTGCCGCTTCAATTGCGAATCCGAGCACTATCTAGAAAGCAGCTTGTTCTTTTCTGCCGCCACCGAGATCGAGGTCGTTCTGTAACCGAAAGTCGCGACTTCGTCGGGATACGAAAAGTTTCTGAACTACTCATTGTTTGATTGAGCGCCGAAAACCTTGAGTCGTGAGTTCACTTTATCGTATCACGACTTCGAAGTTTCGCCCTTCCCAACGATTCACATCCTTCCACAACATTGTGAAATCGATTGAGCGCGCCCCTTCAGTGGCTTTGACCTCGACAACATCGATTCCGTAAATTTGCCGTGACGCGACGTCTGAGACAGAGCTCCAACCATCGACGGTAAAGTGAAGCACAAACGGCGTGTCGCAACAGATTCGGAGTGAGCGACCGGCAGGAATGGACGGCGTGGGATGGTTGAACGTCCAGAACTCCGGCGGACAACGTCCCGGTTGGTCCAGATATCGATCAGCGACTGCGTTGAATCGATCATACGGAACGCCATCATCAATCGACCGAAGCAGCTTGATGTATTCGGAATGGGCCCAGAGCAATGGACGGGCAGAACCTGACGCGAATCCGCACCGCATTTCGGCTGCGGGAAGATCTGCGACGTCCCAGATTTGTTCGGGAAGCAGGCCGGGCCGATCCGCGAACTTTTCCATCGCAGTAACCATCGGCGTCGGATCATTTCCGGCGAGCAGTTCAAAGTGTCCGCGCTCGCCGCACAAAAGCGGCCACGCCCGACCAACGCCGTATTTGTTAAACGCTGACCCATCATCGCGCTGACCGTAGCCATCGTGGTTGTAGCGTCTCCAACAAGCTCCGTTGGGTGTTTGTATCTTGAGACGTTGATCGACGACTCGAAGCGAATCGATGACGAGTGGATCATCGGCGGCGAGAATGCCATGTCGAACCAATTCCAGAAAACCTGCGTCAACAACCTCTGGAGCGGGAAAGCACTCTTTCCCGCCCGGTGGCTGGCTGGTGAGCTTCAACTCGGCGCGGTCGCTGCTTCCGCCCTTGAACACCTGCCCGGGCTTCGCAGGGTTCAGCCGGACGAAATGTTCTTTGATTCCGTCGACCAGCGTGCCGGCCGTCGTTACCGTCCAGTCGACCAGATGTGAACGCATCCAGTCCGCGTAATCTTCGAGAAAAGCGGTGCCGATGTCGTCTTCCTTCTCCTTGCAGAAGGACGCCGCGCAAAGGGTGGCTGTAATGAGCGAAGCGAGCGTCGACGGGGAATAGCCTGACGATTCTTCCCATCGTTCCTGTTCGGTGATCGGGCCGTGGAGGATCAAATATCGGGTTGCACGTTGCACCATGTCGCTCGGGTCGAATCCGCCACAGACGCCTTCGACGTGCAGCCGCCGCGCGAGCATGATTGGGAATGCGACTTCGTCGAGCTGAGTGCCGTCGCGAAACGGCCGCCCATCGACCCAGAAGTTCTGCGAGAAGCTTCCGTTGGCCAACTGTGCCACGGCAAGATAAATCAGCGTCCGGCGTGGCGTCTCCGACTGCCCCGCCGCCAGAAGCGCCGTGGCCGACTGCACCAAATCGCGTGTCCAAACAAGGTGATAGCCACCCTCGCCATCCTTATCGTTGCGTGCTTCGCCCCATGGAATCGATAGCGAGGCAATCTGCGCCCCCGCGTACGTTTTGTCCTCATGTGCCAGTAACAAGCTGTAACTCGCGCGGAAGAGATTGCCTTTGTCGGTCGAGCAATGTTCCAAAGACTTTCGAGACGTGATCGCGCTTTTCCACTGATCGGCGAATCGCTCGTGATGCTTTTTGAACGGCGTGGAGAGCGACTGAAGGAGCGTTGTGATCGCACTGTGTCGCGTCTTGCCAAACGCGATCGCAATTGTGAACTCAGGCTCTTCGGGAATTTCAAGTTCTCCGATCAACACGATGTTGCCGCGTGTTGCAGATGTGAAGTGCCACTTCAGGTTGAACCCGTCAGCGAGATCGGTCACGCCGTCCGAAGCATTATTAAAACCGACGGATGTCTGGTGGAATGCGCGATCCGCCGCCAACGCAATCCACTGGCCATCTGATTCGGCCACGAGCAGCCGCCTTCCGGCGCTGTCAATCGATTCCGCATATTCCGCCCGCCGCTGGATCCCAGATGCGGCTTGGCGACCACGAACATTTTCAGTTTCGATCGCAGTTCCGCGCTGACATTCAGCCGCACCCGTTGAAGCACGCAGGGAAGGTGCGGATCGGCAATGACAATCTTTTCGACATTGTAAATCGGTTCCGAGCTTCCGCGCTTCACGCGATAGCCAAGCGAGGGCAGAGCCGCTCGATGGTGACGTCCGTATTCATCGCCTCGTCGTGCAGAAACGTCTCGCCATCCGTAATCAGAAGCCGAACGTCGCGAACCTGAGGTTTGTCGATGGTTGGATAATAAAGTTCGGTGAGATATCCGCGGTGCAACGTATACCAGACCCTGCTCGATGCGCTGTAAGCCGTGCCGACCGCGTCCTTGTTTGAACTGGTCCACCGCGATGCGGCCCCCGGAGCGCCGAACGCTTCACTCTGAATGGACATAGTCAGCTCATTTCAAGAGATTGAAAGTTCAAGCAGCGTCGAGGGCTCGCCGAAGAGCCGATGGCGAACCAGTCGGCGGACGAGCTCAACGGTTATTCCATACATCAGGTGCGTGACCAATTCGCTGAGATGCTCTTTCAGCGGAATCTGCGACCACGGGAGCGACAAACCAAGAAACGGTAGCGTTGTTTCGTGGGTGACGATCAGAACGAACAGTCCGAATGCGGCCCCGTATCCGACGCGCGCTTTTGGAAAGAGCTCAACCACCGCACCGTAAGCAGCGCCCATCCCGATGCTCAGTGCCCAGTGAAAGCTTTGAATCGCGAGAGTGTAGTGCTCCATGAGGAGCGGGCTGCCCGAGAGGTAGTTGACGGCTTTCGAGATTGCGACCGCGGGCGGAATCGGTTCGCCCGGCGCTCGCGGCGGGAAGATGAGCTCGCCTACGAGCTTCATGCCGCCACCCGCAGCGCCGCCTACTGCGCCTGCTGTTAGACCCCGCGTGATCCGATCGAATCGACTTCGCTTTCCATCTGATTGTTGATCGATGATCTCATCTCCCGGCTAGACAACTGCAAACTGATTGCCGGGCCGTTTTATTCCAGGAGCAATGACGGAATAAAGAGGACCACCGACTGGTTATTCCCCGTAAGGACGATGATTGAACTCACCGAAGAATTGATTGGCTCTGCTCGCGTGTCGCCCCGGACACGAGAAGTCATGCTGGACCGCGTCGACGCGAACAACGAGGCGGCTTTTATTGAAGGGATTTCCAAGGATGAAAACCATCGACTGCTCCGCGCGATCATTCAACGATTAATCCCTCAAAGCAACACGGCCGCCAACATCGACATCGCGTACGCCATCATGAAACGACGGCAGGATGGCATCGGAGATGGCTGGCGATTCGCGACGATGCCCTCCGACCTGGTCGCCCTGCGGTGCGGCCTTGCTGCAATCAACGAGTCAGCGAGGTCGCTACATTCATTCGCCTTTTCGGACTTACGCACAGCGCAGCAGGATCAACTCCTGCACCGCATTCAGCGCGGCGACGTGCAGTGGAAGAACATCGATCCAAAAGTTTGGTTCAGAGAACTGATTTCCGAAGCGATCGAAATCTACATTTCACATCCGTCGACCCTGCAAAGCATTGGATTTGATGGCATCGCATTTCTTCCGCGATGGGAGACCATTGAGTTGGGAGAAGTTCAAGACTCGAATCGAGTCGCCACATGATCGAAGCCGGCCAGACATATCCGACCAACGACATGGTCGATGTCGTGGTGATCGGCACTGGATGCGGCGGCGCGCCGCTTCTCGATCGACTTGTCCGCAACGGTCTCTCCGTCGTCGCACTTGAGGCCGGTCGACACTGGGACGGCCCACGCGATTATGCACAGGATGAAGTTGAACAGCGCTCTTTGTATTGGCTCGATGAGCGATTGAGCGACGGCAAAGATCCGATTGAATTTGGCAAAAACAACAGCGGCTGTGGCGTGGGCGGGTCGTCATTGCATTACGGCGCATTTGCGCCGCGGCCAGACCCTCGCGATCTGTACATCCGTTCCGACTTCGGCGTCGGCTGCGATTGGCCGATGCCCTACGGCGAACTCGCTCCGTTTCTGGAGGAAGTTGAACGCTTCCTCGGCGTCAGTGGGCCGGCCGACTATCCATGGGATTGTCGTCGCAGGTATCCCCTGCCTCCGCTGCCGTTCAACGCCCCGGCACGGCTGATGGAGCGAGGCTGCCGCGCGGTCGGAATACGAACGTGCAGCGCGCCGCTGCTCACGCTTTCGAAGCCTTATTCGCAGCCTGATTACGATGAGCGTCCCGTCTGCGGGCAGTGCGGATTTTGCCATCAAGGCTGCTTTAATCGGTCCAAGGCTTCGATGGATGTCACTTACCTGCAATCGGCCGCGCGTTCGGGCGCTGAAATTCGCGCCGAATGCTTTGCTCATGCCTTCGATAGAAATTCTTCAGGAGCGATTTCGGCAGTCGTCTACAAACACGACGGCAAGGACATTTCGCAGAAATGTCGCGCAGTTTTTCTCTGCGCCGGTGCAGTTGAGACGCCGCGCCTGCTATTGCACGCCGGTCTCGCAAATTCCAGCGGTCAGGTCGGCCGCAACTTCATGGCGCATGTTGCGACTCAAGTGTGGGGCACATTTGCCGAGGAAGTTCGCTGCTACAGAGGATTTCCGGCCTCGTTAATTACCGAGGATTTCATTCGGCCCGCGGACGCAGACTTCGCCGGCGGATACCTGGTGCAAAGCCTCGGCATCGTGCCGGTGACATTTGCCGGGCAGGTGGTCAAGGAGCGGAAGCTCTGGGGCAAACCCCTGCTCGACTATTTGCAGCAATACAACCATGTGGCCGGCATCGGAATAAATGGCGACTGCCTGCCCGACGCCAACAACTTTCTAGAGCTGTCCGATGAACTGGACGGCCGCGGCATGCGCAAGCCCTTGATTCACTTTTCGATGACGCGAAATGAATCGAAGATGCGCGATCATGCCGATCGCACGATGCGTGGCGTTTGGAACGCTGCTGACGCTTCAGACATCTGGACGTGTAATCGCCTTGCACACACGATCGGGACTTGCCGCATGGGAACCGATCGATCGCATTCGGTGGTTGACCCTTACGGTCAAAGTTTCGATATCCCGAATCTTTGGATTTCAGATAATTCGGCGTTCCCCAGCGCGCTCGCGGCCAACCCTGCCTTGACGATCATGGCCCTCTCCCTGCGATCGGCCGATCGCTTCCTAAACCAACTGTGAAGGCAGCCGCAAATGAATTCCATCACGACGCTTCTTCCAACGATCGATGTCGGCCACGGCGCGCCGACGCTTGTGATGATGCATCTTTTCGGCAGCTCAAAAAGCGAGTGGGCCGAGTGCGTGAAAATGCTTTCCACGGCAAACCGCTGCGTCGTTCTGGACCTGCCCGGATTTGGAGAAGCGGGCGACATCACCGGATACTCTATTAAAGAAATGGTCGCCGCGTTGACGCAAACTCTGCACGCCTGCATTGACGAAGAGTTCGTGCTCATCGGCCACTCGATGTCGGGCAAGGTGGCAATGGCCTTCGCTGCTCAAAAGCCCGCCGGCTTGCGCGGGCTCGTGCTCGTGACGCCGTCGCCCCCTTCCCCTGAGCCGATCAAAGACGCTGATCGTGCGAGAATGCTGTCGATGTCACGCGATCGAGCGTCCGCTGAAACATTCCTCGACGGAATCACGGCCAAGCCGCTTGCCGGAAACAGCAGAGAGCGAGCCATTAAAGATTTCATCCATGCATCGCCGACGGCCTGGCGGGCATGGCTCGAATGCGGAAGCCGCGAAGATTGGTCCGACCGAATCGGTCGATTCGATCTCCCCACCCTTGTCGTCGCAGGCTCGGATGATCCATCGCTTTCGGAGTCGGTCCAGCAGCGGACGACGATGAGGCATCTCGATCACGGTCGGCTTGAGGTCATCCCGAATTGTGGCCACGTGCCGACTCTGGAAAACCCGATGGCCCTTTCCTTCCTGATCAAAGATTTTCTCGAGTTGAATCTCTACTCTCAATAGGACGGGTCATTCATGGCGCTGCTCTACGCTTTCGCATTGCTTGCAGGGATCACCAATACGGTCATGGCGGGTTGCAACACGACGCTGTTGAAGCGGACCGACCAGCCGCTGATGGCCGCCGTGGTCGTTTATCTGGTCGGCCTGATATCCGCCGCCGCCGTCGCAATTGTTGCCGTGATTGCGGGCAGAGCTGCGCTGCCGTCAACGACGTTGGTCAGTAACATTCCCTGGTGGGGTTGGTTGGGCGGCGCGCTGGGCTCGATTTACATTATCGCCGGCATCATCGTGCCGGGCCGGATCGGCGCAGGCTCGTTTACGGGAATGACCGTGACCGCCGCGATCATCACTTCGCTCGTGATGGACCACTTCGCACTGGTGGGATTTCAGCAGCACTCGGCGGGAATCGCGCGCATCATCGGCGCCGGGCTGATGCTGACGGGCCTTTTCCTCATCGCGAAGTTTTAGAACGCGTGACGATCCAAGCGCCCCCGGCAATCGCCAGAGCCGTTGCGAGCAAGCCGCGATGCTGGCTTGCCCAAACCTGCAAACTTCGCGGGCTCGCTTGATCGTCGAAGCTGCCGTGCGCTCCGCGATCGCCGGGAATCGGCTCGAATAGATTATCCGGTCGGCCACTGACTTCCGGTTCATCGCGAAGTTGCGCTTGATAGCCGGTCTTTCCAAGATAGCGATCGAGAAGCCCCGGGATCAAAGACTGGCCGAAGATGGCGGCGACCGTCGGCGCTCCGACAAACCACTGGCGGCGATGATGATGCGCCGCATAGACGATCGCCCGCGCTGCAACTTCCGGCTGGTAGATCGGTGGAACAGGCTGCGCTTTCTTCGCCATCCTGCTCCGCGCCGTATCAAACTGAGGCGTGTTCAACGCCGGAAGATCGACCATCGTCAATCGAACCTGGCTTCGATCGTGAAACAACTCGCAGCGAAGCGAATCGGTGAAGCCGGCGATCGCGTGCTTGCTCGCACAATAGGCCGACTGCAGCGGAATGCTGCGATAGGCCAGCGCCGAACCGACCTGCACAATCGTGCCCCTATTTCGGCGACTCATTCGGCGGAGCGCCGCTAGCGTGCCATGAACAGTTCCAAGATAATTGACCTCGGTCACGCGACGATATTCATCCGCTGTCATCTGAGCGACGGGCGAGAACACCGAAACCATCGCGTTGTTCACCCAGACGTCGATCGGGCCGATGAGTGCTTCCACGCGATCGGCTGCGACCTCGACGGCAACGCTGTCGGAGACATCGCATTGAATCATGAGCGCTTCGCCGCCTACCGATTCGATCTCACGCTTTGCACCTTCCAAGCCATCCGGACCTCGTGCGATCAGCCCGATGCGCGCGCCCTGTCGCGCGAACTCCAACGCCGTCGCGCGGCCCACACCGGATGATGCGCCCGTGATCACGACCGTTTGTTTCTGACTCATCAAGCTCACCGATTATTTATGACAGAAAGCGCCGATCACGATTCCAAAAATGACGTGCGACACGACAATCGAAATTGGCGTATTCGGTCCGTAGTTCAACGCTAGAAATCCGGGCGGTTCCAGCTGCCGCATTGCCATCGGGCCGGCGTGCTCGCTGGCCATCCGCGGGTGAATGTCCGGCAAAATCTTCATGACGATCAGCAACACGAATGCTGCCTGCCCGAGCCCGATCAAACCGCCCCGCCACCACCCATGTTCGCCCCACAAATGAAAAGCCGCGACATAGATCAGTGTGAATAGCATTCCGTTGACGACATGATTGGCGAACCCGATCACCTGTGCTTTCGAGCGGTCGGCGGTCCACATCGTGCCCAGCATGAACGGCAAACTCATGCGTGTCAGATGAAGGCCAACCGTCGCGGCCTCGAAAATCATCTGCGCAAAGGTCGCCAGCGCGCCCCAGAAGAACCAGTGCAATACCATCACGCCGCACCTCGTTCCCGCGCTCGCCGCCGTTCGATTGCGATCGCTGCAATGATGAGCCCCACGTGCGTAAACGCCTGTGGAAAGTTTCCGATAATCTGCTTTGTCTTCGGGTCGAATTCTTCTCCGAACAGACCAAGATCGTTGCCGGTCAGCAACAGGCTTTCAAACGCCGACTCGGCCTCTGCCAACGTTCCGCCGCCCTCGGCGAGCACCTGGACCAGCCAGAAACCGCATATGCCGAACGCTGCCTCAATCGGTTGGCCATCATCAGGGAGATTGCGGTAAAGCAGCGACCCGCCAGCTCCCAGCTCCCGCTTCACCGCGACGCATGTTGCTCGCATTTTTTCACTGCCGGCGTCGTCAAAATCGTGAATCGACATCCGCAGCAATGTTGCATCCAGCACGCGCGTGCCGGGAACACTCACGTACGTGTTCGCTTCAGAATTCCAACATTCCGATTCAATCGATTCGCGAATCGCGGCACGAGTGCGTTCGAATAACTCAGCCTGTTTGACTTGAATCAATTTGCATTCATGAAGTGACAGCAGGTCTTCCAGCGCTCTCCAGCAGAGAAGGCGCGAGTGCGTATGGATAAGCTGCTTGCCGCGCGCTTCCCAGATCCCGGCATCGGCTTCCTGCCAGTGATCGCAAACGTACTGTCCAAACCCGACAAGCGTTCGTGACGTGTCTCGGTCGGCGGCACATCCATGCCGTCTCAATAGCATTGCCGCGCCCGCGATGACTTCCCCATAAGTATCGAGTTGAAACTGGTGACGGGCGCCGTTTCCGGTTTGGACAGGCGACGAGCGTTTGTAGCCGCCAAGATTGTTCAGGACTTTCTCGCGAGGCGCCAGGTTTCCGTATACATCGTAGACCGGCATCAACTCCGGCTGCGTACGTCGAGTGGCATGAAGCAACCACTCCGCGAATGCTTTCGCTTCAACCTCGTAGCCCGTTCCGCACAGAGCTTCGATCGTGAGCGATGCATCGCGAAGCCAGCAATAGCGATAGTCCCAATTCTTCTCGCCGCCGATCTTTTCCGGGAGCGATGTCGTCGCAGCTGCAACGAAAGCGCCGCTCGCCGGGAATTCCAGCAACTTCAGCGTCAGCGCGCTACGAACAACTGAATCGCGATGCGGGCCCTTATACGTATTTTTGGCCGACCACTCCGCCCACCATTGAGCTGTCCTCTTCATCGCTGCGCGCGATTCGCTCAAAATCGGCAGAACTTCCGGCGAAGCCTCGGAGTAGGTCAGCACGAATTCAATTTCGCCACCCGCGCTCATCGAAAATTGCGCGCCGGCGTCTGCACCATTAATCGAGAACGAGACACGCGAATGCAGAGCGAGCATTCCGTGGCCAGTGCTGATGCGCAGCCCCAACTTTCCGCGATCGCGAATAGTCACCTTGTTCGAGCCAAAGTGTGGCCGTGGCGAGAAACGTACGGAGATGTCCATCGCCCCGGAAACGCATCGGAGGAGGCGAGTGACGTTGTGATCCGGAACCAGTCGTTTACGTCGAAACGCCGCGTCGGAGATCGCCATGAAATCGTGCAGTTCAACGATGCCGGTGCCTGTCGTGAAACGCGTTTCAAGAACGTTGGTCTCGGCGATGTAGCTCCTTGACGACTCGAAATCAGTGGAGGGCATGATCGACCACGATCCGCCTGCTTCCGGATCAAGCAATCCGCAGAACACGGCACCGCTATCAAAGCGTGGCCAGCACAGCCAGTCGAGCGAGCCACGACGCGAAATCAGCGCTGCCGACATGCAATCGCCGATGATCGCGTAGTCGCCGATGTCTGACCATTTTCCAGTCACGCGAATCCTGCCAATCCACAATCAGTTGGTGAAATAGCGACGCCGTGACTGTTGAAGCCACGGCGTCGATCGATCGTCAACTCACATCTCCCAAAGGAGTCCGCAATCTTGGTTACTTCTCCATCTTCATCGTGATTTTCGCCACCGGACCGTCCCAGCCGAACTTAGCCTTCTCCAAATCGCCAGCGCCAGTCAGGCCCTTGCTGACAGCGATCGGCTGCGGCGGAGACGTTGCGGGGTGACCCATGCCGTGATCCGGCGCGGCGGTGTCGGTTGTCTTTTCTGTATTCTCTTCCGTGCCGGCGTCGTACGCCTTGGCCATGATGGTCATCATGCCATTTTCCATCGACATGCCATCCATCTTGTCCGGCATCTTGTCGGGCATTTTATCGCCGGCCATTTTTCCATCGCCCATCATCGAATCGACTTTCGCACTGTCGACGCCCGTGAAGGTGTCATTGCTCGCGCTCACCATCGACGCGACGGAAATGACGTCGCCGGGCTTACACTTGACCTTCACGGTCATGCTCTTGCCCGGCAGGATCATGTCCTGACGCTGTGCGGCTTGGACATCGGTCGCCTTGTCTTTGCACATCGCGGCCAACTCGGTGCTCATTCCCATCTCGGCAAGCTTCTGCAGCGCGGGAGTGGCCGTCTGTCCCATCTCAAACAGGTGCATCGACGGATTGTGCGACACGATAATTGGCGGTG
Organism: uncultured Phycisphaerae bacterium; assembly: GCA_964236135.1. Classification (GTDB taxonomy): domain Bacteria; phylum Planctomycetota; class Phycisphaerae; order Tepidisphaerales; family Tepidisphaeraceae; genus CAXSBN01. Next base: position 72,478 of record CAXSBN010000003.1, read on the forward strand.
AAAGTGGCTGACCGTTTGTAAGATTCGTAATCGTGACCTCCACGGTGGAGGTCTTTTCGTCCATCTTCTTTTCGGCCATCTGTGCGGCCGCGTGCGATGCCGCCAATCCAAGAATGCCTGCCACGATCAAAGCAGAGCGACGAGGTACGACCGAGTTGAATTCGAAATGCATAAAAGTCCTTCCCGGCCGAATGATCGGCCTTTCCCATTCGGCACAAGAGCTCAAATCGAAACGATCCAAGCGAATCACTGTGCTGATGCTTTCGGAAGGGACAACTTGTGAACCTCCAACCTTATTCCCGATTCGCATTCATTTATTTGCCCGATTCGCAAGTCATCGTCCGGCTTTCGTGCATCACACGGTGCTCGTTGCCAGCGAGCAGAGCTGATGATGATGCGGCCGTACTAGATTTAGGCCGTGAACAAATATCGTCGAATGCATTAAGGAGCTGCCGATCGTGTAGCTGTCGTTCCCGCCGCGCGATTCGCTGATCGAACGATTGAGGGCGTCATAACTGAAGCTGCTCGTCCCATGAAGATCGCTGCGCGACAGGAGGTTGCCGTTCAGGTCGTATTGACTCGTCCGAGTCTCCTCGGTCGTCATCGACGCATCGTTCTTCTCCAGCCGCTGCTGCGTCGAACGATCCACTGCTCGCGTCCCGGTTCATCCGCCACTGGTGCAACGCCGCCAGGCCGCTGTCGGAGACATAGTCCGCCGCTGGTGCACGAGGCATTTGTCGTCATGCCAGGGTTTGGCGTTGACAACGCGGTCCGCTGCCGTTCCGCCACCGAAGCGCCTACTTCTGTAATTTACTAGCTACGTTCCCGTTCCATTCCGTCCGCATTACGCCCCTTTTCATTCTTCCCTACGTCCCCTTTAGTCCGCCCAACTTGTTACCTGTGCCCGCTGACAGCTTGTGATAAATCGGAACATTCTATGTCCTGCAACTGCTACCAGTACTGGCACGCCTGCCCATATCAACGCGTTACCAAACGAGAAGACTAACAATAGGAACCCGGGATATTCAACCAATCGATCTAATCCCAGACAATATGAGATTGGCCACTCCAGCAAATATATCCGATTTGTTAGTCCGGGATCCGCCCGCAAACCACCGCTCATCAAGTAATCCATGGCCCATGATTCGAATGGGCCATATAGAATCCAAACGGACAATGCAAAGTGGACGAAAACCACTATTGTGAAGAACGCAATGCCAAAGGTTTTTGGCAAACAACTACTTGCCTCCCGTTGTGAAAGATATCGAATAGTTAGAGGCATGGCGATTAGCTAAAATGGCGAAATCAAAGGGGACGCGAACTACGTCCCCGTTTCATTCCATTCCCCGTTTCATTATCACGTCCCCGTTTCATTATCGTTCTGTCTTGATGAACGGATACTTTTTCGCCAGTTTAACTAGCTTATCAGACCGACAAGCCTGTGCCGCTTTCTCGAAAAGCTCCTCAATCGTCTCACGATCAGAAAAGAAGCCGTTGATCGGGGTATTTGGCGGTCTAGGAATCCATACGCTAGCTAGATGAATATCGCTCTCATTCTTCACGCCTATTTTCTCTATTTTATCGACAACTAGCGCCGCGTTAAACGTGCCTTTTTCAAACTGAGCAAAATCTCCGCCACTACTGCCATAGCCATAGTTACCGCTGCCATCTTGGTAAACACGTAAACTCCAAGTCCTTGTAGATAAGTCAATCGCAATGGGAACTTCACCACCCGGACCTTCTTTCGTTGAGCTATTTGTTGTAGCTGCCGAAGGCGTCGCCGCAAAGGTTAAATAATCTGTCCAGAATATGTAAGCAGATATAGATGTAATCAAGACGATTGCTACTATTGATCGCGTCATACGTACTTCTCGGTTAGCTGTATACCTGCCGGATTTGCTTGAAGATCTAAGACAGCCCAGTCTATGAAGCCCAGCGCCCCGTCACCATTAAGGTCTATTCCATGAATCGTTTCATCGATACGCACAGGCTGCACAATCTTGTAGAAATAATCGATGCTGTTATCAATCTGTGCAACGGATGTGTACCTGGCACCGTAGGATGGGTCGTAGTGAATTACAGCGCCGGCAGTCGTGGTATATTCCACCATCTGGTGGTTGCCGAAAAAAGATGCCGGATCGGGGTTATTTTGTCCCGGGATTCCGGCGGCATCGGTAACATCCCCATAGGCAATGTTATAAGAATGAGCGCCGACAAAGTCGCGTTGCGGGACAATCTGGAATGGGAAATTTGGGTCGCCGCTAGTTCCGGCCCCTACCGCGCTCCAGTTCTTGACGAAGAAGCCGTCGCCGGTAGTGCTAAAGAACTGCGAATGCTTCAACCGAGCGGATGCAATTCCTGCCGTTGTTAGACATTCAATTAATAAATCGGTCCAAGCACCACACTGGCCGTCGGCGTCTTTGAGAAGCGAAGCGAAATCGGTGTTGTTGGTCAGGTAAGACCCGTAGTATTGGAGTTTGTCACCATTAACGCGTTTGACATCAGTAGGTGCCGCGCCTGTTCCAAACTTGCCCCAGATACTCTCGACGATGGCGTCGTCGTCGACGCCGGGCGTCTTGTCTTGAGCGCCGGCACACGAAAGGTCCAGAACCGTTTCGTATTCTCCGGGAGCCGCCGCACCGGTGATGTATACTTTATTTTTAGTGCTGCCGTAATGAACCTCTTTTCCCTTGTCGTTCTTCAGCTTCCAATCGACTTCGAGCAGTTGGCTATCAATAGTAGTCGGGGCCGACAGGTCGGCGGATCTCAGCGTCCCGCGTAAATGCAGATTATTCATGGCATCGGGGAGAACTAAAGGGGGGAGAACTAAAGGGGACGCGAATCTTTTTGCAAACTCCTCTCCCAAGCACGCTGGCGAGGGAGAACTAAAGGAGGGAGAACTAAAGGGGACGCGAATCTTTTTCCAAACTCCTCTCCCAAATACGCTGGCGAGGTCGGGTGAGGGGTCTTTCTTCACGCCCTCCAAACAGGCCCCTCACCCCGCCGCTTCCACGAGTATAAGGGAGAGGGGAACGACTCATTCAATCTTCAGCACTCGCCCAAAGTAGTCCTGTCTCATCGCCTGCTTCGCTAGCGCCAGCGTTTCTTCCGCGACTGCGTTCGCGCGTTTCGTGCCTTCGCGTAACGCGTCCATCACATCATCAGGCCGCGCTGATAGCTGCTGATACCGCGCGTGAATTGGTTCCAGCAGCGCGTTGATCACCTCTGTCAGCCGCTTTTTGATCACGACGTCGCCGACCTTTCCCTGCTGATACATCTGGCGATGTTCGTTCACCCAGGCTTCGTCGGCGTTGAACGTTTCGGTGAGGGCCCACAGCGGATTTTTTGTTGGATCGGTCTCACCCGGATCGGTGGCGCGGAGTCGCTTCGGGTCGGTGTACATCCCTTTGATTTTCTTCTCGACGACCTCCGCCGAATCCGAAAGCAGGATCGCGTTGTTCAACGACTTGCTCATCTTCGGCAGCACGCCTTCCCCGTTCGGCGGGCCTAATCCGACGAGGCGCTTCACGCGGCCGAGCTTCGGCTCGATGATCGGAAACAGCCCGCCGGCTTGCACGTAATCCTTGTCGAGCGTTTTCGGTTTCACGTTGCAGTAGATCTGATTGAACCGCCGCGCGATCTCGCGCGACAGCTCCAGGTGCGGCAACTGATCTTCCCCCACCGGCACCATGACCGGCCGAAACGCGAGGATGTCGGCCACCTGCCCCACGGTGTATAGCGGAAACCCGAACGGATATTTATCGCCGAGTTCCTTGTCCTTGATTTCCTGTGTCAGCGTCGGGTTTCGCATCACGCGATTGAACGGCACGAGCATCGAGAAGAAAAACGTCAGCTCATCGATGGCCGGCACTTCCGACTGGATGAACATCGTCGCCTTGTTCGGATCGATGCCCGCCGCCAGGTAATCGGTGGCGATGTCGATCACGCTCTGTCGAACGTCATCGGGCTTCTCGGCCCGC
>CAXSBN010000003.1:76467-150011 GCA_964236135.1 uncultured Phycisphaerae bacterium
CGACGCTGCCGACGTAATGCCCAAGGTGCAACTTTCCGGTAGGCGTGTCGCCAGTGAGAATGCGGGGACGATCGGTCGACGTCATGTGCGGCATCTTATCGGAGAAGGGAGATTCCCAAAGCACGATTGAAGGAACGAGCGTCGGGTAATTGACCGAACGCTCCAAAAGTCTCCACCATCCCCGTTTAGCGGCAACGCTTTCGGTGCATTCTTTCGAGCACCAAAACGCACCGCAAGCGGTGCCGCTAAACAAGTCGCGACCGGACACGCGGCGCATCCAAGTCTTCAAGTCGCGAAATCTCAACGTCGTCAAAAACCACTTCAATCATCGTCCAGCAAATTCGTCACAAAATCGGCGTATACCGGTCGATGGTCGCTGATTTTTTCCAACGCTAATTTGTCATTGCCGCCGAGCCTGGTTTCGTCAAAGTGAATTGATCCCGCCACGCCGTTCCATTCTTTTGTGAACTTGGGGTCGATCAGGATTTGATCGTAGATTTCGGTGCCGGCGAGATTGCTTGGGTCGGCATTGCATTCTTCCCAGCCTATCGCGGTGAAGGCGGTGAGATTTTCATGGCCGCGGGTTTCGTTGAAATCGCCGAGGATGATGACGTCCTTCTCCGTCGAACGCTGCGCATAACTCTCGGCGAACTTTGCGAGCGTCTGCGCCTCGGTGCGGCGTCTTGCGTGGCCGGCTGCGTTGTCACCATAAAACAGATGAGACGTGATGAGCGTGAAATCGAACTGGCCGGCGCGGAAGCTGGCCTGGTATGGCGCGCGATCGAAGATCACGGCGTCGGCCGTGCCGATCGTGTGAGCGGTGCCGATCTCCTGCACGTGATCGCCGTCGTAAATAAACGTGAAGCGCTCGTGATTGCCGGTCATGTCGCTCAGGCTCGTCGATCGCCACGGCGTGCCGAGCGCGCCGAGCAGCCGGTCAATCTCTTCACCCTCTCGTTTAACTTCTTGAATCGCGATTACATCGAAATGCGATTCATGAATGATGTCGGCCATCAGCTTCAAATCGACGCCCTTGCGATTCTCGGAAAACTGCCGCAGGTTCCACGTCGCGATGCGAACCGTCGGCCCGGCCGGATGGCGCGGGCGAAGCTCATTCTCCCAGAGCCACCAGCCGACCAAGCAGAGCAGCACGAGGACGACGATTGCCAGCACAGCGCGACGACCGTTACGGGTGCTCATCGCCGATTGAAGAACATCGCCCGCCAGCCGCAACTCGGCCGCGTTTAGCGAATCAAGATTTCCTTTGCGACGCCTCCGTGCGGGCATGCACGGCGAGCATACGCGAGTCGTAACGATTACGCGCCGAACGCCGGGCTCGCATGGGACACGCCGGGCCGAAGCGCCGCTCGCAGTTCTCCAAAATTCAGGGGCCGATACAGAATGCTGTGAATCAATCCGCTGTGCAGTCCATGCACCACCAATTCCAGGTCGCAGTGTTCACTGGCGAGCAACCGCCGAATCGCGGGGCGGGCGGATCGAATCGTTTCCAGAAGTGCCAGCGCCTCGCTGCGATCCGACGTTGAGTCGACATGCTCGATCAAGACCGCAACCACGCCACGCGATCCAACCCTCGCGAGCAAGGCCGATCGGTGAGAGCGTTGCAGATCGAAGCCCGGCGCCGCGGCGACAAGTTCATCGAACGTGCCGGCATTATGGACTGAAGTCAAAATTGTCGGCTTCATGAATTTGCCCGCGATGACAAACAGATCAGATAAAACAAATCGAAGCCGCGTTCACTCATCGAACATTGTTCGGAGTGACTTGAAGCGGTGACAATTGTTATGAAAGCTGGCGGGAACGATCAGCGTCGAACGATGTGCGCGGCCGCGTGAGCCAGCTCGGAAGCGACGACCTGCTCAGCGACGATCACTTCGTCCGCGCCGCGCGCCTTGGCTTCGAAGCCGGTCGAGATGTATCCGACCCGCGCGACAATCTTGATCGTCGGATTCAATGACCGCGCCAGCCGAACCGCTTCGAGCACGGCCTGTTCGTCGGGCACCGCCAGAAAAATGGCGAGCGCCGTCGCAATGCCGGCGCTCTTGAGGACGGCTTCGTCCGTCACGCTTCCCTCGACAATGCGCGTCCCGCCCATCGAGCAGCGCTCGACAACGGCGGCGTTGAGCTCGATGACGCAAAACGGCAAATGCTCCGAATGAGCCCACTCGGCCACCGCGCGCCCGGGCACGCCGTAGCCGGCGATGATCACGTGCGATGTGTCAGCGCAGTATGCGTTATCTGGAATCGTGCATGTTTGTGCGGTCATAAATGTTGGGTTCAGGGTTCGGGGTTCAGGGTTCAGCGAAGAAATTGGAAAACAGTTTCGCTGAACCCTAAACCCTGAACCCTTCCTCACCGATCCACCTCGCCCATCACGATATCGATCGATCCGATGATCGCAGGCACATCCGCTAACAATATGTGTCGGCACAATTCACCAAGACACGCGAGATTCACGAACGATGGGCCGCGAATCTTGACCCGATAAGGAATCGGTCCGCCCTGGCTTTCGATGAAAAAGCCGAGATGGCCGCGCGGATTCTCGTATTCACAATAAACCTCCCCGGGCGGCACTTTCATCGCACGCGGCAGCTTGGCACGGAACATTCCGTCGGGCATCTGCTTGATGCACTGCCGCAGAATTTTCACGCACTGTTTCATCTCCTGCATCTTCACCCAATATCGATCCCAGCAATCGCCGAGCGTGCCCTTTTCGCCCGTGCCGACGCAGATGTCGAAATCCAATTCGGGATAAACGCTGTACGGACGCTCGCGACGCAGATCGAGCGGAATTCCGCTGCCGCGAATCATCGGGCCGGAGAGTGCGTAGTCGATCGCGAGCTGCCTGCTCACGATGCCGACGTTGGCCGTGCGTTTGATGAAGATGTGATTGAAGCTGAGCAACTGATTGTATTCATCGATTTTAGGTTCGAAGTAATCGAGAAACTCGCCGAGCTTATCAAGGAAGTTGGGCGGCAGATCCCACGTCACGCCGCCGATGTTGATGTAGCTGAGCGTGAGCCGTGCGCCGCAGAGTTGCTCGAATAAATCCAGCACGTATTCGCGCTCGCGAAACGCGTAGAGGAATGGCGTGAACGCGCCCATGTCCAGGCCGTACGTTCCGAACGACACCAGATGCGACGCGATGCGATTCAGCTCGGCGGCCATCACGCGGATGTATTCGGCGCGCCTGGGCACTTGGATGTCCGCCAGCTTTTCCACGGCCATCGACCAGGCGTGGTTGTTGTTCATCGCCGAGAGATAATCGAGGCGATCGGTGTAGCCGATGTATTGATAATACGGCAGATTTTCGGCAATTTTTTCCTTACACCGATGGAGATAGCCCAGGTGCGGAACGGCTTCCAGCACGACCTCGCCATCGGTGCGCAACACCACGCGCAGCACGCCATGCGTCGATGGATGCTGCGGCCCCATGTTGACGAGCATCTCTTCCGAGCGCACGTCGATGTCATCCTCATCCGCCGCCCCGGGGGCGAGAACGAAATCGAATTTTTGGAGTTGGTCGGTGGACATGGGAAGCGTCGGGAAATCATATGCGCTGGTTCAACAATCTTCACCTCGTCGCAAACTCGCTCTTTACGCCTCCGTGTACTCGCTCTTCACCCCTCTCTCCGTACCCGGGGAGAGGATGGGAGAGGGGTCTTCGTCTTCACGAGTCGTTTCGTGCTCGAATCAAGACCCCTCTCCCTACCTCTCCCCGGGTACGGAGAGAGGGGTAAGACATGCCGCGCGGCGCGATGACTTAGACACTCAAACTCCTCTCTCCAGTACTCTGGGAAGAGGTAGGGAGAGGGGTCTTTCCTTGACGCACACCAACGAAGAAAGACTCCTCTCCCTGCCTCTCCCCGAGTACGGAGAGAGGAGTAAAGGCATACCGCGCGGCGCGATGACTTAGACACGCAAACTCCTCTCTCCAGTACTCTGGGGAGAGGCAGGGAGAGGGGTCTTTCTTTGACGCGCACCAACGAAGAAAAGACCGCTCTCCCTGCCTCTCCCCGGGTACGGAGAGAGGGGTAAAAGTCCAATAACCAGCCGCCCGCTTCGCAAAGTCTCCTCGCCTTCCAGTCGATGAACTTCGGAAGAGCCGTCGTTTCGAATTTCCGCAGCTTCACAGAATGAGGGTTGGATGAGTGTTCTCAGCACGCCGATCGCGCCGTCGACTGTTTCTCCGACTGCAATGGCTGTCACAACGCCCGCGGAAGACGCACAAATCCGCGCCGCGCGGCAGACGCTCGTGAACAGCGTCGCCACTGATCTGCTGGTGAAGACGTATCTGCCTTACGACGAGACGACACGCGCTGAAGTCGCCCGCCGCATTGATGACTTCCTTGCAAGCGCCCGGCCGACGATGTCGGAAGATGGCCGCGCGAAAGTGAAGACCGACACGCTGAACGAACTCTTCGGCTTCGGCCCGATCCAGCCGCTGCTCGACGATCCGGCCGTCACTGAAATCATGGTGAACCGCGCCGACCGCATTTATGCCGAGCGCAAAGGGCGCTCCGAGCGCACGGCGATCGTCTTTGATGATGATGCGCATGCGCAGCGCATCATCGATAAAATCATTCGCCCGCTCGGCCGGACGATCAGCTACGACCGGCCGCTGGTGGATGCGCGACTGCCCGACGGCTCGCGTGTAAATGCGGCCATCGCGCCGTGTGCGATCGACGGCCCGAGCATCACGATTCGAAAATTTCCGACATCGCGCCTCACGATGGACGACCTCGTGAAATTCGGCGCGATCGGACAGCAGCACGCCGACTTTCTCAAGGCCTGCGTCGTTGGCCGACAAAACATTGTCGTTTCCGGCGGCACGGGTTCGGGCAAAACAACATTGCTGAACGTGCTTTCCAGCTTCATTCCGAATCACGAGCGCGTCGTCACGATCGAAGACGCGGCAGAGCTGAAGCTCGCGCAGGATCAGGTGGTTCGACTCGAATCCAAACGCGCGAACCTCGACGGCTCGCACGGCGTGTCGATTCGCGAGCTCGTCGTCAACGCGCTCCGCATGCGGCCCGACCGCATCGTCGTCGGCGAATGCCGCGGCGGCGAAACGCTCGACATGCTTCAGGCGATGAACACTGGCCACGACGGCTCGCTCACCACGCTGCACGCAAACACGCCGCGCGACGCGATCAGCCGAATCGAAACGATGGCGCTCATGGCCGGCATTGATTTCCCCGTCCGCGTCGTCCGCGAACAGATGGCCAGCGCGATTCAATTGATCGTGCAGCAGACCCGGATGCGCGACGGCAGCCGCAAGGTCACCAGCATCACCGAAATCGCCGGCATGGAAGGCGAGCGCGTGGTCATGCAGGAGCTGTTCCGCTTCGTCGAAACCGGCACGGACAAAGACGGCAAGGTGATCGGCGCATTGAAGCCGTCAGGCCTGCGCCCCAGCTTCCAGGCGAAGCTGGAACTGGCGGGGTTCAAGCTGCCGCCGGAAATGTTTATGAATCGGTGAATTTAGCCGACGCTTGCCAAAGTTCATTTGCTAATATCTTATCATGACATTCGTTGCCGCAGAGCCAACTTCTGAACAGCTCGAGTTGCTGTCACAACAGATCGAGAGACTACACAGGGCATCGTCTCTGCTGGCTGTGAACGTTGAACAGACCCTCCACCTTGCACTCGCAACGTTTGATAATCTCAAGAGCGTAAGCAAGCACTGGGCTCAATCAGTCCGCAATGGAACTTTGCAGCCGCTTGGTCAGGAATCTGATGAGATTCGATTACTCTACCGACGGTGGCTTCATCTGGCTGAGATTGTGCGTTCGGATTTAGTGGATGTGCAACCGCAGGATTCAGCTGACGTCGAGGCCTCAGGCTTACGCCGAGCGATCATCGATGTGGAATTGATTCTTAAAATTGACGCTGAAAGCATCCCGTCTGAATTAGATGTTAATGCCATAACGCTGGGCGAAATGCGGAATGTCCTACGTCCCAAAGCTTGAAACACGGGCTCAACGCAGCATCGAGGCCTTAAACAGTGTCGACCCTGCGCTGGCCGAAGACGTGCTTGACGCCCTCGAACGGCTTGCGGCAGATCCTGTTCAACTCAGCCGAACTGTCGAATATCCTCGCGCGTTCGGACAGTCATTCCTATTCGACGGATCAGGGCCTCGGGAACGCTTTCACTTCATCGTGGTTTTTCAGTATCACGAGTTGACGAATGCGATCCATATTCTGGCGATCGATTACGTCGAACGTTAGCTGTATTCGCTTTGATCACTTCTCCTGCCTCCACCCAACGATTATCCTCGCCCTGGTGGACTCAGATCTCCATCTCCTGTCGCCCCGCGGGTTTCGCGCGGGTTCCGTCGCGGCAAACATCAAATCCAGCGGCAAGCCGGATGTCGGGCTGCTTGTCTGCGATCGCCTCGCGACATCCGCAGCGGTGTTTACCACGAATAAAGTTTTTGCCGCGCCGGTGAAGATCGGGCGCGAGCATGTAGCGTCAGGAAAACTTCGGGCGATCGTCGTCAACGCGGGCAACGCAAACGCCTGCACGGGTAAGCAAGGCGAGCGAGATGCGAATGAAATGTGCTCGCTCGCTGCGCGCGAAATCGGTTGCGATGCGGATGATGTGCTGCCGAGTTCAACGGGCATCATCGGGCATCTGATGCCGATGGAAAAAGTGCGCGATGGCATTCACCGTGCGGCCGCGGCGCTGGGCAACTCTGCGGGACACGCTGGCGCCTTCGCGGATGCAATTCTGACTACGGACACCAAGCGAAAAGCCGCCGCGACAACAATCAAGATCGGCAAATCGCTCATCACGATTGCCGGCGTTTGCAAAGGGTCGGGCATGATCGGGCCGCGTCTCAGCGGTGCGAAGCACGCGACGATGCTCGCGTATCTCACGACCGACGCGGCCATCGCCGCCCCGCTGCTGCGGAAGATTTTCTTCGCCGCCGCCGATGACAGTTTCAATGCCGTCACCATCGACGATCACACCAGCACGAATGACACTGCCTGCATTCTCGCCTCCGGTTTAAGCGGCGCGCGAATCGATTCACCAATTGCGACGAAGAAATTCACCGCCGCGCTGAATGAAGTGTGCCAGTCGCTCGCGTATCAAATCGCTGCCGATGGCGAAGGCGCGACGAAAGTCGTAAAGATCATCGTCAGCGGCGCGACAAGCGTGGCCGACGCGCGATTGATGTCGCGTGCGATCGCGAACAGCCCGCTGGTGAAATGCGCGATGCACGGCAACGACCCCAACTGGGGCCGCATCGTCTCGGCCGCGGGCTTGTGCGGGGCAACGTTTGATCCGGACAAAGCCACACTGACCCTGCAAGGCACGCGCGTCTTCCAAAGGGGCCGCCCCGTCGAGTTCAACGCATCGGCCGTCAGTAAATCCCTCGCGACATCTGAAGTCATCGTCCAACTCACCTGCGGCCTCGGCAAATCCGAGGCGACAATTTGGACGTGCGATCTGTCGAAGGATTACGTCACGATCAATGCGGATTATCACACATGATGTGATGTGTGCACTGATCGGCGCGCACCAAATCCGAGCTGGGGTAGCGGCTTAAGCCGCCACCCCGGCACGAGTGTTCGAGCACGACGTCGAAGTCGACTATTTCAACAGGTCATCGAGCAGGCGATCCGACGCCACGTCGAGCTTGTGGTCGTCTTCGTACGTGCCGGCCTCGATCTGGGCGCGCACGCTGGCGACCTTGTCGGCGCGGATGTCGTTCGTCTTTAGGGTCTTGAGCATGCCCGCGACGCCCGAGAGCTCGACGCGGTCGCCGATCGGTAGTTGCTTGGGTGCGTCGGCGGCGATTTCCTTCTGGATCGGCTTACTGACGACTTTGTTGATGGCCTGATTGCCTGCGACGCTGTTTGAATTCGAAACATTCATATCACACCTCTTATGCGTAAAGTAGCCGTTCGATGTACATTGGCCGATCGGCCGTCATTTGACGGAATCGCCTGCATATCCTGTCCGCGGACCGCTCCATTGCGCCGCAGCCGGTTGAGTCGTTCAAGCTCATCCGACACTGATAAAATCGGCGTTCTCTGTGTTGCCGCTTGAAGCGTCGATCAATTCTTTATCGATCGTAAAGGCTTACGTAGTATATAGTTAATCGAAGCGAGAGGATTTGGTCAACAAATTCTTCGGAAATTCGGCAGATTTTTTACTCGGATACTCGCTCTATTATCCCCATATCTCCCATATTACGGCTTCGCGAGCGATATGAGTTTGGATATCGCAGGTCTTATGGGACGTGATGTTATCGGACGCAGATTTTGCGTGAAGATGAGAATTTCCTGCGCGGGCGCTCCCGACGATCTGAAGATCGCGACTATCAACAAGGAGTGCGGTCATCTCACGACGCTTTGACCGGTGAGGATTGCTTCCGCCATCCGTGCTGCCATGACTTTGTTGGAGTAGATGAGCGGGAGGAGGAAGCGGAGGTTTTGTTGCGGGCCTCTAAGATAATCGCCAAGAGTGGAGCCCCACTTTTGACGGTAGGACTGGAGCGCATCCTGAAGATGTTTTTCTTTTAGCGCCTTTCGCGCGACGTCGACGGCGAAGATCGCGGACCAGCAGGCGGGGTAGGTTTCTTCGGCGCAAGCGGTGTAAAAGCCGCCGGCCGGGCCGATGAGAAGCGTGCGGTTTGCCACGCCTTCGCTTGAGAGTGCTCCCGCCAGCGGCAAGTCGATCGATTGCAGCTTCGACACATCTGGCCGCGTCTGCGCGGTGATCGCGCCGTGAGCGATCAACATGTCGATCCATCGCCGCATCGCCTCGGCGGGCCGGATGGCTCGCAACTGCTCGGCCGATTGCATGATGCTGAACTGCACGTCGCCGCCGCGTTTTCCACCGCCCGGCAACATCCACGCCCAGATCAAAGCGCCCCCGAGCTCCAGCGACATCGGCACGAGTGCATCGTGGCAGCACGGCATCTTGCACCGCAGGTAACTGTACCGATGTACGACCGCCCGGTACGTGAGATGATTCTCAATGCCCAGCGCGCGCCGCGCGGGCAGCGCGAGACCATCGCTGACGATCAGCATCGTCGCGCGAAATGATTGGCGTTTCGCTCCACCTCTTGCCCTTCCCACCGCTCCGCCCCGCGCGGCCACGCTCGATGCAACCTCTTCAACTGATAACTCGACGCCGTTCTCGTCGATTGACTCGATGCAAACAGATTCGCGGTTCAACACGGTCGCGCCCGATTGACTGGCAGCGCGCTGCAACTGCTCGCAAACGCGGCCTTCGTCAGCAATGAATGCCGCGACGGATTTCGTTTTGTATTCGCCCTGCCGACCCGCCGACTCGCCATAAAAGCGTAAGCCGTGCATCGCTCTGGCATGCGGGTCATCCGCCAGGTTTGCCAAAGCTGGATCGAGCTTTAGCAACTCCGGATTTAAAAGCATCAGACGATCGCTTCGAACATGCTTATTTCCAGCCGATTCATCCGCAGGTGGGCTAAGACGGATGTGAAGAACGCTGAGATCATTTCCCCGCGCAAGCAGTGTCGCGGCCAACGACGCGCTGCAATGCGAGCCGATCACCAGGACGTCATAGGAACGGTCAGGTTTTAGACTGCGCTTGCTCATCGCCATCGCCATTTGCGAATTCATCGTGATGATAAGTCGTTGAGTCAGAGACTGACAGTTCGGCGACTTCGTCGATGGCTTGCCGGATATCCTCGAAGCTGCCGACATCCTTGTGAATAATTCGGATTGCCTTCAACCGGCTGACATTATTCAAAAGTGCTTCGTCGTCAGACGTTGTATAGATGATGACAGGAAGAATTTTCAGAAGGGAATTTTTACGAATCGCCTCCAGCAGCCGGATCCCATCGCCGCGGGCGAGGCTTGGCTCTAACACTATCAGATCGACCGCGGATTCATTCAAAAGTTCGTGAGCCTCCCAGGCATCGCACGCATCTCGCACCACATGACCGTCGGCCCGCAGACGCTCACCGATGGTGTTGCGCATGATCGGACTTCCGTCCACCAGCAGAATGTTAGACATGACCATAGCTCCTCAGACTCATCCCCCAGACGCACAGAAGTGACACATTCGTAGATATTGCCACGGTGCGCGAGCTATTCACGATTTGTCTACAGTCAATTTTGATTGCATAAAGATTCACAATGTCGCGCTACAGAAAAAACGACACCTCGCGGATGGCGAGGTGTGCGTTCAGGCGGATCGTTTCGAAGTCGCAGTGTGCTACGCCGACGCACCGTGCGGGCCGGCGGTATTGGCTGCCTTGATCATCACGCCGACGCTCCCCTCGAGGCCGGCTGCGTACGCGGTGATCACGTCATGCCCTTCAGCCGACGGCGCGGTGTAGAGGCCGACCGTCGCTTTGATCGTGCCGGTTCCCTGGCTGACCGCAAACTTAAATTTGGGCTGCACGCGCATCGGACGACCGAACTGATCGAGCATCATTGCCTCAAATTGCAGGTGTCGATTGACCGTTACCTTCGACAGATGCGGCGACACCGCGACGCTTGATGCCGTTTGCGAGACATGCACCGCGACATCGCTGTTGGCCTTGAGGCCGGCCGAATTAATGACCGTGCATCGCAGGACGTAAGAGCCGTCTTTAAAGAACGTCGCAATGATCGACTTGGCGTCGTTGCTGCCGTTCTCAGAAAACTTCGGAGTCGCCGCGCCCGACGGTGCGCTGATGACGCTCCATCTGTACTTCAATGCTGTTTCCGCATCGATGGAATCAACGCCCAGCGCGCTCAACGCGGTCGTCGTTCCCGTAACCGGCTCGGGCGTTGCATCTGCACCAACGGCAAAGTGAGGCTTGGTCGGAACCGGCGCGGGTACCGGGGCCATGCTTCCAGCGAAGCTCCAGCTCAGCACATCCTGCGTCGTCATGTCCTCTCCCGTCGCGGCGGTGAAGCCCACGATGGCGCGGCTCGTGCCGAGCACGCTGCGCAAGTCGATGATCCTCGTTGCGGAAAACTTTTTCGTCGAATCGCTGGCATCCGTGACGAAGACCGACAGCGCCGTGCCGTCGTAGGTTGCACTTACTCGAAACGCATGGCCGCTGTGCAGATCGATCGCCCCGAGCGGCGTATTCGTCGGCGGACGCTCGCCGTCCACGGCAATGCCAAACTTTGATCCGAAGTTATGGAAGTTGAACTGGTTAAACGCGATGGCGACGCTGTTGCCGGAAATGTTGCCGTAACCGAGTCCGCGTCCGTCCGCGCCCAGCGCGGTCGTGTCGCCATTGTGCAACGTCAGCGTCAAGCCGTCCGCGCCGTTTGCGTTGGCGGGACTTTTGAACGTGAAATCGGTGTGGAAACGTTCGATCGGCACGGTCCTGTCATACCAAACGCTGCGCGATTCGTGTTGCACCGACGTCGTCAATCGCAAGACGTCGCCGCTATTGATCGGAGCACCGCCGAACCCGTTACTGACAAGATGGCTCACCGACGAGAAGTTAGAAAAGCTCACCTGCGCGGCAGACAACAGCGTGCGATGTTCGAGTGATTCAATGTTGAAAGTCGCGACACGCGGCGAGTGAAATGATTTGCTGGCCATGAGTGGCATTCTCCCGAAGTCCTAAGCGTGGTCGGCGACAAAAATCCGAAAAAGTCGCCGGAAAACCGTCTACCGTTTCCGGCAACACCGGTACGGCCGTCACAACTGTCATCGGCAGCATGGACGAGCGATTGAAGGAGCACGCAGGTAAAATCAGCGTCGCGTACTTTTCCAGAAGTATTTCGCCATTTTCCCGGACTTTTGCTTGCTCCAGCACGCGTTTTTGCGGCGGAGGATACGAACAAGCGGCGGACGGCGGGCGTATCACTGATACGTTCACGATTGCCTCAATAGGTTTGATTGGAAGCCGTTCAATTCCCGGGCCGTCAATCATTCGTCTCGTATTCACAAAGGCCTAGCTCATGGTCATGCTCGCTGAATCGGCCGCGTCCACTTCGCCGGAGCCTTTCGCAGGCGCATCTTCGAATGCGATTCTGGCGCATGCGGGTTTTGCCTCATTCCTGGCCGATCCCTCATTGCAGACACGCCGCTTTTCGCTCGCGAATGGCGCGGTGGTATACGACGCCGACGCGGCTGCGCATTCAGTGCATTTTATTCAGCGCGGACAGATTCGTATCTTTCAGACCGACCGCCTCGGAAACAGCCGCCTTTGCGAAGTGCTTGGCCCGGGCCATTGGTTTGGCGCGGCCGCATTCGCGCAGCGCGACACGTATGGCGTGCGAGCCGTTGCCGTCGGCATGACCGTGTTGACGGAAGTCGACGTCGAGTCGCTGCTTGCCGCGCTAAGTAAACGACCGTCATTGCTCGTGGAAATCAATCGGCAGCTTGCCGCCAAGGTGAGCGCTGCCCGCGACGATGCGGCAGAACTCGTTTTCAGTGACACGACATCGCGGCTCGTGAATGCGTTGCTACGATTTTCCGCCAGCGCTGCCGCTATCCGACGGGAAGACGGCGTGGTCGTCTTGAACATGACGCATAGCCATTTGGCCCAGGCAGTTGGCGCGGCGCGGGAGACGGTGAGCCTTGCCCTCACGCAATTGCGTCATCAGAATCTGGTGAAGACTGGAAGGAATCGTCTGACGTTTGACATCGCCGCGCTCATAAATTTCCGCGATTCGCTCATGAAGGCGCTCGTCCATCGCGTCGCCTGACGCCGTCAAGCGACTTCCGAGATGCTTACGCAATTGCGACCTGATTGTTTGGCGCGATACAGCAACGCGTCTGCCGCACCTACCAATTGGTCTGGGCTGACCGCCCCCGTCATCGATAGCGATGCGATGCCGATCGACATCGTCGCCCCTATCGCTCTGCTCAGCAGGTTCGCGGAGGCAAGTCGAAACTCTTCACCAATACGTTTTGCAACTTGCGCAGCGTCGCTTTCAGAGGCGTGCGGCAACAGTAGAACAAACTCATCGCCCCCGTAGCGCGCCGCCACGTCCATCCGACGCATGTTTGAACCGATCACCTTTGCCGACAGCATCAGCAGCTGGTCTCCGACCTGATGGCCGAGCGTATCATTGATCGGTTTGAAGCCATCCATGTCGATCATGACGCAACTGAGGTCTTTCTCATACCGTTGCGCCTCGCTGAACAACTGCTCGATCACTTTGCCGAAATGCCGGCGGTTGTAGAGCCCGGTCATCGGATCGGTGGCGGCCATTTCCTCGACGCGCTTGAGCGAGCTTTCGAGCTGCGTGTTCTTGTCCTTCACATCCGCCAGCGCATGCTCAAGACTCTGGCGGAGCGACTCATTCTCGCGCATGACCTTGGCCACGGTGATGTTCTTCTGCACGACGAGCGGGATGGTGAACAGATAATCGCCGACTTTCACAATGTAATCGGTCGCGCCGCGGCGGATCGCGTCGATCGCGATCGTTCCGACGTTTTCCCCCGTCACCATGATGACCGGCGTGTTGCAGAGCCGGCGAATCTCATCCAGCAAGTCGGTGCCGAGGCAATCAGGCAGGTTGTAATCCGACAGAATCATGTCGAAGGTCGACAACGGCTGCGCAATCGCCTCGGCACGGCTGGAGACAGCCGTGACCGTGCCGCGACCAAACTGGTCTTCGAGCGTCTCGCGCATTAAATCGCGCTGATCGACGTCGTCTTCGATGATGAGTAGCTTCAGTGACAAAGTTCTATTCTTCTCTTCTGTGTTTCCAACGCCCAACGCCCGAATCCCAACCTTCACCTCTTGCACCGATCCGCCGGCAGATGGTGGTTCGGATATTGGTGCACCTTCAGCCAATAGCTCGTGCTTGCCAGCACGGTCTGCAAGAACTGCTCGGCGTTCGCGGGTTTCAGCGTGTAGCTGTTCGCGCCGAGCTCGGCGGCCTGCTTCATCTGTTCCTCGCCCGCAACGCCGGTCATCATGACGACGGGGATATCGCGCAGTGTCGCGTCGCCGCGAATAGCTTGCAGCGTTTCCAGGCCGTTCAAATGCGGCATTTCCACATCCATGTAAATCAATCCCGGGCGCGGCATGCCGGCGTACTTGCCCTCATGCCGCAGGAACGACAACGCCTCCCGACCATTCGCAACTTCGAAAATTCGATTGGCCACGCCGCACTCGCTGACCGCATCGCGGATCAGCATGCGGCAGTCCGCGTCATCATCGACGAGCAGGATCGCGATCGCGTCATGATCGTCGGTGATCGACACGCGCTTGCGCCCGCCGGTGGACGATTGCGATCGAGAGAGGATGGGTTCAAACAAGCTCATGTGACTTTACCGCGCTCGCAAAAACTCAAGCCGCCTGGTCGAGCATCTGCCCGCCCGGCGCGGAAAAATATCGCCCGTTGATCGTGAAGCGGAATTTGCTCCCGCGCCCGATCGCGCTTTCCACCCAGATACGGCCGCTGTACGTCTCGATGATGCTCTTTACGCTCGCCAGGCCGACGCCCTTGCCCGCAATGTTTTGCACGCTCGACGTTCTCCCGCGGCGAAAAACGAAGAAGACTTTGTCGATGTCTTCCGGCTCAATGCCCATGCCGGTGTCGCGAACATAAAACTCGGTCTCCGTATGTCCGGGCACGCACCCGATATGGATTTCCCGATCGACCTTCTCGCCCATGTACTTGATCGCATTATCGATCAGATTTTGAAAAACCTGCCGAATGCGAGCGCGCTCGACATACATCGGCGGCAGCGTCGCATCGAGGCGAATATCGATGTTCTTCGTCTTCAAGTCGTTTTCGAATAACCCGCGCAGCTCCCAGATAAGCTGCTCGATGTCCACGAGCTCTAGCTTTTGTCGGCGCGTTTTGATGCGGGAGAGTTCCAATAGCTCGTTGATCAGATCGGTCTCTACATCAACGTTGCTCTTGATGCGTTCCAGCCGGTGAACGACGTCTTCCTCGAAGCTCTTCCGATGCTTCATCAACAGCATCGTTGCCATGCCGCTGATGTTTCGGAGCGGCGCATTGAGGTCATGCGATACCGCACGTAAGAAGTCTTCCTTCTCGGCAATTTCCTGGCTCAGGCGGTCGTTGGCCGTCTCCAGCTGCGCGGTGCGCAGCTCGACCTTTTGCTCAAGGTCTGCGTTGGCCTCGGCGAGTTTTCCGTTGGTCGCGCGAATCTCTTCCTGATTCTTTTTCACCCAGAGGACCATGTCGTTAAACGATCTCGCCAAATCACCGATTTCATCCGGGCGACCGATGGCGACGCGGGCATCAAGATCGCCGGCGATGATTTTCTTTGTCGCGCCGACGAGTTGTCGAATCGGGCGGACGATGCGCGACACGGTGATGTACGCGAGCGGCAATCCCAGCATCGCGAACAGCAGCCCAACGCCGAGCACCATCACGTTGACGCGCTGCATCTGCGTCGCCTCATAGCGATCCGACAAGCCAACCGTGACGTAGCCAAGCAACTCACGATCACATTGGCCGTCAGAAATCGGGCTCGACGTCCGTCCGATGATCGGCGCGGTCACTTCGAAGTAATCGCCCATCGTCTGCGTTGATCGGTGGCGAACGCGAAGAAGCTCCTTGGGTTCGATTTTGCCGCCCGTCAGACCCGCCGTCCCGATCTCACTGCTGCGCGACTTCTCGGCGAGCGACTTACCGTTCATGTCGCTGAAGCCAACATAAATAATGCTCCGACTTTTCGTCAGATTACCGGCGGTTTCCACGAGCGTGTTCGGGCTTGCCGTTCGCAACGTGTCTTCACTGGACCATGCGAGTGCCGAGGCAAGTTGCGTCGCCTGCTCGGCCATCAAATTTTGCAGGCGCACCCGCGTCTGCCAAACGAACATCACGCAACTGGCCGCGAGCGCCATGCTCATCAGGCCGGCGGCGCTGAGAATGATTTTCCCTTGAAGTCCAATCTTGTCGGGCCAGCTGCACCAGCGCGAACGCGGGGTGTCCCACAAGCGAAATCGCTCGGTTTCCCGCTGAATTAGCGCGCTCGTCGGCTCCATTGAATGACGATGCACCCGCCGCTCCAGCGCAGCCGATCATCGTCAGTGTTTCATCGTCGCGGACCGATCGCGAGTTAATGACTCGCGGAAATGAAACCGGAAGATCGTCAATATCGGACGCGGCGGCGTTTTTCTCTGCTACGATCGAATCGATGGCTCTATCCGCGATCATTTTTGACGTCGACGGCACGCTCGTCGACACGAACGCCCTGCACGTCGAGGCTTGGAAACACGCGCTCGCGGCACTCGGCTACACGGTCAATTCCGACAGAATTTTTCCTGAGATCGGTAAAGGCGGCGACACGCTGGTGCCCGATCTGCTGGGCAAACAGGCGGATGAACGGGACGGCGATGCACTTCGCAAAGCGCAACCCCGCGCGTTCAAGGAACTTGCCGAAAAAAATGGCATTCGAGTTTTCGGCGGCGCGGTGCAGCTGATTGAGGAGGTCAAACGTCGCGGCCTGAAGACGATTATTGCCACCTCCAGCGGCAATGCGCAGATGGACGTCATCGAAAAGCATTCGGGCGTGAAGTGGACCGAGCTCGTCGACGATATGGTCAACGCCGACGACATCTCAAAAAGCAAACCCGCGCCCGATCTGGTCAGCACCGCCGTGCAAACGCTTGGCGTAAGCGCTGCCGAGTGTGCAATGGTCGGCGACACTCGCTACGACGCCATCAGTGCCAAGCATGCCGGTGTGATTTGTCTTGGACTTGCCAGCGGCGGCAACTCGGTCGATCCGCTCATGAACGCTGGCTGCCGACATGTCTGGAAAGACACCGCCGAGCTGCTCGCAAATCTGGACGATGCGCTGCTGCTCGCCTCGCCGGGCATCGAAAAGCCGACGATAGGATTTCTCGAAACGCTGATGCGCGATGCACTACAACATGCCGAGCTTGCGATGCAAAGCGGTGAAGCGCCGATCGCGGCATTGCTCGCGCGCGGCAACGGGCAGGTCGTCGCGCGCGGATTTAACGAATTCAATCGTTCGCGAAACAAGACCGCTCATGCAGAGATTGTCACGTTCGCGCACGCCGCCGGGAAAGTCGATTCAAACGCGAACGACCTGATTCTCGTTTCGACGCTCGAACCGTGCGTAATGTGCACGGGCGCGGCAATGGAAGCGGCGGTCGACACAATCGTCTTCGCCCTCAAGGCACCCGCCGATTCCGGAACCGGCCGCGTTCAACCGCCGCGCAGTCCGGAAAGCGTGATGCCGCGTATCGTGCCGAACGTGTTAGGTCATTTATCACTTGCACTATTTAAGCGTTGGCTGGCTGAATTCGACGTGCCGGAACAGCAGCGAAAATTCGGCGAGCAGTTACTGCGTTCACATTCCGAATAACCTCATGCTTTCCGCGTTCACAAGGCGCGGCTTCCTTGCTATCTCCGAATTATGCAAAGTCATGACGGAAAGACACTATCGTGCTGGTGGAGCGGCGTGGACGTCCCAACCTTTGGCCCGCTTGTGTCCGATGAATCCTGCGAAATTTGCGTGATCGGAGCTGGCATTGCCGGGCTCTCGGTAGCGCATGCGCTCCGCAAAGCCGGCAAGCGCGTGATCGTCATCGACGACAGCGGCATCGGCGACGGGCAGACGGGTCGAACCAGCGCGCACCTGGCGAGCGCGTGGGATGATCGGTTCGTCGTCGCACGGAAGCTGATCGGCGCGGATAAAACGCGGTTGCTCTACGAGAGTCATGCCCGCGCGATCGATTCCATCGAGAATATCTCGCGAGAAGAATCGATCGACTGTGATTTCGAGCGCGTCAACGGTTGGTTGTTTCTCGGTCCGGACGACGACCGCTCGCTGCTTGACAGTGAGCTGGAAGCTGCCCAGAACGCTGGCTTCCTTCATGCGCAAATGCCGAACGTGCTGCCATTGCCAAAATTATCGAACGGGCCCGCGATTCGATTTCCGAATCAAGCGAGATTTCATCCGATGAAATATCTCGTCGGACTGGCGAACGCCATCACGAAGCACGGCGGACAAATCTATTGCGGCGATCGAGTGATCGATGTGCAAGGAGTCGACCCCAAAAATAATGCGCCCGCTACCGCGACTACCTTGCTCGGCCGAACGATCACCGCGAGCGAGGCAATCGTCGTCTGCACGAATGTCCCTTCCCCGATCAACGACTGGCTAGGCATTTACCTGAAGCAGGCAGCGTATCGAACGTACGTTGTCGCATTTAAGGTTCAAAAAGATTCCCTGCCGCGCGATTTGTTCTGGGACACGAGTGATCCCTACCACTACGTTCGCACGCAATCGATGGGCGATCACGATTTGCTCCTTGTCGGCGGCGAGGATCACAAGACTGGACAGCGGGCGAGCGGCGCGCCCGATCCATTTGCCGCGCTTGAGCAGTGGGTGCGCACCCGTTTTGAAGACTTGGGCCACGCGGAGTTTCGATGGTCGGGGCAGGTGCAAGAGCCGGACGACGGCGTCGCGTTTATCGGCATGGCACCCCACAAAAAGGAGGCCGTTTACGTCTGTACGGGCGACAGCGGAATGGGGCTGACCCACGGTGCAATCGCCGGCCTGCTCATTCCCGATCTAATTCTTCGCGGAAGTAATGAATGGATCGATCTCTACGACCCGGCGCGAAAGCCAATCGGCGCGGTGTCAGAGTTTGTCAGAGAAAACGTCAATGCCGGCGTGACGATGCTGAAACATTTGTCGCCGGGAGAAGTATCGGATGTGAAGGCAATCGCGTCCGGCGAAGGCGCGGTGATGCGGGCCGGGACGACGAAGGTAGCCGTTCACCGCGACGCCGATGGAACAATTCACGCCTGCTCAGCAATCTGCACTCATCTCGGCTGCGTGGTCGAGTGGAACTCGACGGAAAAGACCTGGGACTGTCCGTGTCACGGCGCACGTTTCGACGCGACTGGCCGGGTAATTATGGGACCGGCCATCGATGACTTGTCGCTCGTCGAGCCTCCCGCATCAGCAAGCTAATCGCCCTCAGATACTTAATGGATCCTTGATGCGAAATTAACCTGATTTTCCTGGCATCGCCCTTCACGCAAGAATATATTTCGACGCGGCAAGAGGGCCTTTTGTACTTGGGAGCGATGCCAATGGAGACGTCTCGTCGTGCCGCGGAAGTCGGGCTGGGCGCAGCCATTTTGATGCTTTTGGTTTGTATCGCGATGATCTTCACGACGTCGCCGCAATCGAATGTCGCCACTGTTCTTCCGAGCGCCCCAGTACATGCGGCGGCGTCGAAGTAAGTTCTAGCATCGATGTCTCTACCCTTTCTGAACAAACCTAGCTTAAGCCTCGGGGCTTCAGTTCTCGATTGTTAAGAATTGCATCGTCTCGATAACAAGTCTTGAGCGCATCTCCCATTGCGTCATCGACTCAACTCGATGGTAAGCTACCAGTCATGCACGTCGTCATTTTTGAGGGATCGGGTTGGAAAGATCTCGTCCCGCTGGCGCTCAATCGGCCGGCATTTGCGCTGGGTGCCGGCACTGGGACGTTGCTGGACAAGCAACTTCGCCACACCAAGCCGACGCGACTCACGCTTTGGGTGCGTGATGAACTGGCTGAATGGTGTCGAACCAATCTGGTTCCCAACATTTCCGTGCCGACCACGGTCAACACGCCGATCGATGATGAGCTAACGACGATCATCAGCGGTCGCTCGCTGCATCTTACCGCGTTTGAACATAATCAGGAGCCCGTCGTCGTCGTGGAAGAAAATGACGTGATCGGTAAAGCGGTGGTACGTAACGCGGCAGGTCTTTCTGTGAGCGATGTGCGTAATCGCTCGCAGCGTTGGATCGATCTGCTCGATCTGCCACGCGACATGCCGCAAGCACGGTTCGTCACGCACGCGTGGGAGCTTATCAATTGGAACGAAGAAGCGTTGATGGCCGATTCAATGGAATGGCGCGATCATTCTCAACCGGCGAAGGAAGGGCTTTATCATCTGATCAGTGCGGGCGATGTGCTTGTTGAAGAGGGCGTGAAGCTCTCGCCCGGCTGCGTGATCGATGCCAGCAAGGGGCCGGTCATGATCGGGAAAGGTGCGAGTATCGGCCCGAATGCGGTGGTGTTCGGGCCGTGCTTTATCGGCGCGTATTCCGCCATCAGTCCCTGCGCCACGATCCGCGCGGGCACGAGCATCGGGCCGCTCTGCAAAGTCGGCGGCGAGGTGTCGAATTCTATTTTCTTCGGTTGTTCCAATAAGGCCCACGAGGGGTTTATCGGCGACAGCTATATCGGCAAATGGGTCAATCTTGGCGCGATGACCACCACGAGCAATTTGAAAAACACCTACGGCGAAATCGACTTCGAACTCGGTGGCAAGGCGATCCCGACCGGCCAGCGCTTTCTTGGCGCACTGATCGGCGACCACAGCAAAACGGCGATCGGCACGCGGCTAACGACCGGCAGTTATGTCGGTTTCAACAGCATGGTCGCGCCGAGCGGCATCGCCCCGAAAACGGTGAAGAGCTTTAGCTTCCTCACCAGCGACGGCCTATCGCCCTTCTCCATGGACAAGGCCATCGAAGTCGCCACTCGCGTGCTCGCCCGGCGCGACCGGCAGTTCACGAAAATTGAATCGGACGTGATGCACTACGTCGCGAAAATCGCACCCAGCGTGGAATAGCGCATGCAACCGCGTCAGCTCTGATGTCGTGCGCGTCGACCAGTCGCTTTACAAAGATACGGCTGGGAGATTGGGTCTGCCGCATCGTTCTTGCGGTTGCTACCTATTTTGCATCGGCGGAAAACGAATATCATCCCACGAATGAAAGCTTGGCTTCTCGATCGGATGGGAGACGGCATATCGGGATTGCGGCTCGGGGAAGTTGATGACCCGTCGGCGGGTGCAGGGCAAGTGGTTATCCGCCTTAAGTTGGCGGGCTTGAATCCGGCGGATCGATATGTCGCCGAGAACTTGTATCCTGCCCGACCCTCATTTCCACATATCCTGGGACGGGACGGCCTTGGTGACGTGATTGAAGTCGGCCGCGACGTCAACCAGTTCAAAATTGGTGATCGCGTCATCGTGCTGGCGGGCGAAGCGGGGATCAACCGGCCTGGGACGTTCGCCGAAAAGCTGGCGGCTGACGTCGATACATTGGCCGTGGTGCCCAACGGTTGGACCGACGAGCAGGCCGCCGGCGCGCCGCTGGTCTACAACACCGCCTATCAGGCACTTACGCAGTGGGGTGCGCTCCCAGCCGGCGCAGTGGTGCTGATCAGCGGCGCAAGCGGCGGAGTGGGTGTGGCGAGCCTGCAACTGGCCGTCGCGGGCGGTCTTCTCGCGATCGGATTGTCGCGCCATGCGGAAAAGGCCTGGACACTTCGAGCGCTGGGAGCGCAGGCAGTGTTCGATCCCAGCGATGCGAATTGGAAAAACGATGCGAAGGCGTTTCTCGACTCACTTCCACTCAAACCCCAACTGCAGTCTTCTGCGCGAGCCGGCAAGCGGCGCGTCGACCTTGCAATCGATTCCGTGGGAGGCGAGGGATTAACGGATATGATCGAACTTCTCGGCGAACACGGGCGAGTGAGTTGCGTCGGGCGATTGGCCGGACCGATCCCGGACTTCAACACGGCGACACTTTTTTTCCGCCGAATCCGCATCGGCGGCGTCGCGGTGCACTCTTACACGCTGAATGAATCGCACGCGGCCTGGACAGCAGTCGTTCAAACGCTCGAGGCCCATCACGCGCGACCTCTGATCGACTCAATCTTCGCATTCGGCAAACTAAAAGAGGCGTTTGCAACTCTGCATCGCGGCCCGATGGGGAAGGTGCTCATCCAAACCTGAGATTCATGTTTGACCTTTGAGCAGAAATCAGATCAAAAAAAACCGGAGATGACCTTCAAGGGGTCATCTCCGGTTTGTTTTAAATCACACTTTTCAATCGCCTGCTACGGGCGGTTACGCACCCAAGCAGACAACCAGATCAGTCGTCGACTGGCAACAGGATGTTATCGTTGTTGTCGAACGACGACTTCAGGTAAGTCGAGGTGTCGACGACCGTCGCCGAACTGCGCACGTTGTAGATGTTATCGCGTTGAACACCAACGAACGGGTTCTGCTCGAAGGAGACGTGGCCGTCGCCGTAGAGCACGTTTTGACCGTCCTCGTCGTGGTTGTTGCTGTTTCCTTGACGCATATCACGTCCCGACGACTGGGTCGTCACGGCCATGATGTTGTCATTGGTACCCGATGTACCCGGATTGATGTCAGAAGCAACCGCGAAGTCGGCTGACATGGAGTTGTTGAGCTTAAAGCCCGCACTGGTGGCCGCGATGCTCGGATAAGGATCTTGGTAGCTGTATGAGAGGTTCAGCTTCACACCAGCCACCCCGTTGAAATTCGACCAGTTCAGTGCACTGTTCGAACCGCCACCGAAATCCCACTTTTCCGTGTTTGACGACGGACAGGTGAACACTTCCGGTGTCATGTCCTGCGAACGAAGGACTAAAAACAACGCGGCTGTCACGTCATTCGCAGAAGGGCGAGCGCCGGTCGACAAGAACGGATCGGTCGAACCCGGAGAGGTGCCCCACGTCGGAATGGTATCGCCGGTTGTGGCCTGGGCAAACACCGTTCGCGGATAAGCGCCGCTCTTGTTGTCGTTGGCATACAACAAGAATCCTTGACCGATCTGACGAAGGTTACTTGCGCACTTCACGCGGTTCGCGGTTTCGCGAGCGCGGTTCAGCGACGGCAACAAGATCGAAATCAGCAGCGCGATGATGCCGATAACAACCAACAATTCCACGAGGGTAAAACCCTGCGTGTTAAACTTACGCTTCATGGTGAAGCTCCTTTACAAAACCGTGTTGCTGTCGTCTAAGATACTTCGGCGAAATCCACTTTCAGCAAACTACGTCGGAAACGATCGACGTAACGATGAAAGAGATGAGTGCGACGTTTGAGCTTCTCAGATAGAGAGACTCTGATATCGATCGATCCGCTGCTTCCAGCAGAAATCACATCAGCACATTGAACGACTTCAACACTTAGAAACGCTTGCCGCCGAACATCGGAGACAAGACTTTGATTTTAACGCAGCAGACAGACGAGTGGCTCAGAGGAACGGGTGTCAGCCAAAAGGTCTGTCATCTATGGAGAGTATGACGTGCTGGAAATTACACGTCAAGTTGTTAATTCTTTGGAATCTAAGCGATAAAGCACTCTCCTTATTTCATGTCATTGGCGTATCAGACGTCAGCGGCGTATTTCGTCGAATTTCGGGCTGCTTTGCCTTAAGCCGGATAATGACATTCGGCGGTAAAACCGCTGCAAGGCTATCGACATCACCGCCCAGAAGTACGACCTGCCGGATCAGGCTGCTGCTGGTTAACGCATATTGATCGCCGGTCATGATGAAAATGGTTTCAACGCCGCCCACCGCGCGGTTCGCCAGGGCCAGTTGAAATTCGTATCGCAGGTCAGATACATCGCGGATGCCTCGTAAAATCGCAGTCGCGCGGCTGGCTCGCACGAAATCCGCCGTCAATCCGGAGTATTTCTCGACCCGTGCATTCGGCACGCTGCCGAGCAGGTTTTCGACCATTTCAACGCGATCGTTCAAGCTGAACATTTCGCGCTTATCGGGGTTCACGCCGACCGCGACGATCAATTCATCGAATAAGTTCGCGCCGCGACGAATCACGTCGAGGTGCCCGTTCGTGATCGGATCGAACTGTCCCGGAAATACGCAACGCCTCACCTGGCTCATGTGGTTGATCCTCACCTGCGACCTAGCATAAGGATGTCTTGCCGAAAAGGTAAAACGCGGTCGGCTGGCGAATGGACTTTGGTGGCCGAGAAAGTTTCGGGATATTCTCTTATTCCCGTGTTTTATCGTGCGACCGCTCGCGACGGCATTATCTACTACGCGTCATCCCTCCTGACCGACGCCGGCGTCGCTCACGCGTTCAGCTCGCGGGTTGGCGGCGTTAGCCCACCGCCCTACCACTCACTGAACTTTGGCAGCCCGCTCGACAGCGAAGCGCCCGATACGTCCGAAAATATCTCCGAGAATCTGCGTCGACTCCAGGCGGCGATCGACCTCGATTCGACAACGACTTCGCTTCGTGCGGTGCGACAGGTGCACGGCAAGGAAGTGATCGACACCGACCGAACCGCGATCGACGCGACAACCTGCGGCGATGCGCTGGTCAGTTCCGTTCCCGGCATTCTTCTGGCCATCCGCACCGCCGACTGCGTCCCGATCCTGATCGCAACCGCCGACGGGAAAGTCGTCGCGGCCGTGCATGCGGGCTGGCGCGGTATCGTCGCTGACGTCATCGGCGCCACGATCTCGTCGGTTCGCACGCGCACCGCCGTCCCACTCGTCGCCGCGATCGGTCCGTGCATCGGCCACGATTCGTTTGAAGTCGGGGCCGAAGTTCTCGACACCTTTGAAGCACGATTTGGCCGTGAAACGTCGCTGTACCAGCGCGGCGTTTCCGGGAAAGGATTTGTCGACCTGCGCGCAGCGGCACGCCTTCAACTTTTACGAAATGGCGTGGGGAGCTCGATCGATGTCTCCGATCGCTGCACGGTTCGCGACGGCGACGAATTTTTCTCCCACCGCCGTGATCACGGCCGAACCGGGCGCATGATCGCGATCATCGCCGCGAAGCGGTAACGCTGCCATCGAGTATCATCGTTCAACGGCTCTGGAAAGCACCGACTCACGACATGTACGCTTACACTCGCCGAATGCCGATCGCGCTATTGCTGTGCGCGACGCTCATCGCCATCGGCCGGATCGCGTTGCATGATTTTGTTCAGTTCGACGACCCGCAAACCATCGCCCTCAATTCCTGGTTTAATCCGCCCTCGCTGGCAGGTGCGTTCAAAGGTTGGTCCACGCCGGCCGGGCATTTGTATATCCCGCTGACATACACGTTGTGGGGATGTCTCGCGACGATCGCGCATGTCGATCAGCCGGACGCGATCGGATCATCTCTAAACCCGTTTGTTTTTCACACAGCCAGCATCACGGTGCATTTGCTCTCCGTCGTTTTGGTCTATCGCATCCTCGAATTGCTTCGACCGAATGAAAATGACCGAAGCAATCCGATCGATTGGACGGCGACCGTCGGGGCCACGATCTTCGCGCTGCACCCGATCCAAGTCGAGGCGATCGCCTGGGCGTCGGGCTTCAAAGATCTGCTTTGTACGTGTTTCATGCTCGGCGCGATTTTAAATCTAATCCTCGCACGGCGAAGCGCTTCAGGGCCTCGCGTCTGGCTCGGGGCGTTAATGACGCTTTGCGCTTGTCTAAGCAAGCCGACCGGCATCGTCACGCCGTTCGTCGCGGCCACGCTCGACATTCTTGTGCTTCGGACTGCGTGGAAATTCGTCGTCCGGGATTTGTCGCCGTGGCTCTTCATCGCGATTATTTTCGCGGTGATCGGCGCGATCGCGCAGCCGCCCATAAACGCGTACGTCACGCCGCTCGCATGGCGGCCGTTGATTGCGACCGATGCGTTGGCATTTTATCTGTCAAAGCTGGCGTTCATTCGACATTACGCGATCGATTACGGCCGAACGCCGCAGCGAGCGATCAGTTCGGGTACTGCCGTGTGGTCCTGGATACTTCCATTTGCGATCGCATCCATTGCCTGGCTTTCCCGCACGTCGATTCGCCTGCTCGGCATCGGCTTGCTGATATCGCTCCTCTGTCTCGCACCCGTGCTGGGATTCGTTCCGTTCACTTTCCAAGCCTTCTCGACGACGGCCGACCATTACGCATACCCAGCGATGTTGGGCTTCGCCATCGCCGCGACCGGCGTGGTCGCTCGACTTCGGGGCGGCACGCAACGGATGATCTGCATCTTGTTATTGGCCGCGCTCGCGCCATTCTCATTTGTGCAAGCCGGCTATTGGAAAGATGGGATCGCCCTCTTCCGCCACACTCTCGAGATCAACCCGCAAAGCGCATTGGCCCACACGAATCTGGCCGCGGAATATCGCGTGCGCGGCGAGACGTTCGAAGCCGAGCGCGAATGGCGTCAAGCCGTCGCGGCCGATCCGGACGATGCTTTCGCGCAGCTGTCGCTCGCCGATCTCGCCGTTGCCAGAGGCGATGTCGCCTCCGCGCGGCAGTCGTATCTTGAAGCGCTTCGGGTGTACGCCTCCCAACGCAATTTTGATCCCGCCCTGGCGGCGCGAGTTTACGAAGCGATCGCGAAAAAACTCGACGCGTTGAGCGATCCGGCCGGCGCCGAAGCGGCGCGCGAAGCGGGACGTCGCTCCGCAGCGCCGCCACCTTCGAGCAATCCTGATCAGTCGCGGCGAACACGCTGATGACTTACGATTCGTCATCGATTGACGACCGCATCGGCCGATCTTCCTCACATCCGAGCGCTGGCGACGACGCGTTGGCCGGCTATCACGGTCATCGTTGTCGCGGCGCTCACGATGGTCCGGCTGTGTGCGTGCGATTTCACCTGGTGGGACGATTCCTACAACATCCACCAGAACAGTCTTTTCAATCCGCCCACGCTGGCGGCGATCGGACACTACTGGACCCACTCCGCGCACGGCCTTTACGTTCCCGTTACCTACACGATCTGGCAGGGATTGGCGTTCATCGCCTACCTCAAGCGGCCGGATGCGGATCACATCTCGCTCAATCCGTGGGTCTTCCACTCGGCGAATGTCGCCGTGCATCTTTTGACCGCGTGGATCGTCTTTCGCATTCTTCGCCGGCTCATCGGCCGCAGTTGGCCTGCCTGCTTCGGCGCGCTGCTGTTCGCGGTGCATCCAGTGCAAGTCGAATCGATCGGCTGGGTTTCCGGCATGAAAGACCTGCTCGCAGGCTGTTTCGGCCTGCTGATGATCTGGCGATATATCGTCGTCGCAAAGCGTGAATCGCGCGGCCGGATCGATTTGTTGACGATCGGTTTGCTTCTGCTCGCAGTGTTGTCAAAAGCATCCGCCGCCATGATTCCGCTGATGGCGATCGCGATCGACTGTCTTCTTCTCGGCCGATCGTGGCGGGTGATTGCGCGAAGCGTCTGGCCATTGCTGACGATCACTGTCGCAACGCTATTCGTGGCACGGCAAGTGCAAAACGTCGACGGCCTCGCTGTCGCTCCTCTCTGGGCGCGGCCGCTGATTGTCGGGGATACGTTTACGTTTTATCTCCGACAGCTCATCTACCCCGTCCCGCTCGGCGTCGATTACGGCCGTCGCCCCGCCGTCGTGCTTTCGCACGGTTTTACATTCGTCGAGTGGATCATCCCGCTCTCTATCGCCGCCATGCTTTGGTTTTCGCGGCGGCGCCGGCCGTGGCTGCTCGCGGGCGGCTTGCTCTTCGCATTGGCGATTCTCCCCGTCAGCGGACTTTCGACGTTTCAGTTTCAGTTCACGTCGACCACCGCTGACCACTATCTCTACACGGCGATGCTAGGGCCGGCCGTGGCGGGCGCTTATTTCGTCGATCGCTATCGCCGGAAAGTTGGACCGAAAATCCTGATCGGCTGTTGCGGCTTCATGATCCTGCTGCTAGCCGGGCGATCGGTCATGCAGACCTTCAGCTGGGCCAACGACGTCGAGCTTTTCACCAACGCCCTTGAAGTCAATCCCGACAGCTTTCTGGCCCACGACAATCTTGGCTTTGCGTTCAAGCTGCGCGGCAATCGCGATTCGGCGATCGAGGAATTCAAGGCCGCCATTGCCGTCGCATGCCCTGCTCGCTAGCGAACTCGCGGAGCGCGGCGACATTCCCGCGGCCATTGACCACTTGGCGCGGGCTGTACAACTTCGCGCCGAGTGGCCGATTGAAAACAACGCCACCGCCGCGATGGATCACGCCGCCCTCGCGGAATTGCTGATTCGCACGCATCGCTTCGATGAAGCCCGCCGCGTGCTCGAGGAAGGCGAGCAAATGGTGCCAGGCGCGGCAGAGCTTATTCGGCCCAGGCAACTGTTGAGAGATGCGACCACGGCACCGATCGCTACCGCGCCGGCGCGGTAGAAATTTCATCGCGTCAGCTTGATGGCATCGGCTCGTGTTTTGGCAAATACGAACAATCGCTCAAGGCTGCACGCCTTAAAGATTTGCTGCAAGGTGTGCGGCACGCAGCAGAGCGCCAGCCGGCCGTTGGCGCCGCGGATGCGCTGTCGCAGGTTGACCATCAGGCCGAGCATCGCGCTGCCCATGTAGTCGACGTGCGTGAGGTCGATGATCCAACGTTCCCCACTCTTGCCGTCCACATGGGCCAATATCGACTCATTCAACAAGTCGAACTCTTCGGAATCGAGCAAGCGCGGCAGCTCGAGCAGAATGATCTGAGCACCTTCGACCTCTTCAACATGAAAACGATTGTCAGACATCGTGTAATAAAATTATCGTGTAATAATTGCGGTCAACGGCCGTCGGCTTCAGCTTACCATCGAATCACTTCACGCCTAGCGTATCTCCCTCGTACGTCACATCCAGCGGCGGAATTTCCACCGCGTTGCGCGCACCTTGTTTATAAACTGTTCCCGCTTGCCACGCGGTGTAACCGGTCTTTTTTGCGATTTCCAGGCACGTTTTCACGTCGGCTCGGTCGACATAAACCGCACAGCCGACACCCATGTTGAATGTCGCATACATCTCGCGAACGGAGACATTTCCCTCGCGGGCGATGAATTGAAACACGGGCGGCACCTCACCCAGCGTCTCGATGCGATACACAAATGGCGGGCTCCCCAGCCGCATCAGCTTTCGCCAGCCGTGTCCGGTGACATGGACGACGTAGTGCAACTTCAAGCTCGCGCGCTGACAGGCGGCAATGAATTTCACGTAGATGATTGAAGGATCGAGCAGCGCTTCGCCGTAGCTCCGCGAATTCGGATCGTTCGCGTCGAGCGGCGTCAGATATTGGTTCGGCAGACGATCCGCCAGTGCGCGGCAGAGCGTCAGGCCGTTCGTCTGCACGCCGCTGCTGGCAAGGAAAATGATGGCATCGCCCTCTCGGACATCGCCCGCGATCCGCAGCGATTTCGGTTTGATCTGCCCGATCGCACTGCCGGCCAAGACGATCGACCTGGGCTCAACGATGCCGCGCAGTGCCGGCGTTTCGCCGCCGCCCCACACGGCGTTCGCTTGCCGACACCCCTCGGCGAATCCCTTCGCGAGATCTTCGGCTCGCGTCGCATCGGCAAACCATTCGGAATCGCCCACCGCCGCGTGCATCGCGACAGAGATCGGCAGCGCGCCGACGGTCACCAAGTCGTTCACGATCGTCGCCACCGTATCGATCCCAATCTTCGCGTAATAACTCTTCCCCGTCGCGCGCTGCATTTCATCGGCGACGAGGTTTTTAGTGCCAAGACCCTCCTCGACGTGGGCGAGAAAACGGTCGTCCGCTTCGAGCAGGTACGCGCTTTCACCTCGCGTGTTTGCGGCCTCTTTCAGCTGATGCGATTCAAGCAGCGAGACAGTGGCGGCGGCCTCGCGTTGACAGGCGCGTTTAAATGCGTCAAGGCGATCGTAGTTCACGCCCGCCGCTTCGTAGCTTAGTCCGCCGCTCATCAACGCGGTTGTAGAGCGTTCGGCAAATGCGGTCAATGAGTGCGACGACAATCTGCATGGCGTTCAAGGCACCG
This sequence comes from uncultured Phycisphaerae bacterium, assembly GCA_964236135.1. Taxonomy (GTDB): domain Bacteria; phylum Planctomycetota; class Phycisphaerae; order Tepidisphaerales; family Tepidisphaeraceae; genus CAXSBN01. The sequence goes on from CAXSBN010000003.1 coordinate 106,011, forward strand.
CGTGAAATTGGCAAACCACGTCAAACACTTTTCCGCCAACGTGTGAGGCGACGATCTGGTCCTTGATCATGGCGATGTTCAGCGCATCGACTTTGAATCGCGCGTCGAGGTTGCTCTCCACGCCGCGGCCCATGCCTTCAAGAATGACCAAATCGCAGCCGGTCGTGGCAAGATTCAACGCCGGCGAGATTTGTGACAGGTCGATCAGCGGATCGCCCGTGCCGGTGCTGACAATTTCGATCGGCGCGTTGGCCAGGTCGGGCACGAGCGCGACGACCAGCGGCCAAAGCGCGAGTGTCTCCTCGAGCGTCATATCGTTGAGCGTCGGCCGCTCATTCACCGCGACGACGACGCGCGTACCCCGTTGTGCGAGCCAGCGAATCATCGGCACGGCCCCGAGGAGAAAATCGCTGCCGGCGTTGTCGATGAAGAAGATCGCCTTTCGATAGCCGCCGGTTCGCAGCACGCGATCGGCGAAGGCGTCGAAGTCGTCAATCAGCCAGGGACGCGGCGGGAGCGTGCTGCGTGTGGTGAAAAATTCAGGGCTCTGCTCGACGAACGCTCGCGCCGTCGCTTCGGCCCCCATGTCGAAAATATTTCCGGCAAACACGCCTTCAATGACCGACTGCAATTGCTCGCGATCATTCGCGATGGCATCGAGCTGCGCGATGACCGTCGGCAGCAGCGGCAGCATCTTCGCGTTCTCGCGCGCTTTCAGGTTCGCGAAGGCGTCTGCAAAACCGGCCTCGCGTAAACACGCGTCGCGCCAGCGCGCGATCTCCAGAATCGTCACCCGGCCGTATGAGTCGACGTGATCGCGATAGCGATCCAGCCGCGCATGAAGCGCCGTCCGACAGCGCTCCGCTCCTTGAAGGATCGTCGCTTCCGCTTCACCGCAGCTCAGCCGGACTTCAGCGCCGAGCGCGAGAATCGTTTCGATGTGCCGCTGGCAGAACGCCAGCAGATGCGATCGCCCCGCTTCATCAGTCGACATGTCCCACTTGCACGGCACGTAACGCGCCGCATCGGCCAGCAATGAGAAAGGTTCGAGCGTCAATGAATGTCCTGCATCGCAAGCCAGCGCTCAGCATCGAGAGACGCCTTACAGCCCATGCCGGCCGCGGTGATCGCCTGCTTGTAGATCGGATCGGCCACATCACCTGCCGCAAAAACGCCTTCGACGCTCGTCATCGTGCGATGCGGCTCGGCAAGCTCGATAAAACCTTTGTCGTCGGTCTTCAACTGGCCGTTCAGGAAGCCAGTGTTCGGCGTGTGCCCGATCGCGACAAACATCCCCGCCGCTTCGACCGTGCGCGTCTCGCCCGAGCGGACATCCTTCACGACGACAGCCGTCATGCCGTTCTTGTCATTGCCAATTACTTCATTCACTGCCGAGAACCAGAGCGGCTTCACTTTCGGGTTCGCCAAAACGCGGTCGGCCATGGTGGGGCTGGCGCGCAGCTTGTCGCGGCGATGGACGAGATAAACCGTGCTTGCAAATTTCGTGAGGTACGTCCCCTCCTCCGCCGCAGAATCGCCGCCCCCGACGACGATCAACGGCTGATTGCGAAAGCGCGGCAGCGCGCCATCGCACACCGCACACGCCGACACGCCGTGATTCTTGTATTTCGCTTCGCTCTCTAGCCCCAGATAATTCGCACTCGCGCCGGTGGAGATGATGATCGCGTGCGCCTCGACGGTCGCATCGGCCGAATCGCGCAGCGTGAATGGACGTTTCTTCAAGTCAATCGATACGACATCTTCGGTCATGATGCGCGTGCCGCAGCGCTCGGCCTGCTCACGCATGTTCATCATCAATTCCGGCCCCTGCACGCCTGACGGGAAGCCGGGGAAGTTTTCGACTTCCGTCGTCAGATTCAACTGCCCCAGCGGCAGTGTGCCGCGCAGACGGTTCTCTTCCGAGATCGCGCCTTCGTAGACAATGGGAGACAGATTGGCGCGGGCCGCATAAATAGCGGCCGTCCAACTAGCAGGTCCGGAACCAATGATCACAAGCTTTTCAGGCATGTCTAAATCTTAGGTGTAATGAACGAAAAGTTCTTATTCGATCACGTGATTAAACTTAACTGCCGACGCAGCAAGCCCGCCGGTTCGGAGGTTACTTTTTCCCGCCGATCAATATTGCGGGCAGCACCATCACGCCGACGAGCGCGAGCCACACCAGCGTCAATACGATCAGCAAAAGGCACAACGCAACACGCGTTACGATGCCGGATTTCGGCTTCGACGCGATGACCGGCGCGTGTGTCGCGGCGCTCTCCACTGGCACAATTAAAATCGCTGATGTATCAGTCTCGTCCATTCAACGATCTTATTAAAAACGCTCACACGAGGCAGACGCACTTGCACGAGCCATTCTACTACGGCGTTTGTTACTACCCAGAGGCATGGGATGCAAAGCGCCACGCGTCCGACATCGCGCGCATCGCCGACTGCGGCTTTAACTTCGTCCGCATGGGCGAAGGCGCGTGGAGCTATTGGGAGCCGGAAGAAGGCCGGTTTCAGTTCGATCTGTTCGATCGCGTGATCGATCATTGCCGCAAGCACAAAATTCAGGTGATCCTCGGCACGCCGACGTATGCCGCGCCGGCGTGGGTGTCGCACAATTATCCCGAGGTGCTGCGCTGGAACTTCGAGCGTATTCCCATGGCGCACGGCAGCCGCCGGAATTTGAATTACACCGCGCCGAAATATCTGGAATTGTCCGATCGCATTTGCACCGCGCTGGCCGAACACTATCGCGATGAGACGCAGGTGATCGCGTGGCAACTGGACAACGAATTTAACTGCCACATGGACGTGAGCTATTCGCCGAGCGACGCGGCGGCGTTCCGCGGGTGGCTGAAAGAAAAGTATCGCACGCTCGCGAAGCTCAACGCCGCCTGGGGCACCGGCTTTTGGTCGCAGACGTATTCCGCCTGGGAACAGATCGACCTGCCGCACCCAACGGCGACGTATCACAACCCTTCGCAACTGCTGGATGAGTCGCGCTTCATCAGCGACTGCGTCGTCGCATTCGCCAGGCGGCAGGCGGCAATTCTTCGCGCCGCCAACCCGAAATGGCGGATTACCCACAACGGCCTGTTCGGAAATGTGAACGGCCGCGACCTGACGACGTGCCTCGACTTTTTCAGTCACGATCAATATCCGCAGTTTTACAAACGCTGGACCGATTACAGCTACAACCTGGTGCAGTCGCGCAGCTTTTCGTTTCCGTTCGGCATTCTTGAGCAGCAGGCCGGCGCCGGCGGACAGATGGCGTATCTTCACCCGACGCCGCGCCCCGGCGAGATGCGCCGCTGGGCGCTTCAGAGCATCGCGCACGGTGCCAACTTATTTTCCTATTTCCGCTGGCGGACGTGTCCGTACGGCTCGGAGCAACATTGGCACGGCTTGCTCGATGTTGACGATCGCAACAATCGCCGCATCGGTGAGGCGAAACAGGTGGCCGCCGATCTGAAGAAATTGCCGCGCGCGTTCTTCGCGGCGGAACCGGAGCGATCGGTCGGCGTTCTGGCCGACTACGACAACGACATCAACGATCGGCGGATCAACACCTACACAAAGCACGGTGCGTGGGAACGGGGCCGCTGGCTCGCGGAGCTGGGCCGGCGACATGTGCCGCACGACATCGTCTGGCCAGACTCCGACTGGCGGGGCGTGAAGATGCTCATCGCCCCGCATTTGAAAATCGTCGACCGTGCCCTCGTCGCGAAGCTCGACGCGTTCGTCCGCGCCGGCGGCGCACTGATCCTCACCGCGCAAGGCGGCACGAAAGACCGTAACTGTCACATGCGGGAACAGACCGCGCCCGGCCCGCTGCGCGCGCTAGCCGGGATCGAGGTGCGCGATTGGACCGCGCTGCCCGACGACTTAACTTGCACCGCGCGCACGACGGGCGGCGCGACGATCACGATGAACACCTTTGTCGAACGCTTGGACTGCAAACGCGCTAAACCACTGGCGATGTGGGACGGGGACGACCCTCTGCTCGCCGGCGGGTGCGCGGCAGCGGTCAACGACGTCGGCCGAGGCCGGGTCTATTACATCGGCGGCTATCTGCCGGACGCGGGCGTCAGCGCCGTCCTCGCGCATCTAGCCCAGCGCGAGCCCGCAGCGCTGCGGCCGATCGCCGATGCGTCGCCGGAGATTGAGCTGCTCGCCCGGCGTGGAAAAGGAAAGCGCTACGTGATCGCGATCAATCATGGAACGGCGTCAGAAACGGTTAAAAACATTCGAGGTCGTGATCTGCTCGGAAAGCGCCTTCAGGCTGACGCGATCTCGCTCGATGCAAATGCGGTTGCGATCGTCGAATCGCCGCCACGCGAGGAAGCGAAGTGATAGCCAAGCATTCAACGTTTACCGCTGTGCCCGATCACTTGGCGATGCCCAGATCTTCCGTCGAGAAAAGTGCCTCGAAACGATAGCCGGCGGCTTCGATCGCTTCCTTGGCCCCCTCCTGCCGGTTGATCACGCCGACGATTCGGTCGACCTTAGCGCCGGCGGCCTCGAGGGATTTGGCGGCTTCCAGCACCTGGCCGCCGGTGGTGAGCACGTCCTCGACGAGAACGACCGTGTCGCCTTCCATGAGGATGCCTTCGACGAGCTTGCTGGTGCCGTAGTCCTTTTTCTGGTTGCGAACGATCACGAACGGCTTGCCGCATGCCATCGACGTGGCGGCCGCGAGCGCCACGGCCCCAAGCTCAGCGCCGGCGATGCGCTTGACCTCCGCCCCCACATGCTCGGCAAAGAGCTGACCGAGCGCTTGAAGAATATCGGGATGCGTTTCGAAGCGGTATTTATCGAGGTAATAGTTGCTTTTGCGTCCGCTGCGAAGCGTGAACTCGCCGCGAAGAAGTGAAACGTCGGCGATGCGCCTGGCGAGTTCGGGTCGGGTCATGCAAGGCAATATCGAGAGGGAGTCGGGTGTCGTCAAATCGCGAGGGAAGAAAGAACCGCGAAGTCGCAGTGATCGATGGCATCAATACTCGCCCTGCCAGGCGACCCCCGTGGGGCCGTGGGTGAAGCCGCCGGACCAACCGTAGCCGAGTCCGAAGAACCCTCCGCCGTAATAGGCCCCGCCGTAACCGCTGTACCACGGGACGGAATAGAAGTATCGATATCGCGCCGCGCGAGCGTTGGGATCGAGCCAGTCGGTCGGCCTGGCGTAAGCGGATTTAATCCGCACCGGCCCGGTGAAGGCGGCCTCGAATGACTTCGCGTCGGGGCCGGGCAGCTTCGGACGCGCGGCCGCGGGTGACGTCGTCGTGACGCCGCGGTATGTCAACTCGCGGAGGGCGCGGCGCATCTGCTCGGCCAGCTCATCTTCCATCGCGAAGAGATCCTCGACCCGCCCGCGCGATGTCACGCCGGCCAGCGGATGGCCGGCCGCATCGTCGATGTAGGCGTCGATCCGTACTTGCGATTCGACCGTCTGAAAACTTCCGCTGATCTGCACGGGCGTGTCCAGCTTCAGACCCCAGCGCGACGCCTCGGCCGACAATGATTCCCGCACGGCCGGACCGATCCAACTTCGATTGGGTTGATCGCCGATCTGCTTAAAGCTGCCGATCTCGATCGAGGCCGGAGCATCCGCGGCCCGCGACGATTGCGACGTCGCGACGAGTAACGCGATCGTCGCGAGTATGAGTCGAAGCGAATTCATCGCACGAAATCGTATCGTTATGATCCCGCCGCGCGATGGCCGAAAGCGGCGTTGAACGAATTGAACCCGCGTCCCGCTCGCCGATCGGGCTGACCCAATCTGAACAATCGTTACAGACCGCCGCGCGTGCGGCGCTCGACAGCATCGGCCCCCGCGATATAGGCGACGGTCGCGAGATTTAGAAACAGCCCCGTGCCGACGATGCCGGCACGATCCCGAAGGGCGGCTTGCAGCTCGTCGGGCCGGTCGATTTGTCTAAAGCGACAGTCGAAGATGAAGTTGCCGCCGTCGGTAATGAACGGCTTGCCGGAGGAATCGACTCGAAGCGTGGGCGTCGCGCCCAGTTTTCTCAGAAACGCGATCTGCGATTCGTGTCCAAATGAAACGATTTCGACCGGCAGTGCGCTCTTGGTGCCGAGCTGCGGCACGACCTTGCTTTGATCGGCGATGATGATCAATCGATCGGAATTTTGCGCGACGATTTTCTCACGAAGCAACGCGCCGCCGAGGCCTTTGATCAGGTTGAGCTGCGGGTCGATCTCGTCAGCGCCGTCGATCGTCACGTCGATCTTTTCGATCTCCGCAAACGATGCTAACGGGATGCCGAGCTCTTTCGCGCGACGGTCGGATTGCGCCGAGGTTGGCACGCCACGAATGTCCTTCAATTTGCCCGTGGCAATCGCGCGGGCGAGCGCCTGAAGGAAGAACTCAGCGGTCGATCCGGTGCCGAGCCCGACGACCATTCCGTCGCGCAGCTCTGCCATCGCCGCGCGCGCCGCCTGCTCCTTTTGCATGGTTGGCTGCGTGCTCGGCTGCGGGTTCGGCAGGTTCATGAGCGAGACGATAAACGTCGCGGCGAAATGTGTCACGCCTCCGCGAGGTCGGGGTGGTTCCGATAATGTTTAAGCGAAAGTGATCGCGCTGGCCGAAGATAGAGAGGAGCGAGACGTTCACCGCGGAGCGGAGGACGTGCGCTTCTGCCGTCGTGGGATTGTTGCAAGGATGCAGCGCTTATGGATCTGGCCACGATGATTGGATACCTGCTTGCCTGGGGTTCGGTGGGGTACGGCATGTTTCATGCCACACACGGCCACATCGCGGCGTTCCTCAACCCGGCGGAGATGTGCCTGGTGCTCGGCTGCGCGGTCGGCGCGTCGGTAGCGTCGATGCCGCTGCACTCGGTCACCGGTGCATTGGGCGCCACCAAGAAGCTCCTGTTTATCAAGGAGACCCACGTCGATCACCTCATCAAGGAGATGGTCGGCTATGCCGAGACCGCGCGGCGCGACGGCGTGCTCGCGCTGGAGTCCGTCGCTCGCGAAGCGCCGGACGCGTTCATGCGTCGCGGCTTGCAACTCACGATCGACGGAACCGATCCGGAAATGATCGAGCGGATTCTGCGAATCGAAATCGAAGCGATGGCCGAGCGACACAAGCACGCGAAGCACTTCTGGGCGAGCGTTGCCAAGTTCGGCCCCGGTTGCGGCCTGGTCGCTTGCCTGTGCGCGCAGGTCGGCATGTTCATGAACCTCAACGGCGACCCGGGAATCATCGGAAAAGCGTTGGCAGGCGCGCTCACTGGAACGTTATACGGTGCCATGCTGCAAAACCTGTTTGCAGGACCGATGGCCGAAAAGCTGGGCCTGCGATCCAAGGAAGAAATCTTCAACAAGGAGATCATCATGCAGGGCGTTCTGAGCATCCAGGCCGGCAACAACCCGCGCGTGGTGGAGATGCAGTTGATGAGCTTCCTAAGCGTGAAAGCGCAGGCGGCGTTGCCCAAGGCCGCGTGAATAATTAGTGGTTAGTGGTTGGTGGCTAGCGGGGAAGAGCGATGGCGGTGAAGAGTTACCGAGAGCTAATACTTTGGCAACGAGCGATCGATTTCGCCGCCGCCGTGCATCAGGCGACGAAACGCTTCCCAGCCGACGAACGATTTGGACTCACGAGCCAACTTCGACGTTCTGCTGTCTCCGTCCCGTCAAACATCGCCGAAGGCCAGGGACGTGGATCGACTCGCGACTTCGTCCATTTTCTAAGAATAGCCGAGGGCTCGCGGCAAGAGGCAGAAACCCAGATAGAGCTGGCGGGTCGCTTCGAGTACCTACCGCAGAAAGATTGTGTGCAACTACGAGACGTGAGCGAAGAAGTTGGTCGTCTCTGCTCAGGCCTCATTCGCTCTCTTGAAAATCGTCGAGCGTTGCACTCTTAACTAATCACCAACCACTAACCACCAACCACTAATTCTTCCATGGCCGCTAAATCCTGCAAATGCGATCCCCACGAACTCTGTGAAGAGTGCCCCGAATGGATCTTCACATTGGCCGATCTCATCATGTGCATGATGGGATTGTTCGTGCTGCTCTGGGTGTTGAAGCCCGGTACGACGAATCCGCCGCCTAAGCCGGAGTCGGCCAGCGCGCCGATGCAGAGCGATACGCGCTGGTTAGAGACCGTCGGCGAAATCCGCGGCGGGTTCGGTTGGATTCCCGACCCGGCCAGCAGCGATCCGGTCGATAAAGTGATTCTCGCGAAACGCCAACGGCTCGCCGGGCCGGGTGAAAAAGGCGTATCGTCGAAAGAGCAGCGCGGGGCCGAGGGGTCGGACCCCGATGTGACGAGCATTCGTCTCGGCGCGGTGTCAGTCGTTGGCGGGCGCGTTTTATTCGGCTCAAGTGATGGCAAGCTCGATGACGACGGGCGGCAATCGCTCGACGAAATCGCCGAGCAGATTCGCGGCCATCGCAACGTCGTGCTTGTGAAGGGACATGCGTCGCTCGACGATCTGCCGGATGGAGCCACGCCCGAGCAGCGGATGGATTTGTCGCTGAAGCGGGCCCAGGCCGCCGCAGATTATCTGGTGTCGAAAGGCGTTGCACCCGAAATGCTGCGCGTGCTTGGATGCTCGACCTTCGAACCGGTCGCGCAACGTGCCTACTCGTCGGCGGCGCAGCGGATCAATCGCCGCGTCGAGGTGATGGTGACGGCCACGCTGATCGGCGAGTTACAAGATAATTCGCGGCCGAGCTCAATTCCGCGCGGCGAAACGTCCACGCGATAAAAGCAATCGCGTCGGCGCGGAAACTTCATCCGTCGCGGCTTCGGCGAAGAATCACTACACTGCTCGACCTGAACCGCCCGACAAGCTGTCTGCGCGGCACAGGCAGTCATGACGCGGCAACCTTCATCACCAAACATTCCGTCGGGCGCCAACCTGTCTCGCTTCCTGTTGATGGCGACGGTCTGCGTCGCGGTGCTTGTCTTCAAGTTTGCGCAGGAAGTGCTCATCCCGGTGGCGCTGGCCGTCCTGCTGACCTTCCTGCTCGCACCGCTGGCGATGCGCCTTGAGCGTCGCCGACTTGGCCGCGTGGCAAGCGTCATCATCGTGGTCAGCGCGGCGCTGCTGTTCATTGTTGGCGTGGGCGCGATCGTGTTCGTGCAAGCGGAGCAGCTCGCGAAAGATCTGCCGACGTATCAGGAAAACTTCGTCGAGAAACTGAAGTTTCTAAAGCCCTCGGGAACTTCAACAATTGATCTGGTTCGTAAGACAGCCCAAGTCGTGACGGAACAGATGTCGACACCGTCGACCACGCAGTCCACCACTCAACCTGGCAACGCCACGGCGAAAACGAATTCCACCAAGTTCGACGACGTGAAAAAAAATCTGTCCGTTGAGCAGCCGCCGCCGCTAGGGAGCAAAGCCAATCCATCTTTTGTTATCGTCTCCGACCAAGGCGGCGTGCAGTGGGAAGCGATCGGGCAGTTGCTCAGCCCGATTCTCAGCCCCCTCGGCACGGCGGGCCTCGTCATTGTCTTCACGATTTTCATGCTGCTGGCACGGGAAGACCTGCGCGATCGATTGATCCGCCTTGTCGGGCAAGGCCAATTAACGGTCACGACGCAAGCGCTTTCCGACGCCGCCGACCGCATCAGCCGCTATCTGCTGATGCAGACGATCGTGAACGGAAGCTACGGCCTGATTATTTCGCTCGGGCTCTGGATCATCGGCGTGCCCAACCCGCTGTTGTTCGGCCTGCTTTGCTCGATCCTGCGCTTTCTTCCATACATCGGGCCGCTGATCGCGATGACGTTTCCCATCATCGTGTCCATCGGAAAGTTCTCCGGCTTTCGGATCGCCGGCGAAACGATCGGCCTGTTTGTCGGTGTCGAGTTGTTCAGCAACAACGTAATGGAGCCGTGGCTGTATGGTTCAAGCACTGGCATGTCGACGGTCGCGATTCTTGTCGCGGCCGTTTTCTGGACATGGTTATGGGGGCCCGTCGGTCTGCTGCTTTCGACGCCGTTGACGGTCATCCTCGTCGTTCTTGGAAAATACGTTCCGCAGTTTGCGTTCCTTGACGTGTTACTCGGCGATGAAGCCGTGCTTCGGCCGTATGAGCGCTTTTACCAGCGGCTGCTTGCACTGGATTCGGAAGAGGCGACCGAACTCGCCCGCGAGTACCGCAAGGAACATTCACTCGAGCATGTCTACAGCGAAATATTGTTGCCCGCGATCGGGCTGGCCGAGCGTGATCGTCATGGCGGTTTGCTCGAAGAGGATCGCGAACTCTTCTTGCGCACATCGATGCGTGACGTGATCGACGAGCTTGGCGACGAAGAGCGGGCCGATATTTCGAAGAAGGTGGCAGCACAGATCGAGCGCGATGCCAAAGGGCTTCCCGATCTGCCGCCATCGCCAAAAGGCAAACCTGAAACACTCTCTTATACCGAAGGCATTGCTCGCCCTCGCCCCCCTCGGCCGATGCTGCCGAAGGAGTGCACGATCAACATCGCCTGCCTGCCGGCACATGATGAATCGGATGAGCTTGTAAACCTAATGCTCGCACAATTGCTCGAGTTCATGGGTTACTGCGCGCTGTCGGTATCGAACACCAAGCTGGCGAGCGAGCGCGTCGACGCGGTGGAATCCTCGAAGGCCGATCTAACAGTGATTTCCGCCCTGCCACCGTCAGCGATCGCGCATGCGAGATATTTGTTGAAACGGCTCAACTCAAAGATGGACACCGATGCCATCATTGTCGGCCTGTGGCTGAACACTGCCGACATCAAGCGATCGAGAGAACGGCTAAGCCCGGCGAGCAATCTGCATGTGACAACATCACTGTCGGATGCGCTGGATCAGATTCATCAAATGGCACAGCCGGCCATCACGAAGCGGCTGGCCGAGAGAGAAAACGCCGAGCAACAGGCGGCGAAATAGCGGTGCCCGATTACTTATTCGGTGATCATTTGTTCATCGCTTCGACGCCGCCCATGATCTCCGATAGCTCGGTCGTGATCTGGCTCTGGCGGGCGCGGTTGTACGCGGTCGACAATGCTTTCTGCATTTTGTCGGCGTTGTCGGTCGCGCTCTTCATCGCAACCATCCGGGCGACGTGTTCGCTCGTGGTCGCGTCGAGGAAGTTTTGAAAAAACGCCGACTTGACCGTTAGCGGCAGAAGCTCATCCAACAATTCCTTCGCCGATGGAGCGAAGTCGTAGATCACTTCGGCCTTGGGCTTCTCGCCCTCTTTGGCCGGTGCGACGCTTGCGAGTGGAAGCAACTGCATCACGTCCGGTTTCTGCACTCCGGCGCTAACGAAGTTCATGTGTGCGACATATACCGAGTCAATCTCACCCGCAATAAACTGCGTCATGAAATCATTGGCGAGCTTCTCGACATCGGCGAAGCGCGGCACGTCGAACGCGTCGAGCCGCTGCTTGATCGGCCGTTTCTGAAAGTTAAAGAACGCGACGCCCTTCTTCCCCGCGACGTACAGGTCAATCGTTTTTCCCGCGGCAGTCTGCTCGCGGATGAACACGTTAGCGGCACGCAGCACGCTGCCGTTGTACGCGCCGGCGAGGCCGCGATTACTGGTGATGACGACGAGCGCGATCTTGTTTTTTCGATCGGTCTCGCCTGGTCGACGAAGCAACGGATGCTCGACATTCCCACCGACGCTGGCAGCCAACTCACTAACCAGCTCGCGAACCTTGAGCGTGTACGGTTTAGTGCCGACGGCCCGCTTCAGCGATTTCTGGAATTTCGCCGTCGCGATCATCTGCATCGTCTTGGTGATTTTTTTGATATTGCGAACCGCCTTGCGGCGTTTCACGATCGCGCGTGCCTTTGCCATGAATCGAGCGTACTCCGTCTGTTAGAGGCGGGAAAGTATACCGATCGGCGACGGGTCGTCCAAGCTGTTCGATTGGTTCTGCCTAAGAATTCACTTCCCTTACTTTGTACGATTCAGCTCCGTTCGCACGATCTCAGCGACCTTTGTGTCGAATGCCGAGGCACGATCAGGCTGCTTCTTCAATTCTTCGTCTATGAACGCCTGCCGCTGCCGTGACAAGTCGGCCACTTGTTTCGTGAGGACTTCTCTTTCACTGCCAAGTTCGGCGATTTTCTTCTCGCGTTCCTCCGGCGAAAGGTCTTGCAACTCTTTCGGAAGCTCGTCTTTCGCGATTGAGTCGAGCTTCACGGATTTGTCGCGGAGATCACTCACCAGATCGCCACGTCCCTGCACCGCTCGACCGCCGGTGTTGTAGTTGTACGCGGCGCGATCCGCGGCAACCGACGCCGGCGCTGTCGCGGCGGCGACGTTCTTTGCCATCACCTCCGCCTGCTGTCGCGCCGGCCCATAGGCCAAGCTGGTACCGGCAATCTTTTCACTGAGCTTGGCGATCTGTTCGTCCATTGGCGTGACGATCGTCACCATGTTCCCCGATTGCTCAAGCGCGACGAACGCGCCTTCGCCGCGATGGGCAATCTCTTCCCAGATTTCGCGCGTGCCGGTGATGGTGCCGCATTGCACCGTGTTAATGATCACGCCCGCTTTGACTGCGTTCTCGCATGTCGCCGCATACGGCGTGTCGTTGGGATAATCAATGTGCGGCGGCGCATCGCCGACAAGGAAGATTAGTTTTCGCACATCGTTCGCACCGCTCCACTTCACCTTGCCGACAGCCTCGGCCAGCGCCTGATTCACGCTCTCCGGCGTGTCGCCGCCACCGCCCGCCTGAAACGTCTGAAGGTCGGCGAAAATTTTGTCGAGATCGTCAGTGAGATCGGTGATGCGCGTGATGTAGTCATCGCCGCGATCGCGATATCCAACGAGCGCAAACCGTACCGACCCGCCGCCCTTTTTCGCCGCGGCGATGCTGTTGGCGATTGACCAGATCTTCTGCTTCGCCCCTTCGATGAGGCCACCCATTGACCCGGTGGTATCGAGTACGAAACAGACTTCGATGGAAGAGGAAATCGCAGCCGGTTGCGTGGTCGGTTCATCGGCGCGGGATGAAGCCATCGAAATTCCGAGAGTTCCAAACGCGAGCGAACCTACCAGAAGTATTGATTGCCGTTTCATGATTGTCTCCGTTCTTTTAGCTTTCTCGAATTTCGTAAAGCGTGTCGCCGATCAACACGTCGACTTCCACGCCGAGTGATAACCACGGGGCGGCTTCGGCGTGGTCGGCGAGAAGTTTGAAATAATCATCGCTGGCGAAACGAATCGACTGCCGTTTGTGATCGGCCTTGAGACTCTGTGCCGCGACGTCGGTCCAGCGGTTTCCGTTTTGGTAGAACGCGCGGTCTCCAATGTTTCGCACCGCGTGAGAGAAATCGTTCCCCGCGAGGTATCCGGCTCGGCTCGGCTGGGAAGCGGGCGAATCCAACTGCACGCCCGCCATCTGGTAGCCAGCGCCGAGATTTTCCGCGCCTTTCAGTCCGTTTACCGCAACCGAGTTCGCAACCGCCTGCCCGCCCGCGCGGGCGAGTTGGCTGTTCGCCTCGCGCTGTGTCGAGTCAAACGAATCCTTCAGCCGCGCGTAGTCGGCCGCGTTTTGCTGAACGCCTTGGAAGCCGCGATACGAAAGCGGGACATCGCGCCGCTTCTCATCTTCGGAAATAAGATAGGCCGTGTATGGCGTGACAATGCCGTGCTCGCGCGCGAGCTTGACGACCTCTTCTTTTAACTCCTGCGACTCGCCATGCTGCCGCATCTCGATCAGCAGCCAGCCGACGCGACGTGTCGCCCACAGCACGGGAATGAACGTCGAGGATGTGTCACGCTCGGCGAATGCAACCTCTCGTGCAAACTCGCGACGCTCGCCGTTCACTATCGCGGTGAACTTTAACTTCGCCGGTCCCGCGCCGTTATAGCGGCCAAAGACCTGAATCGTCTGACCCTTGAACAGGTCCGGCATGGCCGAAGGGTATTGCTGCGTCGTCTGAATGCCGTCGAACTCCAATTGCACATCCGTGGCCACCGGTTCGTTCACCTTGTCGTAAAACGAGGCAAGCTTCACTTCGAGATCTTCGCTCTCAGCGACATACGCACTGACGGCGCGCGTCGCATCGGAAAGGCGGTCGAGCAAATGCGTGTTCACATCATTGCCCAACCCGAATGAAAAGACTCGGCAGTTCGAGGCACGATCAACCGCGCGTTTCACGATGTCGTCTTCGTTCACGATGCCAACCGTTGGTTGGCCGTCCGTAAGAAAAAACAGCATGAACGGCCGCGAGGATTGATCGGCATCGCGCGCGGATTGAAGCTTGAGAGCGGTAGCCAGCGCATCGTCGATCGCCGTGCCGCCCGTCGCCCGGATCGATCTCACCCAGTCGTTGGCGACTGCAATCTTTTTCTGATCGTCGGCTGACACCAGTGCCGGGAAGATCGACTCCGCTTCGGTCGAGAACCGAACGATATCAAATCGATCCTGCGGGCGAAGATTGCCCAGGCAATACAGCAACGCTTTCCGCGCCTGCTCAATTTTCCGGCCCTGCATCGAACCGCTGCTGTCGAGCACGAAGACGATATCCTTTCCGCTCGACTTGGCGTTCCTGTCCTCAGGAATCGCGAATCCTGGAGAGGCGAGCAGCATGTAATAGCCATCGCTGCCGGAATCGCGCCTGTATGTCATCAACTGGAGGCCGATGTCGTGCCGGTCGCGGCTAAAAAGCACTTTGAAATCAGTGTCGGGCCGCGCGTTCGTCCATTTCGCGGAGATGGTGGAATCATGGTCGCCTGTCCGGTCGATTCGCGCCTCGTGCGTCGGGCATGTGATCGTTTTCAGTGGATCGCTCGACCGCAGCTTCACATCAATCGACACATTCCCGATCGGCCGAGAGCTGAACTTCTCCGTGTTCAGCGGATAAGAATATTCCGCCACGCCCGCATCTGTTTTCAGCAGCTCCGTGTACCTGATCTGCACATGCTTCGTGCCATGCGCCTCAATCGGATAAATGCGTGCCTTGAACGCTCCGCGGCCGACGTATTCGAGCAGGGCCGGGTCTTTCATTCGGCGAACGATGTCTTCGTATGTGGACCGCGCTTTATCCGCGTCGAGCAGTTCGGCGTCCATCGCCTTACCGTTCATATCGATGGAAAATTTATCGATGTGCGCATTGGCCGGCAGCGGAAAAATGTACGTTCCCTCGGTCGCGACCGAGGCTGGGTTAAAGAATTCCTGATCGACTTCAGTGACGGCGACATCGTCATCGACCTGCACGTTGACGTGGTGATAGCGGACTTCCAACGGTGCGAAAGTGAAGTGACTTGGAACACGTTCTCCACTCTCGACTACGATCAAGCCGTCGGCATGCGCGATCGACGAGAGCGAAATCAAGGCAAGAAAACCGGTCTGCAGAAAGAAACGCATCACGTCCTCCAAGGTCTAGGAGGTTCGACGCTGGCCGAGCGGAAGAGTTTCAATAATTCTTGGAGAATGGAGAAGACGACGGTGACTATCGACGGGAGTACGAGCGACTTTAAATGTCGCGGCACTGCACTCACGAAAGAGGCAGATGTGCACAGTATACACTTGCCAGCACTTCCGAGCCGCATTGTCGACGATCGGCAAGTACGCTAAATCCGCGTTCGGCATGGTCTTACTGAAGAGCCGACTCCGAGGGTTGAACTCGGGACCTATGCTTTACGAAAGCATCGCTCTACCACTGAGCTAAGTCGGCGACGCGTGACGTCATATGAGGTCGCGTTGACATCGCGCGGGTTGGGAATATAGCACTTGCGAACGGGTGGGCAACCTTCCCAGACTGCCTTTCAAGCGCAAGACCCAGCGCTGAAGCCCTGGGCTTCGGCTTTGGGTCTGTGTCGTTACTTTTAGACGGCTCCCGCAATTTCTCGCACGCGGGTCACATCACCGTTGCTCGGACCCGTGCTACCAGCGCTTTCAACATCGCTGCCGATGCGCATCCCGTAGAAGCTTCGATAGACGAAGAAGCACATGATCAGGAAGAAAAGCGACGACATCGAATATTTCATTGCCGCGTGGTCCGTCATCTGGATGGCCAGTTCGACAGCCAACAATCCGAAGAGCGTGCAGAACTTAATGATGGGATTCAGCGCGACGGACGACGTGTCTTTGAATGGATCACCGACTGTATCGCCGACCACGCACGCCTCATGCAGCGGCGTGCCTTTTTCGCGCAGCTCGGTCTCGACAATCTTCTTGGCGTTGTCCCACGCCCCGCCGGCGTTGGCCATGAAGATCGCCTGGAACAGGCCCGTGATCGCGAGCGAAATCAGGAAGCCGATGAAGAAGTACGGGTCAAGAAACGCCGCCGCCAGCGTGGCGAAAAAGATTGTCAGGAAGATATTGAACATGCCGGCCTGCGCGTACTTCGTGCAGATCTCGACGACCTTCTTGCTCTCCTCGATGTTGGCCTTCTTCGCGCCTTCATCGAGCCGCATGTGTTGCTTGATATATGCGACGGCGCGATACGCGCCGGTGATGACGGCCTGGCAGCTTGCTCCGCTGAACCAGTAGATCACGCCCGCGCCGCTGATCATGCCCAGCAGAAACGGAGCATGAAGAATCGACAGGAACTTGGTCTTGGCAGCGTCGAGTTCCATGCCGCCGTTGGTCGTCCCGACCAGAAGCACGACGATGGAGAAGATCATCGTCGTCGCGCCGACGACGGCCGTCCCGATCAGCACGGGCTTAGCCGTCGCTTTAAATGTGTTGCCCGCGCCGTCATTTTCTTCAAGCAGCATCTTGGCATGTTCGAAGTCGGGCTTCACGTTGAAGTCACGCTGAAGCTCGGCCTCGATGTTCGGCACTTGCTCGATGAGCGACAACTCATAAACCGATTGCGCGTTATCCGTCACCGGGCCGTATGAATCGACCGCGATGGTGACCGGGCCCATGCCGAGGAATCCGAACGCGACGAGGCCGAACGCAAAGACGGCCGGGGCGAGCATCATCGTTTGCGGAAAGTAAGTGCTAACGCCGTAGGCCGCGCCCATCAGCGCGACGATCGTGACGCCGCCAATCCAGAACGCCGAGAAGTTGCCGGCCGTCAGTCCCGACAACACATTCAGTGACGCCCCGCCCTCGCGGCTGGCGGTCACCACTTCACGCACGTGACGAGAATGAACGGACGTGAAGAACGTGGTGACTTCCGGAATGATCGCGCCGGCCAGCGTGCCGCAAGTGATGATCGTCGACAGCTTCCACCACATCGTGCCGTCGCCAAGCTCTTTGATCAGAACGTACGATGCAAGATACGTCGCCGCGATCGACATGAACGACGCAAGCCACACCAGCGAGGCCAGCGGCTTCTCAAAGTTCATCTGACGGAGATTCGAATATTTTGCCTTGGCTAACGCTTCATTAATCACATAGCTGAGGCCTGACGACACGACCATCACCAGGCGCATCGCGAAGATCCAGACGAGCAGCCGGACCTGCGTCGCCGGCTCATGAACGGCCAGCAGAATGAAGCTGATGAGCGCGACACCGGTCACGCCATACGTTTCAAAACCGTCAGCCGTCGGACCGACCGAGTCGCCGGCATTGTCGCCGACGCAGTCTGCGATCACGCCAGGGTTGCGCGCATCATCTTCTTTTACGTGAAACACGATCTTCATCAGATCGGCACCAATGTCGGCGATCTTGGTGAAGATGCCGCCCGCCACGCGAAGCGCCGCCGCGCCGAGCGATTCGCCGATCGCGAATCCAATAAAGCACGGGCCCGCGAGCGAGCCGGGGATGAAGAGCAGAATGCAAAGCATCAGCAATAGTTCGACGCTGATGAGCACCATGCCGATGCTCATGCCGGCCTTGAGGGGAATCGAGCAGATCGGAAACGCATCGCCCTTAAGCGACGCCATCGCGGTGCGAGAGTTGGCAAATGTATTAATGCGGATGCCGAACCATGCGACCGAGTACGAGCCGGCAATCCCGATCAGGCTGAACAGCAAAATGATCGTGACGCGAATAGCGGTGTTGTGCGTCCACTCGGGGCCGGTCGATACGACGGGCGTGGTGAATTCAGTGAACACGTTCCCCATCGCATTGGTGACGGCGTGGGTCTCTTCTTTCGCCAGAAAGCCAAAATACGCGATCAGGATGGCGGCGATGAATACCCAGAGAAGCAGGATGAATTTCCCCTGCGTTTTGAGATAGGCCTTGCAAGTTTCGTAAATCAGTTCCGATACTTCGAGCATCGAGCGATGCACGGGCAACGCTTGCAGGTGCTTGTATATGACGAGCCCGAACACCAGCCCGGCCGCGCAAATGATCAAGCCGATCAGTAACAACGTGTGTCCGGTCATGCCGCCGAGGAAGGTAATGTTCGGGTCGGAGAGGTTCGGCAGGATCAATCCCGATTCGCTGGCAAAGGCCGAATGCGAGAATCCAATTGTGGAGACAACCACGGCGCCCGCCACGGCCAGTAGCCGTCGCTTCAGTTCAGACATCATCATGAAATCAATCCTCCGCGCCTGTCTGTATGACAGGCCCTGCTGCTCACGATTCGGTTGAATCGCATTCACTGACCGGCCGACGACACGATTGATCTGTTCGATCCAAAGGCCGTCCCGAAAGACCGTCCAACGTGCGCGGCGATCATAATCTGCGCGTCGGCGATTACAAATTCCGGCTCATGCTCGCGCGAAGTGATATGATCGCGGCGTGCGTCTGTAATGGCAAACACGGTTCTGGCGGACCGTTTTCGCAGGCTATAAGCTGTCCGACCACGGGCTTGCAGCCGAGACACGGCGATTCCGTCAAATTTGCGCGAACCGGGCCAGTCGATTGAACATATCGTTGATGACGGAACACTTCTGCATTCAGGACACGCATCGCAGCGAGAACTTGGTGTGACGGCCGGTCAATTACTCCGGCTCAAATTTGAGGCACTTATGGGCGAAGCACATTTGACGGTGGATATTGAGCACGTTTGCCGGCATTTGCACGACATTCACGACCGCGTCTGCAATCATTGGGGCCGAGTCGAAATAACTTCGTCAAAAGACGACGGCGGCGCGTGCGTGCTCGTCAGCAAAGCTGAGCTTGAGTCGATGGAGCTGGCGCTGGAGTTGCTGTGTTCGGCGCCGGGGAACGACTCGATGTGCAAAGAGCTCACACGTATCGCCGACGAATGCCGCAACGCCGTCACCGACGATTGCCCCACGTTTACGCTGGCTGCGCCGTAAGCTGCCAGCGCCAGCCAAAACGCGATCTGACGGCAGGATGGCCATCAAGACGCGAACTTTCGACGACGATCTTTCACGCCGGCGACGCAACGTCGCCAGTTTTCACGCGGCCGATCAATTCATTATGATTTGTTCATGACGGTCAAGAAATTCACCGCGCCCGCGCAATGCAACCCTTCGAGCCGTTTCGCCTTTATGTTGCGGACGGCCAATATTTTGATGTGAGGCATCCGGAAAATATCACGCAGACCGGCAACGGCCGATTGATCGCGATCGCGATGGAAGACCAGTTTGTGACGCTCGACCTCTTGCTGGTCACGGGCCTGGCTCGCCCGATTACAAAGCCGTCGAACGCCGGCCGTCGCCGCCGCGCGGGCTGACTTGCGACCGCTCGCCTCGACGATTAGCCTCCCCGCCACTCATGAGCATTCTCGTCAATCAAAATACCAGGGTCATCTGTCAGGGAATTACGGGCGCGGCGGGCGCGTTTCACACAAAGGGATGCCTGGAGTACGGCACGAAAATGGTCGGCGGCGTCACGCCAGGCAAGGGTGGGACGAAAGATGCGAACGGCCTGCCGATTTTTGACACCGTGCACCAGGCGGTGAAAGCCACGGATGCGGACGCGACGATGATCTTCGTCCCGCCGCCCTTCGCTGCCGATGCGATCATGGAGGCAGCCGACGCGGGAATCCGCGTGATCGTTGCCATCACCGAGGGCATTCCGGTGATGGACATGGTGAAGGTGAAATCGTTTTTGAGTGGGCGGTTGGCAGTGGGCGGTGGGCAGTCCGGAACTGCGCCTTCCGCCGCTCCTACTGCCCACCGCCCACTGCCCACTGCCCACACTTATCTCATCGGCCCGAACTGCCCCGGCGTGATCACGCCTGGCGAATGCAAGATCGGCATCATGCCCGGCTACATTCACATGCCGGCTTCGAAAGCGCCGAGTGGGAAATCAGTCGGGATTATCTCGCGCTCAGGCACGCTGACGTACGAGGCCGTGTGGCAGTGCGGCAACCGCGGCATGGGCCAGACGACCGCCGTCGGCATCGGCGGCGATCCGATCAAGGGGCTCAATTACATCGAACTGCTGAAGATGTTTCAGGATGATCCGGAGACCGACGGCATCGTGATGATCGGCGAGATCGGCGGCTCGGACGAAGCCGACGCCGCGCGATATGTGAAAGCCAATGTCACCAAACCGGTCGTCGGCTTCATCGCGGGACGCACCGCCCCGCCCGGCAAGCGTATGGGCCACGCCGGCGCCCTGATCAGCGGCGAAGACGACACGGCCGACGCAAAGCTCAAAACCTTCGCCGAGTGCGGCATCCACGTGAGCCTAAGCCCGGCGACGATCGGCGAAGTGATGGCCAAGGCGCTGGGTGTCAACGCGACCGCTTCGGTCTAAAGAGTCTGATGACCGAAGACGCGACGACAACCCGCAAGCCGGGGCAAAGCGTACTCGCGTCGCCCCGGATGTCTTCCCGCGCGAATCGAAGAATCCGGGGCGACGCGAGTACGCTCTGCCCCGGCTTGTTGCACGAATCAACGTGAACTCATTCCATTCAGCTTCCAGCGAGCTTGACCGCAACGGTTTCGCGATCGTTGAAGGTTTGCTGAACCGTGATGCAATCCAGCAGTTGATCGCGCAACTCGATTCGCTCGACGACAACTCGGTAGATGCGCGTCATCGTCGCGGCAACGCTTTCGCGCGTCGCAATCTGCTCAATCTTCCGTTTATCGACTCGCTCGCGAAATCTCTCGAGATAATGAAGCTCATCCGCACAGCTCTTGGCGACGGTGCTCATGCCGTGCGCGGGATTCTGTTCGACAAAACACCCGAATCGAATTGGACCGTGCCGTGGCATCAGGATTTGTCGATCGCGGTGAAAGAGCGTCGCGACGTTCCGGGCTTCGGCCCGTGGTCAAACAAAGCAGGTGTCGTTCACGTGCAGCCGCCGATCGAAGTGCTACAAAGAATGCTGACGGTTCGGATCACCATTGATGACTGCGATGCGACGAATGGGCCGCTGCGTGTGATCCCGGGGTCGCACCCACAACTCGCCACGCCGAACGATATTGATAACGCGTCCAAGGCGTCGAATATTGTCGCGTGCGTAGTGCGCGCCGGAGGCGCGCTGCTGATGCGGCCGACGATTCTGCACGCATCATCGCCCGCAACTTCACCGGGGCACCGACGCGTGATTCACCTCGAATACGCGAACGTTGAATTGCCTGGCGGACTCGAGTGGGCGGTGTCATGAGCATCGTGAGTCTTGACGAGTTGCTCGCCGACGTCCGCGCCGCCGACACCAATGCCGGGTCGCATCTGCATGGCCAAGCACATTGGAAATGCGTTGCCTATACCGGGCTGCAGTTAATCAACGATGTCGCCGGCGCGGATGGGGAGATCGTTTTCCTGTTCGGTCTATTCCACGACTCGCAACGTCGGGATGACGGTCACGATATCGATCACGGTCGTCGCGCCGCGGCGCTCGTGACGCGACTCCATGGCAAGCATTTTCAACTCGACGATCGCCGCCTCGCGCTCCTCGTCGACGCATGTGCGGAACACGTCGATACGGATCGCAGCGATGAGCCGACGATCGGCCTGTGTTGGGATTCCGATCGACTGAATCTGTGGCGAGTCGGCATTCGACCGCTACCGAAATATCTGTCGACCGCAGTCGCGCGAAAGCCGGAAAATATTGAGCGATTTCGCGACCTTGGAGGCGCGCAGTTGAGCTGGCGCGAATTGTGGGAAAGCGCCATCGAGCATACTCATTCGCACTAACGATTTCCTCGCATAGCCGGTGTGCTTGCACACCGTCTTTACCGGTCGAAACCGCGTGCGAGCACGCGGGCTACGCGAAGAACACGAACCAACCCATTTGATTTCCAGTGCTATTTCGCATATTGTGTTCGCAGCACAACTGCCCGCTCGCTGTTCACTCCGCGATCGTTTGTTCGTTTGATCTGAATAAATCAGTCTCAAACATTCAGTTGTCGAGCGCATCGACCGGCCTGTTTTGCGAATGAATCGCATGGCCCTTTGTGGTGCGCAATCTTTTTTGCGCAACATCGCAAAGGAAAATCATGCAGTTCACCGATCTCGGCCTGGCCGAGCCCATTCTCCGCTCGCTCGCTTCTGAGCAGTACACTACCCCAACTCCAATTCAGGCACAGGCCATCCCGCACGTGATGCGCGGCAGCGACCTGCTCGGCAGCGCGCAAACCGGCACCGGCAAAACCGCGGCCTTCGCGCTGCCGGTGCTGCATCGCCTCTCGCAAAAGAAGGCCGACATCCGTCGCGGCCAGACACGCTGCCTGGTGCTTGCACCCACGCGCGAGCTGGCCGTTCAGATTGACGAAAGCTTCCGCGTCTATGGCCAATACATGGGCCTGAAGCACGCCACCGTGTTCGGCGGCGTTAGCCAGTCCGGACAGGAACGCATGCTCTCGCGCGGCGTCGATGTGCTCGTCGCCACGCCCGGCCGACTGCTCGATCTCGTCGAACAGCGCATCGTCGACCTCTCCGTCGTCGAAGTGCTTATCCTCGATGAGGCCGATCGCATGCTCGACATGGGTTTCATTACCGACATCCGCAAACTCGTCGCCAAGATTCCGAAGGATCGTCAGACGCTGATGTTCAGCGCCACCATGCCGCGCGACATCCGCGATCTCGCGAACAGCATCCTGAATAATCCGGAGTACATCGAAGTCACTCCGGTCGCCTCGACGGTCGACAAGATCGACCAGTGTGTTTACATGGTGGAGCGTAAGCACAAGCCGACACTGCTCGCGCACCTGATTCACAATTCCAAGATTTCGCGGGCGCTGGTGTTCACCCGCACGAAGCACGGGGCTGACCGCGTCGTGCGGCAGCTGTTCCGCGCGGGGATTCGCTCGGAAGCGATTCACGGCAATAAGAGCCAGAACGCCCGCCAGAAAGCGCTGCAGAATTTCAAGACCGGCAAGACGCCGATCCTCATCGCGAGCGACATCGCATCGCGCGGCATCGACGTCGACGACATCTCACACGTGTTCAATTACGACCTCACGCATGAGCCGGAAACCTACGTGCATCGCATCGGCCGGACGGCGCGAGCAGGCGCGGAAGGCCACGCCGTGTCGTTCTGCGATGGCGAAGAGCGATCGAATCTTCGATCGATCGAACGCCTGATCAAGAAGACGATTCGCGTCGCGACCGATGCGCCGAAATTCACGGCCGAGCAGATCGCAGCCGTGATCGGCGACGACAAGGTTCCGTCGTTCGCGGACCGTCAGCGCGAAGAGCGCGGCGGCAGTCGAGGTGGTCATCGTGGCGGAGGCGATCGCGATCGCTCATCGTCGCGCGGCGAGCATTCGAATTACGTCGGCGGCCGTGCATCGTCGCATCGGCGAGCTGCAAGTCCGTCGCGTGGGGACGATCGTGGCGGAGATCGTGGCGGCGAGTATCGCGGCCAAGACAATCGCTCGGCAGAACATCGTGGCCAGCCCGGACGCGCACGCACCGGCGGCGCACCGGCGCATCGTGGGAACAGTTCCGCACGCCCCGCCCCTGCACATGTATCGGCGGGACATGCGCCGCAGGCACACGCGGGGGCATCACATGGCGCATCGCATTCGCCAAAACCGTCATTCGGCGGCGGCTCGCGCAGCGGTTCACACGGCGGCTCACATGCGGCTCCGGTCAAACATCGCGGCCCGGCGCGGGCGAAGCATCCGCTAGACCGCCGCCTCGCTAACCGTCAAACTCACTCTCATGCCAAGCACTGAAAAAGAATTGAAGGAGGCCTTCAAAGCCTTCAAGAAGCGGCTGAAGCTGACCCAGCTCGAAGAAGATTCGAAGCTGGGTCACAGCCCGTTGACCAGCGCGAGATCGCGGATTGTTTCCATCCAGCCTCCTCGCGGTTTTGGAACAACGATCTGGGAAGAGCTCGTCGAGAAAGGCGTCTTGAAACGCGACAGCGGCGGGTTCTACGAGCAAGTCGAAGGCAAATCGCTGTGACCGTTTGTTCCGCAGACGTCTAGCCGTGCTTGCGGAAGATTAATACATAGATCAACACCGCGACTGCATTCAGCAACGTGAGAATTGCGATCTTCCCCATGAGGTCTTGAACCGAATTCGGCAACATCGCGACCGGAAAGTTGATCCATTCCAGCCACCGAAGATAAATTGGTAGCGGCTTGCTTGTTTCCTCGGAATCGTCCTCTGCCTGCGCGATTTGCGAAAAGTCAGCGATTGTTGCGATCCGGCGATGAATCGCCTCATCGGCTTCGAGCTCGTCGGCCACCGCTTGTGCATGCGATGCCGGCTCGGCTGCCGTCTTCGGCGACAGTTCATCGTCAATCTCATTTTCCGCCGCTTTGCGTAACTCGGCCTCGAGCGCCAGATCGGGCTCGAAATTAGTCGGCGCGGCGATCTGGCTTTCCAGATCGCTCGCTCCGGCTTTGGCGGCGCGGACACCATCATCGATCTCCGCCTCGGCCAGCAGACGATCGACCTCCTCGCCCGCGAGCTGGGCGAGCAGGTCATCCGCGTTAGCCCGACCGGCTGCGTCAGACGCGCCGGGCTCAAGCGGATCAGGTAGGTCAACGGCATTGGCCTGACCCATAAAAACAGCTCCGGACGATCAAAAGAACAATGAAGCGGACGCGATGGCAAATCGTATAACGGCCCGACGCGCACATCGGCAAAAATCGCGCGGATCATAACTACAGAGCACGCTCGATCCAACGAAAATTGAATCAACACGCGCGAGACAGTAGCCACGGACGCCTGCCCATTGGATGATTGGATGATCAGACCATGCTGCGTCGACTACACATGCCCGGCCTCGCGGACACCCATGTCGCTGCTCGGCTTCTGCTCGGCGACGCAGAAGCCCATCACGCGCGCGACGTGCTGCGTCTCGAACCATCGACCGAGGTCGAGCTGTTCGACGACGCGGGCACCATCGTGCTCGGTGTGATCGAGCAATGCGACCCGGGCGCGGTAGTTGTGCGCGTTCGGTCGATTCGCGAAATTTCGCGACTTCCACGCTCGATCACGATCGCCGCAGCGATTCCCAAAGGTGACCGCGCAGATTGGATGATCGAAAAGCTGAGCGAGATCGGCGTGACCCGCTTCGCGCCGCTGATCGCGCGGCGAAGCGTCGTCGTGCCGGCCGGCCAAAATAAATTCGGTCGCTGGCGACGCATCGCGACTGAGTCGGCTAAGCAGTGCCGGCGCACGGGTGTAATGGAAATTCTGCCGGCGATGGCGGTTACGGAGTTTCTCAAATCCGCGCCGTCCGCCGCCATCGCGGTTCTATCGACCGCTCCGAACCTTCAGCCGATTCAAAACTGGCTGTCAACAGTCGACGCTTCGCGCGAGATCGTCCTGCTCGTCGGTCCTGAGGGTGGTTGGGCTGATGAGGAACTCGACGCCTTCGCCGCGCTCCCCGCCGTCATGCTCACCGAGACGATCCTGCGCATCGAAACTGCGGCCATCGTTGCGGCCGCGATGTGCTCTGCCCTCACTCGATGATCATCGCGTCGCCGTAACTGAAAAATCGATATCGCCGCGCGATCGCCTCGGCGTAGATCCGCCGCTGTTCATCGATCCCGACCATCGCCATCACGAGTGCCACCAGCGTGCTGCGCGGCAAGTGCAAGTTGGTGATAAGCGCATCCACGATCTTCCATCGATACGGCGGGAAAATGCAGATGTCGGTCTCGGCATATGCGACGGGTCGGACCTCGCTCACGCCCGCGCTTTCAAGCACGCGGGCCGACGTTGTTCCTATCGCGACTACGCGTCTCCCTTCCTGCTTCGCGCGATTGATAGCGTTAGCCGCTGCCTGCGGGATCGAATACGATTCGCGGTGCATCGCGTGCGCTTCGAGCGTGTCGGCGGTGACGGGCTTGAACGTGCCAAGGCCGACGTTGAGCGTCACTTCCGTCCGCTCCACGCCGCGCGCGTCGAGCGTGTCGAGCAGCTCGGTCGTGAAATGCAGACCGGCGGTAGGAGCGGCAATTGACCCGCCGGCACTGGCGTAGACCGTCTGGTAGCGCTCGGCGTCCATCGCATCACGCGCATCCGCCACCTTGTCACGCCGAATGTAGGGCGGCAGGGGCATTCGTCCAATGCGTTCGAGCAGAGCGTATGCGGGTTCGTCGCTGATCGGCTCGATTAAAAATTCGCCCGCCTCAAAACGTGCGGCGATGCGGACCAAGACCGCCTTGGCATCGCCGAGCAGTTCGTACCGTGAATCGGTCGACCAGGGGCCGACGTTTTTCAAGAGAACTCGCCAGCGATTCCCATCAGCCAACGCGAGGAACAATCCTTCGACCATCCCGCCCGTCTTTTTGCGCAGCGTAAAGCGTGCGCGAGTCACGCGTGCGTCGTTGAACACGAGCAGATCGCCCGGGCGGCAAATCGCGGGCAGGTCCGCAAACGTCCGATGTGCGATCGAGCGGTTGTCGCGGCGGTAGTGCAGCAGCCGCGACGCGGTTCGTTCGTCCAGCGGATGCTGTGCGATCAGGTCGGCCGGAAGATCAAAATCTAAGTCATTGGTTTGCATGTTTCCTGAATGCAACAGCGTCGTCGCACATCACGATGCACGCACGCATCATCCGTCATATCCGGAACTTCTTCACCTTTCACGAGTTCGACGTCGGCACGCTTTTCACACGCATTTCTGTGGGCGATTCGGTCCTTAACCGCTGATCGCGTGACGACGTCACGAATGCACCGCGCGGTTTGCTACGTCGCGTACGTGGGAATTGAATTGCAGACCGGCGTGTTGGTCGCAGCGCTCGACTTGAGCCTGGTGCGACTGCTGCGTGGCGCGATCCGCACGGCGGATATCGCTGGAGGGAAGTTCAGCCCGCCGGATGCGCGCGTGGCCGCGCAGCAGTCGCGGCAGATTCAGAATCCGGAAAGGTGCATCGACGCTCGCGACGTCATCCGGCCTGCCGACCGTTACGAGCCGCGAGAAGTGATTCATCCGGCGGCGCGATTCGACAATGCCGACTGCATAACGACGTGCCCGGACCCGGGCGCTTATCGGCCGTGTGATCCGTGCCTCCCTCAACTCCTGCCACCGTGGCGAATTCCGCTCGACAAAATTCCGTTGCCAGCGCGGCCGATCGTTAAGGTGCATCTGCATCGAGTCGATGTTCACAACAAAGGGTCGCTGATCGACGTGTTTCTCTAACGCGAGCTAGTCGATGTTACACTCCGAGCAGGTTGAAGAACTGGTCTGCCTGCTGTCATCGTTGAATCGTGACGCCCTGCTCGCGCAGATTCAAAACTACCCCGCCACCTTCCCCGTAGACTTCTCGCCGGAATTTCTAGACGCACAACCCACTGATCGCCTGCGGCATCTGTTCCTGGCCGTCTGCCTGCAAAGTCAGCGCATGCCGGATCCCGCGGCCGCGGCTTGAGTGAGATGGAGTGGCGCGGAGAAGTTGATGACTTTGATCCCGCTTTTATCCACGCGGATGAAATTTCGCGTGAACTGCTTTGAGCCGATCGGTATCGACGTGCGTGTAAATCTGCGTCGTCGCGATGTCGGCATGGCCCAGCAATTCCTGGACAACACGCAAATCCGCGCCGCCGCTGACGAGGTGGCTGGCGAAGCAGTGGCGGAGCGTGTGCGGCGATACGCTTTTTAGCAAGCCGCTTTTACGGCCTAATTTTTCAACCAGCATCCACAAGCCGACGCGTTCAATCGGCCTGCCGGTGCGCGACAAGAAGAGCAACTCGCTGCGATGGCGATCGAGCGCCGGACGGCATTCCTGTTGATAGCGCACGATTGCCTGTAACGCGGCCTGCCCGCACGGCACCACGCGCTCCTTGCTTCCCTTGCCGAACACACGAATGCAGCCGGCGGTGACATTCACGTCGCGCGTCTTTACGACGCACAGTTCGCTGGCCCGAAGACCCGACGCGTACAACAATTCCATGATCGCCACGTCCCGCGCGAAAAGCTTCGACTTTGGATCGGGGGCGGCAATCAACTGATTCACCTGCGCGCGCGACAATACTTTTGGCAACGATGATTCCGGCTTGGGTCGCTCAAGCTGCTGGAGAATGGGCACGACATCCTCGCCGTCGATCGTCGCGCGGTATCGAAGCATCACCCGAATCGCCGCGAGACGGCGCGCGACGGTACGCGTCGATTTGCCGATCCGGGTTTGCGATTGCAGGTAGCCGCGATACTCATCGGCCGTTGCAGTGACTAGCGATTTGCCGGCCTGATTGAAGTGCTGTTCGAGATCTTCCAAATCGCGTCGGTATGCCAGCAGCGAGTTGTCGGCCAATCCCCGTTCTGAGGCCAGGTAAAGCAAAAGCGCTTTCAGCGTGGGCTGATTAAGCCGCGTTTGTGAGGGATGTAGCGCGGGCAAGCGTTGCGGCAACCGCCGGGCGCGTGCGGGTGAAAGCGCTGCAGACGCGCTGGACGATAGTGACTTGAACGAGCGGTGCATGGAATGCGGGCCTGGGAGCGGCCGCGGGACACGCGACGGCTTCGGTGGATTGTCCAGGTTCTCTGGCTTGAGCTGCCGCCGGCTCATGTCGCTGCGCCTCCTGCACACGTCGAGCCCGCCGCTCCATCAACTGGTCGAAGTAGACCGGGCATTTGACGTAATCGTCAAAACAGTAATCGAACGCGTGGCCAAGCCCGTCAATCCGCAGATGTTCGGCACAACGATGATCGCGGCGATTTACGAACGGACAATGATCGGCATGGTCGGATTGCCCATCTGATCGATTCATAACTTGCTCCGCTTGCTGCCCCGCTCCCGTCTTGCCGACATCTTTATCATCGGTCGATGGCACGAGCCGGCATGAATGCACGGCGACGCCGGTTGTCTTTCGCCGCGATTCGGCAGAACATCCGTAGTGATTGAACGGTCGCCCGAAAAAAACGCCCCGCCAGAAAGATCTGACCAGCGATTACATGTCCGGTTCGCTGGATGAAGACCGCGTTGACACGCAGCAGCGATTCACCGACCGCGCCAAGCATAATCAGCGTGACAAAACCGCTCGCACCGCCGCGATGCGTCGCGACGGCGGCGCGGTCGCGGATGACATCGACGCCCTTCCCGTCGGCCGAGTGATCCAAGTTTATTCGGTGTATTGCGATGTCGTGCCGAGTCACGATCCGGCCGCGTCGCTGTTGTGCGTCATTCGAAAAACGCTCTTCAAAGTACACGGCGACATCGTGGTCGGAGATTTTGTTCGCTACCGGCCGGAAGCGCTTTCGCAAATGACGACGCAGGCGAAGTCGCCCGAGGCGGTGATCGAGCAGGTCATGCCGCGCACGACGCTCCTGACCCGTGCGGACAGCTTCAAGGCAATCTCCTCCCATGCAATCGTCGCGAACGCCGACAACGTGCTGATCGTCGCAAGCATTCGTTCGCCGCGACCGAAATGGGGCTTGATCGACCGCATGATCATCGCCGCCCAGTCGGGCGGACTACGCCCGATCGTCTGCTTGAATAAGATGGATTTGATCGATGGCGAGGAATCATCAGACGACGCGAGTTTCGCGCGCGCGGCGGTGTCGCATTATCGTTCGATGGAAATCGACACGCTGGAGACGAGCGTGGAACACGGGACCGGTATTGATGATGTTCGCTCGCTGCTCCGCGATCGAATCACCGTGCTGGCCGGGCATAGCGGCGTGGGAAAATCGAGCTTGATCCGCGCCGTGCAGCCGAGCTTGGATCTTCGCGTCGGCGCGGTGAGCACCGTCACTGACAAAGGCCGCCATACGACGACCTCGGCAAAGTATTATCCTCTCGACAACGCGCCCGGCGCGGTGATCGACACGCCGGGCGTGAAGCTCTTCGGACTCTGGCAAGTGACGGCAGAGTCGTTGATCAACTTTTTTCCCGACGTCGATCGCGGCGACGCACCGGCCTGGCGGAACGACAGCTATCAACGTATTCGCGAATCACTCAGCCGATGAGGTCTTGGAACGGTTCGCGCGTCCATGACGCGATCGGGTCACGAATGCTTTGTCGTCGGCGAATTGGTATTTCGACGGTTGGCAGGGTTGGATGGAAGCGTCGCCGCGAACTCGTTCCAAAGTGCATCCAGCGAACGGCCCGTCGATTTTTCAAACACCTCGTGAGTATCGCGCGTTTCACGGCAGGCGGTGTTCAGCTTTTTAACGAGCGCGGCGTCATATTTCTTCTGCGCCCAATTCAGAAATGCGGCGGCAGTTTGATAACCCTCCTGGTAATTCGCATTGCGCGCGGTTGGATGCGGCCGCTTGCCGGCCGGCTCGTATCGATAGAAACGCTCGTAGTCAGCGATCCCTTCCACCAACCAGACCGGATCATATTTCGGATAGCTCTGCACGACGTGAACCAACTCGTGAACCAGCGCGCCGACATCGTCCTTGTGGTGACGAAAATATTCCGGCGAACAACTGATCTTCGTGCCTCCCGTCGCCGCCACACCCTTGTAGTTCGGATCGAAGATGATCGTTACTTTGTCTGGCGATACAAAGCCGTCGCTGGCGAGGTCTTCACAAAAGACTGGAAACATCTTCTTGCAGGCAGCGACGCAACGGTCGCCGAATTCCTTAAGATCCGGCGCCTGCCGGGTGTCGATTTCAACAACCAGCGCGGCCTGAGTCGTCGCGGGGCCGTTTGCGAATTCGGCAGTATCATCCGCCGCGAGAGCGACCGGCGACAACGTGAATGTCAGACCGATCAGCAGACGAGGCAATCGGCGACGGGTTCGGCGAGTCGGCATAAGTGCGTCCTTCAAATCGTGTGAGTGAACGTTGCAAAGCGGAACCGAACAGCGTCCCGGAGATTCGGACGACAACATCGCCGTCTATCATATCGATCCCGGCAAAATTGATCAAAATACGCTCTCTCGTTTTGCGCTTGTGTGGCTTCCAATCGATGAATTACAGGCGATCGAAATGTTCGCCAGCGATGAGCTGCGGCATCTGCAACGCCTTACACGATGCCTCTGCCGGCATGCGCTTTCTTGTACCAGCGGGCTCCCGTTCAGCCAGTTTCACATCGGACGAAATGAGTTCGGCAAGCCGTCCGTCGCCGCTCCGCTCGCGGCCGTGTCGTTGCAGTTTAATCTCAGCCACGTGAACGACGGTATTGCTTGCGCCATCACGGAGCGCCGGCGAATCGGTATCGATATCATGCGAGCCGACACGGCGATCGATATCGCCGCGATGACAGAGCATTTTCTATCCACACGGGAAGTCTGCGAGCTTGAGACGTTGCGTTCGCCCGAAGAGCGACGGCGCCGAGCGCTGCGTCTCTGGATTCGGAAGGAAGCTTATTTGAAAGCGACGGGTGAAGGTTTTTCGCGACCGCCCGAGCAGGTCGATGATCTTCCGAATGGTTGGGCCATTCAGGAATTTCAACTTGGCCGTTCACACACCGGCGCTGTCGTCGTCGAAGGTTCATCGATGCCGCGTACCGAATTCATCGACGCGGCGGCGGAGTTACAGGCTCGCATCGCCGTCGAAGGTTGAAGGGTCCCATATCGCCGGGTTCGACAGCGCCGCGTGCAGCGACTCGTCGGCGGCCTTGTAGTAGAACGGCCATGCGGGCAGCGCGCGGCGATACGGAGCGAAGGCGTCGAACTCCCGCATCTTCGGCAAATCGCAGGCGACGTGTTCGAGCACATGAATGTTTTCGGCCGCGCATTGCGCTGCGATCGCCGCCAGCAGCGATGCCAGGTCGGGATCAGCGTCGTCGGTCGCATCAAGCGATTGGTAATCGACGAGCCTGACACGCTTCAATCCGCTCGGCGGATGATCCTGCCGCTTACAGATCGCGCAGGCGCGAATAGTTCCCTCACGAATGACGACAAAGGCCCACAACTGGTTTGCCCGCAACGTCGCGGCGAAATGCCAGTCGAGTGTCACGCGATCGCGAACCGCAAGCAGTTTCGACGGAAACTTCTCTCGAAGGCTGAACCAGAAATCGTCGAAGCGATTGTCGAAATGATCGAGCATTTCGGCGCTTGCGGAAGATGCAGGCTTGAGCAACCGAAAGCTATCGCGCAGTTTCAAGATGGCCGCGACTGGAATTGCGGCAAGTGCCTCGATCGGAACATGCTTGATCCGCAATGCCGCCCGCGCGAAGCCAGAATAATTGGTGATGCGAAATGCCGCCTGCGTCCAATCGCCCAACGGAACGCGCTCGCTGCCGAACACGCTGAACGGGTCAACCGCCAGTGAATTGACAGTCGTGTTGATGAACAGATCGGCCACGGTCTGGTTGAAATATTCATCCATCAACCAAAGCGCGATGCCGCGGTATTTGGACTCCACCACCCATGCCCGGCCCGTCGCGGCGAGCAACTCGCGATCGCCGAGCACATACTTCGTCGGCACGTTCGCCATCGATCCGACGATGCGGCCGTCGGCGTCTTCCAGCACCCACCCAATCGGCCAGTTGATGGCGTCAAGCTCATCGCGGCACGGGTGCCGCTGCCAGATCGCTCGCCAGTCGGTTTCGTCGAGCGCCAGCAAATCGTGAGACGCTTCGAGTTCTTGAATCTGGCGATAGTCCTCGAAACGCGCAACGCGAAGCGTCGGCTGGGCGAGCGTGGCTTGCTTAACAGGCAGTGAATCCATCGCTAGTCCCTTGAACTGAGGGGGCGGATGTACATCACGCATCAAACGTGAGCTTGAACGACTTCAGCCCGCGCAGGCCAAGGTTCTCTCGCCACACTAGCGGCTCATCGACCATTTCCAGTTTAGTAAATCGTCGAAGCAACGAGTCGAATGAGATTTGCCCTTCGACCCGCGCAAGCGGTGCGCCGAAGCAAAAGTGCGCCGCCCAGCCGAAGGCCAGATGCTTGTTATCGGCGCGTGTGAGATCGAGCCGATCCGGGTCGGCGAAGCGTCCGGGGTCGCGATTGCCCGCCGCCATCACCGCGATCACTGCCTGCCGCTTCTTGATCTGCTTCCCCCCGAGCTCGACATCATCGGGCGCGAGCCGCGCCGTGTGCTGGCTTGGACTTTCGTAGCGCAGCAATTCCTCAACGGCGGTTGGGATGATCGAAAGATCGCCGCGTAATCGCGACATCTCGGCCGGGTTACGCAGAAGCGAAAGCATTCCGTTGGTGATCAGATTGGTCGTCGTTTCAAGTCCGCCGACCATTGTCACGATACAGGTCGCGACGACCTCCTCATCGGTGAGCTTGTCGCCATCGACCTCGGCCGTCAGGAGGTCGTTGATCAGGCCAGTGCGCGGCCTGTCGCGCTGCTCGACGATCGCTTTGTGGAAGTAATCGGTCAGGCCTTCCACCGCCCGCAGAACGCCGGGCAGGCGGTCGGGATTGTGCTGAAAGTTTCCAAGCATCTCCGCGAAGGTGACCGACCAGTCCTTGAGCTTGACGTGATCGTCGACCGGCACACCGAGCATCTCGGCCGTCACGATCGCCGGCAGCGGCTCGGCAAAGTCGGCGAGCAGATCGATCCGCCCGTCGTTGCGGGCGATGATGTCGTCGATCAGCCGAGTCGCGATCTGCTGAATGTGATCCCGCAACACGCGAACGCGCGCCGGCACGAACGCCGAGCCGGCGAGCTTCCGTAATCGCGTGTGCGAGGGCGGATCCATGAAGAGCATCTGCTTGACCATCACCTTCGCGATGGGCCCGACTTCCGGCGCACCCAATGCTTCGAAATATTCCGGTGAGGGCGTTCGATCTGCGCTGAACTTGTGCAGGACCGTGATCACATCCTCATACTTTGTGACGATCCACGCATGAAGATACGGATCCCAGTGCACCGGATCGTGCGATCGCAGCCGGTGATAAAGCGGGTACGGATTCGCCAGCACTTCCGGATCGAGGAGGTGATACAAACTCAGTGGCGAATCGTCGTTAGCGGTCGTCATGAAGATAAAGCTAATCGCCGGAAGCTCGAACAAAAGGTTTGAAACGAAGGCTATGCAACTTAGTTGGAAATGCCGAGCTTCTCGACTTCGGTCGATAGCGCCGAAACAGTAGGCGCACCAAATAGCTGGCGAAGCGTCAACTTCACGCCGAACGATTCGCGAATTTTCGCGACCAGCTGCACGCCGAACATTGAATGCCCGCCTGCCATGAAGAAGTTTTCGGAAATGCCGATCGTTGATTTCCCCAACAGGCCGGCAACGATCGCGGCGATTCGGGCATCCAAAGTTCCGCCGGCAGCTGCCGGTTTCATCGTGGTGCCATCGTTGTCGTCAAGTAAATTAGATGCCGACGGTGCCGGCAAGGCCGCACGATCGAGTTTGCCGTTGGCCGTCATCGGTAACTGCTTCAATCGCACGAACTTTTCCGGAGTCATGTAATCGGGAAGTCGCGCGGCCAGGAAGGTTCGCAGGTCGCCGGCGCGAAGCGAAGCATTCGGACTCGCGACGAGATAAGCGACGAGCTCGAGACCCGCCGACGGATCGTTGGCCATCGCGGGCCGGGCGATGACGGCGCTCG
Organism: uncultured Phycisphaerae bacterium; assembly: GCA_964236135.1. Taxonomy (GTDB): domain Bacteria; phylum Planctomycetota; class Phycisphaerae; order Tepidisphaerales; family Tepidisphaeraceae; genus CAXSBN01. The sequence goes on from CAXSBN010000003.1 coordinate 140,626, forward strand.
CATCGACGCCCGGGCAGCGATCGAGGGCGGAGATGATCTCACCCAACTCAACGCGATAACCGCGAATTTTGACTTGGTCATCAAGCCGGCCGAGAAAAGCGATCTCGCCATTCGCCAGCGTTCGCGCTCGGTCGCCCGTTCGGTAGATGCGGTGAGTCGATCCGTTGGAATCCGTGAAGCTTGTAAATCGCGACTCCGTGAGAAGCGGATTGTTTCGATAGCCGCGTCCCACCAGCGGCCCGGCGATGCAGAGTTCTCCGGGCTGGCCGGCAGCGACTCTATGCAGATTTTCGTCGAGCAAAAACACGGTCGCGTGATCGATCGGCCGGCCGATCGACGGCGCGCCGCTTTCGTCGACGCTCGGCGTCACCAGGCCGGACGTCGCGACCACCGTGCATTCCGATGGCCCGTAGTTGTTGACGAGTTGAAACGGCAGGCCGTCGATCGGCCGGCGGTGCAAGGTATCGGCGCCGGTGAGCATCGTGCGAAGGGCGGTTTCTGCCGGCCAACTTCCATGCAGAAGCTGCTCGGCGAGAATCGTCGGCACAAAGCCGATCGTGATTTTCTGCGCGATGATCCATTCCTTCAGGGCCGGTGCCGACCGTCGCGTCGCCTCGTCGGCGAATAGCACCGTCGCGCCGGCACAAAGTGCGGGCCAGATTTCCCAGACGGCTGCGTCAAAGCCGAGCCCGGCAACCTGGCTGGCGCGGTCAGCCGACGATACGTCGAACGCCTTCACGTGCCAGTCAATCAGGCTGAGCAGATTGCCATGCGTGATTTCAACGCCCTTCGGCTGGCCGCTCGAACCGGACGTGTAGATGACGTATGCCAAATCATTGGCGGTCGGAAGCTGATCCAGCGGCTCCGCCGATTCGTTGCCGATCGCGCCGATCGTGACACGGTCATCAAGATCGATGACGGTAACCTCGGCGGCGATTGTCGTTGTCCTGCCTTTGGAGCGATGCGTGATGAGCCGGCGAGCGTCGGCATTGTCGAGGATGAAATTGATGCGCTCGGACGGCGTGGAAGCATCGAGCGGAAGGTAGGCCGCACCGCTCTTCATCACCGCAAGCGCGGCGACGACAAAGTCGATCGAGCGATCGAGCAGCAACGCAACGCAACTTCCCTGCGAGATGTTCAAAGTCCGCAGGTGGTGCGCCAGCCGATTTGATCGCTCTTCGAGATCAGCAAACGAAATGGATGAGCGCGCGCGGCCGTCCTGCGAGGGCGTCGAGACGGCAACTTCGCTCGAGTGGGCCGCCGCCGCAACCGACAGCCGCCGCAGAGCCGTGCCGTTCACTGAGTTTGACGATTTCAATCCGCGCGTTGGCGGAAAGTCGAGACCTGATTCTTGCATTTTTGTCCACTCCCCACTTCGTCAGCGCGGTTCGACGCCAAGGGTTACGTTCCAAAGTTTAAAACAGATGCCAGCCGGCAGGCAATCTATTATTACTTTAATGTAATTTTACCTTTCCTCGCATTTTTTGGCGTTTATTATCGAATCTCAGCAGGTTTTCAAACATCAACTGCCACCGATCCGCCACCCGCTCGGCCTCGAAATCGCGTTCGACAATCTGGCGCCCCGCCGCGCCGAGGGCGTGCCGCTCGGCGTCGCTCATCTGCTCGACCCGCGTCATGGCGGCGAAGAACGCACCCGGCTCGCGCGGAGCGACGAGGAATCCGTTCACGCCGTCGATCACGATCTCCGGATTTCCCGACACGTTCGTCGCCACGATCGGCAGGCTTGCGGCGGCGGCCTGGAGCAGCACGAGCGGAAGGCCCTCGAAGTCGGAGCAGAGCGCGTACCCATCCGCCGCACTCATGAGCGCCGGAATATCGCCACGCAGGCCGAGGAAGCGCACACGGTCGCACAGCTGAAGTTCGGCCGCGAAGTCTTTGATCTCTTGTTCGAGTGAACCCGTGCCGCAGATCAGCAACACATTCGACCGATGCCGATCGATGGCCATCGCACGCAGAATCGTTGGATAAGCCTTCTGTGCTTCGAGCCGGCCGGCAGCGAGCCAGACGAACTTATCGTCGATACCCAGCTCTCGTCGCAGCCGCTCGCGATGCCTCGCGTTGCGATCGAACTTCGCGATATCGATGCCGTTGGGCATCGTCTCCGCCTTATGGGCAGGCACGGCTTTTCTCGAAACGCAGTAGTCGGTTGCGACTGTGCAAATCGCCGTGAATCGATCTGAGAGGCGATCGGTGAGGCGGTGAGCCAATTCAAAAATCGCCGACCGGTCGTGCTCAACGCCGGTCATCGTAACGTTGTGATGCGTGTTCACGCAGACGGGATAGTTCTCCACGAGCCGGACGATGCGGGAGAGCAGATTAGCATGGACGAGGTGGCTGTGGACGACGTCCGGCTTGAACTCGCGGATGATTTTTGCAAGCCGGCCGATGCAGCGCGGATCGGGAATGCCGCGCCGCATGTTCAGGTGCATCAGCGGAACGCCGTGCGTTGCAAAGTCTTCCGGCATTTTCTTCGGCGGCAGCATCGACACGATCACCACCTTCCACCCTCGGGCCTTAAATGCATACGACAGGCGAATGACCTGCTCTTCCGCCCCGCCACCCATGCCCATGTTGGTGGAAAGAAGAAGAAGTCGTCGGCTGCGTGAAATTGGCGAGATCTGCTGAATCAAAGAGGAACCCAAGGAGAACCGATGTGTAAAAATCCTGGCCGGCCGTCCGGATAAAAACTTATGCCGCGTTCAGCGCGTCGACAAGCGTGAACCGTCTGGAGGCGCGTCCGATATTCTGTCGGCCCGCTTTCATCGCGCCGGCCGCTGCACGTCGTCATCCATTGCATCGGCAGCGATCCAGCCGCTCATGAGCACCATCGGCATTCCCGGCCCCGGATGGGCCGACCCACCGGCGAGATAAAGACCCTTCACCTCCGTCCGGCGATTGGCCGGCTTGAACGCCCCGACAAATTTCCCGTGTGAGGCTAGTCCATAAATCGCGCCGTTCAACACGCGGTATCGCTCGTGAATATCCTGAGGCGTGAGCGACTTCTCGAAGACGATCCGATCTTCAATATCCTTCAGGCCTGCCGTGCGTTTCAGCTTCTCGAGGATCACCTGCCGGTATGCAGGCAGCATGACTTTCCAATCTTGTCCCGGCCTTAAATAGGGCGTATGAACCAGCACGTACAGCGCTTCGCCGCCAGGAGGCGCGACGCCCGGCTCCGTCGCCGCCGGCGCGGCCAGATAACAGGTCGGATCGGGCGCGGGCTCGCCCTTCCGGTAAATAGAATCGAATTCCTCGTGCGGATCGTTCGAGAAAACGAAATCGTGATGCAGTAAGTGGTCGTAACGTTTGTTCAAGCCGAGATAGAGCACGACGCCGCTACACGCCGGCTCGAAGCTGCGGCGGGATTTCCTGAAAGTCTTTGCCGCGCCGTCGGCGACAAGCTCGCGGAACGTGCGTACTGAATCCATATTCGAGATCACCACATCGGCGTCGAGCGATCTGCCGTCGCTGAGCGTGACGCCGCGCGCCCGATTGTCCGCAATGTCGATGCGCTCGACTTGCGCGTTGGTTAGAATGTCGACCCCCAACTCGCGAGCGAGTCTCTCCAGCGCGTTCGGCACGGCGCGGGTGCCGCCCATCGGGTACCAAACGCCGTCGTTCGTCTGCATGTGTGCAATGCCGCACAGCACGGCCGGCGACGCGTGCGGCGAGCTGCCGACGTATTGCACGAAGTGGTCGAGCATCTGCGCCACGCGCGGATCGCGCACGTACGACCGCACCGTCCCCGCCACGCTTCGGCCCATGCCCATCGCGAGCACGTCTTTGAGCGTCGCGAGATTAAAACTGTTCTTCATGTCCATCATGTCGCGGATGCCGCCCAACGATTTCCAGAAGAAGAATTTCTCCGAAATATCGTGCAGGCGGCGCGAGTGATTGATGAACGTTTCGAAGCGGCCGGCGTCGCGGGTGTCGGTCGAAAACTCCGACAGCGCCTCCTTCATTTTGGCGACATCGGAATGCAGATCGAGCACCGAGCCGTCCTCGAAGAAACACCGCCACTGCGGATCGAGCGGCACAAGATCGAGGTAATCTTTCAGGTCGCGATTGGCTTCGTTAAAGATGCGCGCCAGCACGCGCGGCACGGTTAAAATCGTCGGCCCCATGTCGAAGCGGAAGCCCGCCTCGTTGAGGACGGCGGCTTTCCCACCCAGCCAGGAATTGGCTTCGATCAGCGTCACCGAATGCCCGCGCGCCGCCGCCGTGCAGGCGGCGGCGAGCCCGCCAAGCCCGCCGCCGATGACGATCACACGGGCCATTTGGGTTCTTTTGGTCGAGCGAGATTCCACCGTTTCGCTCGCCAGGCTGATAGCTTGAGTCTCCATAACTGTTTTCTAATACAAGACTTGCATTACAATTGGCTTCGTTTGAACGATATCGCTGATTTGATCAATCGCATCGCGCTGCCGAGTCGCTCACGCAACGATTTGCCGTGGACGGAGCGGATATACTCCATAAAAATCGCCGCATCCATGCCGTTTGCCAGATCGTAATGCGGCCGAAATTGGCTTCGTCCGCCACGGGTTGCGATGGCTTTGATTTGCGTCATCGCGATCATCCCTTCCAGCCCGCGCGTCACGCCGAAGCCGCTGTCGTTTCGGCCGCCGAACGGCAGCCGCGCATCGCCGGTCGGAGCGATGACGTCGTTAATCACGACGCAGCCGGCTTTTACGCGCCCGGCAAATCGCCGAGCCGCCCCGGCCGGGCCGAAGATCGACGCGCCCAGCGCCATGCCGCACTCGTTGTCCAACTCCAGCGCCTCGTCCATCGAATCGACTTCACTCACCGCCAGGATCGGCGTAAAGGCTTCGTGGCGCAACACATCCGCCTCGGCGGGGACGTTCACAAGCACGACCGGTTTGGCTTCGTTTCGCTGATTCGCATCAGGCCCGCCGCACAGCAGCCGCGCGCCGCGATCGAGCGCATCCTGCGCTAAAGATCGCAGGCGCTGCGCGCCCGGTCGCGAAATCGGCTTCGCCTCAAGATTCCCGCATTCTTTTTCCAGATACGGCAGAAGTTTTTCAATTTCCGCGCGCTGCGCAAACAGACGCCGCGGCGCGATGCACGTCTCGCTGCGATTGAGGGAAAGTCCAAACCGCATCGCCCGCGCGACCAACTCAAGATCCGCGCCCGGCAGCACGAAGACCGCGTCATGCCCGGAGAGTTCCATCGTCGTCGCGATGCCCCGCTCCGCCGCCGATGCCATCACTTTCAGCCCCGTCGCGCGCGAGCCCGTAAATACGACATGATCCACCGCTGCCAAGTCGTTGATCGGGCTGGAGTGCGCGGCTGGTCGCACGAGCATTGCGCCCGATCCCACCCCCGCCGCCGCGCACAATTCGCACAGCCGCCGCATCAATTCCACGCCGTTGGGCGCGGGTTGAATGAACACCGCGTTCCCCACCGCCGACGCCTGCAACGCCTGCACCGCCGGCAGGAAAAACGGATAATTGCGCGGCCCGATCACCAGCACGTTGCCCAGCGGCTCGCGATAAATCGCCAGCTTCACCCCGACCATCCACGCCGGGCGCTGTCGAGCGCCGATGCGACGAGGCTTCAGGACGCGCGACAGATTCCGCTCGATGAACCGAATCGCATCGAGCACCGGCAACACTTCCGACGCCAGCGCCTCGGCCGTCGAGCAATCCTTGGCCGCGACGATCAGCGCGGCGAATTCATTCGCCCGTGCCGCAAGCGCGTGACGCAGATTTTTGAAACACTTCACGCGGTGACGAACGGAAGCGGCGCGCCATCGTTCGATCGGTTCGCTACGTGCGTCAGGCGGCTGAACGGATTCAATGACTCGCTCGGTTGGCGCTTCCACGACGGTCATGCGCGGTTCCCATGTGAAGCGAGACCGCTCCCGCCGCTTGCGGCTTCACGAGAGGGTGCCTGCGACAGCTCGCGCTCCCCGGCCCGCGAAGCCGCGAGCAGCGATGAGGCATTGCGCTTCGCATATCTCGCCGCCTCCCCCGTCTGACCCGGCCAATGAAACGGCACGCGATGATCTTCCAGCAATAGCCGCGATGAAATCCGCGCCGATTCGAAGATGACCGGCAGCCCGCTGCCCGGATGCGTGCCGCCGCCGACAAGGTAGACGTTGTCCAGCTCTTCAAAACGATTGTGCGGGCGCTTGTGAAGCATCTGGCCCAGATTGTGCGCGAGATTAAAAGTCGCACCACGGAACAATTGAAAATCGTTCGCCCAGTCGGCGGGCGTGAGCGTCTTCTCGAAGCGAACGCGTTTTTTTATATCGCCGAGTCCCAGCTTCTTCAGGTGTCGATACGCCGCCTCGCGAAAAAGAGGTGCTTCGGAGGCCCAATCAATCGAGCCGGTGTCGTGCGTTACCGGAAACAGGCAATACAACGTGCTGCATCCATCGGGCGCGAGCGACGGATCGGTGCGACACGCGTTCTGCACATAGAACGATGGATTGCTGCTGAGCCGATGCCGCGATTCGATGTCGAGCAGATTCTCTTCATAGTCGTGCGCCAGCCAGATCGTGTGATGTTCCAGCTCCGGCAGCGGGCCTTCGATTCCGAGATACATCATGAAGGTCGAGCAGGAGAATTTCTTCTTGTCGATGGCGCGATCCGACCACCGCGTCCGCATCGCGTCGGGCACGAGCTTGCGCATCGTGTTGGCGAAATCCGAATTGATGACGACGGCGTCGCACGCGTACGTCTCATTGGAACGCGTGGTGACCGACCGAATGCGCGGACCCCTCACCCTGCCTCTCCCCAGCGTACTGGGGCGAGGAGAAAGAGGTTCGGCCTTCTCTCCACGGTGCCCCGGCGAGACGCCAAGTGAACGGGCCCCCGCAACCACCTCCGACTCCTCTCCCCGGTATTCCGGGCAGAGGCCGGGTGAGGGGTCTTCCGCTCCCGCCAGCGTACTGCGACAAGGGGCACCGCGCTCCAACTCCTCTCCCCGGTACCCCGGGGAGAGGCTGGGTGAGGGGTCTTCCACCCCCGCCACAGCACTGCGGCGCGGGTCACGGCGCTCCGACTCCTCTCCCCGGTACGCCGGGGAGAGGCCGGGTGAGGGGTCTTCCGCCCTCTCCAGCGCACTGCGACAAGGGTCACGGCGCTCCGACCCCTCTCCCCGGTACCCCGGGGAGAGGCTGGGTGAGGGGTCTTCCACCCCCGCCACAGCACTGCGGCGCGGCGCACGGCGCTCCGACTCCTCTCCCCGGTACCCCGGGGAGAGGCCGGGTGAGGGGTCTTCCGCCGCACCTTCTCGTCGCGGGTCATCCTGAAAATCGAGTTTCGTCACTTCCGCGTTCAGAACAATCTTGACCCCCATCGATCGGGCGACACGCGCCATCGCCTCCATCACCGCGTTGCAGCCGCCGATCGGGTGCCACACGCCGTATTCGTATTCAAGGAACGACAGAATCGTGAACAGGCTCGGGCACTGAAACGGGCTCATGCCCAGGTACTTGCTCTGAAAGCTGAAGGCCAGGCGCGTGCGCGGGTCTTTAAAATATCGGCAAAGATCGACGTGAACGCTGGCCAGCGGATGCAGGCGAGGAAGGGCCTTGAGCACCGACGGCCGGAGCAGATCGAGCGGCGATTCGAACGGCGACTCCAGCACGGCACGGAACGCCGCGAGCTTGGCGCGATTGTCGTTGAGGAACCGTTCAAACTGGGTCGCATCGTGCGGATTGAAGCGGGCGAGCTGCTCGCGCATGCGCGCGATCTCATGCGTTGCGCGCAGTTCGCCCCCCTGCTCGAAGACGAGGTGATATTGCGGATCGAGCCGAACCAGCTCAACCTCATCGTTCAACGACTTTCCACAAGCCGCGAAGACCTCTTCAAGCACGCGCGGATAAAGAAAAAAGGTCGGCCCCACATCGAAGGTGAAACCGGCTTCGGTGATCGAGCTGGTGCGTCCGCCGACGCGATCGCGGCGTTCGAGCACCGTGACGTCGCACCCGCTCGCCGCCAGCAGCATCGCGCTGGCGAGGCCGCCCGGTCCCGCGCCGATGATGACGACCCGTGGAGAGGTCAAATCAACCTCGATGGGAGCTGCGACGTTATTCCCGCGGAAATTTCCACGGAATGAACGACCTGCTCAGCAATGCGATGTGCGATTTGGGTAAGCATGTCGTCGTCGTTTTCGTGTCGCGTCATTGATCGTTTAACCCGGTCGCTCGCGACCGGTTTATACAACCCATCGCGGCAACCGGTTCATCCAACCCATCGCGGCAACCGGTCCATTTAGCCCGGTCGCTTGCGACCGGTTCGAACAACCCGTCGCAAGCGACGGGGCTAAATGGTTCTAAAATTGCCTCAGGAACGTCACATCATGAGTCGACGAATGTCATCGATCCCATATCGTGCCATCGCGACACGAGCCGAATCGTAAGCGCGCATCGCCTCGCGAGTCCCGACAATTCGAGATCGCCTTGAGATTTGAAAGCGTCGCGCGATCGTTAGTCACGATCCGTTGAATAAGTTATTAGGTGACGTTCACCGCGATCGTCATTCACGATCCGTCGAATGAAGGTATTGGGTGACGTTCACCGCGACCGTCAATCACGATTGATCGAATAAGGATCGGGTGGCCCCCGTCTCGCGAGCGAGGCCGCGCTAATCGACCAACGGAGCGACCGGGCGAAGTCGATTCTCTTACCCCTCCTTAAGAATTATGCCCGAAGCCCGGTCGACTCTTCCCGTGTCATCGGCGTCTCGCCGATGCCTGGTCACGCAAAGCATGACCCCGCGAGCGAGACACCCGTGGTCCGGGAAGATCGGAAAAATCGACGTGTTTTGGTGTGGATGCATCATCCTCCCGTACCCGGGGAGAGGTTGAGAGAGGGGCGTCTTCGAGCGGGGGAAAATCCGTCTACCCGCCTTTCCCCGATAGGGCAATCGTATTCTCTGACTCCTCTCTCCGCCTGCGACGAGCGCAGTCGAGTCGTACGCGGGGGAGAGGTTGGGAGAGGGGTCTTCGCATCGCCCCAATAGGCCGATCTCCCCGCGTACGACTCGACTGCGCTCGTCGCCCGGAGCGAGGAGAAAAATGCGCTTCGTCAGCGACGGTTGCGCCGCATCACCGCCGGCCGAAACGCACATCCGCCCAGACGGCCGCGATGACGACCAGGCCTCGGGCGATCAGCTTTTTCTCCGGCCCGTAAGCCATCAGCGTCATTCCGTTGATGAGTACCGCGATAATCAGCGCGCCGACCAGCACGCCGCCCACCGTCCCCCGGCCGCCCTTGAGGCTGGTGCCGCCGATCACGCAGGCGGCGATCGCGTCCAGTTCCATGTTCTCGCCCAGCGTGGTCGTGCTCGCGCCGGTGTACGCGGTCTGCAAAAATGCGGTGATGGCCACCAGGACGC
>CAXSBN010000003.1:150021-154082 GCA_964236135.1 uncultured Phycisphaerae bacterium
GCCCATGGCCGCAAAGGCGGCGATCGTCACCGCCGCCACCGGAACGCCGCTCACCACCGCCGCCTCTTCGTTACCGCCGATCGCGTAAAGATATCGTCCGAACGGCGTGTGCCGCGTCATCCCCAGCACCACCACCGCGACGCCGCCCAGGATCAGCATCGGCAGCGGCACGCCCTGGTAGCCGTTGCAGACGACCACGATCAGCAGCAGGATTTGGATCGAGATGATCGTGCGCAGAAACGTCTGCTCGCCGTCCACCGACACGCCGGCGCGGCGCTGGCTGCGATGACCGACGTAAGCGGCAACGGCCATCGCGGCCGCGACGATCGCGAAGGTGATATAGCCGGCGACGGGCGAAAGGTGAAACGTGGTGAGCGCCGAATAAAGATTTCCCGTGCCGCCGCGGGTGACCGGCACGGTCTGGCTGCCGAGGACGAGCCATTGCTGGCCGCGGAAGATCAACATGCAGCCGAGCGTGATGATGAAGGCCGGCACTCGTTGCAGGACGATCATCGCGCCCATGAGCCAGTAGACGACGACGGAGACGACGGTCGACGCCGCCAGCGCCGCCGGCGCCGGCCAGCCGTGATTCGAGATCAGCACCGCCGCCACGCCACCGATCAGCCCCGCGGCGCTGCCGGCGGCAAGATCGATGTGGCCGGGCAGGATGACCAGCAGCATTCCCAGCGCCAGCACCGCCGTGCTCGACAGTTCGATGGCCAGATTGCTGATGTTTCGCGGGCCGAGGAACGCGTGGTTGGCCGAGCGAATCGTGAAGAAGGCCGCGATGAGCACCAGCGCCAACGGCATGACGATCGCCTGCACCGACGGCATTGCCCGGCGATGCAACTCCGACGGTGGTTGCTGGGGCGCGACCCCGCCGAGCGGATTCTGCGGCGGCGAGTTCAGGAGCGATGAGCTGTTCGTTGTCGTCATAATGATCTATTCGAATTCAAACCGCTTACTCCTCTCTCCGGTACTCCGGGGAGAGGCGGGGAGAGGGGTCTTCGTCTTCGATTCGTCCTCGTGAGAAACTGAAGACCCCTCTCCCCGCATACGGAGAGAGGGGATCAAACAATCGTTCCACCTACGGCCGCGAGCGGCTGCGCTTCGGACATCGCCGCCGCCATCAACTTCTCCTGCGTAGCGTCGGCGCGGGTAAACGCACCGCCGACCTTGCCTTCGCTGAGCATCACGATGCGGTCGCTCATGCCCATCAATTCCGGCAGCTCGCTGCTGACCAGCACGACCGCTTTTCCGTCGGCGGTGAGCTTGTTGATCAATTCGTACACCTCGACCTTCGCGCCCACGTCGATGCCGCGCGTCGGCTCGTCGAGAAAGACCACCGACGGCGACGTGAGCAGCGCTTTGCCGATCACCACCTTCTGCTGATTGCCGCCGGAAAGATTGCCGACGACCGTTTCCAAGCCCCCGGCCTTGACGCGCATCGCGTCAAACAACCCGCGGCTCCGCTTGGCCTCGGCCGGCTCGTCGATCACGCCTAGCGCGCCGACGACTTCGTGGCCAGCCGTCACTTCATCGAGGCTGGAGAGCGACATGTTAAAGCCGATCTGCCGCGCCAGCACCAGGCCGTATCGCTTGCGATCTTCGCTCACCAGCACCAGCCCGCGCGACACGCTCTGCGGCGGCGAATTGCCCGGCCCGAGCGGCTTGCCGTTCAGCATGACTTTCCCGCCGATGCGCTTGCCGAACGCGCCGAAGATGTGCATCAAAAGCTCGGTGCGACCGGCCCCCATCAACCCGCCGATGCCCAGCACCTCGCCGGCCCGCACCTCGAAGCTGATGTCGTCGATCACCTTGTCCCGCGCGGCGTCGCGATCGGTCGCGGCCACGCTTAAACGCTCCACCGTCAGCAGCGGCTGCCCGACGTTTCCGGCGCGCCGAGGAAACAATTCATCGATCGGCCGGCCGACCATGTTGCGGATCACCTCGTTGCGCGTGGTGGTTTTCGCATCGAGCGTGGCAATGCTCGCGCCGTCGCGCAACACCGTGATGCGATCGGCAATCGCAAAGACTTCATCGAGCTTGTGGCTGATGTACACCAGCGCGATGCCGCGGCCGCGAAGATCGCGCAGGATATCAAGCAGCACCGCGACTTCCTGCTCAGTTAAAGCGGCGGTCGGCTCATCGAGAATCAGCACGCGGCTGTGCTTCGACAACGCCTTGGCGATCTCGACCAGTTGACGATGGCCGATGCCCAGGTCGGCGATGCGCGTATCGGGGCGAATGCCCAGGCCGAAGCGATCGAGCAACGTGGCCGCTTCGCGATTGACGCGCACCCAGTCGATCGCGAGCCCGCCAAAGCGCGTCGGCGCGGCGCCGAGAAAAATATTTTCCGCGACGGTCATCTCCGGCACGAGCGCCAGCTCCTGATAGATAACCGACACGCCGGCGCGCTCGGCCTCTTTCGTGCCGGAAAACGTCGCGACTTTCCCGTCGATCAGGATGTCGCCCTCATACGAGCCGGCCGGATGAATGCCGCCGAGCAGCTTGATGAGCGTCGATTTGCCCGCGCCGTTTTCGCCGCACAGCGCGTGAACTTCGCCGCGGCGAAGATCGAAGCTCACCCCCCGCAGCGCGACGACCGGGCCGAATCGCTTAATGAGGTTTTGCGTGGCGAGGATTGGCCCTGAATCGGTCATTCGGCATCAACACCGTATCAACACCGTCGCGAAGCAATCGTGACGCAATCTCGAGCGCGCGACGTCTACTTTCCGAACACTTCCGCATGCGTGTGGAAATTCTCTTTCACCACGGTGTCGTCGAGGTTGTCCTTGGTCACGATCACCGACGGAAACAGCACGCTCGGCACGTCGATCGTATTGTTGTTCACCGTCGTGGTCGCGACGATCGGCTTGTGCCGCGCCATCGCGATCGCGGTCTCGGCGGCGGCTTCGGCGAGCTTCTTGATCGGCTTGTAAATCGTCATCGCCTGCGTTCCCTCGGCAATGCGCCGGCACGCGACCAGCTCGGCGTCCTGACCCGTCACCCGCACCTTGTCCACCAGCCCCTCTTCGCTCAACGCCTGAATTGCCCCGCCGGCCGTGCCGTCATTGCTCGCCAGCACCGCGTCGATGTCGCGGCCCGCGTTGGTGATGGCCGCGTTCATGATCCGCTTGGCGTTTTCCGGCTTCCAGTCGTCGGCCCAATCTTCCTGAACGACTTTAATGTCCCCCCTGTCGATCGATTCCTTCAGGGCCGCGTCCTGACCTTCCTTGAACAGCATGGCGTTGTGATCGGTTTTCGCGCCGTAAATGCGCACGAGCTTCAGCGGCAGCGGGTGCTTCAGCGTCTTCAACTGATCGACGATGTATTTCCCCTGCAACTTGCCGACGGCGAAATTGTCGAACGACATGTAGAGATCAACATCGCAATCGCTGATCAGCCGATCGTACGAAATGACTGGCTTCCCCTCCTTGTGCGCCAGCGCCACCGCCCCGGCCATCGCCTGCGCGTTGTGCGGCGCGATCACCAGCACGTCGATGCCGCTGCTGAGCAGGCTCGTCACGTTCTGCATCTGCACCGCGTCGTCGCTGTTGGCCGACTGCACGATCACCTCGCCGCCCAGCGCTTTGATCTTCGCGGCGAAAAAGTCGCGATCGCCCTGCCAGCGCGCCTCTTTCAGCGTGTCTAGCGAAAGGCCAATGACCGGCTTACGGTCGCGCCCGACCCCCAGCGCCCCGCCGCCCGACGCGCTGCCGCGCATCGCAAAGCCGATCGTGACGCTCAGCAGCAGAGAGACCAACACCAGCAGCGATTTCATGCTCATCGTATCAGCGACCTCCGAAACCAATCCTCCGCCAGGGGAACCGGCCAAAGCGAGAATACCATCATGCGTCACGTCGCCGCAAATACGGCGAGGAGAGTATTCCCGTGGAAACGCATAACTCTGATGGACCTATTCCGGCGTGCACGCTGGTTCCACACGCATAGTGCCGATGGAGTCGAATAAAGAAATGGCACAGCTTGTCAGTGAGCATTATCGACAGGGCAACCGCATTCTATTAACTCCTCTCCCTGTACTCGGGGAGAGGCAGGGT
>CAXSBN010000004.1:0-12154 GCA_964236135.1 uncultured Phycisphaerae bacterium
GAAGTCCTGGCCATTGAGCGCCGCGATCGCTGCCTGCGCCTCTTCGTCGGTGCTCATTTCAACAAATCCGAATCCCTTGCTACGGCCGGTCGCGCGGTCGGAAATGACCTCCGCGCTCTCGACATTTCCGTGCGGGCTGAGCAGTTCCTGCAATGCAGAGCTGTCAACGCCGTAGCTGAGATTACCCACATAAAGCTTCTTGCCCATCTGTAACTCCTATTGGATATGTGTTGGGCACATTTTTGGCGATCCAATATTCTCTTTCCGGATCGCGGTGAAAGAGGCCGACGCTGCGCGGCCCAGACGGTAGGAGGGGCGATGGGAGATCTGAACGTTGTCACATCCACGCCTGCGATACATGCCCGATTCGGTCACAAGCATTAGTCGCACTCGTGTCAAACGCTACGCGCGTCGCGAACTCGGTCGAACTCTCGGTCGTCGAACCAACCCACATTTATTTAATCAACCGATTCCGGGAAACACAAGGGGAGATTTCGAATGATTTCCCCAGGGCAAACGCATGTGAATGTATTCGTGAGATTCCCAAGACACGTCATTCCGAGGGGAGCAGCAGCGACCCGAGGAATCTCGGATTTGCAGAGCATGTTTCGTCAGCCCAGATCCCTCAAGTCGCTGCTGCTCCCCTCGGGATGGCGAATTTTTTGGTCACATGCAATCGCCCTGATGATTTTCCGGGAAATTATTTCAACGTCTTACAAATCTCAACCGTCGCCTTGCTCTTGTTGAGCGTATAGAAATGAATGCCGTCAACGTCGTGAAATAGTAAATCCTGACATTGCCGGGCCGCGTATTCCACGCCCGCGCGGTAGACGGCATCCACATCCGATTCCAACTTTTCGAGCTTCAGCAGCAGCGGCTGTGGAATCTTCGCGCCGCACATGCCGACAAAGCGTTTGATCTGGGCGACATTGCTGATCGGCATAAGGCCCGCGACGATCGGCACGTTAATGCCCATGCTCCGAGCCTGTTCACGAAAGCGGTGGAATTCCGCGTTGTCGAAGAACAGTTGCGTCACCACAAACCGGGCACCGTTGTCGACTTTACGTTTAAGGTTTTCCAGATCGCGTGTGCGGTTCAGGCACTGCGGGTGCCCCTCCGGATACCCGGCGACGCCGACGGAAAAATCGTGTCGGCCGGTCGCGAATTTGACCAGATCATCGGCGTAGGCGAATCCACCGCTGGTGGCGACGAAGCTGCTCTGCCCCGCCTGCGGATCGCCGCGAAGCGCCAGCACATTTCGAATCCCGCCGTTCCAAAGCTCGTCCAAAATCTCGCCGAGTTCATTTGCGGTATGGCCGACGCACGTCAGATGCGCCATCGAGCGGATGCCGATCTCCTGCTGAATTTTTTCGACGAGGTCGACCGTCTTCTTCCGCGTGCTTCCGCCCGCGCCGTAAGTCACGGAGACATAGCTTGGGTCGAGCGGCTTGAGCTCTTCAATCGTCTGATACAGAGAAGCAAATCCCTGCTCGGTTTTCGGAGGGAAAAATTCAAAGGAGATCGTAGGTTTGCCTTTGCCGAACAAATCGTCGATTCGCGTCACGATCAAGATGATAGCCGAAGCGATGAAGCAACGAAAACGGGACGAAGGATCGATTGCTCAATCCTTCGTCCCGTGATTTTGAACTCGAATCGATTCGTTAGAACGTGAAGATGACATCGACCGCGGCCGTAAACTGGCCGTTGTCGGTGCCGCCGTCGAAGAAGGCGTTCTGAGCGTAATCGTAACGAACTTCCGGACGGATCAGGAGGTTCTTGCCGATGTCATCCGTGAGCGGATGAATCGCCACGCCCAGCGTTGCTTCATAGACGACGTTCGGCGTGCCGGTGAGGGTGAAGCCGTCGTTGTCGTCATACGCCTCGCCACGCGCGTTGATCGTGAACATGTCATTGATCTTGTAGCCCGCATAAGCGGCCAGCCCATACCACTGGGCCGCATCGCCGCCCGAGCCGTGTGTATAGAAGCCATAGTCGCCGTTGAGTGCAAAGGTCAACTGATCGCTCGCGGCGTAGGTGACGATGAGATCGCCGACATACCACCAATTGCCCGCGTCGCCGGCCGCTTCCGGACCAACCGTGGCGCTGGCGAGGACCGACGTCTTATCGTCAATCTTGTAGGTGATGCGGCCGAGGAAATCGATCGCGTCGCCGTTGTTGTCACGCAGCGCCTGGTTCCAGCCGCGCGTGATGCCCGCATCGACCGTGAGCTTGTCGTTCACGTTGTACGTGGCAAGCACCCCGGTGTGCGTGAAGGGGATCGCAAAGCCGAACAGATAGCTGTGCGAGTAAAGCGCGTTGGCGGTCGGATTGATGGTCTCCTGGCCGAGCAGCGTTACGAACTTACCCGCACGAATGCGCAGACCGTTGCCGACAGGCAATCCGAAATCGACATACGCCTGAACGACGTCGATCTGTTCGTCGGGATATTGCTGGAACGATCCGGGGCCGTAGAAGTCCAGGCCGTTGGCGTGAATGACTCGAGCATCGCCGCCATAGATGGTTTCGATATTGAAGCCGTAGTCGAATGTCTTGCTGCTGGCGACCTTGCCCAGATCGATGGTCTTCTCGATCGCAAGGTCAACCTGATTCAACGTGATGTCTTCATGCTCAAAGTCGAACGTCCGGCCCGTGATCGTATTTCCGGGCGGGCTGCTGGCGCTGTAGGTATACGACGCTTCAGCAAAACCATAGATGTTGATGCCCAGATCATCCAGGGGCTTTGCAACCCCGAGCTTGTCCAGACCCATCATTAGAGGTCGGCGCGCCGGCACGGCGGTCGGCGGCGTTTCGACGCCGGTAACCGGTGCCGGCTGCATGTAAACGGGATGATCAAGCGTCAACCCATTCGACGAATCCTGCGCTGCACCGGGGCCGGCACTTGCGATTCCGGCAGTGGCCAGCAAAAGTGCCGCACTAGCTCGGACAGTCAGACGTGACATGAAATCTCCTTCCGACGAATCGGATGTTTTGTTCCCAACGAGTTCCGCATTGCGAAACCCGCCAGTCCGATATTGGTAGGGAAATGATGAACAGCCCGCAAGACTTCATTGTTTTCGCAACAGGACGCAGAATCTGCCTATCATTGCCTGGAAACACACGATGAATCGTCTCTGGCAACAACCTTTACCCGACCTATATCAGCGGCTGAGCGACGTGGAGCTTCGAGTCCGCATCGCCGCCGCGAAGGAAAAACTTGGCAAAAAGCTCGTCATCCTGGGTCATCACTACCAGCAGGACGATGTGATCGACTTCGCCGATTTCACGGGCGATAGCTTCGAACTCTCCCGGCGAGCGGCCGATCAGAAGGACGCCGAATACGTCATTTTCTGCGGCGTGCATTTCATGGCCGAGAGTGCCGACATTCTCACCGCGCCAAACGTCCGCGTGATTCTCCCGGACCTCGGAGCCGGCTGCTCGATGGCCGACATGGCGAACCTCGATCAGACGCTCGACTGCTGGGCGCAGCTCGAGGAAGTGTGCGGCGATCAACGCATCGTTCCTGTCACTTACATGAACAGCTCGGCCGCCATCAAAGCCTTCGTCGGGGAGCATCGCGGGGCAGTCTGCACGAGCTCAAATTGCCGCGATGTGCTGGAATGGGCGATGAAGGGTTCAGGGTTCGGGGTTCAGGGGTCAGTAAGTTCAGACGCGCCCAATCCCCTATTAGCGGCGGAGCGCAGCTCCGCGTCTGAGGGTTCAGGGTTCGGGGTTCAGGGTTCAGAGGCAGAATTTTCTTCGCTGAACCCTGAACCCCGAACCCTGAACCCTCGCACAAAAATCCTCTTCTTTCCCGATCAACACCTCGGCCGGAACACTGCCGCGGCGATGGGGTATCCGCTTGAAAAAATGGTCGTTTGGGACCCGCATGAAGATCGTGGCGGCAATTCCGAAAGCGCGCTTCGCGATGCGGACTTCGTGCTCTGGAAAGGTCACTGCTCGGTGCATCAACTCTTCCGGCCCGAGCACGTCGACCAGGCACGGATCGATCATCCGGGCATGAAAGTCATCGTCCATCCGGAATGTCGCCGCGAAGTTGTCGAGAAGGCCGACCTTGCCGGTAGCACGGCGTACATCGTGAAGCAAATCGAGGCCGCCCCACCCGGATCGGCCTGGGCGATCGGAACGGAAGTGCATCTGATTAATCGCCTGAAACGGCAGCACCCGGAACAAACGATCATCGTGCTGAGCGAGTGTCAATGCTTATGCACGACGATGTTCCGCATCGACCTGCCCCACCTCTGCTGGGCTGTCGAAAACCTGTTGGAAGGACGCGTCGTCAACGAAATCAAAGTGGACGACCACACGCGAAAATGGGCGACAGTCGCGCTGCAACGAATGCTTGAAATTAAAGGCACGGGGAAATCATCTTTCGCTAAACCCACCTCCATCGTGACTTCCGAGGAAGCGGCCCATGCAGGCGTGATCGACTAGCTCAGGTCTTCACCAGTTTTCTGACATCGCACTCATTGCATGTCGCTGTTACGAGCGCTTGAAACATCCTGGCCCGGTATCGAACGCGATCCCTGCTCGATGGATGGCTCGGGCGATGCGCATCACGCCGCCGCTCGACTTGCCGCGGAACGATACCCGCAACTCCCGAGCGGGCGTGCCTCCTCTTTTTGCGTTCGTTCCACAGATTTCTATAATCCGCGTCTCACAAAATTGGCACTCATGGGCTGAGTGACAATCGAGGGCTGGGCTTCTTTCTGATCGTTTACAGGACGCGTGGGCCGCGTCGACGGAGCTTCACTGAATGTCACTTAAAACCATTCCTAACTCGACGATTCTTCGCACCGCGTCGGCGGTCGCTTCTATCCTGTTGAGCGGCGCTTTGACCGGCTGCGGCTCGCCCGACCCGGTATTTGATCCGCGTGGCATTCAAGCGCCGGAGCGCGAGCAGGCCAAGACGAATCCGACATATCCGATGCGACCCTTGCCGACGACGCTGGAAAGCTCGTATCTGCCGACGCGCGATAATCCCTCGCAGCCGACCACCCGCCGCGCGACGACCGTGCCGACCACCGGGCCGTCGATCGACCGCGAGCAGGTGCTTCGGATGTCGCTCGAAGAATGCATTCACCGCGCCGTCTTAAGTAATCTCGATGTAAAAGTTGCCGGCTACAACCCGGCCATCGAAGGCACGCGCACGATCGAGGCCGAGGCGCGATTCGATCCGACATTCTTTGTCAACACGCAGTTTGAGCATCGCAACAACCGGCAGGCGTTTAACACCGCGACCAACAGCGGCTTCATCGATCGCGAGAATATTTTCACCGGCCAGATCGGCCTGCGGCAGTTCCTCGAAAACGGCGGCCAGGCCGAGCTGCGTTATCAATCCGTCTTCACCGACATTCACGCCGGCACGAACGTCAATCCGAATCCGTTTTACGACAACCAGGTCGTGCTACAGTTGACGCAGCCGTTGCTACAAAACTTCGGCAACGAGATCAACCGCGCGCGCATTACCATCTCGCGAAACAACCAGCGCATCAGCACGCTCGACTTCCGCAAGCAGATCGAGGAAACAACGAGCGACCTGGAAAAAGCGTACTGGCAAATGGTGCAAGCCGAGCGCGACGTGCGGATCAACGAGCAGTTGCTCGACAACACGCTGCACACGGCCGACATCCTCATCAAGCGCGTCGGTCAGGATGTGACGCGCGTGCAGATCAGCCAGGCGAACGCTTCGGTCGAATCCCGGCGGGCGGTGTTGATTCGCGCGAAGGCACACGTCCGCGACCTCTCGGATCAAATCAAGCGGCTGATGAACGATCCGGACATGCCCATCACCGGAAGCACCGTCGTTCTGCCGGCCGTCCCACCACTGGAAACGCCTGTGCATTTTGAGCTGGCTGATGAGATCGCCGTCGCGTTACAAAATCGATATGAGCTGGCCCAGCAGCAGTTCCGTATCGACACCGCCCGCATTGCGTCGAGTGTCGGCGCGAACGGCCTGCTGCCCACGCTCAACCTCACCGGCCAGGTCGGCTACCAGGGGCTCGATCGCGATTTTTCCGATGCGTTTAACGATCAAACGACTCAGGGGCGGCTGAATTATCAGGTGGGCCTGGAACTCGACATTCCGCTCGGCAATCGTGCTGCCCGATCGGTGTACCAACGCGCTCGGCTCCAGCAGCAGCAGGCGATCGACACGTACGGCAGCCTGGTGTCGCAGGTGTCGTTGGACGTGAAGGTCGCGCTGCGTGAAGTGCAGACGACGTGGGACGAAATGGTCGCCACGCGGCAAGCGCGCTTCGCGGCAGCCGACTCGCTGGCGGCGGTGGAGCAGCGCGAAGCAGGCGGCGAGTCGCTTTCTCCGACGTTCGTGCAGCTCAAGCTGCAACAGCAGGAACAGCTCGCCGACGCCGCCCGCACCGAAAACCAGGCGATTGCCAATTACAACATCGCCATCAGCTCGCTGGAACGGTCTAAAGGCACCCTGCTTCGCTACAATAACGTGATCATGGAAGAGGATAAGCTGGCGATGAAATAGTATAATTGCTGAGACAAGGGCATCGAGGACAAGGGGCATCGAGGACAAGGGCATCGGTTTCGAGGAAATGGCAGTGCCGGCATGAATTTTCTACATTATGAGTTCAGCTTGTCCGCGGATGACGCTGTCGAAGTGACGCTCGATAAGCAAGCAAATGTACGTCTGCTTGACGATGCGAACTTTGCTCTTTACCGAGACGGCAAGCAACATCATTATTTTGGTGGCTTAGCGAAAACGTCGCCGGTGCAGCTTGTCGCGCCCCGCACAGGACATTGGCACATTGTCGTCGACTTGGGCGGATTCGCAGGGACTGTACAGGCGTCCGTTCGAGCTTTGCAGGGAGCATGATGCCCAAGGCTACGACGACAGCGCTCGATCCCGCAATTCATAGAGTCAGACTAGATAGCCTGCGAATCTTTGAGATAAGCGAAGCGGAACTGGAAGCGCTGGAACGCGGCTCGCCGGAATCTCTGTTTTTAAATTTCGGACTTTCTGTTCTATCTGTCGCAATCTCGTTCTCGGTTGCTTTGGCCACAACGAAAATCGAAAGCACGCGCGTCTACATTTTTTTCCTTGTACTCGTCATTATTGGTTACCTCGCGGGAATTCTTTTTGCGGTACTGTGGCTAACGTCACGCCGTTCACTCAAAACAACGGCGGCAAAAATTAGAGCGCGCATCCCATCACTAGGTATTCAAGAGAGCTTGAAACTACCGACGGACTCCTGATCACAGAACGCTCTTTTTGACATCCGGCGCGTTTGCAACTGTTTTTCTTGACTCTCCCGCCCCGATTCCTTAACACTTCCCTCGCGCTCTACCGCTGATCGCCGGCCAACCACTGGCGGTCTTTGATTGCCTGAAAAACGGCCAGGAGTCTAAGATCATGCCCGCGTCCAATGCTCGTCAGGAAGCGATCCGTGCGATCGCCGCGACCCAGCACGTCCTTAACCGCATCGACTTCAAGAACTCCCACGTCCGCGACCTCTTCGGCGTGAACGTTTTTAATGAGACGCAGCAGCAGGCGCGCCTCCCCAAGCAGATCTACAAAGCGCTCCAGAAAACCATCAAGCAGGGCGCGCCGCTCGACCCCAGCGTCGCCGACGCCGTCGCGTCGGCCATGCGCGACTGGGCCATCGAGAAAGGCGCGACGCATTACACGCACATTTTCCAGCCGATGACCGGCATTACCGCCGAGAAGCATGACAGCTTCCTTAGCCCCGAAGGCGCCGGCGCCATCGCCGAGTTCGGCGGCAAGGAACTGATCAAGGGCGAACCGGACGCAAGCTCGTTCCCTTCGGGCGGCCTGCGCGCGACGTTCGAAGCGCGCGGCTACACCGCGTGGGATCCGACGTCGCCGGCTTATCTGATGGAAAACCCCAACGGCTCGACGCTGGTCATCCCCACCGCGTTCCTGAGCTGGACCGGCGAAGCGCTCGATAAGAAAGTGCCCCTGCTCCGCTCGATGGACGCGCTCAGCAAGCAAGCGCTTCGCATCCTGAAGCTGTTCGGCAATAACACCGCCGTCAAAGTGTTTACGACCGTCGGCGCGGAACAGGAATACTTCCTGATCGACAAACACTTCCTTTATCTACGGCCCGATCTGCTCAACTGCGGCCGCACGCTCTTCGGCACCAAGCCGCCGAAGGGGCAGGAAATGGAAGATCAATATTTCGGCACGATTCCCGAGCGCGTGCTGGCCTGCATGGCTGATGCCGAACTCGAGCTTTTTAAGCTCGGCGTGCCGGTCAAGACGCGTCACAACGAAGTCGCGCCCAGCCAGTACGAAATCGCGCCGCTGTTCGAATCCAGTAACCTGGCCGTCGATCATCAGAATCTGATCATGTCGACGCTCGTGAAGACCGCGGATAAATACGGCCTGGCATGTCTGCTGAACGAGAAGCCGTTCGCGGGCATCAATGGCTCGGGCAAACATAATAACTGGTCGATGTCGACCGACACCGGCGAGAACCTTCTCAACCCCGGCGATAACCCGCATGACAACGCGCAGTTCCTCGTCTTCTGCTCGGCCGTCATTCGCGCCGTCAGCAAGTACAGCGAAGTGCTGCGTCTGTCGATCGCATCGGCGCACAACGATCACCGCCTCGGAGCCAACGAAGCCCCGCCGGCGATCATCTCGATCTTCCTCGGCGATCAGTTGAACGACGTTTTCGAGCAGATCGAAAAAGGTGCCGCCAAAAGCTCCAAGCAGGGCGGCATCTTCGAGACCGGCATCGACATTCTCCCGAAAATTCCGAAGGAAGCCGGCGACCGCAATCGCACGTCTCCGTTCGCGTTCACGGGCAATAAATTCGAATTTCGCGCCGTCGGTTCCAGCGCCAACGTCGCCGGCCCGAACACGGTGCTAAACACGATCGTCGCCGAATCGCTCGACTTTATTGCCACCAGGCTCGAGGCCGACGTCAAAGGCGGCAAAGACCTGACCAAGGCGATTCAGGAACTGCTGCCGACCATCATCAAAGAGCACAAGAAGGTTGTCTTTAACGGCGACGGCTACAGCGAAGATTGGCACAACGAGGCCGCCCGGCGCGGCCTGCCGAACATGAAGAGCACGACCGACGCGCTGCCGGTCGTCATTCGCAAAGATACCGTCGAGCTGTTCGGCAAATACAAGGTGTATACCGAAAAGGAGCTTCAGAGCCGCTACAACATTCTCTCTGAAAGCTATGTAAAGACGGTGACGATCGAAGGGAACATGGCACTGCTGATGGCCAGGACCCTGATCCTCCCGGCCGCGCTTCGATACCAGGCCGAGGTTGCCGGCAGCATCGCCGCCGCCAAAGCCGCCGGCGCGGCGCAGCCCGCGGGCATGGAGACGTTCAGCACGCTCGCCGGCTACATCAGCGAGCTGATGCTCGGAATCGGAAAGCTCGACAAGGCCCTTGGCCACCATGCCACCGGCGAGCCTTTTGACCACGCCAAGGCCGCCAAGGAGCACATCATCCCCGCCCTGCTCGAAGTCCGCATCGCCGCCGACAAGCTGGAAACGATCATCGCCGACGACCTCTGGCCGTTGCCGACATACCGCGAAATGCTGTTCATCAAGTGATGCGTATAATGCGTTTGAAGTAAATGCATCCAAGACCCCGACGATGACCTCGTCGGGGTCTTTCGTTTGTCATTGTCGAACCGCGTAAGAAGATGAGGAATCAAACTCCTCTCTCCAGTACTCTGGGGAGAGGCAGGGTGAGGGGTCTTCCTTCGATTCTCGAAAGACAGAAGACCCCTCACCCTGCCTCTCCCCGAGTGCGGAGAGAGGAGTTAATAAAATGCAATCGCCCGGGTAGGAAAGATGCCGCTCACTAGCCTAGCTGGAAATCGGTCGCCCTCTCCATCATTATCGAACTGCTGATGCTCTGGACGATCCGCGACAATCTCGCGCTGAACATTTTCATGCTATTCTGGCCCATCGACGCCATCCGCAAATGGCAGGCGGGCGCGTGAGCGGGTTTCCCATCAACCTCCGCAATCCGCGCGTCGCGCTGATCGGCCAGACGGATCGCGCGACGCTTTATCACGATGGCAACACGCAGCGCGACTGGCGGGATCCGCTCGAAGCACTGCGGTGGCTTTCCAATTCCGTGGAGCCCGGCCAAAGGTGGTATGGATTTCTCAGCTATTCGCTGGCACGACAATTCGAATCGAGCGTCGACTTGAAATCCGATCCAACGACGCCGCTCTTCATGTTTGGTCACACAAGCGGAGAAGCATCGAAAGCAGTTCAGACGTCCGACACCTCCGCGGCGACATCAAACTTTTCCAAGCCCGATTACCTCGCCGCCGTCGAGCGTTCGATCGAATACATCCGTGCCGGCGACGCGTTTCAGATCAACCTCGCCCAAACGTTCTCAACTCAAACGCGACGGACGCCTGCCGAGGTTCAGCAGCGACTGCATCGGCGGTTTCCCGCGCTATATGAGGCGCTCATCGAGCTCGATGATTTTGCGGTCGTGAGCAATTCGCCCGAGCTTTTTTTCCGCGTCGAAGTGCAACCGAACGGATCGCGGAGAATCATCAATTGCCCGATCAAAGGCACGCGGCCGAACGCGCCGGGAATGTTCGACGAGCTGGCAACCAGCGAAAAGGATAAGGCCGAGCTTGCGATGATCGTCGATTTGCAACGGAATGATCTGGGGCGAATCTGTCAGCCGGGGACGGTGCGCGTGACCGAGTCGCGCACGATCGAAACGCACCCGACCGTTCTCCACGGCGTGGCGACGATCGAGGGAACGCTTCGCGACGACGTCGGATTCGTCGACATTCTTGCCGCTCTCTTCCCCTGTGGCAGCGTCACCGGATGTCCGAAAATCCGTGCGATGCAAATCATCGACGAACTCGAGCCCGACCCGCGCGGCGTATACTGCGGCGCCATCGGCTGGCTCGACGCCGACGGCTCGATGGAATTCAGCGTCGCGATCCGGACGATGACGTTCGACGGATCGGAAGTGCGAATTCCGGTCGGGGGTGGAATCGTCGCGGATTCAGTTCCGGAAGCGGAATTCGACGAGACGATCACGAAAGCGCGAGCGATGTTTGAGTCGCTGCAGATCGACTACCCTGCACGCAGAACCCAGGGCTGAAGCCCGGGGCTTCAGCCCTGGGTTCTGCGTGCGACAGACATTCTCGAAGCGGCGCTGCGCATCTTGCGCTCCAGGCGCGCAGCGCGCAAGCAATATGGGAACGCGCGTGCGTTTCAGTTTGTCCCGATTCGCTTTGATGCGACCAGCGCACCTGTCTTGAATATGCGAAACGAACCCAATCGCCGCTTACAAAAACCATGAGCACCGTTTCTGAAGTCATTTCCGCACTTGAACTCATCGCCCCGCCGCGCCTGGCGGAGGATTGGGACAACGTCGGCCTGCTGGTCGGCGATCCGAACGCGCGGATTTCGCGCGTGTTGCTGACGATCGATTACACATCAAACGTGCGAGACGAAGCCAAAGCGCAGCGCGCCGGGCTCGTGATCTCGTACCATCCGCCGATTTTTTCTGGTCTGAAGCGCATCGTGTCCGGGAGCGTGATTGACGATGCGATTCGAAATGGCATCGCGATTTATTCGCCGCATACCGCGCTCGACGCCGCCCCGGGCGGAACCAATGATGTATTGGCCGACATCTTCGATCTGAAAGATCGACGGCCGCTGAAGCCGCTCGCGACTGTGCGAAACGAACCCAATTCGTTCAAGCTGGTGACGTTTATTCCCAAAAATGACGAGGAGCGTGTCGCCGCCGCTCTGTTTGCCGCCGGCGCCGGAAGTACAGGCCGTTACTCATCCTGCAGCTTTCGATCGATCGGCACGGGAACGTTCCTGGGCGAGAAAGGAACCCATCCCGCGATCGGAACGCCGGGCAAACTCGAACGCGTTGAAGAGGTGAGATTCGAGACGATCGTCAGGGCTGATCGCGTGCCTCGCGTTATCGAAGCACTGCGGCGAGTGCATCCTTACGAAGAGCCAGCCTTCGACCTCTTCGCCGACGCCGGCGTGACAGCGGCGGATTCCAGCGGAGGCATCGGCCGGGTCGGCAAGCTTCCGGGCGAAGCGACCGGCGACATGCTGATCAACCGCCTGAAGCATGAATTGAATCTTGACCACCTGCTGGTCGCGGGCGATGTGTCTCGG
>CAXSBN010000004.1:12164-52606 GCA_964236135.1 uncultured Phycisphaerae bacterium
ACGAAAAGTGGCGATCTGCGCCGGCGCGGGCGGCGATCTGCTCGACCACGCCATCGCCGCCGGGGCCGACTGTTACCTGACCGGCGAGCTGCGTCATCACGATGTATTGAAAGCGCTCGCGCACGACATGCTCGTCCTCTGCACGCTGCACACCAACAGCGAGCGCATCGCGCTTACGTCGGTGGCGGAACGTCTGCGGGCGGCAGTGCCGTCGGTGGAATTTCTTCTGAGCCAGGCAGATCGGGATCCGCTTTCGGTGATGTAGTTTTTTCCGGCGCCTCGTCCGGCGGATTGATTGAATCTGCTAGAATCGCAGTATTATTCACGGCCGTGTGAATCGCATCGTTCAGCGGCTGGCCTTCCTTTTCCCAGAGCTTGGCGAATTTGCCCAGTTCAGTCTCGGCCCGTTTGAGCGTCAGCGATGCCAGCGACAACACGCCTCGCTGTGCGCTCGCGTCATGCAGCGCGAGTTCTTCCTCGCTGCCGATCGCGAGCATTGTTTCAGTCAGGACAACATAATCATGCCAAAGCCCGAGCAAATCCTGCATCCGTTTGAACGACTTGAAGACACGCTCATCGAGGGCCGAGCCGTTCGCGCGGGCCATCTCCAGCGTGTAGCGCAGCGCCTTGCCGGCGATGCGAATCGTGTGCGGATCGAGGCGCGTTTCCGGCGTGCGCGTCGCGAGCAGCCCGGCCGATTTCGAAAACTCCGCGAGTTGCGTGCGCAGGGAATCGATCAGCGGCCCGCGTGCTTTGTCGCACGCATCGGTGAGCTCTTCGCGCAATCCCCACCAGACGCCGAGCTTCGACAGCACCTTGGCCGGCGGAGAGGCCTCGCGGATTTCATTTGCCGCCGCGATGCGACGATCGGCCAGTTGCGCGTGCAGCCAACTGAGCGTCGCGCCATGCTGTGCGGCAGCACCGGGCGTGGCGATGAGCTCATCGATGTGCGCGGCCATCACATCCAGATCGCGCAGCGGGCCGAGCAATCGCCGCAGCTTCTTCAGCGACTTGGCGAACTTCCCGATGTGCGCCTCCGGTGCCAGCGGCTTCAGCAGATCGAACGCAGCCTTCAATCGCCGCGTCGCGACGCGCGAGTGATGCACCGCATCAATCTGCCCCTCGCGAATCGCGGCGGGCGTGAGCGAGCGCAGCGACTCGACAAGGTCGTCGACATGCTGCAACAACGCCGGCGACTTGCGAGATTCGGTGTCGCCGTGCTTACTTTTCCCGTGTTTTTTCTTGCCCGGCATGATGGATCGAATCGTATCCGAAATCGCTTTCGATCGACGACACCGAGGGGCGGCGCTATCATGTCCGCTCTCCTCTCTCGGGAAGTGAGCCGGCGTGTCCTCACGCCGTTCGCAACTCGCGGCGTGAGGACACGCCGTCTCACTCAGAGTGCGGAGAGACGAGTCACCGCGAAGATTGGAGATTCCTCGACCGTGTCCGATGCAAAGCGAACTGATCTTTCCGTCAAACAGGAACGCGCCATTCTCGTCGGCGTCATCCTCCCCGATTCCACGGCCGATCCGCGCGATCCGCTCGGCGAGCTCGCCTCGCTCGCGAAGACCGCGGGCGCGAAAGTCGTCGGCACGATTCTCCAGAAGCGCCATCGCCTCGATGCGGCCACCTATTGCGGTTCCGGGAAGGCGATCGAGATCGCGCACCTCGCTCGCGACAACAAGGCCAACGCGGTCATGTTCGACAACGATCTTTCCCCCTCGCAGATCGGCGAGCTGGAAAAAATCATCAACGAAGAGCTTGAAACCCCGCGCGGCAAGGAAGGCGTCAAGGTCATCGATCGCTCGGAACTCATTCTCGATATTTTCGCCACCCGCGCCCGCACGCATGAAGCAAAACTGCAGGTCGAGCTGGCGCAGATGGAATACACCTATCCGCGCCTCGTCAAAATGTGGAGCCATCTCGAACGCATCGCCGGAGGTGCCGGTGGCGGCATGGGCATCGGCACGCGCGGGCCCGGCGAAACGCAGCTCGAGACCGATCGCCGTCTCGTGCGCAAGCGCATCTCCGTGCTCAAGGGCGACATCGCAAAAGTGCAGGACCGCCGCACGCGCGAAGTCGCGGCCCGCACGCGCGCGAACTTCACCGTATGCATCGTCGGCTACACCAACGCGGGCAAGAGCACGCTGTTCAACGCCCTCACGTCGGCCGGCACGTATGCGGATGACAAGCTCTTCGCCACGCTCGATACCAAAACGCGCGCGTGGAAACTCGAAAAGGGGACGGAGATCTTATTGAGCGACACCGTCGGCTTCGTCCGCGATCTGCCGCACAATCTGGTCGCCAGCTTTCGCGCCACGCTCGAAGAAGCAGTCCATGCCGACCTGCTGCTGCACGTCCTCGACGTCGGCCATCCGCATGCGCAGCAGCAGTATGATTCGGTGCACGAAGCGCTTGCCGGCATTGGTGCGAGTGGAAAGCAGGAGATGCTGCTCCTGAATAAAACCGACACGCCCGAAGGCGCCGACAACGCGGCCTACTGGAAGACGTCGAACCCCGACGCGATCGCGATCAGCGCCCGCACCGGCATCGGCCTCGACCAGCTCCTCGCGGCCGTCTTCGATTTCGTGAGAGGCCAGCAAGTCGACGTCCTGCTCGAAGCCGACGTCACCAACGGCAAGCTGCTGAGCTTCATCGAATCCCACACCCGCATCACGGGCCGGGAATTCACCGATAACAACCGAGTCCAACTACAGACGACCATGGGCCGCCAGATGCTGGCGGATCTGGCGCGGAATGAGGAGGTGGAGATCGTGCGGGTGGACGAGCCGGTAGTGACCGCTTCGCGCCGGATTTGAATCCTGAACTAATCACTCAGCAGATGCCTGACTCACGCACACTTCAAATTCGAATGATGCTGGACATCGAAGTCTGCAAAGCATTGCAGAAGGCCGACGACGATCCACGCAAACCTCGCGCGATTGATCACGCCTTCATTGCCGAGAGTGAGGCAAACTTGAAGGCTCTAATTGATCTCGCGAAAAAGATTGGACTGCGACCGGGCGAGATTAAGCCGATTTCGAGTAGGGAAGAGAAGTCGCGATTCAGTCTGTATCCGCAAGATACAAACCTGACGCTGCCGGCCGTTGTGATTCGGTCGTCATTGATGATGCTGTCGCTGGCAGAAGCGCATCAGTGTAAATACGACGGATGGGTCACCGCGGTCATGAAGCAAGTCAGTTAGCCGTTTCGGGCGGGATGAAATCCCGACGGTTCAATTTTGAAGCGGTCACCGCATTCAAAATTATTTGCACCGTCCGACAGCCGACTCGAAGACTTTTAGTAACGCGGCATCCTCCTCGCCTACGGCGATCCGAACAATCGCATCATCACTGTATCTGCGAGAATCGTCCGCCAACAAGCTGCGAAGGTGACCGGTGACGCGATGCTTAGTTTCGTTTAGTACGCGCAGTCGGCGCGGATCATGCACCGCATTCCGCGAATCCCCCGCCACGCTGTGTTCCAGCACCACATCGGCAAGATACCAGCGGGCGTTGTTGGCGGTGTGTACCATGGCATTCGTTGCGGTGCGTGATTATTTGCCGGCCATAACGCCGCGGACGGCGCGGCACCAACGCAGGGCAAAGTACACGCAAACAATACCAATCGTTAAAAACACAACGACGCCAAACGCATCACCCGCGCGATCGCGGCTCGGACTGCGAAACAAAACATAGGATACGCCAGTGATGCCGTAGAAGAGCATCGGTACCGCGAGCAATCCGCTGGCCAAGCCGCACATCGCCAGCAGGAAGCCAAGCAACGGTCGCGGCTGCGACTTTGTTTTGCATGGGTCGGGCATTGTGGAAAATATACCGCCAGTTCAACGGCCGGCCGGGCACCGACCGCGGTGGCATCATACAGACCCTTCCGCCCGGATATTTCTGTAGACCGAAAGATTATGCCCGGACGTCGCCATCAAACCGCGCTTCGAATAACTTCATCACCGACTCACTTATGTAGGGCGGGATGAAATCCCCCTACCCGCTACCACCAGCGCCATGGCTGACGGAACGATGAGCGGGCCACACGCCACCCCTCCGTTCGAACTTGCCAAACCATGAACGCTGCGACGACTAGCCATTCCAAGAGGCGAACAATGCCGCGCGGGAGGAAGTAAGCGATGACGCGTTGAATTAAGAGGAAAACGGCAAACCTGACGAACGCTTGCTGGATCGGCCGACGCTCGCCAAAGGTCGATTCGTTGTAGGCCTCCACCGCTTCGCGCCGTTCCTCCTCCAGCGTTCGCTCGCGCGTTTGCTCTTGAGCCGGCGAGGAGTAGTCGAGGATGTTCTGTGGATGCTTCATCGCGTGCGCATCGCGGACTGTTTCTTCGCTGAACACCGAACCAACATTCAAAGGCCGACCAGGCGCAGAGTCGCGTGGAAATTACAAGGACCGTTTCGCCCGGCCGGTTCATTGCGGTGCGTGACTAACCCGGCGGCCGATCGATCTCTTTCGACTCTAACTTACGAAGACGGGCCTCCAAACGACCTAGGCGCACGAACACATAGACTAATGACAAGACAGCGAATGAGAGAATGCTCCGATCAGTTTGTTCGACGAAGTCCTTGATTCGGAGTTGAAGGAAATCAACTTGACGCCGCAGTTCGGAGGCGTTCTGCATCTGGCCATTTCGCCAGACGTTTCCTTTCATGAACTCGTAGGACGACCACCAAAACAGCAGACTGTAGATGACAATTACCGAGATGATGATCCAGCTTCCACGGGATTTTGGCGACATAACGGACCAATGTTCAATGGCCTTCAGCGCGCTAAATCCTGAACGCAACGAAACGCTTGACGCGAGGCCGTTCCATTGCTGCGCTTGATTATGCAGCCGGCCGCGTGGCCGGAGCACGACGCGTTAGCCAACCCATTACGCTGACAGGAAAAAGAAGAGCATTGACCAGCACTACCCGGATGAACACGCCGATCGCGAAGACGAAATCCTGATCCGGCTGTCCGTCCCATCCCGGCCTATGCATCTCGGCTTGAATCCATCGCACGTCGAGCATTGCTATCGCGATCGCAATCATTACGTGACCGGCGATGATGCCCCGGAGCCGGCCAAGCCATGGGGCGAAAAAGGCGATGGTAACGAAGACCAGCCACCACACGATCCCGTACGTCGCAAGTTGCCAGATCAAGAGCGGCGATCCTCTAGTTCATACCACCATTATCCCGCACTTCAGACCTATTGACACAACGCTGTGCTTCGGACTCATTCGCTGCCTGTAATTATGCCAAACTTGGTTACGCGGCGGCAAGGGGAATGATTGAGTTCGCGGAAGCCAGCGTAGCTTCGCGGGCGGGTTACTCCGGGCGGCGGGCCCTTGGTGCGGCGGAGCGTGCACGCCACGTTGCGGCGGCTTGCGCGGCGTCGAGAACTGAAATCCGATAGTAAAACTGCCTCAGGAAAGCAGTCTGCTGCGCAGCCCATGCACTTTGCGCGCAGCGCATTCGGAGAATGTGGGCGCTGGGTCACAAGGTTGCGTCGGCCGTTTGCGAATCAACTTCGATAGCCTTGCCGAGTCATGGTGTGAGCCTCAAGCGGTGTGCGCATTCGATCGCTTGCATTTGCGAGTAACGCCATCAATACGATTTGATGGAACGAAGCCAATTCGCTGTGAACCGTTGAAGGAGAAATGATTTAAATAAGCCGCGGCGATGTGAGTTGCGATCGATAGAATCGTCAACCACACGTTGAAAGCAAAAAGCTTGGCGAGGTCTTCGTCTTAAGGATGATCATGCGACATGCGTTCAATGCGAATAAGCGGAACGAAGCCAAATCATCGTGATCTTGCGGCGCGCTACGCGTTTTGTCTTACGGAAGCGCAGCGCATTCGGCGGTCGAAAAATATTTAGGTTCCGTGGATTGTCGGTCGAGCAATTATGGTTCTTGAATCGCAAATCGTCGTGGTCACGACCGACACCGGGCCGATGCGAACGGAGATTTTTAAGCCGGTTGCGGCCAATGGTTCGGCAGCGAAATATCCGGGGATTTTATTCTTCTCCGAGATCTTCCAGATCACTGCGCCGATTCGTCGGACGGCGGCGTTTCTCGCGGGACACGGGTTTATCGTGGCCGTGCCGGAGGTGTATCACGAGCTTCTGCCGGCTGGCGAGGTGCTGGCGTATGATACCGCCGGCGCGGATCGGGGAAATGTCTTGAAGACCACCAAGACCGTCGCCAGCTATGACGCCGATGCGAAAGCGCTGTCCGACCATCTACTCTCGCGCGATGACTGCTCCGGCAAGCTCGGATCGCTCGGCATCTGCCTCGGCGGGCACCTCGCGTTTCGGGCGGCGATGCAACCGACCATTTCCTCGACCGTCTGTTTTTATGCGACCGACATCCACAAAAGTTCACTTGGCGCGGGCATGCACGACGACACGCTCGACCGCATGAAGGAAATCAAAGGCTCGCTGATGATGATCTGGGGCCGGCAAGACCCGCATGTCCCGCGCGATGGCCGACGCATCATTTATGACGCGATGACCGATGCCGATCTGAACTTCACCTGGCACGAGTTCAACGGCCAGCACGCGTTCATGCGCGATGAAGGAGCGCGTTTCGATCCGGAGTTGGCGAGGTTATGTGAAGGGATGATGGTGGACCATTTTCGCGGGACGTTGAGATAGCGATGAGCGATCTCGTTTAGCGGCACCGCTTGCGGTGCGTTTTCTATCGAAGGTCGAAGTGCGAACGCACCGCAAGCGGTGCCGCTAAACGAATGGAGTCTGCATGATTCAACCCTGTAGTTTTGAATGCCCTTTGTCCGATAACACCGAAAGGAGATTCCCCGCTTGACCGACGTTCTCGATCAATCTGAAGTCGACGCGCTGCTCGCGGCGGTCGACACCGGGCAGGTGACGAGCGAGCCGCCGCCGCAGGTGTTTGGGTCGGCGGGGAAGGCGCAGCACGATGTTCAGGTCTACGACTTCAAGCGGCCGGAGCGCGTTTCCAAAGATCAAATGCGGGCGCTCGAAGCCCTGCACGAAGGCTTCGGCCGGAACTTCGGTGCCGCCCTTTCGGGGTATCTTCGAACGATTATTGAAGTCTCCGTGGCGCAGATCGAGCAGATCACCTACTCGGAATTTATCCATTCGCTGCCCAACCCGACCTGTTTCAATTTGCTCAAGGCCGAGGGACTTGACGGGCAGCTTTGCCTGGAACTTAGCCCGCTGATCGTCTACCCGATCATCGATCGCCAGCTCGGCGGCAGCAGTGCCGATCTCTTCATTCCGCAACGCCCGCTGACGCAAATCGAGCAGCGGCTGGTGCAGAAGATCACCGACCGCGCGACAAAATTTCTGTCGGATGCTTGGAGCAACCTGACGCCTGTCGAGTTCAAGGTCGAAGACTTCGAGAGCAACCCGCAGTTGGTGCAGATCGTGCCGCCCAATGAAACGGTGGTGGTGGTCGGCTTCGAGCTGAAGATGGGGAATCGGGCCGGGACGATGAGCCTGTGCATTCCGTACAACGTGATCGAGCCGATCATGGGCACTCTGTCGAACCAGAGCTGGTTCAGCTACGCCAAGCAAGGCGGCCGCGAGGACGGGGCGCGTAAGCTGACGCGTAACGTCAGCAATGCTCCGATCGAAGCCCGCGCGTTCTTGGCCCGGACGACGATGAAGCTGTCGGAGCTAATGAGCCTCGCGGTCGGCGACATCATTACGACCGACAAGCCGACAACGGCCGACATTTTCGTGCAGGTCGAAGGCAAGAACAAATTCCACGGTCAGATCGGCCAGCTGCGGGGCAATCGTGCGATTCGCATCACGCGCGTCAGCAAGGAAATCGCCGAGAACCCGGCGAAAAAAGAAGGGCGCTCCTAAAAATTCGGTTTCGCGGTTTCACCGAAACGACGAGTGATCTCCACCGCGCCTGTCCTGTTTAGCGGCGTCGCTCGCGACGCGTTGTCTTTCCATTCATTCGTAAAGGCCCGCGTCGCAAGCGACGCCGCCAAACGCTAAAGTCATGCGTTCTGAACGCTCGAAAGCGATTCGATCATCCACCGATCTCTTCGAGTTTCTGACGGGGAGCATCCGATAACTGAGTGTGCAGACATGTCGTTTTGAATTCGTGGTCGCCGCGCGACGAGGTTTATCATGACTCGTGCTGCGACCGCCGGGCGGGCGATCAGTGAGTCGTTCGAACCGGTCAAGAAGGCCGCGAAGGCCGAAGTGACGGGTTATTTCCGCTGCTCGGAAACGCCGCTCACCGCGCTGGTTTTCCTGCTGCCGTTCGTCATATTTTACGAGCTGGGGACACGCGAATTTCTCTACGACCCGGTTCATCGCACCGAGCAACGCATCATCGCGTTCGACCAGTTGCAGCGATTTTTCTGGGCCATCGGAGCGACGCGGCCGCTCATGCCCGCGATCGCGGTCGTCGGCTTGCTGCTTGCGTGGCACATCGCTCGCAAGGACCGCTGGAAAGTCAGCGTCGGCCATGTGCTGGCAATGTTTCTGGAATCGTCGCTGCTGGCCGGCCCGCTACTGCTGATCGGCTTTGCGATCACGCGATATCTCTCGCACCTGCCGCACGCCCCACTGTCGGCCAGTTGGCATAGCTCTCCGGGTTACATCGTCCTGTCGGTCGGTGCGGGGATTTACGAGGAACTCGTGTTCCGGCTTCTGGGCTTCGCACTGCTCAGCTTTCTATTCACCGATCTGCTGCAGTGCAAAACCTGGCTAGCATCTCTATTGATGGTGTTCACAAGCGCAATCGCCTTCTCGGCCTACCATTACTTGGGTGATGAAGTGTTCAATTGGCGAACTTTTTATTTTCGCGCGATTGCCGGCGCTTATTTCGGAATCGTCTTCCTTTGCCGTGGGCTGGGTATAACCGCTGGTTCGCACATCGCTTATGACGTCTGCATCGTTTTGCTACGCGCCGCCGGTTGAGGAAACGTGTCGGCGAAAATTTTTTATCTTTCCGAAATCCAGAACCTCTCTATAATCCCGGTCGTCGAGGATCGCGGCATCGCACGGAGCGCTGCTGTGAAGAGTTTAACCGATCGGCGGCGGGAGGCTTCTCCGGGAAGAGGGAGGCCTTCAATTCTCCTCCAGAGCAGCGCAACGCACGCCCTGACGAGACTTAATAACTTTGTTCCCACGTAATCGCCCGTCGCGGGCTAGCGCTACAAGCCTTTGGGTAAGGCTTGCCGCTTTGCCACCGGGTAAGAAAGAGCACGGACGCAATGTCAAATCGAACCAAGCAGCGACGCAGTGGCGGGCTGACGCTTCTCCTTTACCAGCGCACCCTTCACCCGGAGCTGTTTAACATCCTGGCCAGCGAACAGATCAGCCGCCGCGCGTATGAAGCGGATATCTGGCTCGTCGAGGGCGGACACGTGATTTCTTTTTCCGCAGGAAAGAACACGCTGACGGAAGTCATCGTCACCAATCACGAGCCGCTCACCGATCGCGGCCTCGTGCAGACGATTCCCTGTCGCGGCGAGAAGTACCACGAATTCGTCTCAGCCGGGACGATTCGCTACATGATCTCGACGCAGGAAGAGCAGTTGACGCAGACGCTTTACGACGCAACGAAGCACGAGATCGTCAGCTATGCCCAGAAGCGCGAGCTAATGAGCGCCGAAACCCCGGCCACCAACGATGCCGGTGCAAGCCTCAGCGTGCTGGACATCGAACGCCGCAGCCACGAGTTGCTGGTGCAGAGTTTTCACCTTTTCGATGAGAACCAGATGGTCATCAAGACCCAGGCGATCATCGAAGTCGTGAAGAGCTAATTGGGCGAGGCGGGTATTCCGGCGATCTCCTCTCTCCTCACGCGCGACATAGCTCGCCGCGCGATGTTGCGTGTCTGAGGAGAGGGGTTTTTTCGAGCAAGCGAATACCCCTCTCCCAGCCTCTCCCCGCGTACGGAGCGAGGAGCAAGAGGATGCGATTGCCCTCCCAGCTTTCGAGGACGGGTCGCGCTTATTTGGTTTTTCTCGACCACGCGGGATATTTCTGCATCGCCATCTCGATGGCCGGTGCGTACATCGGTGGGTCGGGCGTGATGATCGCGTCCTTGATGAGCCGTTGCTTGGCGGCGTCGCGAAGGACGAGGAACTGCTCACGCGAAATCGCCGAGCGAATCGTCGCCTGTGTTTCGTCGTCGTCGAACTGCTTCGTGCGGCCGCCTTTTTTCTGCTCGACCTTCGCAAGGTAATACGCGCGTCCGTCTTTAACGACCGGCGTGATTTGTCCCGGCCCGAGCTTCCAGACGGCGTCCTCCACCGCGCTCACCGCGTACGCGCCGCGATCAATCCAGCCGCCGTTCCCGGTGACGTCACCCTTGGTGCGCATTAGATACGGATCGTCGTTCGTCTCGCCGGCGAGGTTGGCGAAGTCCTCGCCCTTCACGGCGCGGTCTCGCAGGGCATTCACTTTCGCCAGCGCGGCTTCGTCGCTGCCGGCCTGGGCCAGGCCGATCTTGATGACGCGAAACTGCGCCTGCTCCCGCTCAGTGAACAGATCGTCCTTGTGCTTGGCGTAGTATTGCCGCATGTCGTCGGCCGTCACCTGAATTTTCGGGACTTCCTTTTTCTGAAAATACACACGACGCATTTCCACGCGGTATTCGTCTTTCACCAACGTGTCAAAATCGAGTCCCTGCGCTGCCGCTGCCTGCCGCGCGAGCTGGAGCGAGCCGCCCGCCTTTCGCACCTGGTCTTCGCGCCATTTCTGCGTCAGGAGATCGGCCAGATTTTTGTCGTTGGCGTCGAGGTTGCGTTGAGCGGTGGCAAATTCCAGCTCATCGGAAATAAGCCGGTTCACTTGCTCTCGAATTTCGGTCAACGCAATCGATCGGAACCGAGATTCATCCAGCTCGCGTGCCCTCGCCGAGAGCAGCGGCGCGAGCGTGTCGATCACCTTGTTCGCAAAAATCGGTTCGCCGTTCACTTCGACGACCACCGCGCCGAGCTGGAGATACTCTGCTGAACTCAATGACTGCGGCACCGTCGTGGGAATACGCGGCGGATTTTTGTCGGGGACCGGCACCGGCGCGGCAACGCTGACCCGCGTCGCGGTCGCCGCGGCGGGCGATACCACAGCATCGTTGACCGCGGACGAAACGCCGCTCGCAGTCGGGTTGCTCGGTTCACCCGGCGCGGCTGCCTCCGGTCGTCGTGCAACGGTCGGATCAGGGCGGGCCGTGTCGTAGTTGATCAGACCGGAGCGATCCGCGGTCGGCCCGCGGCGCACGTCAGCGCTCACCGGGCGCGAAAACGCGGTGTCCAGCGGCGCCGCCGCATTCTTTTCGCCGCCGCCGAAGATCCCGCAACCACCGAGCGCGAGCGGCGTAAGGAAACCGACGATTTTTTTGCCAATGAAGTTTAATCGTTGCATGATCGCGCGGCTCCGCTGCGGGGAAGTTGTCGGGCAAACGATAAGCGGGCGCGAGTGAAGCGACAAGGAGCGGGGGATGGGGTCATTAAATGATTGAATGATCGGCTTATTGAATCATTGAATGAAGGGAGGATTTGGTGACCGAACAAATGAGTCAATCATCCGATCTTCCGATCATTTAATCTCGCCGTTCTTCTTCATACTCTAAAAATCGCGCCCATCTTTTTTCCGAGCAGCGAATTGGCCGACAGGATCGTCAGCGTGAGCAGTGCCATTGCCCAGACGCCCAGCGCGCTCGCGATGTAGGGGCCGTCGCCGAGACGCGAGAAGAGTTCGTAAATCGCCTTGGTGATCGGCCAATATTGCTGCTTCTGCGCGAGGATCAGCGAGTCGCTCACTTCCAGCATCGCGAACGCGAACGCGAGTAACCCGCCGGCGATGATGTTGGCACTGATCAGCGGGATGGTGACTCGCCACATCGTTCGCGAGCCGGAGGCGCCCAGATTTCTCGCCGCCAGTTCCAGGTCGATCGGCGTCTGCTCCAAGCCGGCGACGGCACTGCGAACGACGTACGGCAGTCGACGCATCGCGTATGCGATCACGAGCAACGGAATCGGATTCTGCGTGAAGTCGACGTACGATGAGAGAATCGGATGGCCGGCGCCGACCCATGTTTGCATCTGCAAGCTGAGCGCGACGAAACCAAACGCGAGCACTAGCCCCGGCACGGCCAACGGCAGCATCGACAGATTGTCGAGCACCGCCTTGAACGGCCGCGCGATGCGCGAGCGGACGATGAGGTACGCGATCGCCAGACCAAGCACGATGTCGACGATCACGCTCATGGCCGCGTAGGTGACGCTGTTCAGGATGGCGCTATTGCGCACGTTTGTGCCGCCCATCACGACATCGTGCGTGAGCGCCGTGCGGAAATGCGTGGTGGTGAACACCTTCGGCAGCACCGAGTCGTACCACGTACCAACGCCGGCCACGCTTGTCAGCAGCACGCCAAGGTGCGGCAGCAGCGCGAGCCCGCTGACGATCGCGAACGGCAGCAGCACGAGCAGCCCCTTGCCGCCACGCGCGGCGATCGCCGTCTGTTGCGTCGACGCCTTCGTCACGGCGGCATCAATGCGTCGGCCGAGCACGAGCTTGCCGACGACATAGAGCAGCACGCTCGCCGCCAGCATGACAACGACCAGCGCGTACGGCACGGGCGAGCCGCTCACTTGCGTCAACTGATGAAACACCTGCACGGGCGTGACGCGGTAATAGTCGAACATCAGCGGCGTGCCGAGCTCGGTGAAGCTCCAGATCAGCACGATCGTTCCGCCGGCGAATAATCCGGGACGCATCAGCGGCAGCGTGATTTTTCGGAAGATCATCCAGCGCGATGCGCCAAGATTCGCCGCCGCCTGCTCCATCGCCGGGTCGAGATTCGCCAGCGCCGCGCTGACGTTAAGATACAAGATCGGATAGAGACTGAGCGCTTCGATCAACACGATCCCGCCGAGGCGCGCGGCACCGATCCAGTCGATCGGCGTATTGCCGCCGACGAAGCCTAAATGCTGCGAGATACTCGTCAGCACGCCGAATCGTCCGAGGATTTGCCGCATGCCGATCGCCCCGACAAATGGCGGCAGAATGAGCGGCACAAGCAGGAGCGAACCGACGATCGTCTTGCCCGGAAACGTATACCGCTGATTGAGAGTGGCCAGCGGCACGCTGATGAGCGTGCAGACGATCGTGACGCAGATCGCGATGAGCGTGCTGTTCAATAGACCGCGGCGGAGGTTATGGTCGAGAAAAATCGAATTGATGTAAGCCAGCGTGAACCCGCTACTGGCCGTCCCGGGCACGCCGAAAAAACCGACACGCACGACTCGCAGGATCGGCCAGAGCAAGAACGCGGCGAACGTCGCGGTGATCAACCAGAAGAGAATGTACTGGGCGGTCTTGCTCATCTTCGTCTTACTCCTCTCTCCGTACTCGGGGAGAGGCTGGGAGAGGGGCTTTCTTCGCCATTGAAAACAGAAGACCCCTCACCCCACCTCTCCCCAGCGTACTGGGGAGAGGAGTTTAGTTTTTGGTTCTTTCAGCTTCCTCGCGCAGCTCGCGATATTCCTCGCGAAATTCTTCCGACCATTTCCTCAGCAATGCCAATCGCTCCGCCGGCTTTTCCTTCAGCGCCGCCAGTTGCTTCGATTTTTCCAACGCGACTTTCTGATCGAACGGAAACTTTCCGAGCTTCGCATCCAGATCCGCACGGCCCGCCTTCGTAATCGCCAGACGCGCGGCGCGTAGATCTTCGAGCGTGTCCATGCAACTGCACTGAATCAAATCCGGCAGGAATGAAAACGTCGCCGTGCGCTTTCGCGAGGTGTTGAATCCACCGGCGGCAAACGGGTCGGCGCGTTTTCGCAGCTCAGGATCATCCTGAAACAGATCGGCCCGAACAGGCAAGCGATAGAGCGTCGTCGATACCGGCCCGCCCGGCTCGCCCGCTTTGCGATACCAGAGTTTTTGGCCGACATCGCTCAGCACAAATTCGATGAACCGTTTCGCCATCTCCGGATGCGGCGCGCCTTTCAGCATCGCGATCGGGTCGGGATTTAAGATCGTCGCGTTGGCAGGGAGGATGAAGCCCATCCGCGCCTCGCCGACTTGCAGCATCTGGTCGATCGAATGGAAGTCGATCGTCATCGCCGCCCCGACATCGCCGCTGCTCACCTGGCCGGGGAGCGCGCTGCTGGCGTCGGTGAACAGCCGCGCGTTGGCGGCGATCTGTCGAAGCAGGCCCATGCCGTTCGCCCAGCCGTCGTCGTTGGTGCCGCCCGCATCGGTCGCATCCTGCATCGCGCGTTCGACGACCGTCATGTACACCGCGACGGCCGAGCTGCTGCGGGTCGGGTCGGCCATCACGATCCAGCCGCGCCATCGCGCGTCGGCCAAGTCGCGCCAAGTTTTTGGATCAGTCACGCCGAGATAACTCACGACATCGCGATTGAATCCGATTCCAAAGCTCGACAGCGCTGTCCCAAACCATTGCGGCGGCGAGCCGGTGTCATACAACGGCAACCCGCCGACATTTTTTTCCGAAAATGCAGACGACATCACCGCTTCCGGCAACGTGAGGCCTTCGAGATGTCCGTTCTTTTTGAGCTTCGTCTCAAAGAAAATATCGCCGCCGCCCCAGACCAGGTCCATGCCGTACGTGCCGAGCTTTTGGAAGGTGCCGCTGTCGCGCACGTTATCGAGGTAGCGCACGATGTCGGTCGTGCCGCCGTAACTGCGATAATCGACGCTGGCCGATGATCCGTATTTCTCTCGATGCCAGTGATCAAATGCATCCGCAAACTCGCGGCGAATGCCTTCCACATGCGGCGTGACGATAATCACCGATTCGCCGGCAGCGGAGCTGACCACTGCTTTCGATGAGCCGCCCACCGCCATCCGCAGAATGAACGGCGTGATGAGCACGAGAAAAAAGAGGATGAGCGGGATATATCGACGCACGTGGCTAAGAGCGTATCGAATCCAAGTGGATGGACGAATGTTTTCCACGACGAAGATTCCGTGCGACAACTTATAGTATTGAAGCGATGTCAGCATCTAGCGAGGTACTAGCGGTCTTCGTCCATGAACGACATCGCCTCCGCAATTCGTGCAATCTTCTCACTTCGTCCGCCCCCGCCGCCGCGACCAGTTTACCGGCTTCGAAATAGCGCACCAGAAATTGCCCATCGACCGCATCGACTTCACCCTCGTATTCGATTTGGTCCCACCTCAAATCGCTGGTTGTAATGCGGACAGATCGCATCGAAGCCGATGAGTGAGCCGCTTGCGGTTTGGCGAGATGGAACGCGTAAAATTTCGCACGTCCTGTTCCACGAAGCCGCCAGCGGCTAAGAATTTGCGTACGATCCGCTCAATTACCTCAGGAGCCTTTCATTGACCGCAGCCGCCGTTCAGGATGACGCAAAACGCGAATCAAAATACCTCTCACAGCGCCAGCTCGCTGTGATGTCGGCGGCCTGCGGAATCTCGGCGGCGAACATCTATTACAATCAGCCGCTGCTGGCGTCGTTCGCGCGATATTTTGACTGCAGCGATAGCGTTGCTGGCCGCGTGAGCACGGCAGCCCAGGTCGGTTACGGGGTGGGGCTTTTCTTCTTCCTTCCGTTAGGCGATGCCGTCGAGCGGCGAACGCTCGTGCTATGGCTGACGTGGATCTGCGCGCTACTCGTCGCGCTGTCGGCGGCGGCGTCTTCCATTCAACTGC
Organism: uncultured Phycisphaerae bacterium; assembly: GCA_964236135.1. Classification (GTDB taxonomy): domain Bacteria; phylum Planctomycetota; class Phycisphaerae; order Tepidisphaerales; family Tepidisphaeraceae; genus CAXSBN01. The sequence continues at coordinate 27,838 of CAXSBN010000004.1, forward strand.
TCGTTCTGTTGCAGCTACTGGTCGGCATTACGGCGATGAGCGCGCAACTGCTCATTCCACTCAGCGTCGATCTTTCGCCGCCGGACAAACGCGGGCGCACGGTTGGCATGATGATGGCCGGCCTTTTATGCGGGTTACTCATGGCGCGCGTCGTGTCCGGATTGGTTACGACATGGCTCGGCTGGCGAGCGATGTTCGGCATCGGCGCCGGCTTAATGGTGATCACTGCCGTCGTGCTGCATTTCGAGCTGCCGCGTCGACCGCCACAGCTTCGTATGCGATACGGCGAGCTGATGGAATCGCTCTTCACGCTGCTCCATACGCAAAAACGGGCCTGGGCACCGTCGGTCATTAGTGGTATTTCGTTCGGCAGCTTCACCGCGTTCTGGGCGTGCCTCTCGTTTCTCATGGTCACCAAGTTCAGTCGCGGCCCCGCCGAGGCCGGGTTGTTCGGTATCATCGGCTTGATCGGTGCCGCTGGTGCGCCGCTGGCGGGGAAACTATCCGACCGAAAAGGCTCGGCTTTCACCGTCACCATCGCTCTCGCGCTCACGCTGGCCGCGTTTATCCTCATGATCTTTTGGATTTCGATTCCTTCCCTCATCGTCGGTGTGCTGTTGATGGACTTGGGCGTGCAGTCGGTGCAGGTGGCCGAGCAATCGCTGGTCGTATCGTTGAGGCCCGACGCCAGGAGCCGAATGAACACGCTCTACATGGTCTGTCGCTTCATCGGTGCCGCGCTCGGCTCGTACGTCGGCGTGAAAGCCTGGGCCCATGCCGGCTGGACGGGCGTCTGCGCCACCGCGATGATCGGCCTTGCCATCGCGATCGCGCTGCATCTGATGTCTCAAGCCAACGATGCGACGGCCGAAATGCACCGACTACCGCCGGATTTGGTGACGGAGTGAACTGAAGGTCAACATAGGTCGAACCCGTGCCGTTGCCGAGAGAAGATCGGCGGCGACCCAATGGTGGAAGAAATGATTTTTCGTATCATTCTTGTGGCGATCCTGTCGACGACTTACGGTCTTTGGCCCGCGCGTGGTCTGATTATCTCGCGTTCGTCAGTGCCGGTCTTCAATGTTCCGTTACCCGCTTCTCCAAGCGAGATCGTCACACGCGTATATGATTTGCGAGAGTTCCAACCGCCCTACAGCGCTCTCGAGCTCGAGTGGAACCAAGCTGATCATCCCAGCTTCCTGACCGATGCACAGGTCACCGAAGCGAAGAAGCTTGATCAACGACGGCAACGAATTTTTGAGGAACTGCTTAGTCAAGTGCGCGCCGAAATTGACGAGTCTTCATGGAAAGATCGCGGCGGCACGACCCGCGTCTTTCGCGAATTGGCAGGACATCTAATCGTTACCCAAACTGTCGCAAATCACGTCAGGATCATCCGCTATCTGAACAATAAGCTCTGGCTGCATCGAATGTTCGACGCCACTCAACATGCGTCAACATTCACGCTGTCAGGTGTTGGAATCGCAACAGCCGTTGCAGCGGCGATGCAATGGCGGCGCAAACGTCGCGCAATGCGGAAACATCTATGCGTCGCGTGCGGCTACGACCTTCGCGCGAGTCATGGACGATGTCCGGAGTGTGGCCGTGACAGGAACGCCTTCAGTTGCCGCAAGGCCTTCCCGCGGTGGCTTAACGCGTGTTTCTCTTCCGGGGTGAGCTCGGCGGTGGTTTGGTTCAGGTGTGGGATGAGGAATAACGGGTCATAACCGAAGCCATTATGGCCGCGCGGGGCGCGAAGGAGGCGGCCTTCGACGGTGCCGGTGGACGTCGCGACGATCTGGCCGCGTTCGTTCGACAATGCCAGGGCGCAGATGAAACGGGCAGTCCGACGATCGTCGGCGACATCGTGCATCTGCCTTAAGACCAGCGCGTTGTTGGCAACATCACCCTTCCCAGCCTGATGTCGCTCCGCCCAGCGCGCGCTGTAGATGCCGGGTGCTCCCTCTAGCGCATCGATCGCCAGGCCGCTATCGTCCGCCAAAGCCCAAGTGTTGTAGAACGTCGCGTAACCAGATGCCTTGAGCGATGCGTTAGCAAGGAAAGTGTCGCCGCACTCCTCAATGTCCGGCACGGAGTGCGACTGCGCAGTCAAATCGGTGAATTCGAATCCGGCGAAGTAGCCTGTAGCGGCGAGCATCTCGCGAAACTCGCGTGCCTTGCCGACGTTGGTCGTGGCAATGAGCAGCTTCGTCGCTCGATGGGTCACTTCCCGTCAAGCCCTCGAAGTTTTCCCGAGCCCGCCGGCAAAGCAGCGGCAGGCGAGAGCGCGCGAACCGCTTCGGGCGTGGGAACAACCTGTTGCGTGTTATTGAATGCCGACGGTGCGGAGTATGGAATTTCCACAAGCGCCGACGGCTTGGGCACCATGTTATTCTGCGCGTCTTTGCGTCCTTCAGGCAGTCCGTTCACAAAATGTTGAGGATACTGCTGCATCGTCTGCCGCAACTGCGGGTCGACGACATCGAGTACGGGTGTCATCACGGTGACATTATTCCGGCTCATCGCCGCGGCCATCTTTTGAGAAATTGGTTGCTGCGACACCAGGATTTTCTCATCCGGATTAGACGACGATGGCTCGGCAGTCGACGCATCCTGCCGGCGAACCGCGTCGGCAGGCCAGCACCCAATGCAGACGGAACTGATTGACGGACCGTGATAAAAATAGGCTTCGACGCCGCGCGTTCGCGCATCGCGCACCATGTCGACAGCAGCCTTCTTTCTTTCAGGGCTGTCCTTGTAAGCGGCGATCTGGAGCGACCAGAAATGCTTCATGTCGCCCGTCCCGCGGCGGAGATTGGCAAGGTTCCACTCGGTCGGCGCGACGGGATCGGCTGCGTCAATTGGCAGCGGGGTGGTGTTGCGAAAGAGCTTGTCGCCAAGTTTGTCGGTGACCGCCTCAACCCGCTTCCGGTCGGCCGCGAGCGCGGGATCCTGGGTATCTCGGTAATAACCATAAAAAAGTGTGCTGCGATCTTGCTGATGAATCACGTACCAGTCATGCAGCGGCGTGTTTTTCATTAGCTCGGTTTTGGCGCGGTTCGCTTCGTCAATATGTGCCTGTCCGGAAAAGTCGCGGCAATACAGCGTAAATGTCGCCTCTTTTGGAATGGAAACTGTACCGTTTGACGAAACCGCGGCGGGAGCCGTGTTAGACCCCACGCTCAGCTTCTTGACCGGACTCGACGCACCTTCAACCAGCGGTGACGGCGGCGCGGTCGTCTCAGGGCCGCATGAAAATGACGTGATTGCCAGGGAGGCAAGCAACGCGGCGGGCACGATTTTAGGCCAACAGCCAGGGAACAAAAACTTCAAGAAACCTCCAGGGAACAGAGTGTTCTAGTGTATCGAAAGGAGATTCCGGCCGCGAATAAAACTTAGTTCTTGTTAAAATTGCCGAATATCGATCGCAGTTTTAGTTCAACTGCACGTCCATCTTCCCCGAAATCGCACTCGACGCTATCTTCCCCCATTCACCAAAATGCCGGTCACCCTTGACGAAACTCTCCAGCAAATCATGTCGACGCGCGACGCGGCGATCGCCATGATCAAGCAGGCCAATTCGCTCGATGAAGTCGAGTCGCTACGGCTGCGGTTTCTGAGCAAAAAAGGAGAGGTTTCCCAGCTCACGAAAAGCATCGGCGATGCATCATCGGAAGATCGCCCGGCAGTCGGCGCGGGAGTCAATGATGCGAAAAAGACTGTTGCTGACGCGATCGATGCGCAGAGGCTAAAACTCGAGGCCGGCGGTGCAAAAAACAACCGCCCCGCCAGCGCGATTGACGTGACGCTGCCCGGCACACGGCGACCGATCGGTCGCCGTCATCCGCTGTCGCTGACGATCGAGGACATCAAGTCGATCCTCATCGGCCTGGGGTTTTCTTATGACGATTACCCCGAGGTCGAGACCGAGTTTCACGTCTTCGATTCGCTGAACATGCCGACCTGGCACCCGGCCCGCGAGATGCAGGATTCGTTCTTCACCGAGTCGGGCCACGTGCTGCGCACGCACACGACGAGCTTTCAGATGCACGCGATGCGCGACACAAAGCCACCGCTGCGGGCGTTCACCGTCGGCCGGAATTTTCGCCGCGATGAGATCGACGCGACGCACTTCCCGATGTTCCATCAGGTCGATGCGATTGCGCTCGACAAATCGATCAGCTTCTCGGATCTGAAGTGGACGCTGTTCGAGATGCTCAAGCAGTTGCTCGGCAACGACATCAAGCTGCGGTTTCGGCCGAGCTATTTTCCGTTCACCACGCCAAGCGCTGAGTGCGATGTGTTCTATCGCGGCCGCTGGATGGAACTCCTGGGCGGCGGAATGATCCACCCGGGCGTGCTCCGCAACGGCGGCCTCGATCCGAACGTGTGCCAGGGCTGGGCGTTCGGCATGGGCATCGAGCGCATCGCGATGGCGCGATTTGCGATCGATGACATCCGATTGTTGTTCGAAAATGACGAGACGTTTCTGAGCCAGTTTTGAATCGCATTTAACCTTGTCGCCTGCGACGGGTTCGCATCGGTTGCAAGCGACCGGGCTAGATGAGTGGTGTCGGACATGAAGATTTCAACTTTCTGGTTACTCAGCTACCTCGACCCTCAGGTCGATCACGACGCGCTTATGGACGCGTTTCCAAAGATCGGTTTGGAGATTGAGGAATCCACGCCGCTGGTAGATGGTGGATTTTTTGCGGATCTGAACGTGCTTGCGAATCGTCCGGATTGTCTGGGGATGATTGGGATTGCGCGCGAGGTTGCAGCGCATATGAATTTGAAATTAAAGCTGCCGAGCGAGTTGATCCGCGAAGCCGCAAGCGGCGGGAGCGCCCCGTTCACCGTTGAAATTCGCAATCCGGAATTTTGTCCGCGATATGCAGCTCATGCGATTGCGAACGTGAAGGTTGGTCCATCACCAAAGTGGCTGAGCGACGCGTTGATCTCTGTCGGACAGCGGTCAATCAGCAACGTCGTCGACATCACGAACTTCGTCATGCTCGAATACGGCGAGCCGCTGCACGCGTTCGATTTCGATCGCGTGGATGGGAAGAAGATCATCGTCCGCACGCTCGAAGCAAACGAAACGCTTGACCTGCTCGGCGGTAAGACGATCGATGCGGGCAAACCGGATGCGAATCCGACACTAGTGATTTGTGATGCGTCGAAACCGCTCGCGCTCGCGGGAATCATGGGCGGAAAATCGAGCGAGACGCGCGAGGCGACAACGAATATTCTTCTGGAGGCCGCGCACTTCAATCCGGAGAACATTCGCAAGACACGCAAGCGCGTCGATCTCTCCACCGAATCAAGCTACCGCTTCGAGCGCGGCGTGGACCCGAACTTCACCCTTGAACACGCACTCGCCCGCGCGACGTCGCTGATCTGCGAATTGGCCGGCGGGACGGTGGGCGAGAAAGTCGATGTGCATCCGACGAAGCGCGAGCCGAAGATCTTCTCGCTCTCGAGCCAGCGCGTCACTGATTATCTCGGGGCAGCCGTCAATGATGCGACGATCCGATCGTCGCTTACGAAACTCGACATGGAAGTCGACGACAAGCTCAGCGTGACCGTGCCGACCTGGCGGTTCGATGTCACCGACCCCGTCGTGCTCATCGAAGATGTCGCGCGCTCGATCGGCTACGACACCTTCCCCACCGCGCCGACGTCGCAAACGCCGACACTCGGCAAGCGCGGGGGTGTCGACACGTTGCGCGATTCCATCGCGAACTATCTATCGGCCGTCGGGTTCTTCGAGACGAAATCGCCGGCTTTAGTCCTTGCGGAAGAAACAGAGAAGCTCGACGCGCCACGTTCTCACGTGAGCATTGTTCGGCTAAAAAACCCGATGACTAAAGATCACGGCGTTCTTCGGACACGACTCCTTCCCTCACTCGTGCGTGTCGCCGAGCGCAACTTTCGACATGGAGCGGTGGCAACACGTTTCTACGAAATTGACAAGGTCTACAGTCGCGATCAAGCGACTGAATCGATCGATGTGCCTGGTGCTATTGAAAGTTTCCTAATCGCCGGCATCGCGGGTGGTCAGTCGAGTGAATACGACTGGACCGGCCGCAACTCGTCCATCACGTTCTTCGATCTGAAAGGCGCGGTCGAGGATATTCTCGAATTGTCCGGAACGATCGCGCAATTCGAACCGGCTGAGCGCTTGGGATATTCGAAAGACGCAACGGCCGCGATCGTCATCGACGGCCAGCCGATCGGATTCATCGGCGAAGTCGACAAGAACGTCATTGATGTCGGCAAGACCTCCTTCAAGCTGTTCGGCTTCGAGTTGGAACTCTCGCCGCTGCTGAAAGGATTCTCGCGTGTCGCCGCACATTCGACGATCGCTCGCACGCCAAGCTCTGTGCGAGATCTTGCGTTTGTTGTGAAAGCAAATGAAACGTATTCGGAGCTTCAGAAAGTAATCCGCGATAGCGCTGGCAAGGAACTCGAATCGCTGACGCTGATCGACATTTACAGAGGCGCGCCGGTGCCGGCAGGACATCAGAGCCTGGCGATTCGATTGACGTTCCGTGCGATGGATCGCACGCTCACTGCTGAAGAAGTGCAGTCGCAAGTGGATCGTGTTGTTGCAATGATGAAAGAGAAATTCGGCGCTACGTTGCGCGCATGAAGACGACAACGCACCGCAAGCGGTGCCGCTAAACGAAGATGAGTGTCGTTTCCTCGCTGAACCCGACCCTTGAACTCTGAACCCTCCCCATGGCTCATATCCGTCAATTCGCTGGAATTCGTTACGCCCCTGCCGGTCGGTTCGACATGTCGAACGTAATCGCGCCGCCTTACGACGTGCTTGATGATGCGGGCAAGGCCCGGTTCGTTGCCAAGGATCCGCACAACATCGTCAACATCGATCTGCCCTTCATGCCGCCCAAGTCGGTCGGGCCCGACGCGGTGTATGAGAAGTCAGCCATCACGATGCAGTCATGGCTCGATAGCGGCGTGTTGCATCGCGATACGAAAGGCGCGCTCTATCCGTATCAGCAATCGTACGATCATAACGGCAAGACCTATCACCGCCGCGGGTTCTTCACGCTGGTGCGGCTCAGCCCGTTCGGGCAGGGGCAGGTTGTGCCGCATGAAAAGACGTACAAGGGCCCGATCGAGGATCGACTGAAGTTGATGCGCGCCACCGGCGCGCAGCTCTCGCCGATCTTCGGCGTGTTTAGCGACACGCACGGCGAGGTGAACAAAATCCTCTACGCGAACGTCGGCAAGCCCGAACTCGACGCCACGATGGACGGCGTGCGCAATCAGCTGTGGAAAGTCATCGACTCTGATGCAGAAAACAAGGTGATCGAATTTCTCGGCACCAAGCCCGTGTACATCGCCGACGGTCATCATCGCTACACGACCGCGCTGCAATATCAGGCCGATGCAATCGCCGCGAATGGCGGCCAGACGCTGCCCGAATCGCACCCGGCCAACTGGTGCATGTTCGTTCTGGTCAGCATGCAGGATGACGGCTTGCTGATTCTTCCGACGCATCGGCTCATCGGGGGCTTGAAAGATTTCAGCGTCGATGCCTTCAAAAAATCAATCGCCGCGAACTTCGAGGTCATTGAAACGCCGCTGTCCGGCGAGCAGGTGAAACGCTATGTCGACACCGTGCTTCCCGTACAGCCGGCACATACGTTTGGGATTTACGACGGCGCTTCGAAAAAGGTGTACCAGCTCAATTGTAAAAATCCGGACGTGCTGGCCAGACTCGAGACCGGACAGTCGGAAGCGTGGCGGCGACTCGACGTTGCGATCCTGCAGCGCTATTTCCTGGAGGAGGTGCTTCAGCCACAATTTACCGACGGCACGGGCGAACTCACGCGCGGTTACACCGCGTATGGCAGCGAAATCGCGCCCCGCGTAAACGGATCGGAATTTCAAATTGGTTTGTTATTAAAAGCGACGCCGCTTGGGGCATTGGAACAGCTGGCGCGTCACAACGAGGTGATGCCGCAGAAAAGCACTTTCTTCGTGCCAAAAATCGCGACGGGCATGATGATCAACCCGCTGCGGTAGACGCAGTCGATTTGACGGCCGCAGCCATTTTTCGCCAGCGCGTCGGCGTCAGCCCGGTTGCTTGCTTAAACCGGCTGGTAAAATGCGACTGATGCGCAAAGCCGCAGGTCTTCGCGATATCAATGAGACTCTGCTCACGCTTCAATAATTCGTGCTTGGCGCGTTCAATCTGACAATCGAGCAGTAAATGCTTTGGCGTAATGCCCATCACCTCAGTGAAGGTGCGATGAAAATGAAACGGACTCAGGCCGACCGAGGCAGCCACTTCGCCGAGCGACGGGCCGCGACTGAAATGATCTTCCAAAAACTTCACAGCCGGAATGAAGCGGACCATTTCCGGATTCGCTGTGAGGTCATCAGACGCTAGAGAGCCCCAATCTTCACATTCCGGTTGTAAGCAGAAAACAACATGCGGCCCAGGTCCGCAGGCAGAAAATTCAGGCCGATCGACCAACCGAAACATCCACAAATCACCGATCGAGTCGGCGATCCCGACACGTTCGCCCAGCGTCGCGCGATCGGTAATGGTCAATAATCCGTTGACGTCATTCGTTGTTCCAGACAACGCCGCATCACGTTCGGTGCCTCCACGTTCCATCCCTTCGATGCGCTTTGCCGCTACTTCGCTCATCCCGCGTCGCAACACCTCGTCAAGCTGTTGAAATACTTTTGTGCCGATCATCGGATGGGCCAAGCGATCGAAGACGAAGAACCTTTTCTCCAGCGACCGACGCGCGCCCGGCAGCAGCCCTTCGGCAGCCCTTACCGCGACAGGCGGCTTCGAATTGGGATTGAACGGATGGCCGGTCAAAGTGTCGCCAGTTGTGTGGCGGATTTTGTCAGCGGGTAGTTGGATCATTTCACATCGGTCTGCAAACAGCGTGAGCGACGGAATGGTGAAATGACCTTGCGTAGCGGTTCGGTAGATCTCGATGGCGCTCGGATAACCTGCAAATAATGCATCGGCGACCGGGGCCGCTGCGATATGTGTCAACCCGTTTGCCTGCAAAAATTGCCTGTAAAATACGCCGTTTAAAACCGCTTCTCGCGGCCAGCAATCTTCAGCACGCACTGCGCGGCGGCGGTCCATTGCTTGTAATGCCGCTCGATCGTCTAAATGGAACCGCGCGCCGTAAGATTCAAGCATCGCCGCCGGCATGCCATCCGATTGAACAATCGCCATCGATCCACGCGGCAACGTGCTGACGACGACAGCCATAGCTGCATTGGTCTCAAGGATGAGCGTCCTCAAAATCTTCTGCCACGCAGATGACTGCTCCGTTCCGTCCCGCGTGAACGCGACATCCTCCTTCCGAGCGTGGTCGCCACGAGATGTATTTAAACTTAGAGACATCAAAATCGAAGTGGGCCGCGATCCATCTGAACAACGTTGCCTAAAAGCGACAGTCGTTACAGACGGTTCGGCCTAAAACGACGCCTGTCCAATAAGCGTGGCAAATTTGAGTCCAATTGGCCAAATGAAGTAGGTTATTCTGCGAATCGAGTATTTTTTCCACTCGACGTGTTTTCGTGTCAGAATCGGCTCGGTGAAGCCCGCACAATTCATTTCAGGTAAGGACATTCAGATGTTTTCGCTCGGCAACCGATTGGTTTGGGACAACAAGATGCGAATCGCGTTTCTCACCCTGGCGACTTTTATCGCGCTTTGCTAGCGAAGCTTCCGCAATGCTTATCTTGGCGTCAGCACGCTTGAGCCGAACACATGAAATTGATGGGAGAGCGGCTCAAATCCATGCTCCCGACAGATTTCATCGCGTAGCTTTCGAAGCTTTTCGCTGCTGAACTCGATCACCCGCCCGGTCTCCACGCATATCAAATAATCGTACGCTTGACGCCCTGCGACGACTTCATAATAAGTTTGCTTGTTATCGAAAAAGACTTGCTTACAGACTCCCGCGTCTTGAAGGTGTGCCAGCGTTCGGTACACGGTGGCCCGGCTGACGCGGTGACCAAGTTTTTTCAAATCGTCGATCAGTGCCTCGGCTTCGAACAAGCCGCCCTTTCGCAGCACCGCGTCGAGCATCATCGCGCGCTCGGGCGTGAACTTTAGCTTGGCCTGATGCAAGTAGCGGCGAAATAGAGCGCAAATCGGCTCATATGGCGCATCCCGACGCGCGGCGTCAGTCGCCCCGGTCCGAATCTTCGGGATTGTCTGAAGGACATTTGACATAGCTGGGTCTGCGGCCAAGTTTAGGCTCCAGCCGTCTCATCGACAAATTGCCGCGTTTGATGTGAAGCGCCTGCCGACCGGCTTGTTTCCCAGTTGTTACACTGAGGCTCGCTTGAATATCCCTTGCGGCAAGCCGATCCTCGTTCTCGCTCTCACGGCCATCATTACCGGGTGCCTCATCGCCTCGCGCCCCGCGTCGCGAGCGCGCGCGGACTTACTGCTCTGGACATTCGTCGACACGCACGTCGCTAGCTATGAAAAAAGTATCCCGGATTTTACCCGGCGCAGCGGCAAAACCGTCGATTGTCACCTCGTCAACCCCAACGCTATCAGCCTTCGCCTCAACGCGGCCTTCGATCGCGACTTGGCGAACGATTCATCGCAGCCGGATGTCGTTGAAATCGAGATTGGATCGATCGGACGATTATTTCGACCGCCGACAAAAGATGTCGGTCTTCTGCCATTGAACGAATTGCTCAGCCGCTCGGGCGGGCGTTCAAGATATGTCGAAACTCGTCTGACGCCTTGGACGAAGGAGGGCGTGATCTTCGGCGTGCCGCACGACGTGCATCCCGTCACCATTACTTTCCGAAAGGATCTTTTCGACGAAGCCGGCGTGGATCTGGCGGGCACGACGAGCTGGCCGGTATTCCAGGAGAAATGCCTGGCGTTCCAGCGGTATTGGACGGCCCGCGGCTTTCCGAACCGACACGCGCTGGAACTTCCATCCACCGCGTCGGATTATCTCTTGGTCATGTTGCAGCAGCGGCGGATCAGTCCGATCGACGATCACAACGTCGTCCACTTGGCCGATGCCAATGTGGCGGCGACGATCGCGTTTTATGCGCAGCTCCTCGCGGGCCCCAGACGTATCGCGGCCGACGCCTCGCCCGGCGCGAATGTCTGGATCAACGACATCGAGCGCGGCGACCTCTGCGCCATGCTCACGCCCGACTGGCGAGCAGGAATGTTGCGCGATGCCGCTGGCGATCAGCTTCGGGGCAAAGTTGCGATGATGCCGTTGCCACGCTTCGATCCGACCGATGCGCCGACCGGCAGTTGGGGTGGGACTTGTTCGTCCATCCCCCGCCGATGCCCGAATCCGCAGGCAGCTTGGAACTTGATCATGGCGCTCGACTCCAGCCGCGAAGGGGTCGAGGCCCGTTGGCGCGATACGATGACTTTGCCGGCGCTTCAAGCGATGTGGGACGCGCCGATTTTTCATCAGCCGGACGCATTCTTCTCGAATCAATTCTGTGGAGAGTTATTCATTGATCTCGCGAAACAGTTGCCTCCACGGCACGCGACGCCGTACGCAACGCTCGCGTCAGCTTCGCTCTCGAATGTGCTGATCAAAGCGGGCACTCGTGTACGCGGCGGCGCGGTTTTGAATAACCTGCTCATCTCCGAAGTTCAGGCATGGCTTGATGACGCGGCGGCCGAGCTGAAACGGTCTATCGATTTTGGAACGTTTCCTGCGGATTCGGTGCAGTATTGAATTCCCAGCGCTGGAATGCTCAGCGTCGGCTCGCGCCGTACGTCTTCGTTTCGCCATTCGTCATACTTTTTTGCGTTTTCTTTATTTTTCCGCTTACACGTAGCCTGATCCTCAGCACGTACAAGACTGTCGGCCCGAAGCGATCGATATTCGTCGGGTTCGCGAACTTTCGGTTTCTCTTCCATGATCGAATCTTTTGGCTGGCGACGGCGAACACGGTCGGCTTTGCGATTGCCTTCGTCACGCTACAGATTCCGCTCTCGCTCGGGCTGGCGATTCTGCTCGATCGACAAGACCTGCGCGGCCGAAGCGTATGGCGGTTCGCGTTCTTGTCGACGCACCTGGTCGGACAGGTATTCGTGGCCGTGCTGTTCGCGCAGCTGCTCGCGCCGCGGGGCGGGCTTGTCAATGAAGTTCTGTCCCTCGTCATCCGACACAGGATCGAAACGAATTGGCTGGCAGACCCACGCTTCGCGATGCTTTCGGTGTTGGGAGCAAGCCTGTGGCTGTCCGTCGGCTTCGGCATGATCTATTTCCTGGCAGCGCTACAGCTCGTCGACAAGGAGCTTTACGACGCCGCGGCCGTCGATGGCACGACATCGTTCGGCCGATTCTGGCACATTACGCTCCCCGGCATTCGCTCAGTTGCATTCTTCCTGCTGCTCGTGGGGCTGATCGGCGCCCTCCAATTATTTGAGCTGCCGTGGCTGCTCTTTAACCAATCGAGCGGTCCCGGCGGCAGCGCACTGACGATCGGCATGTACTTGTTCGAGATCGGCTTCGAAGTGCGCGACTTGGGCTACGCCTCGGCGATCGGCTGGATGATGGTGGTGCTGACGATCGTCGTCGGCATCGCGCCGATGCGGGCGACGAAGTTTTTTGCTCGGGAATAACGACCGCAACGGCGTGATCGCGTGAAGGACAATGCGAAGAGATCGCTTTGATTTAAGAACGAATGGGCAGCATCACGACAAGCAATTCGATGAAGAGAGCTGAAGAGAAGCCGCTTCGTGGCCGCCTTCGCGCTAGCGCATCTTCTCGGCTATTTTTGCATGTCGCCGTCATCACTCTCGCCTGCTTAAGCTCGATGCCGTTTGCCTGGCTAATTTGCGCGTCGTTAAAGCGCGGCGACGATCTGTATTCTTCGCTATTTCTCCCGTGGCACCATCTTGAACGCATGACGTTGAAGAACTTCGTCGACCTCTGGCGGGGTCAGCCGGTCGGGCGATGGCTTATCAATTCGGTGTTTCTCGCTTCAACGCAGAGCGTCTGTGTTGTGCTCCTGAGCAGCGCCGGCGGGTTCGCGCTGGCGAAGTACCAATTCGCCGGCAAGCGCGTGCTGCTGGCGATGATCCTGACCACCATGGTTTTGCCGGGGCAGGTGTTGCTGCCGGGCAGTTACGAATTAATTTGGCGAATCGGCTGGCTCGATTCGTACGCCGCGATTCTTGTCCCGGGCGCGGTGAGCGCGTTCGGCATACTCCTGTTTCGACAGGCGATGGCGAATGTCCCCGATGAGCTGCTCGCGGCTGCCCGTGTCGACGGCTGTAGCGAATGGCGACTGTGGTGGGACATCGCGCTCCCAATCGTGCGCCCGATGGCCGGCGCGTTCACATTGCTGACCTTCATCGCCAGTTGGAACAGCTTCCTCTGGCCCTCGATCGTTCTTCAAGACGAGGGCAAGTACACGCTCCCCATCGGCCTGGCCAACCTGATCGGCCAGCCGGAAATGACCCGCAATTATTCATTGCTGATGGCCGCGACGCTCATCAGCATTACGCCAGTCATGGTGCTGTTCTTCGCGTTGCAGAAGGAGTTCGTCGCGGGGCTGACGAGCGGGGCTGTGAAGGGATGAAGGCTACTACCTGCTTAATCCGGGCTTCGGCGCCGGATCGTGATGTCGCTCAGATTGCCCCTGCCCAATCGGGAGGGAGCAGTAATACCGGGATCTTTGTGTTCTTAATCAGCTCAACCGGCACATTCCCGGCCAGCAGCCGGGCAAAGACATTTTTACCCGTCAGGCCGAGCACGATCAGGGAGATTTCGCGTTCGACGGCGGTGTTCAAGATGGCGCGGGCGATGTCGTCGCTGAACATCAGCAGCGTCTGCACCGCCACGCCGCGGTCGGTGAGCTTTTCGCTCAACAAGCGGACGGCCGACTCTCCGTCGGCCTGCTCCTGCTCGCGCATCTCGCCACCACTAGGCCGCGAGACATGTGCGACCAGAACCTCGGCCCCGATGCGGGAGGCAATGTCGCCGACGGTATCAACGACGCGTTGCGAAGCCCAGGGGCTGGAGACGGCGACCAGGATGCGACTCATATCACCCGGAAATTACCGGGGAATCGCCACCTAAAGTCAAGAATCATGCCGCGAGCGTACCTGAAGAATTCGCTGGGCGCGCGATTCCGTTTTTAGCTTCACCACGGTTCCGGCCGGCCGAGTAGCCAAACACGAGAAGCACTGCCAGCAACGCTTGCGGGGTCGAGTAACCAAAGCCATCGTGAAGCAAGAGCCGCCAGGCGGGTACTTCATGAAAAATCACGTCTTCATGCCACATAAACATCTGCACGATCATGACTGAGACAATTGTGTACGCCCACCCGGCCCAATGCCGCCAGGCGGTCGCGCACGCCACGAGCGGGATCGCGAGATACTGAGTCGCCATCATCGGCCCGGCGACGGTGAACGCCAGCAAATATTGCTCGAGTATCGTTCGCGGATTCCGCTTCCCCATGACGCGCCCCACCGAGCAAAGAATCGCCGTAAACAGAATTTTTATCGCTAGAGGCCGAAGCAGGAAATTGATCGGAAGAATCGCCTCCAGCGTTCGGTGGATCAGCGTGTCACGCGTCGCCACCGTGCCCGCTGTCGGCAGATTGCGAAGGATGCCATCGAGCGCGCCCGGCGCGACTGCGTACGGTGCGACGATCGCCGCGCAGACGAGGTAAGGCACTGCGAACGCCGCAAACCGCTGTCGGCGGCTCAGTTTCAGCGGGGCAACAACCAACCAGAATGGAAAGAAGATCAGGATCTGCTTCGTGGCCAGCGATAGACCGAATAGAAGGAGCGCATTTCGCAAGTTTCGGGTGTTCATCTGTTCGTCGCTGAGCAATATCCAGCCGCCGTAGGCGGGCAGGATGGCGAGCATGTCGAACTGGGAGTGGAATCCGGTCAGCAGGATCGAAAGCGGATTGAGCAGAAAGAACGCCGCCGCTCTACCGCCGGCGCGGCGATAGAGGAGCACTGCCACCGCGATATCGACAAGGGACAAAAATCCCGCGACAACCATGTGAAACGACTCGACGCCGAGCAACGAACGTAGGTGCAGTGCACGATGGATCCATCCCAGCAATCCGAGCACGACGAACCAGACGGGCCCGTAGTTGTAGCGATCCGTGAACGCGTAAACGTTCTTCCCCGACTTTCGCAGATCGCTGACGATCTGCCAGGAATCCATGTCGTAGTTGTGGCCCTTGGACGCGATCCAGATTTTCAAAATCGTGACAAGCAGGCAAGCGGCGACGAACGCGAGGACGTAAATCACATTCCATGTGCGTTCACTGTGACGCATCGACGATCGATTGAATAGCGACATCGACTGACGCATTGGCGCAATCGGCGACTCGGAGGTCTCCCGTCTTGTCGATGATGAAGTAGTCATCGTAATCGTCGACTAGAAACGCTTTCTCGGTTGCGCCGTTATTGTCGACACAACATGGATAACTAATCTTCCGCGCCGCAGCCACCGACGCGACGTTAGCGGCGGCCTTGCTCGTCGCGATCGCGATAAATACGACGCCCCGCGACTGATATTTTTTCGCCAGTGCGTTGTTCTTTGCGATCGCCGCGACCGACACGCCATTACTCGGATTCCAGAAGTCGAGCACGACGATCTTTCCCTTGGTCATCGATGCGTCGAGCTTTTCATCGACCCAATCCTTGACGTCAAGCTCCGGCGCTGGCTTACCCTCGATCGCGACGAGCCGGGCACGTTGCGCGTCGCTGCCTTCCAGCCATTTCCGATCGATCGACTGCATGGCTGGCTTCGGGGGCGAGTAATCGTCGGGCAATTGCTTGGCTTCTTTCATCAGGTCGACGACAACGTCCTCGACATGCTCTTGCTTCAAGCCCATTGCGCGGACTTTCCCGTCCTTGTCGACGACCGCGATCGTCGGCCAAATCGCCGCGTGCCACGCACGCATGGCCTTGTAATCCGGGTCGCGGGCTATTGGAAAGGTAATCCCCTGCTGCTTGGCCACGGTTTGGTAGTTGTCCTGCGGATAGTTCGTGCAGATCGCGAGCATGCAGAACTTTTTGTCTTTATATCGTTGGTAAATCTGCTCCAAATTTTTCAGTGCATCGACGGCTTCATCGTTCACCGTCACCCAGAAAACGATAACGCTTGTTCGATTCGTGGTTAGTTGCACGCCCGCCTCGGGCGGCACGAACTGCTCGGCGCCATCCAGCGGCGGCATCGGCTTGCCCACATATTTCGCCAGCTTCGCTCGCGTTCCTTTGTCGCCGGCAAACCAGCCATCTGGATAGCCGGGTTTATTGGTCGTGGCGTCATCACTCGCGATGACGATGCGCGGTGCTACGGAAAACACAATTGCAATCGCAAGAAGCAACCGACGAGCGACCGAGCCGTTTAGGGTGATCAAAAGTCTCTCCAACTTGCTCTGTCTTTTGCGTTTCCTCTCCCGATCTCGCGCCCCATAAACAAAGAGGGAGAAGATCTCCTCGTTCACAACGCGTACTTGTCGACGGATGTGTATCGAGAGGAAGCTAACTTTGCGGGAGTGCAAAGTCGAGAGATTTCAAGGCCCGCGTCAGCGCTTGGAGTTTGGGTTGCTCGTTGCACTTTGATGTCGTTTGCCGCTTCGCGAAGGCGCAAGCGGACGCTTGCGCCTTCGCGAACCGGGACGCGTCATTAACGTGCCAGTGGAGAGTCGAGAAGACCGAGGGAACGTTGAATGACGTTACGACTGAGCGGTCACGCGCGCCTCATCTCCCGCGCGTCTAAGCTTCCGAAGCACGCTGCCGTGCACTTCCGCGGAAATTGCCGGCACTGCAACTACCGTTCGCTGCTCTTTCACCCTCTCGATGTCGGCCCCCACCACCATCAGCTTCTGCTCGATCTTTTCATACCCGCGATCGATGTGATAGACGCGGTCGATCTGCGTTGTGCCCTTGGCAACTAATCCTGCAAGCACCAGCGCGGCGCTCGCGCGCAAATCGCTCGCCATCACCGTCGCGCCCTGCAACTCTTTCACGCCCTGAATGACGGCGGTGTGCCCTTCCTTGCGGATGCGAGCGCCCATGCGCACCAGCTCACCAACATGCAGAAAGCGATCGGGAAAAATCCGCTCCGTGATAACGCTCATGCCGTCGGCCAGGCACAGCAACGCCATCAGCTGTGCCTGAATATCGGTGGGGAAACCCGGGAACGGCTGCGTGGTCATTTCGATCGGGTTCAATCGGCGGGCGCTGCTGACGAAAGTCGAATCGCCGTCGGATTTGACGTGCACGCCGATCTCTTCCAGGCGATCGATCACCGCAATCAGGTGGTCGGCGTTGCAATGTTTGAGCTCGAGCTCGCCGTTCGTAATGGCGGCGGCGATCATGAACGTCCCGGCCTCGATGCGGTCGGGAATAATCCGGTGCTGACAAGCGGTCAGCCGGTCCACGCCCGTGATGCGGATTTCCGGTGTGCCTTGGCCGGTGATCTGCGCGCCCATTTTATTGAGCAAATCCGCACAATCGGTGACTTCGGGCTCGCATGCGGCTCCCACCAGAACCGTCTCCCCCTCGGCCAGCGCGGCGGCACACATCACATTGATCGTTCCGAGCACAGTCGGCCCCTGCGCGCCGCCGAGGTACATCCGACAACCTTTCAGCCGCCCGCTAACGGTGCCGACCATGTTGCCGTTTTCAGTGTGGAAAATCGCCCCGAGCTTTTGAAGTCCCCTGACGTGCAGATCAACGGGCCGATCGCCGATCGCGCATCCGCCGGGGATGCTGACGACGGCCCGCTTCCGTTTTGCCAACAGCGGGCCGAGCACGCAAATGCTGGCGCGCATCGTCTTGACGATGTCATAGCGCGCCTCGCAGACCGACTCGTCGATGACAGTCAGGTCGAGCGGCCCGTTCAAGGCGGGGCCGTCTGTTGTCGAGGTCGGCGACTCATTACGGTTCACTTCGCAGCCAAGTTCGATGATCAACTTGATCATCGAGTCGATGTCGCTCAATCGCGGCACGCCGGAAAGCGTGGTCGTCCCTTCCGCCATCAGACACGCCGCTAAAATGGGGAGCGCGCTGTTTTTAGAGCCGGAAATCTCGATAGAGCCTTTAAGTCGTGTCCCGCCGCGAATTTGAAATGAATCCATCTGTCCGCCCGTCCTTGAACGACCGATCAACGCCTGATTTGACGCACACGTGGATTGCGAATGACAGCCACCGATGACGCTCGGCCACTCCCTTGGCCGACGGGCAGCGGTCCACGCCCGCGCCGCTGCATTGTGACGGCCAGCGCTAAAACCGCAAGCCTGCTTTCACGGTGGCGCGCCGTTGTCACTCAGTCGTTTGATCGTCAGGCCATGATAATTTCGACGTCTCGCGCGAGGCTTTGTACGAAGTGAATGACCAGCACTTGGCGACGAGCCGTGTCGATCGGATAGTACCAGACGTCGTCGACTTGCGCCTTCCCCTGTCCGATGGTCGCGGAAGGGCAGCCGATCGCTCGGAGAATTGTATCGCGTGAGGCGCCGGTCAATGCGCGATGAAGACCCTTCGCCGCGGCTGACGCATGCGCTGATTGTTTACCCGTCGGTCTTCGGACGATTACCGCCGACAACGCGCTGGTCACGAAACCGCCCACGAGAAGTGCGAAGAAAAGCGGAGAGGTGCACCGTTCTCGAGAGGCCGATGTGGAATCGGCTTGGCGAACGGCACCGATGCAGTCATCGCGATTCATGGCCGGGCTCCTGACATCAAGCTTCCAGACCTTCCACGAAATTCTCCTGCCAGCGTTGTTATCGGTCGCAGCCGCCGTTTTCCCTCAGGCGAATTTGTCGATGCCCGTGGATAGAATCCGAATTCGGAGAATAAGCATGGCGATAAAGGTCGGAGTCATTGGTTGCGGCGCGATCGGACAGCGGCGGCATTTGCCGGAACTCGCGGCGAATCCGGAGGCGGCGATCGTCGCCGTGTGCGATGTGAAACAAAGCCGATCGGAGCAAATTGCCAAGCTGTATGGCGCGACTGCTTACACCGATCATCGCCAGTTGCTGATGGCCGCCGGTCTCGACGCGGTCGTGATCGGCACGCCTAACAAATACCACGCGCCGCAAACGCTCGATGCGCTGGCCGCGAAAAAGCATGTGCTGGTGGAAAAGCCGATGGCCGGCACACGCGAGGAAGCCCGCGCAATGATCGCGGCGGCAGAAAAAAACGCGAGGTTCCTCATGGTCGGCCAGAACCAGCGCCTCATGCCGCCCCACGCAAAGGCCAAGGAAATCCTCGACGCCGGCAAGCTTGGCCGACCCATCTCCTTTCAAACCACATTCAAACACCCCGGCCCCGACGGCTGGAGCGTCGACGGCGCGAAGAGCTGGTTCTTCAAAAAGCCCGAAGCGATCATGGGCGTCACCGGCGACCTCGGCGTGCATAAGGCCGACCTCATGCGCTTCCTGCTCGGCGAAGAGTTCGTCGAGGTGAACGGCTTTATCGGCACCCTCGATAAAAAAGACCCGGCCACCGGTAATGCTATCGCCGTCGACGACAACGCCTTCCTATCGCTGAAAACAGAGTCGGGCGTCATCGGCTCGATGACCATCAGTTGGACGAATTACGGCGGCATCGAAGACAACGGCACGACGATCTTCTGCGAAAACGGAGTCCTGCAAATCGGCACCGACCCGCAATACGGCGTGATCGTCAGCTACAAAAACGGCCAACGCGAAATGCACAAGCTCGGCACGGTCGCGACCAACACCAAGCAAACCAACAGCGGCGTGAGCGATCTATTCATCAACGCGATCATCACCAACACGCCGCCGACGATTGATGGGGAAGAGGGCTATAAATCGCTGGACGTGATCCTGACGGCGATGGAGTCGGCGGCGATGGGAAAGACGTTGAAGATCGGCGGGAAATAATCGCTTCAATCAGTCCTGTGGATCTTGCCGGATCCGAACTCGCCATGGCTCTGCGGTCACAATCGCAGCTTTTGCCAACGGCTCTTCGTATGCCTGGAGTAATCGAAGTGTCGCCTGACCCTGTTGCGACGCGCGGAAGCCGATTAGCCGAATTAGGCCCACGTGCAGTTGGCCGCGTACGATTATCAGTTCGCCGAAGTCCTTATCGATCGTCACCAGGATACGCAGTTCGCCCAGCGCTCGCGTAAGGATTTCCTGATCTCCGGGATCGCGGGGCCAGTCGCCTACCCAAATCACATCGTGTCCGGCGTCGTCTAAAACGTTCTTCGCAAGCGCGCTGACGCAACTGTCAAACAGCACTCTCATGCCGCTGTTCCCGCAGGAAAAGGATCGACACGTTCGTGAGCGACCAGCTTGTACGCATAAAGCATGCACGCGCGAATATCATCTGCTTCAAGAAATGCGTAGGCAGCGAGCAAGTCCTGGACGCTGTCTCCGGCAGCAAGCATGGAAAGGACATGTTCTACAGCGAGTCGACGGCCACGCACGATCGGCTTGCCGCCGAAGATTGTCGGATCGCTCGTAACACGTTGGATCAATTCTCTTTCGTTGTGCATGCGAGGTCATGTTAGCGGCAAACTTTCGTCAGTGGCGAGACAAATCCCGCTCGTCGGACTACTCAACCTCCGCCAACTTCACCGCCTGCTTTGTCTCCGCACTGACCGACACCACCTCGAGCACGCGCCGCGTCTTGCAAGACGGCGAAGAGGGCTACAAATCGCTGGATGTGATGTTCGAGGCAATGGGGAAGACGTTGAAGATCGGCGGGAAGTAAGCTCACAACCGCATACGCCGGGCTCCAAGATTTCGGTTGGAGTCCAGATCACTCATCGACACATTTACTCAGGCTAAGGCGAGATAATTGACAGCCCCGCGAAGTAGGTTCTATATCTGGCAGTATCACGGGTGACGAGGATTAAATTCGCAACTTCGGCGTGAGCCCCGATGTAAAAGTCGGGTAACGGAGTTGTACGCAGTCCACCGAGTCAACGATATTGAACGAACGCCTTCGCGGCTATCCAGGCAGCTTCGTATGGCAACGGGACTCGACGGTATAGCGCTGGGTCGAGCCAGCGATCCAGTTCCTCTGCACTGCCAAAATTAGGCGCGATCTCCGAATAGATGATTGGATTGATGAAGACCGGCCCGCGTCCCATCGCGGTCGCGAGTTGTTCCTCCGACCAAGCCATCCAACCTTTGTCTTCGGTTGCAAGATCGAGCAGCACGTTTGAGTGAATAAGTGACCCGCTCACGAATCACCGCGAGTGAGCGCCATAATCTGATCGGTGGTCATTCCGGTCTTTGCGGCACCCTTGGCGGTTTTCAACCACTGCTGAAACTTAACGGCAGACGTCGACAATCCGTCCTGAGTCAACAAAGATCGAGCAAAGTCTACAACCTCGTTTCGCCTTGCATCAGACAAACGTTCGACAATATCGATGATCGCCTGCGTGTCGTTGCTCATGGCATGATTATATTGTCTGAACCGCTGAAAACCTCACCATTTTAGACGGCACATGAACGCCTTTACAGGCGTAACTCACGCGCGATTTTTCCTAACTAACCTCCGCCAACTTCACCGCGTGTTTCGTCTCGGCACTGACCGACACCGCCTCGAGCACCCGCTGCGTTTCGTACGCATCTTCAAAATCCGGCAGCGGCACGACTGGGTTTCTTCCCGCCAGGACGTTCAGCATGTCATACGTCTGATTAATGAACCCGTGCTCGTAGCCAATGAGGTGCGCGTCCGGCCACCAGGCGTCGGCGTAGGGGTGTTCGCCGGCACGGGTGACGTTGATCTTTCGCCATCCCTGCCGGCCGCGGTCGTCGCCTTTATCGAAGTAGCTCAGCCAATTCATGTCTTCGAAGTTGAAGCTGATCGCACCATGCTCGCCATGGATTTCGACGCCGTTTTTGTTTTGATAGCCCGTTGAAAACCGCGTCGCTTCGACATGGCAGACTGCCCCGCCGGTCATGCGGGCCATGAAGATCATCGCGTCATCGACGTCCACTTTACCGCGCTTGCCCGCACCCTTCGCGCCGCCGGCGATGCCTCCCGACGGGCCGACGCTCGGCAGCGTCCGCTCCTTGATGAAAGTCTCGGCCATCGCGCCGGTGATTTCCTTAAACTCGACGCCCGCGACGAAACGAATCATGTCAATAATGTGCGCGCCCAGATCGCCGTGCGATCCGGACCCGGCGATCTTCTTGTTGAACCGCCAGATAAGCGGCACGTTCGGGCCGGCCCAGTCCTGCAGGTAGTAGCCGCGGATGTGATAGATCCGACCGATCTTTCCGGATGCGACGATCTGATGCGCCAGCGCGACCGCGGGCGTGCGGCGATAGTTGTACCAGACGAACGTTTTCTGTTTCTTCTTCACCTTGCGGGCCGCGTCACGCATATCGCGCGCTTCGTCGAGCGTGCCAGCCAGCGGCTTTTCACACGCGACGTGCTTCCCCGCCTCCAGCGCCGCCAACGCCATCTCACGGTGCTGATTGTTGGGCACGCCGACGTCGACGAGTTGAATCTCGGGATTCAAAATCGCCTCACGCCAATTCGTCGTCGAATGCTGCCAGCCCCATCGCGTTTGAAATTCAGCCAGCTCTTTGGCATCTCGTGCGCAGATCGTGTGCATGACCGGCATCAGTGGTGTGTCGAAGAATTTCGCGACCTTCAAATAAGCATTGCTATGCGTCCGCCCCATGAATTTCTGGCCGATGAGGCAGATGTTGATTGCTGGCAGCGGTTTCTTCGACATGAGCTTCGTCCTTGCGCGTGTTAGTGTCGCGAAGGAATGAGTGGGAGACAAGCAGAACGGGAGAGAGGGAGCAACCAGTTTCCGCGAGATTCTTGCATCTCCCTGTCTCCCCCTCTCCAAGTCTCCTTGTCTCGTAACACCCGTTATCATCCGCGCCACGTGCCGCGAAAAGTCAACGCCCTCATTCTCACTCTCTGCACCGTCGCCACCTTCTGCACATTCCTCGACCGTCGCGACATCGTCACTTCCCACGAAGCGCGCGTCGCGCAAACCGCGCGGCAGATGGCGGCGAGCGGCTGGCCGTGGAGTTCACCAGGCGTTCGCGTCCCGGTCGTCGGCCTGATCACCGAAAATGGCGACACGCGCCTCGGCCCGCTGCATAACGAAGGGCTGATGCGCGTCAATCCATGGCTCGTTCCGGTGATCAATGGCAACGTGCGATTACAGAAGCCGCCGCTGCCGTACTGGTGCGCGGCTCTCACATACAAACTGGTCGG
Organism: uncultured Phycisphaerae bacterium; assembly: GCA_964236135.1. GTDB lineage: Bacteria > Planctomycetota > Phycisphaerae > Tepidisphaerales > Tepidisphaeraceae > CAXSBN01. The sequence goes on from CAXSBN010000004.1 coordinate 51,059, forward strand.
CTTCAACGATTCCAGCGCGCGATGGTTTCCGGCGGCGCTGGGCGCGGTCGCGACCTTATTGATTTGGGACCTGGCACGCCTCGTCTATGGCCGACGTACCGCATGGCTGGCAGCGCTGGTCTGGGTAAGCACGCAATTCGTTGTCGATGAATTCCGCAAATCGATGGCCGACCCGTACCTCGCCTTTTTTACCCTGGCCTGCGTTTGGGCCTGGTTGCGGGCGACGCGATCGGTACATCATCGCAGTCTCGCGATGGTCGCGTTTTACGGCTCGCTGGGCTTTGCGTTTCTCGCCAAGGGCCCGGTGGCTTTTCTCACCGCGTTACCGGCCGTCGTGTTAATCCGGCTATTGTTTCACGCGCCGCGCGTGTCATCGCGGACGCATGTCGGCGGCATGATTGTATTTCTTGCGCTCGCATTGCCCTGGCCGATTTATGTGATGTCGCATGTGAAGCACGCGTTGGAACTGTGGCGCTACGAGTCGATCGGCGAATTCACTGACAACGCCGAGAAGGCGCGGGCGTGGTGGGTTTATCTGCCAGCAACGTTTCAACTAACGCTGCCCTGGTTGCCGATGTGGCTTGCCGGGCTCGCGACGCTGTTTGTACATCGCGCGCGACGAGGGTGGCACCGCTCGCCGCGCTTCCGTCGACGTTGCTTCGCGATCGCCTGGTTCGCTGTCCTGCTGGCGATCTTTTCCATTTCGAACGTCAAGAAGAACGCTTACTTGCTGCCGATCATGCCGGCGCAGACGCTGATCATCGCTGACGGCCTACGCGTCGCGCTCTCGTTTGCTCGCCGAACAAAAATCCGAGGCTTCGCGGGAATCGGTCTGCTGATTCAGGCGATCATCGGCATCGCCTTCGCCGCCGGTTTGATCGCCACTGCCGCGCGCTGGCCGGAACACCGGGCTGCGACGGTCATCGCTTCATCGGTTGCGCTTTTCTGCGCGCTGTTCACCATCTTGCCGATTGTTCAACGCCGCGCGGAAACTTGGCTGCGAATACAGGTCGTCGCGTATGCGGCCATCCTTGTCGCGTTCATCGGATCGTATCGGGCAGAGATCGACAATCGGCGCTCGCCGCGGCCGTTCGCGCTCGCCGTCGAACGGTTCAGCATCGAGCATCAACTGCCAATCGCCCGCGAATTCTTGCCCGAAGAAATGTCCATCTATCTAAGCCTCCCCGTCGCCAGCGGCGTCAGCCTGCCGGATTCACTCGACGCATCGGCTGCCGACAAAGTCCTCGTTCCGATCGACGACAATCACCTCGACATCGACCGCGGCCTGACCACCGTCGACGCCGCTTTCCTAGGCCAATATCTCGGCCACACGCCGATTCTCGAAATTCATCGCGTGCATTTCCCGGACGAACTCCTCTGGCCGCGATGGAAGCTATACGAAGTGACGCTCGACCGGCGGATGTCCGAGGCTGGCGGGCAGATCATTTCAATCGCATGCAACAATTCTGCGAAAGCGGAATAGTATTCCGGCAAAGGACTTCGATGAACATTTCGCGATTGACCGTCTGCCTTTTGCTCGTCTCCGCA
>CAXSBN010000004.1:52616-86850 GCA_964236135.1 uncultured Phycisphaerae bacterium
GCGCCGCCCCGCCCGAATCTGTGAATCTTCGTCGCACGATCGTCGTAGACGTGGCCGAGCGGACGAAGGATGCGGTGGTTTATATCTCCACGCACAAGGTCGTTCGCCGATTCGACATGTTCGGCCGATTTGAAACGGGCGAGGCTGGGTCGCTGGGGAGCGGGTTCATCGTGCATCCCGACGGTTACATCGTCACCAACAATCACGTCATCGATCGCGCCCGGCAAATTCAGGTCGAGCTGCTCGACGGCCGCAAGCTGCCGGCGGACTTGATCAGTGCCGATCCCGATGCCGACATTGCCATCCTACGTATCCATTCCGACAAGCCTTTGCCGCACCTCGAGCTTGGCGACAGCAGCACGCTGCTGATCGGCGAGCCGGTGATCGCGGTCGGCAATCCGCTCGGCTTTAGTCATTCGGTCAGCACCGGCATCATCTCGGCTGAACATCGCGATCTGAAGGGCGACAACGGCCAGACCGTGCTAGGCGATCTGATTCAGACCGACGCCGCCATCAATCCCGGCAACAGCGGCGGGCCGCTGCTGAACGCGTATGGCCAGGTTATCGGCATTAACACGGCTATCCGCGGCGACGCGCAAAACATCGGCTTCGCGATCGGCATTGACCGCTTCCGCGATCTCGTGCCCGAGCTCATGAATCCAGCCGAGGCGAACAAGGTTGAGGTGTCCGTCAAGCTGAAGGAAACGCGTTCATTCAAAGAGCCGTCAACGGTGACGTCAAAATTGCTGATCGTCGGCGGGGCTGATGCGCAGATCGCCACGATCAACGGCCAAACACCGGCGAACATCATCGACGCCTATGCGATGCTACTTCGCGAAAAAGATGGCGAGCCGCTGACGATTGCGCTCACGGACGGGAAGACACAGGACTTCACCGCGCGGGCTACGCCCACGCCCGACGCGATCGTGCAGGCCAAGGATCGCCTCGGGCTCGTCATCGAGCCGCTCTCGCCGTTGACGGCCCAGAAGTATGGCATCGTCGAGGAAGACGGCATGCTCATCACGCAGGTGATACGGGATACCGTCGCATCGAAAGCGGGCGTGCAAGCCGGCGATGTGATCATCGGCCTCGGCCGCTATCCGGTGCGCTCGCTGAAGGAATTTTCGAACCTCATCCGCTACCTGCCCGAGCACGGCGGTGTGCAGGTCGTCGTCGCGCGCGGCCAGCAGCGCGGGCGGCTGATGCTGGAGTTGTGAATCGGAGAGCGACAGGCACAGGCGAGACGCGATTCCATTGAGCTTGCCGTGCCGAGCAATTCCACACTTCTTTAGAACTTCACATCCACCCCAAATCGCAGATACGGCACGTCGTTCGGCTTGGCCAGCCGGTCTTCATCGCGTGTGTCGAAGCCCACGTTGAATTCCTGCGAAAACGCGTAGCCAATGGCGCCGGTCAGATCCACTTGATCCACCGGCGACCAGCGCACGCCCGCCTCCAGCCGGCGGTCTTCAAAGATCACGCGGTCCGCGTTGTTCGGCAGCGCGTCGTAGTGATACGGCAGCCAGCGCATCATGAAGCTGGTGAACACGCCGAAATGCTGCGAGACGGAAAAGTCGACGTTCGCATCCACGCCGTCCGGGAAGATGAACTTCGCGCTCAGCGATAGCTGATCGGTCGGCTTGTAAACCACTTCCGAATACGGAAACCCGACGGCCATCACCAGCTTGTCCTCGATTTTTTTTCGATACTCAAAACCGATGATCGGAAAATCCGGGTACAGGCTGCGGTTGCCGTTGTAGTCGAGCACGATGCCGATGGAAGTGTTCGGATCGAGCTGCTTGCCGATCGCGAAGTCAGCCTTTCCGTAGTAGCCGTCGCCGTCATCAAAGGCGCCCGCGCCGGAATAGCCGATGCCCAGGCTCAGGCCCGCGAGCCAGCCGTCGACATCGGCGACGCCCATCGCGACGGCGACCGACGTATCGACGAATTTGCTCGGCAGGGCCGGGTCGTTCGTCTTGATGTTGAGGTAATTCATCTCATAGCCGAATCGCGGGTCGGCCCGCTCGGCCGGGAACAGCCGCACGCGACCGCTCACATCGTACGTCGACAACTGAAACTCGCTGGCACGATTGGTGTGGCCGTCCTCGTAAAAGCTGGCCGTCCCCTGCGTCTCGACATGCTCGCCCTTGGGAAACTGCTTGATGAGCAAGTCCGGCCCGGTCTGCGCCCCCGCGCGTCCTGTCATCGACCCCGCACAAACAACACACGTCGCCGCGATGATCGCGAAAGACTTCGATTTCGACATCTTGCACATAAGTGCGGGCACTATCGCGACCGTCCGGATTCGTTGCAAGTTTTGCTGGCGAAGCTGCGGCACTGACGTATCGGTGTCTCTAAAACAATTTCCCCGCGACCCCAGATCTCTCCTTCCGCGCGCTGCGCGCTGTATGTCTCACTTTGGCTTCCTTCAATCAAAAACACGCATCAAATTCCCACCCCCAAAGACCCGCTTGCCGCCTCAGCGGCGAGTTTCTTTCCCTTACGCAATCCCGACCCTAACCCGCGTACGATCGCGTTTTTATCCCAGCGACACCGCAATTGGCTTCGTTTGACCGATCGACATCGGCCGTCATTATGAAACTGCAACGCGACTTTCCTCAACCGTGACGCAACAGTCGCAAATCACGTGCTCCCACATCCACCGAAGCGCTGCGCAAAAAGAAACTATTTCGCGAAGCGCTTCGATGTTTACCGGAACGTGCAATGAACGCCGGCCTTTAATCTGTAGCTCGAATTTGCAAATGCGTCGATTGACTAACCCGATCCCGAGCGTCACATCCGGACCTTGGCGTTCGTGCGTACGTAACGTCCTGATCACGCCAGCATAACGCGAAGATCAATCCCGGATTCTGCGCACAAGAACCGGATGGTTCAATAGCGCATAGGACAAGCGTGGCCGCCTCCACGCTTCTTTTTTCACACCTTGGCCGTCGCGGCTGAAATCACGCGGCGACCGTCACCCTCCGAACACTGCTTTTGCTTCCTGGCGCGGCAGTGGTCAGACGAAGCGGCTCGCCGCTTTTCTTTTTGGCGGCCGATCGCTCTTCGCGGAGCGAGGCGAGCCAATCGGGCGGGTTGTCGGTCAGATCGCCGACGCCCAGCAAGGCACACCGCCGACCGAACGGCCCTTCGAAGATGTTGCACAGCAGGTAATCCGTCGCCGCGTCGGTTGCACCTGGGCGGGGATCAATCGGCTTGCCGGTGTCATCGACGGGCAGGAATGCCGCGTCGCGAAAGTAGGTCGGAACGTTGGCGTAAAGTCCGTCAACGGCGAAGTGACGCAGATCGTCCACCGTACTGCGATCGACAACGCGTTCGCTCAGCAATGAAGGCCGCGACGCGTTTTGCGAGAGCAAACGCCTCCGGACGGCGCTCACATACGAAGCCGATCGGCCGACTCGAATACAGCAAGTAGCCGAGCTGCTCGCCCGTCTTTTGTTGAAGTGCCAAGTAGACCTTGACGCCAGCAGTCGGTGCCCGCTTGCGACGTGGCGAGCCCTTCGCGGGGCTTGACTTCGATGAACGTTTCATCGCGATCCTCCAGAAATGAACGAAGCAACAAACCCGGCCACGCGGCCGCGTCGATCGCTTCGAGTTGTGTTTTGTTTTTGCATCAGGGCATCCGTTCCCATTCGCGGTTGTCAGCTCACACGCTCAACGCCAGTTGCCGGTGCCTGGCATACGCTTCGAGGCCGATGATGAGCGCCTGTAGTTGGTGAAAATCGAGCTGCTCGATCCGTGTCGCCTCTCCCTTGCTCACTCGCTTCTCGATCCAACCGGCCAAGCCCGCGCCGTCCGCGTGCAGATGCCCGGCTCGTTCCAGTTCGACGGCAACTCTCGCCGCCCGATGGCGCATGCGTTTCAAGTTGTCCATCGCGGCCGCTTGCCAGTGCCCGCGCGGGTAATGCAGCACTCGACCACCGGCGAAGTTTTCGACGATCGCCATGAACTGCTCAAAGTCGCCGTTGGTAAGACGCGGCGCGGTTGAAGTGATCGAACCGTTCGCGGTGTGAGCGCGTTCGAAGTTGCGCAGGATCATGTCGCGACGCTGCTCATCGCTGATGCGAGCGGCGATGCAGGCGCGGGCGGCGATTTGCTTTTGCGTGTTCGTCCAAGCCATTGTGAACCGTCCTAAGCGATCGCCGTTTGTCAGCCGGAATCACTCTGCGCCTGCTCATCTCGATCGAAGAAATGTTTGAGTTGCGCGTAGCGGCTCACGTCGACCGTTACGAGCGATCGCAAAAGAAAATGGCGATCGATCAACTCCCCGTCGCTCAACTCGAAGGCGAACTCCGCGAGCATCTCCACCGCGCCGAGCGTTCCATAGTTCGGCAGGCATGCCATCAGCCAAGCAAGGCGTAACGCGCTTCCGTCATCCGGATGCGTTTCATCGCGAAGAATCTTCGGATTTCATTGAGCGTGAAGAGCGGCTTCTGACTCCCCAACGGATCGGGCGCATCAGTGCTCTGCTCCGGATTCCAAACGCACTGTGTCAAATCGAGCTGGAGACAACGCCGTGAAAATTGTCCTCGGCCGTCACGCCGATCGTCGATGTAGGAAAGAATGTCGACCGTATCCGCCATCACGATCGGAACGCCGGCCTGATCGTAAATCGAGCGCAGCGAGCTGATGCGATGTCGGAGCTCATGCGCTTCATGCGCTTCATCGAAGAACAGAATCCGACGCGTGCCCTTGAGCGAGAGGATGATGTAACGCTTCAGCCCGTCCTACGTGAAGCTGGTATTTCGGAAGCCAAGCTCCACCGCGATCTCATGCAGCAGGCCACGCTTTGAAACGTCCTGATCGCAATAGAAGTAATGGCCGCGCATCTGCTCGGCCAGCACTTTAAGAAGCTTTGTTTTCCCGGAACCGGCGGGTGCGACAATCGCGGCCATCATCGTTCGCTTGTCGGCCTGATCGGCAAACATTTTGATTGTCTCGGCAACCCGCGTCTTAACGAAGTCGCCCGGCCGCTTTGCGGCGCGGGCACGCGCATGCCGCTCTATCCACGCGTTGACCGCCCGCGTGAGTTCGTCACTCTTCGCGCCGTACTTGCCGTTCGACCATTCGCTGACAGAGCCGTTCGAATAGCCGATCTCTTTCGCCGCTGCGCCGAGCTTTATCTCGGCCTCGACGATGTACGCTTTGAAATGTTCCCTCACTGCAGCGACTTCCGTACCGCTTAACGATCTACCTTCTGGCAGCATCCTTGCCTCCACCAGCACGCGATTTTCTTCTGCGAGGCAATCCATCGCCTCACCCGTCGAGTTGTTGTCAATTGGGTCGCTCATCGACGATCCCTCGCAATTTCGTCAAAAGCGTTCGGAACGTCGTCTCTGTCGAATCGCCGGTTACGGCTATTCGATGTGCCCAAAACGTCGAACGCATTCGGTATTCCCGCCGACTGTGATTCAGCGCCGACGGCGATGCGAAACTCCGCTCGCTCAATTGATTTCGATTGCCCGTCGATTGGCGTGTGAACCATCTTCATCGATGGGCCGATTGACGCTGCGGGCGCAACCGGCGTCGGCGGCGTGGCACGCTTGGCGGCGATCGATGCAAGGCGCTCTTCATTCGTAAGAACGTTCGAAAAGCTATGCTCGGCAACATGTTCGATCGAGCGTTGGTAAGTCGCCTTTTGCTTTTGCAGCTCGGCAACGTGAGCGCGGCTGATCGCGTCGCGGCCGTGCATGCCGCCAAGCTGATTCATGTCGGCGATGCAGATGAATCGAAGCTGCGCATCGCGAACTTGGACGCGACGAAGATCATGCGGATCGTATGAAACGACGACCGGCTTCCGATCCTCTTTCCGCGCCGCTTTAAACGGCGTGAGCGCCGGGTTGAACTGGCCGTAGCCAACCGTCGCGCCAGCGATGCAGAGCGAAATTCCAATGCGGCCAACAGTGACCGGGCGATGCCATTGCTGCAGCAGGTGATCGAGCGATGCCGGGTCGGCCAACACACGCCGCGTCTGGCACCAACGCGCCATCGCTTCATCCGGCGACAGGTTCACACCGCCGTCCACCAGGTCTGACATATTGTGTTCGTTCGACAAGTTGTAGCCGTCGATGAAGCCAGCAACGCGATCGCGAACAAAATCGAACCTCGGTATTTTCGCTGGATTTGCCGGCGTCGCGCTGCGTTGCTCGGGCTTGGAGTCGGCGCTGTCACCCGCGTAGGTGTCGAACGTTTTGCACAACGATTCGAGCGAGCGGAAGAATCGCTCCATGCGCGATTTGCCGTTGGGGTTGTACGGCAGTGCGAGGTGAGCCTCGATCTGCAGCGAATCGAAAATCGAGAACGTCGCCGCCTCCTGAATGGCGGGCTTGACCTTCGCGCGTCGCTGGCTCTTCGTCTGGCCGTGGAAAATCCACGCGTCATAGTCTTTCCCATTGTCGATCCCATACATCGGCCGGGCCACCATGGTTGCGAGAATCGACCAGGCCGTGCCGAAGTGCCGCAAGAGTCGTTGTGCTGTTCGGCGAATCGCTCAACGTCCAACCCGTGAGCCGACGCGTACGCCAGTCGATCCACGTCGTTAGCCAGGGGCGAATGATCGAACCGTTGAACGCACACCAGAGGTCAAGCTGTTTGTGATCGCCGACCCAACATTCCCCGGCGCTCCAAGACTCCGGATTTTGCGCGATGAAAGGCCTCAATGTCGTTCGATGCCGGTGGGGTTCGCGGTGATAAAGCTGCGTCTCGATCGGGATGCGAACGTTGAGCTGCAACTCGCAACTGCGCAGGCCGCACCACCGCCACCCGCTTTCTTTCGCCAGCGCCATCACGGCTTGCCAGCAACGCTTGAGCGCGGGCTGGCGCTGATCGAGATACAAATCACGGAATGCTTTCCACGCCTCGACGCTGTCGACGTTGCGGCGATTCCCGCCGCGCGAGTCGATGAGCTTCACGATGTCGGCCGGGCGGTTGTACGCCCTCTCCCATGCGAAGAGACGCGATCGGCTGATTTTGATCGCGGGGAATCGCTTGCGTAACGTCTCCAGCACGGGAGGCAGCCAGACGCACTCTGCTGAACGTGCGAGCTGGCGAGCCTCGCGAAACGACTTCACGCAGGAGCGTCGCATATAAGCCCCGTCCCGCTGCTTTCCGGTGAAGTGCGATAGGTCGGGTTCAATCCACGCATCGGGCGAGGCCGAAAGCCTCGCATCCACGTCCCTGCTGATGAACCATTTCTTTTGCCCGCAGTCTACTGGCGTCGCGAGGATCGCGAGCTAGCGATTCGCCCATTCCGACGATGCCCGCTGTCGCAACGTTCCTTCATCCAGCTTCATCGCCTTGGCCGCTTCTGAAATCGATACCCATCGCGACGCGTCGGGCGCGGGCGGTGTGACGTCGTAGTTAGCCAGGGCGAGTGTCACGGGTGCGCGGCAAGCTCCAGTAGTGCGTGGCCATCACCGCCGCCAAGCGCGTTCGGATGATGCTCTGTGAGGTGATCGATGTACGCGCAAAAGTCGTATCGCTCTGAAACGGCCGGAGCGCACAAGGCACAAGGGAAGCTCGCTGCTGCGCCACGCCCCTTGAAATCCGACGAGGGGCATTTTCGCAATTTGCATCGCGTGAGCGCGGCGAATGTGTTCCTCGATCACGTTGAAGGCGCGTTTCTCTCCGCAGACGGGACAGAGCCGATAGCGAGGCGCGTCAGGGACTCTCGTCGCGCGGCTCACCAGTTCACGAGCGCGATCCCAAACGAATTGGCCGATGTAGAAATCCAGCTCGCGAAATTCGCGGCGCTGCTGATCGGTGTAGACTGCCGGTTGATTTTACATCAGCCATTCCCCCGGCGTTGGTCGATCGCGTTTTGAATCTTAGTTTGATCGGCAAGCCGCGCCATCGCACCGGCGGCGACTTGCATCAGGTGCTGGCCGCGAAGCTCAACCAACGCGGCGACGATCGCCTTGCGGGCTTGCAGCTCGATCGTTGATGGTTTCAGCGGCCGCGTGTATGCGGCCGCACTCGCTGGCGGTTTCGACTTCGATGAAGTCGCTGCCGCGCGATAGCAGGGACGCGGACGCCAGAAGCAACGCACGGCCGTCGAGCAGGTTCGCGGTGGCGACGATCGCCGCTCGCGCTACGCGATGAGCGCGTTTCATCGTCGCGCCATCCTTGCCAGGCGAAAGATCATTGCCGTGAGTGACGCCCGTGATTGAGCTGCGCGACGCGCCGTTGCTTTGGCGTCGCGCACGAGCGCCGCCAGCCCGATCGCGGCCGCTCGATCGAACAGCAGGCCGCGCAGTTCACCGCTGACAACTTCGTCGGCCAGAATCGCCAGCTCGCCAGCGAGCAGCGAAACCACGTCATCGGCAAGATGCTCGAGCGCGGCGGCGATGATGCCGCGCATCTGGCGTTCGCCGCGACGTTCACAGATGCAATCGATCGCTTGTTCTCGCGTCATTGACGTAGCGGGAAGTTCAGCGGTTGAAGTGTTCATGCGAGGCGATTCGTGTTTCAAAAACCCGCCCGGCCGTTCGAGCGACCGGGCGAGTCGCTTCGTCCAGCCAACTCGGCTGAACTTTTTTTTGGTTCATGCGGCCTTGCCGGACGGCTTGGCTGTGGCCTGAAGTTCGCGTAATAGGTGATCGATCCCGATTTCTCGCGACGCTGCAGAAGCCAACGCGGCACGGAGGATCGCTGTTGCAAGCCGCGCTTTGCTCGTTGGGATAGACTGGGACTTCGCCAACTTGGAGATTTGAATGTCGCAATCGCGATCGTCGATCAAAATGGGCTTATTCGCACTCCTGAATTAACTTCGTAAGACAGTTTAAGATTTCGTTATTACGATGTCAAATCGTGCCTACGAACTTTGTTCCTGTGTAGAGTGCGGTTGCGCAAACAGTTAGTACACTTCGCTCCGGATGGACCTAGCACGGAAGCTCAACGAATTGATCGGCGCTCGCGATCAGACAGAGGTGGCAAAGGCTGCATCGATCAGCCAAGCCGCGATGAGCGCTTACATCTCCGGCAAGACCAAGCCCAGCGCGGATGCTGCGGTGAGGTTGGCAAAAACGTTGAATATCGACCTTCTTTGGCTGCTCGACGATTCGCTAGAATGGGGCGATCGTATTCCGAAAATCTCTCCTGCGGAGTTACGCGAAGTTCCCGCTGATCTGCTCGTGTGGGAGATGAAACAACGGTATGTCGATGCGGCGTTGGGATACCTTGACGCCCTTAATCGGCTTCAGACAATCGATTGGGCGAAAGCAAAATCCTCACTGGATTCTGCGAGTCCGAACGAGGTCCCACGGGAGGCTGCAACCGCCGCCGCCGCGTACAACGATGTGTACGTGCGATGGTCGACTGTCGGCCAATTCGCGATGGTCGCCGACTTGTCGTCATATCCGATCGAACGAACACTACCCGCTGGAACTTCATGGGAAAATTTGCTCTACGACAAACTGCTGTCGACAGAAATGAGTATTCGAAAAAAGCTGCCCGACCTCGCGCGATTCCTTGAGCTGCTCGGCCGCAAAATGCTGGCTCGACAAAACAAAACTACAAGCCCTCCGCGATCGAAAAAGACATGATGCGTCGCCGCCAAAGCAGCCGCCTCGAAACCTCGAAAGAAGCGACGGAACAGTTGATCGTTTGAAGCGATCCTTCCCGTTCCGGAAATAATTCCGAACGGGGAATCGGAGAGTAAAAGTTTTTACTAGCCGATCGTAATACGCCGATTTTATCGATGCGAAACGCACGTCGCCGTTCCAGCTCATCACAAATCTCATCTAATCGAACGACGTAGTTCAACGCGACGCGCCGAGACGATGGCGTCTGGCCCCGCCACGCGCAGAGCTTGACAGATCGGCCGATCGCGCTATTCTTCCTCCAGCTTTGTCCGGCCTCTCGCTTGCGAGAGCGTTTCTTGCATTCCCTAACTCGGCCTGAACCTTTGATCGATGCCACGGATGTCGCGTGCGTTTTTACGCGTGCATCGCCGCGTCCAGCAGAGGCCAAGGATGGCAAGCCGAGCAAACTTTTATACGCCCGTCCGCCGCGATGATCGCGCTGAAATCATCGGCGAGCTTCCCGCCGCGATGCTAGGGCGCGTACCGGACTATGACGCTCAGTCGCTCGATCCGCGCTGGCGATCATACCTCTCGACGGGCGATCGAAAGGCGTTCGATCGTCTCTTTCATCATCACCTTCCCCAGGTCAAAGCGACCGCGCTCCAAATGAAGGGGAGTCGCCAGTTTTTCGAGCGTGAACGGCTCGACGACATGGTGAGCGATGCGACGCTCGGCCTGATGAAGGCATTCGAAGCGACCACACTCGGTGGGAGGCGCTTCTACATGTTCGCGCCGCTCATCATGCGGCGCGAAGTTTATCGCGGTGCCTTCTATCGGATCGGTAAGACGTTCACGATGCGGCGGCGGAAAAACATGCAAGTCCTTAAGCAGGCGCGAAGCGCATTGACGATGGAACTTGGTCGCGTGCCCACGCCGGAAGAAACGACCGAGGTCGTCCGGCTTCTCTTCGACAATCCGAACATTCAAATCGGCGACGTGCCGGAAACCGTGTCGCTGAACGCCGGGAATCGAGGAGGGCTTGGTCGCTCGATCAGGCGTTGAAGTCCGTCGTCCCCAAGAACGATCCCATCGATCCAACGACAACCGACGCGGCTAAGTCGGCCGCCGCCGCCATCGCTTCCGCCAGTCCTGGCGAAATCGCTGCGACAGCGTCCGCAGCAGCCGCCGCCGCAACGCAAACGGGAAAGTTCACCGACCAGATCGGCAACTTGGTAACGGCGGCAAACGGCCTCGGCGGGAAGATGCAGAGCAATCTGATCGATCCGCTCACCGCGTTCAACGCTACTGCCACTGCGTCGATCGCCCTCACGAAAGACCTGTTCGCCAGTCTAAACAATCTCTCCGCCGCGCACGTGGACTTTGTCTGCGGCGGGCGGCTCATCATCCCCGCAATCGAGCAACGCGCAAGCGGCAACGCCAGGCCCGACGATCGTGATTCAAAATTTGAACACGCCCAAGATCGACGCGGGCGAGGCGACTTCGCAGATCGCACAGAAGGTTCGCCCCCTGATCGACGAGGCGATGCGATCGCAACTGGCGTCACTGTACGCCGCCGCCGCGAATCTGAACGTGCAGGGAGGCTTATGACCAGCGTCGCGTCGCTATTGACCGCGCAGGAGTTGCGCGTTTTATCGCGATCGCCTTCGAAAATCACGCACACCTTCGCGCACGCGCGCGCACCTTTTTGCGTTCGAACCTGCATCGGCGCTATCAAGAACCGCGTTCGAAAAACGTTCGAAAAGTCCGCGTCGCCAGAAAATCCCATATTGATCGGTATGTATCAAAATGGGATTCAGTCTGCAGAATGATCGTAAGGCGTTTACCCGTCGTGACATCCTAGGTTTTACTAGGTTCTCCTGCTAAATCCCGTATTGGTCTAGCCTCTATGACTGCCACGTCGGCTGCGTGCGAACGTTTTGAGTGACCGCTCACGCATTTTTCCCTGTCTTAAATAGCGTTAATATAAACACTTAAGCGTACATCGAGTGACCAGATGTTAAAATGGGTAAAGAATTATTCTCACTCTCCCCGATATAAACTTTGTCATATTACCCATATTAACAGCCCGCGCTGTGAGTGGCCGCTGGATGCTGCCTGACGAGAAATTGGTGAGCGGTTGAGCAACGGATGGTTCAACTGATCATTCAGAGTCGCTTACGGAGATGTATTACATGGCCACCACACAAGTTACCAACACGCTTTGTCAGTCATATCGGGAAGTTCTGCTCGCCGGCGATCGGACCCAGTGCCGATCGATCGTCGACGCCGCCTGCGCGTCGGGGATCGAGGCTTATGAATTGCTCACCCAGTTGGTCTGGCCGACCATGGAAGCGCTTCAGTCGCTGTATCGCGACGATCGCATCACGACCAGCGCGTTGAACCTGGCGACTCGCCTGAATCGCTCGGTTGCGGATCAACTCTGCGGCAAGCTGCCGATCGGTGCCAGCAACGGGAAGAAAGTCTTGATTTTCTGCGGCGATGATGAGCCTGAAGAGCTCGGCGGACAGCTGACGGCCGACCTGTTCGAATCCGACGGCTGGACCGTTCGCTTTGCCGGCGGTGGCGTGCCTTCGGACGAAGTGTTGAAGCTGATCGGCGACTATCGCCCGGACCTGCTCTGCATGTTCGGCACGCTCCCCAGCGGAATGCCGGCCGTTCGCAAGCTCATCGATTATCTGCGTGAAGTCGGCAGTTGCCCGAACATGCAGGTGATGTGCTGCGGCGGAATCTACAAGCGGGCAGAAGGTCTGTCCGATGAAATCGGCGCGGACCTCTACGCCCCCGATGCGGCCGACGCCGTCGCGGTCGCGAATGCCCATCCGTCGAAAAAGGCGACTGTCGATCAGCAGACGGTCGGCCGCATGCGTCGGATTCGCAAAGCCGAGGCTCGCCGAACGGAAGTCTTGGCCGCCAAGGGACCCGGCGACGATCAGGCGATCGCGTTCGAATAATCTTTAGCGACCGTCAAACGATCGAGGTCGCCGTCATACAGGATGTGTGGCGGCGATCTTGTCGTTCACCCGCTCCTCATTCCGACGAGAATGTCGATGCCTCGGCCAGAAACGCCGCAGGATGGCGGTCTTTGTGATGGAGATGTCGCGCGGATCGCCATCGGCTTATCGCGACGACATTCCAACGACTGACGAAGTTTTGCGGCAGGAATTTCCTTGCGTACTTTCGTCTGTAAGGAATAATTATAAGGTAAGGAAATTTCGAGAAAAAAGGAAACCTTCAATGTATTCAAAAATAACGAGCAAGGGTCAAACGACCATTCCCGGAGAAATTCGCGAGGCGTTGAAAATCAAACCGGGTGATCGACTTGCATATTCCGTCGAAGGTGATCATGCGACAATCCGCGTTCACCCGGGAACGTCTTCCCTCAAAGGCGCTTTGGCAAGCGATCGTGGTAAAGGCATGAGCTTCACGGAGATTCGCGCTGCCACAGCCAAAGCCGCTGCACGGGGGCGGCGATGACCGATCGAAGACTGATCGATACGAATATCATCATTCGACATCTCACCCAGGATTTCCCCGCACACGCGGCAATCGCCGGAAAACTTTTTGAAGCGTCCGATCGCGGCGAACTTATGCTGATCATTTTGCCGGAGGTGCTTGCCGAGTCTGTCTACGTGCTCGAGTCGTTCTATAAGCAATCCCGCATTCAAATCGCCTCTGCGCTGGAAATTCTTCTCACAGGTGTAGGCGTCGTCATCGAAGACTTGAAGGTTCATCTCAACGCGCTCCGTCGATATTCGGGAAATAGTCTGCACTTTATCGACTGCATTTTAGCAGCTTCCGGCGAAGCTTCTGGATGCTCTATTGCATCCTTCGATGCTGGGTTGAAGAAGGTTCGCGGCTTAAAGATCGATGTTTCGACCGACGCCGATAAGTCTTAAACGCATTTCACCGCAATCAGCGTCTGATCGTCGCTCGGCATATCCAGGTCGGCGAACGCATCGACGCTCGTCTTTACGCATTCGATGCATTCAGCCGCGGTGGTGTGCGGGCCGCACTTTTTCAGCAATGCGTCGAGGCGTTCCGTGCCGAATAACTCGCGACGACCGTCCGTGGTTTGCGGGCCATTGCTTCGGTGATGCCGTCGGTGTAGAGCAGCAGCAGGTCGCCGGGTTCAAGCTGAATCGTCGTTTCGGTGAACGGCTGATCGCTCTCGATGCCCATCGGCAGCGACGAGTTTTGTCGAGCGCGATGATCTGGCCTCGTCGCATCAGCCGTGGCGGATTGTGACCGGCGAGCGAGTAGGTGAGCGTTCGCCCGCTCGGATCGAGCACGGCATAGAAGGCCGTGACGAAGGTGCCGCCTTGCGTGTAACGATTGGTCAGCTGCGTGTTCAGGTGCCGTAACATTTGTTGAGGCGGCATGGGCGTGCGGGGCTTGGCATGGGCGAGCGCATGCGTGATCGCCATCAGCACGGCCGCGGGTGTTCCGTGGCCGGAAACGTCGGCGATGAACAGGCCCCAACCGTCTTTGAAGTCGGCGGCGTCGAGCGGAAAAAGTCGTAGTAATCGCCGCCGCAGCGGGCACTGGTGCGATAGTGTGCCGCCAGATCGAACCCCGCGATCTCGGGCAGATGTTGCGGCAACAGCGATCGCTGAATATCGCCGACCGCTTGCAGTTCGCGATCGAGCGTGCTCAGCGCCTTGGCCAGGTCGTTCTTCAATACGAGATTGGTTGTGCCAGGGCAACCGCATTCTATCAAACTCCTCTCCCTGTACTCGGGGAGAGGCAGGGAGAGGGGTCTTCTGTCGCTCGGAAAACGCCCCTCACCCGACCTCTCCCCGAGTACAGGGAGAGGAGAAAAAACGAAATCATCCAGAATGCGGTTGCCCTGATTGGTTGTGCCCCGGCCAAACAGTCCGGACTGCCAGTGCAGCATTGGCAGGATACGATGGTCGATCGTCTTCCCGGGCGGCAGCAGCATGACGCTGACGTTTAGCCCTTGTCCATTGTCATATTGCGGCACCGCGTAGAGCGAATGATATCCCCGCAGATAGAAATAACCCGGGTCATTCTCGCGAAGTCGGGCCGACAGATCTTCGATAATGACTGGCTTATTGGCGTAGACAATCTCGCCAAGAATTCCGCCGGAGAGTCTGGGCAGACGTTCCCGTTGCGTCCATGGATTGAACTCTTCAAGAAAGCGCGACGCACGCGTGACCAGAAAGTCCGGCGGCTCGACATTGCGTCGTGACAGCGCGACGAAGTCGTTGATCGGCATCAGCTCGCCGATGTTTTCCCAATAGACGCCGACCAGTTCTTCCGGATCGGTGACGCCTGAGATCGCCTTCATCGTGCGATCGACCACCACGAGCTCGTGTTCCCAGCCAAGTCCGGTAATGCCCATTGGCCCTTATAGTAGCCGCGGGTGACAGCAGCACGGCTTGTTTCACACCGGATTTCTTGACCATCCTTGCCGTCCGCCGTAATCGAACGAAGACAAATGATAAAAAGCCGAAAGCAATAACCCGTTTCCCGTGTTATAAAACATGGCCGTCCCGCTCTTTTCGAGGCTTGATCAATGTCCACCGCAGCAGCTTCAACAACGTCTTCCTCTTCATCGCTGCCAGCGTATTTGAAGAACAAGGCCAAGAGCTTTCTCCGCCGATTCATTCCGGCCCATCGCCGGTTTGTGCGGGCGGGCGAAAGCTTTCTCATCGGCGGCGAGCGTGAGGTGCACGAGCTTGGCTCGCTGGCAATGCCCGGCACGGTCGTCGTCGATGTCGGTGCGCACATCGGCGACTACACCTACTCGCTCTGCCGCGCAATCGGCCCTAACGGGCGCGTGATCGCGATCGAGCCGCAGCCGGATTTGGCACGCATGCTGACCAAGGCCGTGACGAAACTTCAACTGCCGGTGACAGTCGTGAACTGCGCGCTTTCATCCAAACCGGGCAAGGCGACACTGCGCATGCCGACGGAAAACGGCGCGGCGAAGCAGGGCTTCGCGACGCTCGTCCCGCGCATTGAAGGCGGGAAATCATTCGACGTGCAGCTCCGCACGCTCGACGATATCTGCCAGCCGGCCGCGAAGATTTCGTTCATCAAGATCGACGTCGAAGGCCACGAGCTGGAAGTCCTCCGCGGCGGCGAGGAGACGTTGCGAACTCATCGTCCCAACCTGCTGATCGAAGTCGAGCAGCGTCACTCGACCACGCCGATTGCAGGCACGTTCGATTTCGTGACATCGCTCGGCTACGCAGGTGAGTTCATCGAAGCCGACGGCTCGCATCAGCCGCTGTCGACGTTCAGTGTCGAGACGCACCAGACGGGCCGACTCGGAATGAAAAACTACATCAGCAACTTCATCTTCCGGCCGGTGTGAAGCAAAACGCGAGCTCGCGACTCAATCAGGCTGCACGGACGCCCGCATCACGATTCCAGTTCCCGCACCACCCCTTCCGATTCGGTTTCTTCGGGAGCGCCGGTTTTTTGAAGCTCGCGGTGCGCTTTGACAACATCCGCTTCACGGATCGCGTCGAGCGGTAAAAAGATTCCGGAATTCGCTTTCGGCGAGAACAGGTGGTGTGTCACCAGTCCGATTCGCTGCGTGCCGACCACGTCGACCGTTGTCGCGCGTCGCTCGGCAGCGCGGTTCAGGGCGAGCCGTACTAAATCCGCCGGTCGAAATGGAGCGATCGGGACACCGGCGATTTCTTCGATGTGGCCCGGTGTGACGAGAAACGCGCGGGCGCAGCCGTCGTGCTGGCCGCAGGGTTGGAGGCTCAGGAAATTGAAGTCGGCGAGTCGCCGCACGTGTCGTAGCGCCCCCTTACCCAGCACGCTCAGCGACTCGATGTAGGTCTTGATCTTCGCCGCCGCCTCGAAATGCAGCGACTCCGCCGCGGCGCGCATGCGAGCGATCTGTTCGCGTCGCATCTCAGCCGGGTCGACGACGACACGCGCGCTCCATTCGATAAGCCGACGATATTGCTCCATCGAAATCGACCCATCGCACGGCGCGGGGCACTTTCCCATTTCCTTGTAAGCACACGCTTTTCCGTGCGGAGCTTCGACGAGAATGTGGTAATAGCGGCAAAGGTCAAACCAGTCGGCGATCTCCTCGATCAGCTTGTTGGCGGCCGAGCGATTTTCGACCGGGCCGATCAGGTCGCCGGTACGGATCGAGAGATCCGTGGTCTTGATGTAGCGGGGAAAGGACGCGTCAGGATTAACGTGTAAAAACCACGCGGGACGCAGGCCCGCCATGGCAGAGTATGTTTGGGGAAACGCGCGGCGCGCGGCCTCGAAGTAAACCACGTCGGACTCGAAGGTACTGTCGACGCGTCGCCAGGAAATGTGTCGAACGATCGCGCGGTAATCGATCTTGCGCGATGGGCCGCTTGTTTCGGTGAGTTCTTCCAGACCGAGGCGCCGCTTCAGGCTGTAGCGCAGGTTTTTAACGCAAAGCAACTGCACCGGCCGGTGCGCTTCATCCGACATCAGATAGACAACCCACTTGGCGGGCGTGGATTTTAGGAACGCGTCGAAGTCGCCGGTGGGGTCAAAGGCGATTGTTCGGTCGAGATTGAGTTCGGCGTTAGGCACTAGGCGTTAGGCGTTAGCGAAAGACTGTAGGACTCTTCCTAGAGCCTAACGCCTAACTCCTAACGCCGACGCTCATTTCTTCCCGGCCCCCACCGGCTCTGGCTTCCGCGCCTCGGGCACGCGAAACATGGTCTTACAGTGCTGGCAGCGAACGAGCTTGCTGCGCGCTTCGTCGGGCACGGACAGAATCTTTCGACAGCGAAGGTTCGGACAAATCAATTGGCAGGGCATAGCGCATCTCCCGAGCTTCTTATCGGCCGCTCGGGTGATGAGCTTCAATTTTAAGAAGGGATGGTTCGGCAAGGACGCAAAGCACGAAAAAGTGCCGGACGCATCCTCAGCCGCCTTGGACGAGCGGCAGCAGCCGGCTGGGAATGTCGGCCATGCGCAGGGCTGGATGCGCTTTGTACGGCTGATAGAGCGGGTCGCCGACCATGGTCATCTTCCAACTGACAAGCGGCGTCGTGTGCCAGTAAACCTCGGCCAAAGTCATCTCGCCCGTCATCAGCAACGCAAAAAAGTCATCCGGTAACGGAAACGCTCCCAGGTAAGGCTCACTCACCGGACCGAGCGTGGCGACTACTCCGTCATTCAACAGGCCTCGACACCAGCCGGCGTTCCCGTTGTCATGCAGGCTGGTCATCTCATAGCTGGCAACGTGATAGCCAATGGCGCCGCGGCTGAACGTGCAGCACGGCGAATAGTGCCCGACGCTATACCAACCTGTGTACATCGCCACATCTTTCGCGCTTCCCTTCGGCAGCACGGACGTGTTCTTATCAAAGGTCAGGACGACTCTCGTCTTCTCGCGCACGAGATCGGCCAGCGAGTCGAATTGCCTGTCAAACTGCGTGACGCCCGGGTTTTTATGCTGCGGATCGAGCGCGCCCGACCCGCCGCCGTCGACGACGATGCCGCCTTCCAGCCCCTTGCGTTCGACTTCGATCGATGTGGCGATCAGATCCTGCACCATCTGCGGCTGCGGAGCGTCCAGCCGCATCGTCATCAACACGGGCGGCGTGCGTGATTTGAGATAGTTATAATTCAGCGGGTTAGGCAGAAATTTCTCGCGCGAATAGTTCGGCCACCAGAGGAGCGCCAATTCGCTGTCAAACGCCGCGTCGGTGTCGGCGGCATTGAGGTATTCCATTTGCGCATTGATGGTTTGCGCATAGTCCATCAGGCTCTTTTCCCTGAGCGCATCGCGCAGCTGCCTGCGCGCGGCCGGCTCATCGCGATGGGCGAGCCAGCCGTTGATCTGCTCCTGCGTCACTTCAACCGGTTGCGAAGCGGCTGGCGCAGTAGATGACCCGCTGACGCGTAAGGGTCGGCGAAGCTTTTGAAAGATGGATTCGACTTCATTCAGCTTTGCCTGTCGGGCAGTCGGATCGGCAGTCTTCTGGATCGCGACCGAAAGCGATCGGCCGGCGTTATCGAGGCGCTTCATGCTGCCGTCCATCGATCCGCTCGTCCGCTCGCGCGTCAGCGGCGCGAACGCCGGGTCCTCACGCTTTGCCATCGCTTCGGCCGCGTCGGCGATGTCGAGCAACGCAACTTCCGCGGCGACGAGGCTGGTCTTCAATTCCGCCTGCTCCGCGATATCGGTCGACGTGGGAACACGGCCATGAATCTTGAGCGGTATGCCGTAAATCGTGACAAGCGACTTCACTTGATCGCGAAGGTGATGATCTTCCAGAAACGCCCGCACCCCCGGCACGACAATCCGTTCATATTGTTCAAAGGACATCTCATCGACATTCGGCAAATCGAGCTCGATGATGCGATCAGCAGGCAATTGGCGGGCTTTCACATAAAAGTCGGCGATTGAACGGCTTTCCCGAACGTTCTTGTTGACCACGAGCGCGAGCTGGTCGGCTTTCAACTCGCCGCGAGCGATCACGCAGGTCATGAAAAACGCGAGCGCGATCTTCGGTGCAATATAGGTCATGAGACTCGGTAGCTTCGAACACTCGCGACAAAGTCGGCGGTTCGATAAAAACGTTTACAGTACGTTACGCATCCGTTTTCGGCGGCGCGGGCTGCGCGCCGGCGGGAAGTTGGCCGGACTTAATGGCTTCCTGTTGGGCCGCCTCGATCATGGCGACCAGGCTCTTGATCTCGCGAATGCTCTCGGGGCTGCCCCACATCAACACCCAGTCGACATGCCAATTGCAGCGTTCGAACGCGCACTTATCGAGATGATACAGCGTTTCACGGAGCACGAGCGTGCACCCGAGAAACTTGCAGTTGATGAACGCCTGCCCGCTGATGTAAACGGTCTGGTTTTCGAACGTGATATTTTCGTGCTTGGTAAGCAGCATAGTCCGCGCGATGGTCGTCGGATCAACGCGAAAGTCAACCGCCGAAAACAATGACGTATGCACGATGAACGATGAAGCTCGCCGCAATTCATTTCATCGTTCATCATTTATCGCTCATACTTGTATTCATGAAGAAGATCATTAAATGGATCGTGCTCGGAGTGGTTGCGGTTGTCGTGCTGGCCGTGGCGATTATCTGGATCAACATCAATGGCATCGTGCGCAGCACCGTTCAGTCCCAGGCGGCTGCATCACTTGACTTGCCGACCAGAGTCGGAGGTGCGACGATTTCGCTGTTTGGCGGCAGCTTTAAGCTCAGCGATTTCCAGGTCGGCTCGCCGCCCGATTTCAAAGCGCCAAACATGCTCACCCTTGGCGAGGCCGGCGTTCAAGTCAGCCTCGGCCAGCTTCGACAAAACCCGATTCACATCGCGGCAATCAACCTTGACGCGCCCCACGTCGTCATCGAAGCGAGCGGCACGAAGCTGAACTTCCAGGCCCTGATGGATCGGCAGAGCAAGACCCCCACCGAGCCCAAAAATGATAAGCCGACCGAGCCGGTGAAGGTGATCATTGATGAACTCACGGTGAACAACGCGCAGGTCGCGCTTCGGCCAGGGCTGTCGATCGCGGGATTGAAAGAAGAGTATGCCGTCAACGTGCCGTCCATCACGCTCAAAAACGTCGGCAACGCCGACGGCTCAAACAACGGCGTGGCGATCAAGGAAGTTGTCGTGCAGGTCTTGACCGCGCTGGCGAGCGAAGCGTCAAAATCGAAAGACCTGCCGGGCGATCTGCAGAATCTGCTCAACCTGAACGTCGATGCCGTGAAACAGCAGTTGCAGGCGGAAATCGGCAAGAAGATCGGCGATGTCACCAAGGGTCTGCAAAAGAATCTTCCTGGCGATCTAGGGAAAAATCTCGACCAGAAGGCAGTCGAGAAAGGACTTGGCGATCTGCTTGGGAATAAGAAGGACAAGAAGAAGAAGTCGAACGGAGCGACGACGAACGAGTAGTCGAAACCCGCGACTTTGCTCTCTTTCTCCTCTCTCCGTACTCGGGGAGAGGCAGGGTGAGGGGTCTTCTGTCGCTCGGAAAACGCCCCTCACCCGACCTCTCCCCGAGTACAGGGAGAGGAGAAAAAACGAAATCATCCAGAATGCGGTTGCCCTGGACAGGAGTAAAACCGAGCTCGAATTCCGTTGGTCGATTTGCGCGTCGCGCGTACAATTCCCTTCGAACCAAATCGCTCGCCCGCAATTCATGTTTGACCAGTACGAATCTGACGGCCTGTTTGACGAAGTCTTTTCCGCGCCCGGAAAAGCGCGCAAACATTACGCGCCCGTCGTGAAGCAACTCAGTGCGCTCGACCCGGCTGCCATGTCGAAGCGGCGTCGCATGGCCGACGTCACTTTCCGCAACCAGGGCATCACATTCACCGTTTACAAAGATTCGGCCGGTGTCGAGAAAATCTTTCCGTTCGATCTGGTCCCGCGCATCATTCCCGCTGACGAATGGACGCACATCGAGCGTGGGCTGGTTCAACGCATCACCGCACTGAATCTTTTCTGCCAGGACATCTATCACGATCAGAAAATCCTGAAGGAAAAAGTGATCCCGCCGGAGATGATCTACGGTGCCAAGATGTTTCGCCGCGAGATGATCGGCGTGGATGTGCCGCGGAACATTTACATTCACATCTGCGGCAGCGATCTGATCCGCAACAAAGAAGGGCAATACTTCGTCCTCGAAGATAATGGACGCACTCCCAGCGGAGTCAGCTATGTGCTCGAAAACCGCGCGGTGATGAAACGCGTGTTTCCCGGTCTGTTCGGCGCGTACCGCGTGCGCGCGATCGAGGATTATCCGTTCAATCTGCTACAGGTGTTGCGACACGTCGCCCCCGCGCATGCAGCCGGCGATCCGACGATCGCGATCCTCACGCCCGGCGTCTACAACTCGGCTTATTTCGAGCACAGCTTCCTCGCGCGGCAGATGGGCGTCGAGCTGGTCGAAGGGCCTGATCTGCTCGTGGACAATGGCTTTGTTTACATGCGCACCATCGCGGGATTGCGACGAGTCGATGTCCTATATCGCCGCGTCGACGACGACTTTCTCGACCCGCTCTGCTTCCGCCCCGACAGCGTCCTGGGCGTTGCCGGGCTGATGAACTCCTATCGCGTCGGAAAGCTCGCCGTCGTGAACGCAGTCGGCACGGGCATCAGCGATGACAAGGCCGTCTATCCCTTCGTTCATGACATGATTAAGTTCTACCTCGGCCAGGATCCCATTCTTCCGAACGTGAAAACGTACATTTGCGCGAACGAGACAGAGCGGAAATATGTGCTGGAAAACCTGCACCGTCTGGTCGTGAAAAGCACGAACGAATCGGGCGGGTATGGCATGCTGATGGGCCATCAGTCGACCAAGGCCGAGCGCGCTGAATTTGCCGGAAAGATCAGGGCCGACCCACGAAATTTCATCGCGCAGCCGATCATCGAGTTGAGCCAGCATCCAAGCCTGTTCGACGACAAATATGAAGGCCGTCGCGTCGACCTGCGGCCGTACATTCTGTATGGCGAGCGTCCGATCGTGATGCCCGGCGGGCTGACTCGCGTCGCGCTTCGCAAGGGGAGCCTTGTCGTCAACAGCAGCCAAGGCGGCGGCAGCAAAGACACGTGGGTGCTGGAAGAAAAGGCTGCCAAATCGAAGGGGGCGTCCGGCGCGGTGATTGTGGATGCCAAAGCATGACCGACCTTATTGAACCACAAAATCTTATGGCGTCGAACGGCTGGGCGGGTGGCTCCTCCGGCGGCTTCGATCGGCCCAGCCGGCCGATGCTGTCGCGCGATGCCGACTCGATGTATTGGATGGCCCGCTACATCGAGCGCGCTGAACACGTCGCGCGTATTCTGCTCGTGAACTCTAATTTGCTGATGGATGTCGGCGACTTGACGCCCGATTTGCAGCAGCGTCAGTGGGAGAGCGTTCTGGAAACGATGCGATTGCCGCCGAGCAATCTGCCGGACAGCGACCTGCCGATCGAACAGCGAATTCGGCAATATATGACGTTCAACCCGACGAATCCGTCGAGCCTGCTGACTTGCCTGACGCGCGCCCGCGAAAACGCCCGCGCGATCCGCGAAAATATTTCGGCCGAGATGTGGGAAAATCTCAATGCGCTTTATTGGTCGATCAAAAGCGACGAAGCACAGGCCCGCTTTGATGATTCGCCCGAAGATTTTTTTCGCGGCATCATGATGGGATCAATGCAGTTTCAGGGATTGGCCGATTCAACGCTGGCACACGATCAGCCGTGGCTGTTTACACAGGTCGCGAAATATCTGGAGCGCGTCGATGTGACATCGCGGGTGATCGAAACGAAATACATCATCCTCAGCGAGTCAGCCACCACTTTGGAAGGCGCGCTCCGGAACATTCATTGGATGGCCGTGCTACGCTGCTGCTGCTCGATCGAAGCATATCGGCGCAATCATCTCGGCGAGCTCGATCCGCTGCGCGTCGCATCCTTTCTTATTTTACAGCGACGCTTTCCGCGCAGCATTCGCTTTTGCGTCGAGCGCGCCGTCGAGGCAATGACAATCCTCAGAGCGGATGCCAAAGGCTCGGCAATCGACCCGGCCGAGCGAATCCTGGGTCGCCTGGCCGCGCAATTGGAGTATGCGGAGATCGATGAAATCGTCGCGGACGGGCTTCCGTCGTACCTGAAGAAAATCCAAACCCACACCGCCGACGCAGCGATGGAAATACAGAAGGGATATTTCTTGCATTAGGAAGTGGGGAATTCGGAGTTGGGCGTTGGGCGTTAGGCGTTGGGGAAGACAAGAACATCCGGCTTACCGATCTTTCCCAACGCCCAACGCCCAACGCCCAATTCCCAACGCCCAGTTCCAACGCCCAATACTCATGCTTCTCAAAATTACCCACCAACCCGACCTCGCTTACTCCGATCTCATTACCGAGTCGGCCATGGAGCTGCGCGTCACGCCTCGGCAGGAGGCCGATCAGCATCGGCTGTCGTTCAGCCTCGCGATCGGGCCGCCGACGAACGTCAATAGTTATTTCGACTGGCTCGGCAACACCGTTCACGCCTTCAGCGTCAATCCGTTTCACAAGCAGATTCGCATCGTGGCCGAGAGCGTTGTCGAGACGGATCGTGCAAAGATCGAGCCCGAACGCTTCGCCGACACCTGGCCGATCGACGGCGTTGAGAACGACTACGAATTATTCGACTACACGCGATTCGGCGGACCCATCGTGGACTCGTCGCAGTTGCGAAAGTTGATCGAGGTTCTTGCGCCCAAGCCGGGCGCGTCACTGGGCGAACTTGCACTGCGGATGGTGTATCTGGTCGACGAGCGATTTGAATATCAAAAGGGTGTCACCACGGCCGCGAGCCCAATTACCGAAGTGCTCGATCACGGGAAAGGGGTCTGCCAGGATTTTGCGCATCTGATGGTCGGCATGGCACGCGCGATGAAGATTCCGGCGCGATACGTCAGCGGTTTGGTGCATCCCGACGCCGGCCGATTCCGCGGTTACACGCAGACGCACGCTTGGTGCGAACTGTATTTTCCCTCGGCCGGCTGGATCGGCTTTGATCCAACGAACCGCTGCATCGTCAGCGGGAACTTCGTCAAAGTCGCGGTCGGCCGCGACTATGGCGATGTGCCGCCGAACAAGGGAATTTACCGCGGCAAGGCGAAGGAATCGATCAACGTGCGGGTGAGCAGCGAGGAACTAAAAACCATTCCGCCCGAACTCGCCGCCGAGCGGGTCATGGCATTGAGCCTTGAAGTCTTCCCCGGCGGGTCAGCTGCGCATCGCGAATTAATCACGTTGCAACAGGAACATCAGCAGTCGCAGCAGTAACTGAATCGTGTTGTGCGGAGCCTGATTCGGGCAGGGTTCGCTCGATACTTGATCTTTACGCGACACTGCCGCAACGTCCATGCCGCATGATTGCTCACTTCCGCAGTCAAAACGGCACGGCTCGGATCGCTCTCCTCGTCTGCCCGGCGTTGGCGCTGCTGTTCGGGTTGCTTTCCTTCTCAGCCGTTCTAACCAAGTCGCCGACGTTTGATGAAAACCTCCATGTAGTCGGGGGTTTCATGCACCGATATTTTCATGACTACCGCGTCAACCCCGAGGATCCGGCGCTCTTCGGTTGGTGGTCGACATTGCCGCATGGCCCGAGCGCGCTTTCGATCGACGTTGAATCAAGCGCATACCAAAAGACTTTCGACGACGTGGCCAATCAGTGGAACTTTGTCTTTACGACGCTCTATCACACGCCGGCCAACGACACGATCACTTACACGAATAGGTCGCGCCTGCAATTTGTGTTGCTCGGCATGACGTTGTGCATGCTCATCGCCGCCTGGGCATGGCGGTTGGCCGGTGCGGTGGCCGCGATGACAGCGGCGGCGCTCTTCGCGCTCGACCCGAATTTCCTCGCACATGCGGCGATCGTGAAAAACGATGTGCCGCTCGCCCTGCTGCTCACGGCTTTTGCAATGACCGTTCATTCGATCGGGCGACAAGTCAAATGGTGGAACATCCTCCTGATCGGCCTGATCTGCGGAGCGGCCATCAACACAAAATTTTCCGGAATACTATTCGGCCCGATGTTGATCGCGTTGCTCCTGGTTCGGGCCTCGCTCGCGCAGGCTTGGAACGTATTCGGGAAGGAAATCTTTCGGACAATACATCGCGCCGCCGCCGTGGCAGGTGTCTTAATCAGCGCAGCCCTGATCACTTTAATTTTCACCTGGGCCGTCTACGGCTTTCGTTTTGCCGCGACCGCGGACGGACGCACTTTGCCGACGCCGTTGTGGGTGCAGATGGCGCGCATCAACACAGTGCTCGCCGATTTCAACAGCCAGGGCACCCCACATCGACGGCCGACCATCGAGTATGTGGAAATGCAGCCGATTGGCGCAATCCCAGGACTTCTTCTATCGCTCGAATCTCATCGCGTGCTGCCGCAACCGTGGCTGTTTGGGTTTTTGTACACCTACGCGACGACGATCGTCCGCAGCACTTTTTTGATGGGGGAAACCAGCATCATCGGATGGTGGTACTACTTTCCGCTGGCGATGCTTTTTAAAACGCCGATCGCCACGCTCGCGGCGATATCGATCGCGGCTTGCAGCATCGCCGCACGATTTGCTTCGCCGAAGCTGCGGATTTGGCGACGAACTCACGAGGTGCCGACGAACACGCGTCGCGGGCACGAATTGTGGCCGTTCGCCTGCGTCATCATCCCGCCGGTTATTTATCTGGCAGCCGCGATGTCATCGAACTTGAATCTCGGCATTCGACATGTCTTACCGGTCTATCCATTTTTGTTCATCATGATCGGCGTCGTCGCCCAGGTGGCGACGACCATCATTTCTCGTCGCGCCTTTCTTCTGTCCATCTCGCTGCTCTTCATCGCGCTGGCGTGTGAAACGCTCGGCCGCTGGCCGAACTACATCGCGTTTTTCAACGTCGCCAGCGGCGGGCCACGCGGTGGAATCGGCCTGCTCGCGGACTCCAATCTCGATTGGGGTCAAGACCTGCCGTTGCTCTCCCGCTGGCAGCAAACTCATCGCGATCGGCCGCTGGCAGTCTCTTACTTTGGGATGGCCGATCCGGCTTACTTTCACGTCGACGCACGCAGTTTGATCGGAAGTCCAAAATTTTTGGAGCAGGCTGAATTGAGCGACCTGAAAGAGCCGTGCTACGTGGCCGTCAGCGCGACAAATTTGATGGGAATTTACCTTGGGCCAAAGCCATTCCTCGCGCTGCGTAACAAGACGCCCATCGCCGTGCTGGGTGGAACAATTTACATCTTTGAATGGAAACCAGACAAACAAGCGCACGATCGATGAAACGATCGATGAAAATCGATGAGACGATCGGCGGCGATCGAGCGAGCCCTGCTCTACCGATTTTGAGGCTCTACTTCGTTGCGGGCGCGGTGGTCGACGTCGCCTTTTCCTTTTCAGCAAGCGTTTTTACATCGTCAGGCACATCAAACTTTCCAGCCGGAGCGTCGACATTGGTCTGAATGTTGTTGAGCGTCACTTCCTGCGTCATCTGCATGCCGCCCACGGCGATTTCCTGGGTATTTTTGTAGGGCACTTTCACGCCGTCGATATCGCGATAGTCGCTGACCTTCGCCGTCACCTTGACCACGCCTTGCGGCGTTTCCATATCCATCGTCGTCTGATTGAGCAGGCCGGTTTTCTTGTCATAATAGCGCGTTTCGAGCTTGCCCGCGTTCGTCGTCATTTCGACTTTGTAGCAGTCGTCATCGCCCAGTTTTTCCGAGCCCACGACCTTCGCATCCTTGTATAACTTTTTCCATTCCAAATCGCTTTGCGTCATCGCCTCCTGCTTGACGCGATCGAGTTCATCGCCCTTCAGCAGGCGAGTGCCCTGGATCGCGGACTTTTCCCAGCCGACATTCGCATCCCCGTTGTAACCGCGCTCGATCACGCCCACCCCCGGAATATCAACCGAGACAAACATCATGTTTGGCGCCTTGGTGTACGCCGTGATCGTGCCCTTGATGTTTTGCGCGGCGATCTCCATCGCTCCATTGACGACGCGACTGGTCACTTTCGCGTAGGCCTCTTTGCCGCCCGTCGCTTCGATAAATTTATTTAAAACATCGTCGGCCGAAGGCATCGGATCGTCGGCGTATGCGAGACGCGGCGACGCAATGTATATCGTCGAAACGGCGGCAACCATGCCGCAGATCGCCACGCCAAGGACACCGACACGACAGGACCGGCCGAAAAACTGTTCGATTCGTTTCGTCATGGATGAATACTCCTTCAGGCAGTTTAACACGCGCGTTCTTACTTCGTCGCGAGTGGTTTGGACTTAATCCATCTTACCGCCGACTCGAGAATTAGATCATGCCCGGCTAGCAGGGCCGCCTGCGTCGGCTCGACAATCTCATCAGGAACCACGCCATTTGCTTCCAACGTCTTACCGCTCGCGCTGATGTAATTGGCGATTGCGTATTGAAAACGGTCGCCGTTCGGGAGCTTCTCGACAATGCTCGGCAGTGCCGCGCCGGCACTCCTCGTTCCAAACACCCGCGCCCGGCCGATGTCCTTCAACCCACCGGCCATGATTTCACTTGTCGACATCGAGCACTCATCAATCAGCACCGCGACCGGCCCGGTGTAGGTGATCGCCTGCGGATTCAGAACGAACCTCAACATCGGCCCCTGGCGGCCGGTCATCTGGCCGAGGAACTGATCGGACTTGCTGACGAACAAGTTCGACATGCCGACAGCCATAAACCCGATGCCGCCGGGGTTGCCGCGCAAATCGAGGATGAACCCTTTGGCTGGATCAGCAGGCGCCTGGCCGATCGCGTCTTCCACGGCCGCGTGAAACTTCGGCATCACGCGGGCGGGGTCGAGAAATATGCTCAGCGCGAAGTATTCGATCTTGCCGTCGCCGATGCGAGTCGATTCGGTTTGGACGTTCATCAGCGGCAGATTCCCGAACTTCGATGCCTCGCCGGCTCGCTCGCCGAGCGTGAGGCGTGACGTGATCGCTCTGCCGCGGCCGTCGTCAAACGTCGCTGTGATCGTCTCACCGACGTCTCCGCTTAACGCGGATTCGACGATCCGCGATTGCATCGCCTTCCGAAGCACTGGCGCTTTATACGACGCTCCGATGCTTCGAAGCAGCGGCGTAACGAGCTTGCCGCGAATCGCGGTCAATTCCCAGCCGGTTTTAACGCCCGCCTTTTCCGCGCCGCTGCCGGAATCAACCTTGGTCACGAGGAGCTTATCATCGATCAGCCGCAGCGAGATCCCGCTCGCCCCGCGCTCGAGCGACGAGTCATCTTCGTCGTCGCCGCCATCGTTATCCGCCAAGCTCGTGGCCGGCTTTGGTTGACTCGTAGTTGAACGCTTCGCGCTGCTGACCTGGCGGTAAACCGCCGCCGGGATGATCTCAAAATGCGTCTGCCCGAGGCGTTCAAGCATCTCCTGCATGACGCCTCGCGCTTCGTTTGTGCTGGTCGCGACCTCGACCTTCGGCCGCAACTCCGCCCGAACGGCGTTCCAGTCAACGCCGTTGTATTTCGGATCGAAGTGCTTGTCGCGAATCGTCGTCCAAACCACATCGAACGAGTCGATATTCTTCTGCCGCTGCTCAACCGTTAGCGGCGGCGTCTCACGCGTCGCAGCGACGTCGGCGGTCGCCGCATGCTTCGACACACACCCCACCGCCGCCGCCAGCGCGATCGCTGTCGCGAGAAGAGATCGCATCATCCGAACATTCGTTGGCATGTTCACTCACAGGTCATTGAAACGTTTCGAAGATTTCGCGGAGCCGTACTTTTAACCGGAATCGGCAGAGTAAGGAAAACGGAGAGTCGGGAACGGCTTGGAGATCGCAGTAGTCGATTCGCTACGGCAACTGCTGACATGAATCGTGGGGGGCTGGGATTTGCTGCCTCGACTTTCCCCGCTTCGTCAGCAGCGCCTTCAGCGGCGCGTCCCACCGCGGCGGCACGGCAACGCCATCTGCGGCCCGATCGATGCCAACGATGTCGGCCGTCTGCACGACGATCGTTGCCGCCAGCGCCGATTGCTTGCTGACTCGTCCGTGGCCCAATTACAGTCATTCGCATCATCGCGTTCTGTCGAAATTCCGCCCGAACGTTCTCTCATCAACAATTGCTGAAAACGACCGGAAAAGCTCGCCTGTTTAGTCTACCTATGTCGTTTGACAGCTGCGTCCGCTTCATTCAGCGGTCAGCAGTTGCAACCTCACTTCATTATCGGATTTGATTCGTCGGGTGAGCGGCGGGTTCTATAGGCCAGTGAATCTTGCCGGGGATGGCATCGAGGTCGTACACCAGTAGGCAGTCACCAATCGTTTCCCGCGGGGTGACGCTCCGCAAGGGCCGCAGGCGATCTAAGGAGTCATATGTGCCCGCGAGGCAAACGGGACTAACCACGAAAATCCCGTTCACGGGCAGCTTCTTCTTAGGCGGAAGCGAGTCGTATGGAAATATCATTACCGTCTCAATCCGCGAACCGTTCATGTAATACTCGATCCTTCGGCGCTCAGGTGGGAAAAACGACGCCAGAGCGATGGGACGATCGGCGGGTTGCGTTACTTCCCACGCGCGAAGCTGCAGCAGCGATTGCGCCCAGTCGACATTGCTATCGCTGATGGCCAGGTAAGGCTGATGCGAGCGGCGAGCGGCGTTAGTAAAGCTGAGATAGTCGGGATGCATCCACGTCGTCTCGATCGCGCCAAGAATGACAAGTCCGGTCGCGCACCACGCGAACCAGGGGCGATACGAAGCACCCCGCCACAGTTCGCGTGATGCCGTCACGCGAGCAATCAACATCAATAGCAAGCCCAACGCTGGCAGAAAATGACGAAAGCCGATGTTAATCGAACTTGTGAGCGAGAATGCAAGATATGAAATCAGCGGCACCAGCAACAACCATTCGGCGGCGCGGACGCGAACCACGGCGAAGGAGGTCACGCACATTACGATCAGCGCGAGCGTTGCAAGAGTAAGCTTGTAAGTGGCGACGACGGGGTAGTAGTACCACCAGCCCTTGGTTCGCCGCTCGCCAAGAAGGTAACCGATGCTTCCCTCATGGCCGTGACGAGCGCCGCTTGCGAAGGAGCGGATGTATGTGCCGCCGGGCCAGTTGCGATCCAAAAGCTTGATGATCCTGGAATCACTTCCTTTCATGGGAGAAATTGCTGGCAGCGGCTTGGAGATGTCGAAGAGCGTTGACGCCCATATAAAGAATGGGACAAACACACACGCCAAGGCAATATGCCCGACCTGCTGCCGCAACGGCGGCGCTTCACGGACGGAGCCGAACCGCGGGACGACCCACCACCACGAAATCGCCATTAAGCCGATAACGCCCGGCAGGATCACTGCGGTATGCTTGAGCATCATTGCCGTGGCAACGCACGCGCACATCCCGCCAAGCCGGGTGAGGGTGGGACGGCAGATGTATCGCGTGGCGACATAGCACGCTGCGATGATTCCCTCGACCGCCAGCACATCCAACGCCGACAACGGGATGTGCGCGGCGAACGTTGGGTCGAATACGAGCAGCGCCGAGGCAATCCACGCCGATCGCACGCCGTACAGTTCGCTCACCCAGCGTGCCACGATTGCCAGGAGCGGTAGGAAAAGAAGTGATTTCCAGATCGCCAGCAGATTTAAAAGTGTTTGCGGCGAAAGGCGATGGCCATAAATTCCCGCATCGATCGCGGGATCACTCGGCACGCTACCGGTAAGCCACAAAGGCAGTGCGGAAAGTCCTTCGCCCAGTGGCGGATCGTTCAAAGAGCGTTCGCCGATGCCTCGTTCGAGAAAAGCAACGCCTCTAACCAAGTGGTACTCATCGTCAAACCCTTCGCTGTGCTGGACGCTGATGCTGTACCCTCGCAATCCCACGACAATTGCCGCAATGCTCAGCATCGCTAGTAGCTGCCGCCAGCGAATGGGCACGACGCCGGACGCGGGCGATGGCGAACTAATGGCATCCACCGTCATGGGATTATTCACTGGTTCACCCGTCCTCGGACCCGTAAGAAGGAACGTCCCAGGATTTGGATTGAACTGGAATGAGATCGCTACGGCAAGACTGGAAAAAGTAAAGGGAACATAGCTGCTCTGTCCGAACTCTCCGGATGTTCGACGCTTGTTAAGTAGCGCGATAAATGGCGAGTGGGTGCATCCTTCAAAATGAAAAGCTCTCGCTCGCCGAAGGATGTAATCGTGCTGGCCCGCGCGCTGGGATGCAATCATCTGCCGGATCGATTAAAGGGGACGGAATTGCTCTGTCCGGACTGTTTCGAGCGACTACGAGATGGCAATGTCATGCGTAATCGCTTCGACCAGCATCCCCCCCCTCGCGACGCTCGGCGGTCTTGGAGCGCAATGCCGACCCGTAGTTCCGCTTCGGCATGCTGTTCACCGGCTCGACTTGCCAACGCCGGCCATAGATCGTTTTCGCTTGGACCGTTTCCCACACCTGTTTCATCGTCGCGCGGAACGGCTCGGTGGGCCCTGCTTCGCTTTGCCCGTCGATCAGGGGCGGAATGAACGACCCGCAGTCCATGTCAGTTGCACCGGCTCGTGATGCCGCTCGCAGTCGTATCCGGCATCGACCGCGATCCGCTTCGCCCGCTTCCACGCGTGGTAAATCCGCCTCTCGAAGTGCGGATGATCGCGCCCATTTCCGTCCGCGACCAGACCGAGAGGATCAGATGTGCGGCACACGCTACCGCGATTGCCATCCATTTGCCGCGATCTCGCTCGCCTCGATCAATTTTCATCGGCGGATTTTCGTTGCATGACTCGCAGCAGCGCCAACAGATGGTCTTCGGTCTGCCTGACCACATGTTCAATGCCCTGCGGGTAAAGCGCGGCCTTTGGAACTCTTCAGCGGTGTGTGCGTCGAATGGGAACAGCCTTATGCTGTTGACTTCATCTGAAAGGTCTACATGCCCTCCATTCGCTCCTTCGCCGTGATTGCCTTGGCCTGCTCGACGGTCTTGCTTGCTCACCAGCGGCCGACGCTCGCGCAAACCACCAACCCCTCGCCGACCACGCGACCGGCCGACGTTCCCGTGAAATCGGTCGTGCTTTATTCGTCAGGCGTCGGGTATTTCGAACACTACGGCACGGTGCGCGGCGACGGCAGCACCGAGCTGCGATTCAAAACCGAGCAGATCAACGACATTCTCAAAAGCCTAATTCTCCAGGATATGGATGGTGGAAAAGTCAGTGCGATCACCTACCCATCGCAGGACCCGATCGCCAAGACGCTCAAGAGCTTTCAGGTCGACATCACCAACAACCCGCCGATGGCGGATCTGCTGAATCAACTGCGCGGCGCGAAGGTGACGGTGAAGCAATCGGATCAGACACTGACCGGCACGATTCTTGGCGTCGAGCAGAAACAGGTTGCCGCCGGCAAAGATAACGCGCCGGTAATGAAGCCGAGCCTGAATCTGCTCGTGGGCCTGGGGACGATCAAGAGCGTTCCGATCGACATGATCAGCGACCTGACGCTCGACGACCCGGAACTACAGGCCGAGTTGGGCAAGGCGCTGGTGGCGCTGGCCTCGGCGCGCGATCAGGATAAAAAACCCGTGCAAATCGCGTTCAACGGCACGGGCGATCGGCGCGTGCGGCTGGGCTATGTCGTCGAGACGCCGGTCTGGAAAACCAGCTACCGGCTGATTCTTTCCGCCAACGAAAAAGAGAAAGCCGCGTTGCAAGGTTGGGCCATTGTCGAAAATCAAACCGACAACGACTGGAACAACGTGCAGCTCTCGCTGGTCAGCGGCCGGCCGATTTCGTTTGTCGAGGATTTGTATCAACCGCTTTACATCCCGCGGCCGGTCGTGACGCCCGAGCGTTACGCGAGCCTTCGTCCGCAGGAATACGACGGGGCCATGAGCAAGGCGAAAGATGGACGCGCATTCCGGCAAAAGGCGGCGGCGCAGTTGGAGGCACTGGCCGCCTCGTCAACTCCCATGTCCCCCGCGGCAAAGCCCAACGGCGAGTCCCTCGAGCGGGGCGAGCAAACCAGCGATTCAGCGATGAACTCCCCTATCGACGCCGGCAGCTCGATCGCCTCAATTGCATCAGCCAGCAAGATCGGCGAGCTGTTTGAATATACCGTCGGCAACGTGTCGCTGCCGCGACAGAAAAGCGCGATGCTGCCGATCATCACCGACCCGATCGAGATTGAACGCGTCTCGATCTACAACGAGTCGGTCCTGCCGCGCAATCCGCTTAACGGCGCACGGCTAAAGAATACGACGACTAAGCATTTGCTCGCCGGCCCGATTACGGTGCTTGACGCAAACGCATATGCCGGCGATGCGCAGATCGACAACCTCCCGCCCGGGCAGGAGCGGCTGCTGAGCTATGGCGTCGATCTGCAGATGCTCGTCGATGCCAAGTCGAATCAAACCAACGCGAGCGTCGTCGCCGGCAAGATTGTGAACGGCGTGCTCATCGTGCAGCGGAAGTACCTGATGGATCGGGAATACACTGCCGACAACAAGAGCGAGAAAGTCAAAACCCTGATCGTCGAGCATCCGAAACACGACGGCTGGAAGCTGGTCGACACCGTGGCCCCCGAGGAAACGACGGACAAAGTGTATCGCTTCAAAGACACGGTCGAGCCGGGCAAGTCGATTAAGCTGGCCGTGCGGGAAAGCAACGTGCGCGACGAACAGTTCGCGATTCTCAACAGCGATCCTGGACTACTGGAGTTCTTTCAGAAAAGCGGCGAAATTCCCCAAGCCGCCCGCGATGTGCTGGTCAATGCAGCCGCCATGCGGACGGCGATCGCCGACTTGCAGCGGCAAGTCAACGACCACGACGCCGCCACCCAGGTCATCACGGCCGAGCAAAACCGCATTCGCGAAAATATGAAAACCGTGGATCGTCAAAGTCAGTATTACAACCGTCTGATGGCGAAGTTGAACGACCAGGAATCGCAGTTGGAAAAGATCAGCAACGAGCGCGATGACCTGAAGAAAAAACTGGATCAGGCGCAGAAGGAACTGAACACGTTTGTCGCGAACACGAACGTCGGATGAGAGCAGTTGAGATCAATTTTGAGATTTTGTGAATTTGAGATTTTGCGATTGAAGAGAGTTGTTCAATCTCAAAATCTCAAAAACTCAAAATCTTAAAATCTTAAAATCTTAAAATCTTAAAATCTTAAAATCTTAAAATCT
>CAXSBN010000004.1:86950-108661 GCA_964236135.1 uncultured Phycisphaerae bacterium
AAAATCTTAAAATCTTAAAATCTTAAAATCTTAAAATCTTAAAATCTTAAAATCTCAAATTTCGCTTACCCGAACAAGCTCAACTGCTTCTCCGGATGCGCCAGCTGCGCATCCAGTCCTTTCGATCTCAACGTTTCGGCGAATTCCTTGTAACCGTGATGCGTGTAGATTTTCTTTGGGTTTACGCGTTCGATCAGTTCGAGAAGCTCATCGAAGTCGGCGTGATCGGAAAGCGGGAGCGCGACATCGACGCCGTAGCGGAATTGCGCGCCGGGAATCAGCGCCCAGCCGGTCATCACGATTCGGAGC
Organism: uncultured Phycisphaerae bacterium; assembly: GCA_964236135.1. GTDB lineage: Bacteria > Planctomycetota > Phycisphaerae > Tepidisphaerales > Tepidisphaeraceae > CAXSBN01. The sequence goes on from CAXSBN010000004.1 coordinate 87,260, forward strand.
GGGTTTTTAAACCGCGTGACAAAGCTGGTACGGGTGGTCGAGGGAGGCGCGACAAGCACGCCGCGCTCAGCCAAGTCGAGTTGGTGATCGCCGTGAAAGTCTTCGAATTTATATTTCCGGACATTGCCCAGCGGCACGCCGAACCGCTCGTAAAACTGCGACATCGCGTAAGCCGCCCCATGCTGCGTGACGGCCAGGCCGCCGCTGGTGAGGATCTTGGTGATCTCCTGGGCCTTTCCCAGGCTGTACCCAAACACGATCGGCTGGCGGCCCTCTTTCATCGCGGCGGCGCACCGCTCGACGAGTTCATTCGCAACCGTCTGCCACGCGGGAAAACGGAACTGCGGCAGGCCGTAGGTGCTCTCCATCAGGAGAATATCCGCCGTCGGTGGCTCGGCCGTTTCGACGGTCAGGCTGGGCCGAAGCTTGAAGTCGCCGGTGTAAAGCAAATTACCGAGGTCACTGGCTATGTGAAGCATGGCGCTTCCGAGAATGTGACCGGCCGGATGAAAGGTCATCGTGTGCCGATCGAGATTTGTTTGCTCCCGATAAGCCACGATGCGCTGCGTTTCCAGACCGATGCGATGCCGCGCAATCGCCGCGGTGACTTCGGTGGCGATGGCCTGGGTATGAAGTCCGATGTGATCGGAATGAGCGTGGGAGACAAACGACAACGGCCGGGGCCGGCGACTATCCAAAAATAGCCCGGCCGAGGGAATTAACAGATCGTCATCCCACACTAACATCGGTAAGGCATCGTAGGTTCGGGCTGACCACTATTTCGCGACGATGCGTGGACTTTTACCGAAACCAAGTAGACATTAATCTACTTTCGTAATGTCGTCGCCTGATGACCAATACCGAGCAGGTGCGGAGCAGCTTCAAGATAGGTGGGTGACGCGTGAACAGTGACCTGAATGAAGCGAGCGAACAAAAGGTCGCTGCTGGGACGTCAATCCCGGCCGGCTCATCGATGAATGCGCAGCTGACGTATAAATTCCAGCGTGTTCGCGAACGCCTGCGCCAGGCCATTGTTTCCGGCGAATTGACCGGCAAGCTGCCGGGCGAGCGTCAACTCGCGCGCCGCTTCCACGTCAACGCCAAGACCATCAGCAAAGCGCTCACCGACCTCGCCGCCGAAGGGCTTCTTGACCGCTCGATTGGCCGCGGTACGTTCGTAAGATCTGCCGGCGCCGCGTCGATGCTGAGCATTGCGGCTTGCGTCCATTCAAGACTTTCGACGGCGAATCATTCGGCCATCGCGCTGGCGGGCAAACCGCCGAGTGCGGCCGTGACGCTGACAACTGCAGCCGATCGCTGGCTTGTTCTTTGCGAACCCTCGCGGGCTGACTCGCCGCTCGTCCGCGAGTTGCTGCGACGGAACCCGGTTGCCCAAATTGTTCATGAAGCCGCGTCGCTTCGGCCAAGCTTTTTGAGCACGTTCAAGGCCGTCATCGACTTTGATCCGCGGACGCCGACGGCATTTCTACGCCAGATGACGGTTCGCAACCTCCCGGTCGTGATCGTCGACCGCGAGCCGACCACCTATTCCCTCAACGCCGTCGTGATCGACCGGATCCTCGCCGCCAGTCGCCTGGCGCGCGATCTGATGTTGAGCGGCCATCGCCGCTTTGTCGTCGTCGAACGTCGCGGCAGCCTTGACGTTTCGGAAGCGGTCCGCAAGACCGCACAGCGCTTCGCTCCCGGCGCATGGGTGGACGTGGCTTATCCGTCGGAAGCCGCCGGCGCGATCGTGCACGGCGCGACGGCAATGATCTGCGACAGCGCTGAAAGCGCCCGCATCGTTCGCGATGCACTCGTGCGCGAGCAGGTCGAAGTGCCCGGGCGGGTCGCGCTCGCGGCGATGGGCTGCGCCGATGGCGACATTCCCTGCACGGGGTACTACGTGAGCCCGGCCGCTGGCGTCGATGCGATTTGCCAGAGCGTTCTCAACGCGTCGCAACATCGCCCCGCAATATCGTGGCTCACTGGCGATTATCGTGATGGCGGAACGACGGGACCAACCGACGCGGTAATCGACCGCATCGGAGAGTTGCCCGCCGATCTCCCGCTGCCTTTCGCGACGTCGCCAACCAACTCGGATTTTTAAGTCTCAAGCCCGCTCACTTTTTCGCGTCGATCGCGACCGGCGTGAGCAGTACCTGCCGCACCTGCTTCTGCTGCGTCGAGAGCACATTCGCCGTGTACCGCTTGCCGATCGCGACGGCGTCGCCGGTTCGCGGCCAGCGGCCAAGTTCCTGCGTGATGTAGCCGCCCACCGTGTCGACCTCGCCCACCTCGACTTCATCCAATTTCAACCGGTCGCGCAGCGCGTGCAGCGGATAGGTGCCGCTCACGCGAACATTTTCGCCGTCGATGACGAAGTCCACGCTCGATCGAAGATCGAACTCGTCGTCGATCTCGCCGACCAGTTCTTCGATCACGTCTTCAAGGGTGACCAGGCCCTTGGTCGAGCCGTATTCGTCGACGACGATCGCCAAGTGCGACTGGCTGGTCTGGAACCGCCGCAACAACTGCGGAACGGGCGTTAATTCCGGGACGAATACCACCGGTCGTTTTATTTTGCGCAGGTCGATGTCGCCCGAGCCGATCACGTGCACCGCCGAGCCAGGCAGGCCGTCGACGATTGCGATCGCCTCGCCGTCGGGTGTGGACGCATCCCCGAATCTCAGCCGGCCGGTCACAAGCTTCAGCGAGGTAAACAGATCCTTCATGTGCACAAGACCGACGACATGATCGACCCCGCGATCGCACAAAGGAAACCGCGTGAACGCGGCCTTTTGCACGGTCTTGAGCACGTCGTTGGTCGGCGCGTCAAGCAGCAGGAATTCGATTTTCATCCGCGGCGTCATGATCTGCCGCACCTTCAAATCGCCGAAATGAATCGCGCTGCGCACGATGCGCTCGTGCCCCCGCCCGATGGTGCCGGCGTTGACTGCCTGCGCCAGCAGTGTCCGCAATTCCTGCTTGCTGTGCGGCGAATCGCCTTCCGGCTGATCAAGGTTCACGCCGCTGAGTTGCAGCACGAGATTCGTCACCCGATTTAACGCCCAGATTGCGGGATAGAAAATGTAGGTGAAAAGGACCAGCGGCAGCGCGAGCGCCGGCAGCGCGCGGTCGGCGGCGCGGATGGACCAATTCTTCGGCGCTTGCTCGCCGATGACGATGTGCAGCGTCGTCGAGACCGCCATCGCGACGATGAAGCTGACGCTGTGAATCGAGGAATCGGGAAGGTGCAGCCAGTGCAGCAACGGCCGCAGCACCTCACCGACGGCCGGCTCGGTCACCGCACCGAGGCCAAGGCTTGCGAGCGTGACGCCGAGCTGGCAGCTCGACAGATACAGGTCGAGGCGGCGTTTGATATCGAGCGAAAGCCGGACGAGAAGATTCCCACGGCTGATCGACGCCAGCCGCGATTCGCGCGCCCCCACCGCCGCGAATTCAGCGGCGACAAAATACGCATTCAACGCAACCAGACCGAGCGTCGCGAGGATTTTAGCGAGCGTGTCCACTCAACCCGCCGTTTTAACCGAGGTGGGGATGCGGTCAAAGAATCGCGATCTTGACGCGACGCCCTTCCCTCTTCTTGGCACTTGCGAAAAAGCATGGAGCGGGCTTTGCAATCCGATACGAAAAAGCCTCTCTCCGATTCTCCGCTTCTTCCACCTCTCTCCGTGAGGATTATGCATCGACTACAACGTGTCGATTTCACCGATCTCCCCGTACCGCGGACGTTTTGCCCGTACGGGATGACCCTTTGCGTGACCACGCATCGGCGGGACGCCGATGACACGGGAAGAGTCGAGCGAGCATCGTGCATAATCCTCCCGTACGCGGGGAGAGGTCGGGAGAGGAGAAACACAGGCTTCACGCGACTTTCGCCCGCAGCGCGAGGATCAATTCAATCTCCCCGCGCGGGCGACTCAGCGCCGTCGCGATGTCGTGGATCGATCGCCCCTCATCGGCCATCGCGTACACCTCGTCATGTCTTGGATCGGACGATTGCTCGGCAATGATCGACGGAATGGAATCGAGAGGCGCAGTTGAGGCCGAACCGTCGCCGTCGAGCAGCAACTTGCGAAGCGTTTCTGTTTCGCTCGTCGGTGCAGACGGCTGACTCGTCTCTCGCGCCGCGATCGGCTGCGCGTTCGCGTCAGCTTGAAGCGCCTGCAACGTTGCGATCCGCCGATCCGCGTCGTCGATCAGCACCTGCAACTTTGCGGCACGTGTATCGATCGTGGCGCTGATGGTCCGCGACATCTCCGACAGCTCGACGAGCAGATTGCTCATTTGCCGCTCGACCGATCGCTGCTGCGCCAAGCTCGTGCCGGCCTTTGGAAACGCGCTGGCGCGGTCCAGCGGTTCCTTCCTTTTTTGCCGCATCAACACGTACGCGAACAGGACGACGCCGAAGGCGATGATGATCCATGCGGTGGAATCGCCCCTGGGTGTTTCGTCGGCCGCGAGAATGAATAGGTGAACGAACATTGAAATGATCCGCGAACGATCATGCCGCGCGGCGTGCGAGATTCAAGGTGAATCGCCGGGCGAAGACCGCGAGCCTTCACCATCCAGGTGCTTCACCACCATAACCGTCGTCATCCGCGCTTTGCTCGAATACCAGAATCCCTTCACCGTTGTCGCAACGCGCAAATGACTCTGCACCTCGGCAGGCAACGACCGCCAGATCGTATCCGTCAACACAATCCACGTCGGCCAGCGCCAGGGATCGGTCTTTTGCAGATAGGCATTATCCGATTCCTCGCGGATCGTCCCGCCCTGATAGAACGCCAGCGTCGGCTCTTTGTAGTCGATCATGATGACATCGCCCGCCGCGGTCGCGCCGTGCGTGCGAAGGTATGACGCGACGTTTGGCGAGATTCGCAGCGCGGCGACGTGCGGCAACACGAGCCCGTACACCACAGCCACCACCGGAAAGACCGCGACGCCCAATCCGATCGCGATGCGATGAATTCGCGGGAACGGTCGAACGTCGCAGATCAATTTCGCCGTCAGTACCGCCAGGCCCGGAAAGATCGGCAGGAGATAGTGCGGCAATTTCGTCCGCACGAGCTCAAACATCAGCCACGGCCCGATGACGCTCGCCAACGCAAACCGCGTCAACGCGTCGGCCCGATGCCGCCAGCCGTAAAGCAGCGCCCCGGGCAGCAGCAGGCTCCACGGGAAAAACGTCCCCCAGATCGTCAGCAGATAAAAACCCGGCGGCGCACTGTGCCCTTCCAGGCCGGAGCTCATCCGTTTCATCACATCGTGCCCAATGATCGTCGGCAGAAAATTCGGAGCGCGTTGGCTGATGAGAATGAGCCAAGGAGCACAGATCGCGCAAGTGATTATAAATGCTACAATCACCTTAATTGTCTTAAACTCTGCTCGCCCGCCACGAGCGTAGTCGAGCAATAATCCGGGGGACGCAATTTCTTCCTCCTCTCTCCAGCACTCTCGGGAGAGGCCGGGTAAGGGGTCTCCTTCGCGCGCGACTCGGGAAGACGCTGCAACTTCTTCCTCCTCTCTCCAGTACTCTGGGGAGAGGCGGGGTGAGGGGCCTTCTTCGCGCGCGACGGGGGAAAACTCTTCACCTTCTTCCTCCTCTCTCCAGTACTCTGGGGAGAGGTTGGGTGAGGGGTCTTCTTCGCGCGCGACTCGGAAAGACGCTGCTACTTCTTCCTCCCCTCCCCGATACTCTGGGGAGAGACTGGGTGAAGGGTCTTCGTCTGCACGTTCAGCGATGTCGGAGCCTGAAGAAAGACCCCTCTCCCCGCCTCTCCCCAGAGTACTGCAGAGAGGAGTAAGTGCGCCCCCTCCCAGCCTCCCCCGGCGTATCGGGAGAGGGGAAAGAAAACGCATCCCCAACAGCGTCGCCAGCGTCATCCCCATCACGCCCAGCGGGATCGGGCCCTTCGTCAATCCGCCGACGCCCACCGCGATGCCCATCGCGATCCACGTCGGCCAATCGTGCTGGCCGCGCGTCATGCGATACAGGCAGAGCTGCGCGATGATGATCCAGAGCAGCAGCACCGAGTCGGTGAGTGCCATCTTCGCCGCCGCGATGGTCAGGCCGGCGGTGGCGAAGACGAACGCCGCCCATATCGCTTGCTGAATGCCCATCTCTCGCGAGAGCGCGACGAGCAGGACAACGATCGACAGCGTCATGGCGATCGCCGACGGAAACCGCGCTGCGAATGCGGTCCCGCCAAACAGCTTCATCGCACTGGCCTGGCACCAGTAAATGAAGACCGGCTTGGCCGTCCGCACCTCGTCGAGAAAGCGAGGCACAACCCAGTCGCCGCTCTGAAACATCTGCCGCGACGCCTGCGCGTTGCGAGGCTCATCGCGATCCCACAGCGCGACTGCCTCGTTACCGACGAGATATAACGCACTCGACAGCACGACGAGCAGAATCGCCCATCGCCGGCGGGGAGATTTGCGACTTGCATCGATCAACACAAGGAGCAAGGTAGGCGAGCGGAAGGGGTGGGGACAAGGAGAGGGAGACAAGGTGACAAGGAGACAAGGAGACAAGGTGAAGGAGGTTCAAATCGAGCGGGCGCGACGACGGGGCCTATTCTCACTCTCCAGGTCTCCCACTCCCCGCGCTCGCCATATCACCCCCTCACCTTGTCACCTTGTCTTCTCTCTCCTGCTCTCCCCCTCACCTTGTCTCCCTCTCTCCCACTCTCCCCTCACCTTGTCACCCCCTCACCTCGTCACCTATACTCCCTCCCCACGCGGCCGTAACTCAATTGGCAGAGTGCAAGCTTTCCAAGCTTGACGTTGAGGGTTCGACTCCCTTCGGCCGCTCTTCACTTTTTGGCTTTCCGCACGTAGTCATCATCCAACCCCTTTCCCTGCAGAATTTGTTCTCTGCATTTTTCAATTCGCGAGTCGCGGGTTTTGGATTGCTTCGGAGCGGCGAAATGCAGCAGATACCCGCGTTGCCGCCCCGGCGTCAGCGCGGCAAAGGCGGCTCGAAAGGACGGCGTTTCCTCGAATTTGTTTCGCAGTTCCTCCGGCATGTCGAATTCTTCGGTTTTCTTGAATTCTATTTTCAGCCCCGCCTTCTCCACGTCCATCGCTTCTTGAATGTAGCCTTTCAACACCGTCTCGAGTTCACCGATTTCTCCCACGCCCGTGAACCGGATGACGCGCACCGATTGACTGTTCTTCGTTTGCTGGATCAGGATCTCTTTTTGATCTTTCAGCAACGCGCCTTTGACGAAGCTGAGAACACAGCTTTCCTTGAATGCGCCGAGAAATACGACGTTGTGCCCTTGATACGTGTAGCAAGGGACCCGCCACTTCACCTCTTCGGTAAGTTGGCAGTCCAGAATGATCGTTCTCAACGCCTGCAGCTCGTCCTGCCACCTTTTGTTTTTTCGAATGTAGCCATTAACTTGAAGGTTTGATTGACTCATGGGTCGATGCTCTGAAAAGGTGTTGTGGTCTCGTCAGATGACTCGCGCGTACGCCGATGCTCGCGGACGTTTAAGAAGCGGTTGAAGCATGAACAGGCTATCTAAAAAGTTGACGGTCGTCACCGGCGCGGCCGGCTTCATCGGCCGCAACGCGGTCGCCGCTTTAAATGCGCGGGGCGATTCCGATCTGCTCCTCGTTGATGTGCTGGGCAGCGACGAGAAATGGAAAAACCTTGTCGGTCTACATTACGAAGACCTGTTGCACCCCGATGAATTTCTTCAACGCCTCGCCGGCGATGGTGCCCTGCCGGAGATCGAGTCGATTCTCCACCTCGGCGCGTGCAGCGCCACCACCGAGCGTGACGCCGATTTCCTGTTGCGGAATAATTACCGTTACACCCGCGCGCTCTGCGAATACGCCGTTGCGCGAAATATCCGATTTGTCTATGCCTCCAGCGCCGCGACGTATGGCGACGGCGATGAGGGTTACAGCGATGACGATGCCATCACGCCGACGTTGCGGCCGCTGAATATGTATGGGTACTCGAAGCACATGTTCGATCTTTGGGCGCTGAAGCACCGCCTCTTTGACCGGATCGTCGGACTAAAATATTTCAACGTGTTCGGACCCTACGAAGACCACAAGGGCGACATGCGCTCGGTGGTGCAAAAATCGTTTCACCAGATCAAAAAAGACGGCGTGGTCGCACTCTTCAAATCGCATCGCAACGACTTCGGCGACGGCGAGCAGAAACGCGATTTTATCTACGTGAAGGACGCGGTCGCGGTCAGCCTGCATTTCCTGTCGAACCGCCAGCGCGGCGGATTATTCAACTGCGGCACCGGCGAGGCGCGCACGTGGAAGGACCTGGCGACGGCGGTGTTTAACGCCATGGGCCGCAAGCCGAATATCCAGTTTGTCGACATGCCGCCGGCGTTGCGGGATAAGTATCAATATTTTACGCAGGCCGACGTGCGAAAGTTGCGGGCGGCGGGCTACACGCAACCGTTCATCTCGCTGGAAGATGGCGTGAAGGATTATGTGGACAGTTACCTGTCGCGTGTTTGAACTCAATAAAAACGATATGAAGAGTATTTTGGCCGACAATATTCAACGCGCGCGCGAAGTGTTCGCGTCATTGATTGAATTCGAGAGCAAGCTCGAGCACGCATCTCACTTGCTTGCAACAGCGATGCTCTCCGGCCACAAGCTGCTCGCCTGCGGCAACGGCGGCAGCGCCGCGGATGCTTCCCACTTAACCACCGAGTTTGTTTGCCGATATGACAAAGACCGGCATCCATTTCCCGCGATCTCGCTCGCCTCGCAAGGCGGCGATCTGACCGCCATCGGCAACGATTATTCCTTCGCCGAGATTTTCGCGCGACAAGTTCGCGCCTTCGGACAGTCGGGCGATGTGCTGTTCGTCTTCAGCACGAGCGGCGTGAGCGAGAATGTGGTTCGCGCGTTGCAAATTGCGCGCGAGATGAAGCTAATCACCGTCGCTTTGCTCGGCAAAACCGGCGGCGCGTGCGCGGGAATCGCCGACGTCGAGTTCATCGTGCAGGAAAAAGTCACCGCCCGCATCCAGGAAGCGCATCAGCTTCTCCTGCACACGATTTGCGAACGCGTGGAGATAGAACTGGCGACCGACGCGTCGCGTCACCAATCCAACTACCAACAACAATCTATGGATACCGCGGATTAAAATCCGAACCTCTGGTACTTTTAGGGTGCTGCCGCTTGCGGCTTCGCGAGCCCGGACCGGCGCCTTCTCGCGCGGGTGGGCTCGCGAAGCCGCAAGCGGAATGGAACCTAGAAAAACAAACATTCAACGTTAAGCGCCTCCGCAACTCTCACTGCTCATCGCTCGATCGAAAGCCATTCACCTCGATCAACCGAGTCTCGAACGCGCAGCAACATCGCGGCGGTTCGTAGCGACTGCCTCGTCGAATAGACTCCTTCCGCACCCTCTCCGCGGATGGTCGCCAGAAATTCGTGCTCGATGGGAAGCACTCTCGTCATTGGATTAACGACCGTTTCCGGCTGATCCACAGTCGTCAAACGACAGATGCCGTCGCCGCAGATTTTGATTTGTCCTCGACTGCCGACGACGCGAAGGCGGTCATCGCCGTGCGATGAGGCGCTCGCGGGGCGACAGAAGTCGGCATGCACCATTGCCGATGCCCCGCCGTCCAGCTCGGCGACGATCGCGACATGATCTTCCGTCCCCGCGTAGTCGGGCCGCGAACGATTGCCGCTGCGGCCGGTCGATCGCACGATCTTCAACCCTGTTACAAACTCAACGCCATCGAGCCCATGGCTGGCGATCCACAACGTGATGCCGCCATACCATTCGCGACTGCGATACCACTGCGGGCGGGTATTGAACCGATAACTTTTCTGCGCCGTCGCGAGCACGATCTCGCCGATCGCGCCTTTCTGAACGCACTCCCGCGCCGCTCGGAATTCCGGGCGGGCGCGGAAATCGAATTCGGTGAGAAGAATTCGCGAAGGATTTGCCTCGACGAGTTCGTTCAGTTTCAACAACTGTTCCCATGTCGACGCGATCGGTTTATCGGAAACGGTCGGGATGTTTCGCACGAGCGTTTCCGCGTTCCATAGGCCGTTGAAACCGTAAACACCGCCGACGCTGACGACGCTGACGACGCTGGGCTTGAAGGTGTCGAGCATCGCCGCGCCGTTGTCGAACCATTCGATCTCGCGGCGTGGATTTGCGTCGCGCAGGCTTTGCAGGAAAGATTTCGACGCATCGCGATCGTAACCGTCGCTCGCCACCGCGATGCGTTCGATCGCCTCGTCCTTCACGGCCGACCGAAGATAGTGGTGACCGCTCCCGCCGATGAATCCGATACTCATCATTTCCTGATGATACCCGCGAGCGAATTGGCAGCGTCGATGTTTGACAGGCTCGAATAATCGCGCTCGAACGACGCTTCATGTTTGATCTAGCAAAGAATATGTGCTGGCGACCGGCGTGCTAACCAAGGCCGACGATTGGCATGCGGTCGTTCCACCGCTAGCGTCGGCCGATCGCCTTTCCGCAGCAGAGCGCGACCGCCAGTGCGTCGGCGACGTCGGCAGGTTCGGGCATTTTTTTCAGGTTCCACACCGCCTGTATCGCGCGTTGCATCGTCCCCTTGCCGGCATGGCCGTGGCCGGTCAGCGATTGCTTGATTCGATTGGCGGCGTATTGTTCAAGGCGCACATTGTTCCGCTGCGCAACCAGCAGAATCACGCCCCGTGCATGGCCCATTAAGATGGCCGTGCGCGGATGGGCATAGTGCGAATACAATTGCTCGACCGCGCAGGCGTCCGGTTTGTGCTCATTGAAAAGTGATTGGAGTTCGCCTTCCAATTCGACGAGACGCTCGGGGATCGTCTGCTTCGGATTCAATCGAATGACGCCGCCATCGATCAGCTTCGAGCTGCGCGGCGAAAAATCGATCACACCGTAACCAGTAAGCTGAAGGCCGGGATCGATGCCGAGGATGATCATGAGTCGGCGTTGGGCGTTGGGCGTTGGAAGAGTGAGACAATCGCGGTTACTTCGCCGACCAACCTGTTTCACCGGCGCGGTCTTCGAGTGTGATGCCGATGTCGGTCAGGCCCTTTCGGATGGAGTCGGCCAGCGCAAAATTCTTCGTTGCGCGGGCTTCGTTGCGCAATCGAATCACCAACTGCATGACCGCCTCGAGCTTGTCGATGCCGGCGGGGGCGGATTCGTTGGCCAGGTGAACCTGAAGCAGGCCGAGCAAGCCCGCGAGTTCGCGGAAGGTGTTGGTCGCGGCGACGATCGTTCCGGCCGCTGCTGCATCGCTCGATTTTTCCACGCCGCTCTTTTCGATCTGGCCGTTAATCTCGTTGGCCAGCTCGTGTAGCGCGCCGATAGCGCCGGCTGTGTTGAAATCATCGTCCATCATGTCGAGGAACTTGGCCTTGAAGCGATCGACGGTTTCGTTTGGTGTGGAACTCGCGGCGGCCTTCGGCAATCGCTCGACGCGATCGAGCAGGCGCGTGAATGTCGCAAGCCCTTTCTTCGCGCTGGCCATCACTTCGGGCGTGAACTCGATCGGGCGGCGGTAATGCGTGCTCAGCAATAGATATCGCAGCAATTCCGCACCGTGATCCGCGATCAGCTTCTTCGCTGCCACGGCGGCCAGCAGTGCCGCACCCTCAGGCGTCGCCGCATCTGAACCACTGATCTTTTTTGTGTTCACGCGCGTCAGGCCGTTGTGCAGCCAATAATTCGCGAACGGCTTCCCGGTCGCGCTTTCGGATTGCGCGAGTTCGTTTTCATGGTGCGGAAACATCAGATCCATCCCGCCGCCGTGGATGTCGAAGGTGTCGCCGAGAAATTTCTGGCTCATCGCCGAGCACTCGATATGCCAACCCGGCCGGCCTTTGCCCCAGGGCGATTCCCAGAACGGCTCGCCGGGTTTGGCGGCCTTCCACAAACCGAAGTCGCTGGGATTCTTCTTCCCGCTCCCCGCCAACTCGCGCGTGCCGGCCTCCTGATCTTCCGGCTTGCGGTGCGAGAGCTTGCCGTAGTCCGAATCTTTCGCGACATTGAACCAGACGTTTCCATCCTGCGCATACGCATGGCCGCGCGCGATGAGTGTCTCACAAAGCTTGATGATCTCGCCGATGTGATCGCTGGCGCGAGGGAACGCATCGATGCCGTCGACGCCGAGCAGCTTCAGGCACTCGTGATATTCGGCCTCATACTTTTCCGCGAGCGCCTGCACGGTGCTCTGCTGCTTCTCGGCCGCCGCGATGAGCTTGTCTTCGACATCGGTGATGTTAACGATCCACGTCACCTTATAGCCCAGATACGTGAGATACCGCTTGATCGCATCAAACGTGATTGGCCCGACCATGTGCCCGATGTGCGGCGATTTATAAACCGTCGGCCCGCAGAGATAAATGCCGACCTTCCCATCGTGTACGGGTTTGAACAGCTCTTTTTGGCCGGAGAGTGTGTTGAAGATTCGAAGAGTCATCGGCGTCTTACCCCTCGCCCCAGTACTCTGGGGAGAGGCTGGGTGAGGGGTCTTTGTATTTCCAGTAGAGTCACAAAATTAAGAAGAAGACCCCTCACCCTACCTCTCCCCAGAGTACTGGGGCGAGGAGAAAGACGCGCGCCTTCCACGATCCGAAGTGATTCTATTCAGCGGTCGCTGATCAGCAAAACCGTCGCATGCGCGGCCATCGCCTCGCCGCGACCGATGGCGTCGAGGCCTTCGTTCGTGCAAGCCTTCAAATTTACGATCGCGGCCGGTTCGAACAACGACCGCATCGATTCCAGCATTGCCGCCCGATGCGGTGAAATTTTCGGCCGCTCGAGGAGCAGTGTCACATCTACGTTTGACAATCGGTATCCATACGACCGTGCCATCGCATAGGCCGCGTCGACGAATCGGCGGCTCTGGGCACCGCGCAGTTGCGGGTCGTTGTCCGGGAAATGCTGCCCGATATCGCCCATGCCCAGTGCGCCGAAAATCGCATCGGTGATCGCGTGCAGAACAACGTCGCCATCGCTGTGCGCGATGGGCGAAATCTCATTTGAGATCGCGACCCCGCCGAGCACGAGCGTCCCGCCAGGTTGGACGCGATGGATGTCGTAGCCGTGGCCGACAAGAAACATCGGATGCGAGGCGGACGAAGTTTGCACCGGCGCGGCCTGCGTCACCGCTTCGCCTCTTCGCGACGGCGTTAAACCGTGCACCATCAGACGGCGGCGAGAAGGAATTTGGTCGGGTGCGGTCATTAATTTTGATCGTTGAAAGTCGAAGGTAGATTGTCGACCTGATTTAATCCCGCGATCGACCATCAACGTTGGACCATCAACATTCAGGATTTTTCAGTGCAGATCGTACTCTTTAATCTTTCGATACAGCGTTCGTTCGCCGATTTCCAGAATCTTGGCGGTCTGTTCGCGGTTGCCGTTCGTCATTGCCAGCGTGTTGCGGATCAGATCTTTCTCGGCCTCTTTCTTGGTTTGTCCGAATGCAGCCCCGCCGTGGCTGATGCTGCTTGGCGAGAGCGTGATCGTCGGATGCGAGCCACCGCCGCCTCGTCGAATCTCCGGCGGCACGACGCTCACATCCAACTGCTTCGTATTGGCCGGCGAAAGCACCACCATATTTTCCAGCACATTCCGCAGCTCGCGCACATTGCCCGGCCAATTGAAATTCACCAGCATCTGCTGCGCATCGGGGGACAGTCCTTCGATCGCTTTGCCATATTTCTCCGACCAGTGCTGCAGGAAATAATAGATCAGCAGCGGAATATCTTCCCGCCGCTCGCGCAGTGGTGGAATGATGATCGTCACGCCCTTGATGCGGAAAAATAGGTCCTCGCGGAACTTTTTCTCCGCCACCATCTCGGGCAAATCGCTGTTTGTTGCGCTGATAAGCCGCACGTCGACTTTCAGCGCATCATTGCTGCCCAGCCGCACGACTTCGCCATTCTCCAAAACACGCAGCAGCTTGGCCTGCATGGCGTTTGGCATGTCGCCGATTTCGTCCATGAAGAGCGTGCCTTTGTCGGCATGCTCAAACCTGCCTTCGCGTTCACTCTGCGCGCCGGTGAATGCGCCCTTCACGTGGCCGAACAATTCATCTTCGAGAATTGATTCCGTCAGACCCGCGCAGTTCAGCGCGACGAGCCGCTGTTTGCGACGGCGCGACGTGTTATGAATCGCATGCGCGATCAATTCCTTACCCGTTCCTGACTCGCCCAGAATCAGGACTGGAATATCGCTGGTCGCCACCTGTCTCGCGGTTTGGAGCACTTGCTGCATCGCCGTGCTTCGACCGATAATTCCTTCAAACGCGCCGCGATCGTCGAGCAGCTCTTGCAAGATTTGATTCTGCTTTTGAAGTGCCGCCCGTTCGGCGGCCCGGCTGACCTGCTCGCGGAAATGGTCCAGATCGAGGGGCTTTTCAATGTAGTCATACGCCCCGTCCTGCAACGCCGCCCGGCATGTCGGCACATCGGAATGGGCCGTCACCAGAATCACCGGCGGCGCGGGATTGAGTGTCTTGGAAATCTTCAGCACCTCCAGCCCGTCGCGACGGCCGTCCATCATCATGTCGGTCACGATGACGTCGTACCGCTTCTTCTCCAGCCGTTCTTCCGCCTCGGCCAGGTTGTAGGCAAGCGTGCATTTATGCCCCTGCCGATCAAGCGCTTCGCACATTACCTGCGCGTGCTCAATCTCATCGTCGACCACGAGAACGCTGGACGGAGAGCTATGGGAATCGGAAGGCATACAGTGGGATGGAATGATAGGCAGGAGCCCTCATGCAGCGGCCATGAGGAGCAGCGTATTCACCCCTTGACGGCGACCCAGCTCCGTTCTTTCGCGCCCTTGTACATGGCCTCCATTACAGTGCTGCGGTATGCGGCCTCTTCAACGGTGACCAGCTCGGCTTTCTTGCCGGTAATGGCATCAAGGAACGCGTTGAACCCAGCCGGTTGCGCAGCCGGAAGATCGGTCCAAGGCGTTTTGCCGTCAGCGTTGAGCTTCTTGCAGGTGAAATGCAATTTCCCGTCGACTAACGCGGCATGCGCTTCCGTGCCGCTGATGATCAGCGGCACGGTGTTGGCGACATCGTCCCACCCGGCGGCGAGCGTGCCGATCGCGCCGTTTTTGAAGCGCAACATCGCCTCGCCAACCTCGTCGCAATCGGGATAGCGCGCCGTGCCGTTATCGAGAGTCGCGGTGACTTCCGCGACTTCCCCCAGCATCCAGATCATGATGTCGAGCAGATGCGTCCCGAGGTCGCCAAACGCGCCGACGCCCGCGAGCTTCGGTTGCGTCATCCAATTCCAATCGCCAATCGCGCTGTCGGGCTTGGCATCGAACCAGCCGCCCAGCGCGCCGTTGTGGCAGTTACTACCGCGCACACGGGTGATCTTGCCAAATGTCCCCTTGGCGATCTGCTCCTTGAGAAACCGATAGACCGGCTCCCCACGGCTGAAATAGCCGGTTTGGAAAAGCTTGCGTGTCGCATGGACTGATTCCACCATCGCCGCGCTGTCATTCGCGCCAAGGCCGAGCGGCTTTTCGACAAATAGGTGTTTCTGGTGCTTTGTAATCGCCGCGACCAGTTCCGGATGCCGCGAGGTTTCGCTAAGCACGGCAACGGCGTCGATCTCCGGGTCGGCCAACACGGTGTCGACGTCGGCGACGAACTGAGCGCCAAGCTCCTTCGCTCGAAATTGGCCACGCGCGGCGTTGGGATCCCACACGCTTTTAACGCGCAGCTCATCCGGACGCTTCTTTACGGCACCAATGAAGCCGGGCGTATGAATATGAGCGCAGCTTATGAAAGCGATCTGAATCATTGCCATCGGCACATGATAGCGACTGGTCGTGCGAGCGCACAGGCGGCGAACGGCTGTCCAGCAATCGGGTGATCGTGGCCGAGACCGAAAGACCTGGGCTCAAAACAGCTTGCGAGCCAGGTACGCTGCAATCGCGCAAACGCAGAGCATCACTGATGCCAGTGCCGCGCGATAGGCCGCAACAGGCTGGCCGTCGGCGACGAGATATCCCATCACCCCCATGAGTGGCAATGGAATCAGAATACATCCAATCGACACCGTAAGGAGCAGCCCACGGATCGCCGCATGCCGCCCGGCATTTTGTGCGGCATGGTCGCGATGGCCGTTATTGAGCGTCGTCTGAATCATCATCAACAATCCCCGCGTCGAGCGCGGCCAGGCGAGACCCCGCGCACCCTTCTCCGCAGTGTCCTCCATCGGATATCAAAAACATCCTCATGAAAAAGTACCCACGATTTAGATATCGGGCGTTAAGGACGCCGACGCATGTCGAATTAATTTGCTGGCGACGTCGTCGGCGATGTCGTCGGCGCGGTGGAGGCGTCGCGATCGACGGTGACGCCAAGCGCATCGGCCACCGCGCGCTCGAAGCTCATCGGAATTTTCCAATCGTGCCCGTCGCTTGGGCGATTCACCAGCTTCGCCTCGTTTTCGCCCGGCTTGCGCAACACCATCGTCGAGCTGCCGCCGCCATCTAGATTAATCGCGCGCCAACAGCCGAGCGTCTTGAGATAATCACCCAGTTCCTTGATCGTCATGCCGACGGAATAGTCCGGACGCCGTCCATCGACGACGACGAGGCAGAGCGTTCGTCCCGCACGGTCGATCCCCGCCGCCGTGCGCGGCGCAAGGTCGGCCGCATGCGTCGAGGCAACGCCGTCGGTGACGAGCCATTCCGAGCCCGTCACCCCCTGCCGCGCATTCCGCGGAAGACCCGCGAACTGGTCGATCTGCGGATGTCCTGCATCATCAAAAACCAAGCTCGGTCCACTCGATGCAAGTGGGCTGCCCCACTGCTCGCCATCGCTCATCGCAAAGCCGCACGCGATTGCCCAATTTCCTGGGTAATAAGGATTTCGAACCCCGGCGATCACGATCTGATCTCTGCCGGCAAAAAAGTTTCCATTCACCGCGATATCCAGACTGTCGCGCTTCGCCATCTCGCGGACGGGGACGAGCTTTGTCGTCCACCGTCCCGGGCCGTCCGGATCGGCCGCGCCGCGCGACACGCGGACGTGTACACGCGCGTCGCTCATATCCAAAATCACGACATGAATGTGCAGAGGCGGCGATGTGCAAACCTCCTCGCGATATGTGATCGGCCACGGGCGCGTCGTCGGCGGTGCCCCGCCGACCGAATTGCTCGCGAAAGCGAGTGTGGCAAACACGATGAAGAAATACAGTCCGATCGCGCGAGTCATCTCCGAACACTTCCTCTTTTGCCGGTGCATCGCGGCGACGTCTTCAAATGAGTTTCTTCAACGTCTCAAGATTGATCGCATCCCAATCGCGGCCATCTTCGGCCGTTCCCTTCGGCGTTTCCATGATCTTTGGAATATTCTCGAACGCCTCATCGCGAACGATCGGCGCGAAACCGCTTTCGCCGATCGTGCCGCGGCCGATGTGCTCGTGACGATCGACCCGGCTGCCGAGCGGCTTTTTCGAGTCGTTCAGGTGCCACACCTTCACGCGCTTCAACCCGATCGTCTTGCTGATCTCTTTCCGAAACCGGACAAACTTCCGCCCGCGGAAGTCATAGCCGGCTGCGAAGAGATGTGCGGTGTCAAGGCACACGCCGACACGCTTCGGTTCTTTCACGAGCGAAATGATGTCGGCTAGATGCTCCAGTTTACAGCCGAGGCAGGTTCCCTGTCCGGCCGTGATTTCCAAACATGTCGTGACATGCTTTGCCTCAGGAATCCGAGAATGCACTTCATCCAGCGCCGTCGCGATCTTCGCGATCCCTGCTTCCTCGCCCGTGCCGAGGTGTGCGCCCGGATGAATCACGCAATACGGAATGCCCAGCAACTGGCACCTGCGAAGCTCTTCGGTGAACAGCGAAATTCCCTTCCGCCAGATCTCATCATTCGTCGCCGCCAGATTGATCAGATAACTCGCGTGACTGGTCATCTTCTTGAACTTCAACCGCTTCACATGCATGGCCCACGGATCAATCTCCGCCGCCCCGAGCGGCTTGCACGCCCATTGCTGCTGATTTTTGGTGAAGACCTGCGTGGTGTCGTGCGATAGTTCTTCAGCGCGCAGCAACGCATTGTGCATTCCGCCGGCGATGGAGAGGTGGGAGCCGAACATACTTAATTCTTTGCGGTGTTTCGCGATCGGGCAAGCTGCCACTCGGCGAATATCGCAGTCAGAAAAGCTGTTACCCAAACGCCGATTCCTCGCACAATGTCGTGAGAATCGTTGACAGCAGGCGCATCGAAATCTGAAAGCATCCGTCCAAGAATTGTAATAACCAGCGCGATCACCAGCGCTGAGACGATCACGCGTGTACCAACGATGATCCAGCGAATGCCTACCATCGCTGTTACTCCCGTCTCAAACAGTTCAATGCTTCTCATTCATCGCCTGAATCATCGGCCCGATCGCGCTGAAGAGGCCGGTGAGGTTGCTGCCGCCGCTGTTGTCGAGGAAGCTGGCACCGGGAAAAGGCGAGAGCGATTTGCTATAGAAGCCCTGCTCGTCAGTCCAAGCTCCGCCAACGATTGGCGAGACATGTTTCATCAGCACATCCAGCGGCGGGACGATCGGCTCGGGTGTGCGCCCGCCGAAGATGTCGGCGGTGCCGAGAAATAGTCGCGACAGCGCCAGCAGATTGGAATATCCCGACGGAGCGACTTTCGGTAGATCCAGAAACGCGATCGATGTCAAATGGTCGATCGCTAATGATTTCCGCGCGTCGACGAAGGTCGGGTTGTCGAGAATCGATCGCGCGCCAGTCTCGCGCATCGCTGCCGCGGCAACGGATTGCGGATACATCCCGACATACAACAGTCCATCGTGAACAGCCCACGCCGGTGCGAAAAGCGGCAGCGCGACGTAGCTCACTTTCAATTCGCCGAACGCCGCTTGTCGAATGGCAAGTTCCAGATGTCTCGATTGCAACGCGGCGTTGGCCGTGTTGTTGATCGCAATCGCGAGCGCGTTCAATCCCTGGCCCGCCTTGACCGGATCGTCCAGCTTGTTGACCAGCACCGAACTGGCAAAGCCGGTGCCGGCGACGTGCGGGTCGTTGAACATAATCCAGCGCGAACCGAGCGGTTCGAGAATATCGCGAACGAGACTTTTGCCGATATACATCTGCACGACGCCAAGCACCTGATCAAACTTTTCACCCGCCTCCGGATCGATCTGCGCCGTGATCGCGCGGGCATCGGTGATGAGCTTCGCCAAGTCGAAAGAGACCGTTGACATCGATGTCGCACCGACCGGCACGACCTTCAACTCATCATCCGCGAGCGGCCGCGCGTCGAGCATTGCTGCGACGCCAGTGCGCGGCACCGGCGCTTCGACAAACGCGCGATCGCTCCACATTTTTCCGTCAAAACCGCTGCTCACGATCATGCGCTTAATACCGCCGAGTCCAAGCGCGTCGCGAACTTTCGGCCAGCCGTTCCTGAGTTCCAGTTCGCGGGCATGGCCAATTGCGTCGTCCGCGAGGGCAAGCAACGACTCGAAATCGACGTACAGCGTGCCGACCGCATCCGTGCCGTTCCCGCCGCATTTCGACACGCAGCTTTTAAACACGTCCTTGGCCGCCAAGGATTTCGCGGTAGCGTTTCCCGTGTCCGCGACGGCCTGTGTCGCATCGTCAAAGCCGATGCTCAATACAACGATGTTGTTGACCAACGCCGTGTGAATGGGGATCGAGCCGGTGTTGCCGGCCTGGCCGAGCATCGTGTCGATGGTGTGCTTAAGATTCGGCGAGTCCGCGCCGGCCTGGCAATACGCCGCGATATGCGGAATGAGAGTCGTTCCATTCCATGAGACGTTGCCGTAAACGGCGCTGGGATATCTCCACATCGCGGAGGAAAGAATCCCGATCGCGTCAATCGCGGGTGTGGCTTGCGGGCCGACCATTAGCTTCAGGTTCGCAATCGCGCGCGGCAGCACTTCATTAAACACTGCCCGCGCCTGCATGTCGGCCGCAAGGGCTTTCAGTTCCGAGTTGTCGTAATTCGGCCCCAGGTCATTCGTGCCTCGCCAGCCGAAATAGAGCATCGCATCATCCGGCACGTGGTCGGCCATCGCCTGCGCGAAGCACGTTGCCGGCAACAATGCCGCCATATATATGAAGGCAGCCAGCAGAACGCGATCGCGAAACGTGAAGATGGACATCAACTCTCCTAAAGATATGTACGAGCTATTCTTCGCAATTAGAGGCAGCCGTGAAAGCTCGCATCCGTTGTGAGATCGCGCTCTATCGCCGAATGTCGCTTCGAAAATCGATCATCTTCATCTGATCGGTTTTTACATCGTATGTTACCTCGCGAAACGATCCCTGCGACAGGCCGTTGTCGTCATAAACCACGACTGGCTGGCGATCCGAGCCGCGCGCAATCAGGCGGTCGGTCGGCGGATCAAACTCGACGCGCTCGGCCTCGAGATGAAGTCGCTGCGCGATCAGAATCACATTGCCTTCCGCCGTCAAATGCTTGAGCTTCGCGCTGGCCAGATCGTTGCTTTCTTCGGTGGTCGGCCTCGTGGTCGAGCTTGAGCTATCCAGCTCGGCCGAGACGTGATCCGCGTTCAGACGGTATCCATCCGTCCCGCCCGGCGAGGCCTGGTGAACGACGGCGACGTCGCCGTTCATCTTCACGACGTGCGCGGCATCGTCGTAGATCAGATCCTTTTTCCACCCAAACGCGGTCGCGCCGCGCGAATCCCCGACTCCACTCGATGGCGTTTTTGGTCTCGTCGCCGCCTGTGTGATGAATTGCGTCGCGGGTTGCGTCGTGGGTTGCGTCGTGGGCTGCGTCGTGGGTTGCGTCGTGGGTTGCGTTGTGGGGCGATCGTCGAAGTAGAGCATCCGGCCCGCAACCGGGATGTGCAGCCGCTTTGCCTGCGGATAGTAAAGCAATTGCGGGGCAAAGAGATTCATTCGCCGCACCATGATCCCGACTGCATCGGACAGGATCGACTCGACCCGCACGTCCTTCGGGTCGTCCATCTGCACCAAATCGACGATCTTGTTCTTGAACGCATCGGCCTGGCCGTTCGATCCGCCAGCGAACATCGATGGGCCGCGCGGCGCCCTTGTGGATGCGGGCGTCGTTGCCGGCGTCGTCGCGGGCGTCGTCGGGCGGGTGGTCGGCGCGTCCACGAGCAGCAGCGTCATCGTCTGCCCCATCACCGTGTTCATCGCGCCGTCGGACGTCTTCGATTTGGAAACGACGTCGCCAACGACTTCGATCCGGTTGATGCTCGCATCGGCGTGCATATGGTCGCGCCACGCAACATCGATCGGCTGCGTGCTGGCCGGCCTGCTTGCCGCCGCGACGCGGATCGCGCTGCCCGCGAACTCGATCGTATGGCCGGTGCCGCCGGCGGTCC
>CAXSBN010000004.1:108671-143079 GCA_964236135.1 uncultured Phycisphaerae bacterium
GGCTGCGTGCTGGCCGGCCGCGTCGCGGACTTCGTCGCATCCGCCGTTGCCTGCACGGCATGCATCGTGCCGGCACCCACAACATCCGCTTTCCCCGTCGTCGGCTCGAAGGTGATGATCGGCCCGGTGATCGACATCGATTCCGTGCTCAGCTTCGCGTCGGGCGGGCCGAGCAGGCGATAGACGAGCGTGCCGTCATCACGCGTTGATACTTCCAATTGCTGCGCATCGAGCGAGCGACCATCCATCGAGCGCCCACGCACATTCGTTTGCGCAAACATCGAACGCAACTGCACGGCCGGCATTGATTGCCTGTCAGCACCCGAGGCCGGCTGCGTCGACGGAACTAACAATGCATCAAGGTGGGCCGCTTCCAACTGCGATTGACCATCACCTGCGATGACCGAGCCGTCGGCGGTGATCACATGCGGATATGTTTTCCCGTCGGCAGGCGTTTCGAAGGCGACCATCAATTGCTCGCAGTCGATCGTGTTCGGCAACGCGTCCGGCTTGCTCGCATCGTGCAGCACGGTGTGGACCTGCTCGGTCGCGATCAGCTGCTTGATCGTGAAAGTGTTCGATGGCGTTGTGCTTGCTGACGATTTTGTCGAGGGTGACAAATCGGGCGCGAAATCGACCTGCATCGTCTGCGACTGCAGATCAAGCTGCGGATGATCGACATGAACATCTCCATCAAACTCGGCGTGCTGCAGCGTCATCTGATCGCGCGATCCGCCAGCCAGTTGCAGCGTGCAGTTGTCGGTCCAATCGATACGCGCCTGAGCGGCTGAGGATTGCGTGGATTCGGTCGTCGCTGATGAACTTGTTTGAATGGGAAGCTCGACATGCGCGGGGCCGGGAATCTCGGCAATATGCTGCCCGCCGGAGTAATCCACGCGCGGCGCGAACACCTGGCTGCCTTTGGGATCGAGCAGGGAAATTTCCGGAACCAGCGCGGAGTTGCGGACACTGGCGCTGTCGTCGGCAGTGTGATAGCGAAGCGAGCCGCAACGGATTTTCGAGCCCTGCCAGTCGACAAGCACGGGCTTGTGTATCGAAATCATTTCCACAACGGTGTCATCGGCCGCACTCGGCGGGTCGACGACGCCGGCTTCCAGCGGCGCGACGCGCAGCTTGCCGGTGAAGTAAATCGTCATCGGTGCATCGGCCGGGTCTGTCGTCGGTTTCGCCGGAAGCACCAGCGGGGCCGCTTTACTGGTCGCTCCGCGAGGCTGCTTTCCGCCTTTCAAGTTTTTTGGCTGCGTCGTTGGCTCAATATGCGCCGGCTTCGTCGCCGCTTCGCTCATCTCGCCCGGCTCGTCTCCATCGCGGGGCGCGCGTGGTTTTCCGAGCACGGCGAAGTCGATATTCATCAGATCGGCGGCCGCGAGTTGCTTACCGTTCTGAACAACACGCACATCATCATTGAACGCCGCGCGATACGGCTCAATCGTCTTTGGCCGCGAGGTCGGCTGAGTGGCCGGCTTCGTGACAGGTCTCCGCCGGCGTTGCCGTCTGCTTGCGGGCGGCGGCGACAACGCGTCGCGCGCCGACTTCGGATCGGCGGACACGAGCATTTCCCGCATCGGCTGGATTCGGCTCAAAGACGTCTGGAACGATTGCGGCGTCGCCCCGGTTGTCGGCGGCGGCGTCGCCGATGTCGTCGCACGTGTCGTCGCTTTCGCCCCGCCGACGTTCATCGCCTTCGGATGATTAATAATCAGCTCTTTGCCATGAGCGATTTCTAATAGTTGCAGCTTGCGATCGCGCTCATCCCAATGCAACGTCATGCCCAGACCGTCAAAGTTATAGTCGTCGCCGCGCAGTTGAATCGGCACCATGTCGGCCTCGACATGCTTGCCGGTGATCGGGTCGTCAAACGCTTCGGTCGTCACGGTGAACGTTTCGTTGTCGAACGACGCGTTATTCATCCGACAGGTGAGCGTCGGCCGCTTTGCATCGGCCGTGGGATAGAGCGTCATGATGACATCGTGCAGCAAGCCGCGCGTCGGCATCTGCGAACGCCCCGCGGCGCGGCCGGCGCCATTTGATGGAATGACGATTTTCCCGCTCGTGCCGCGAATGTGCAGCACTTGCCCGTTCCCCATATAAAATTCTGCTTCGGGGTTGGTCGTATCGACCGTGTCGTCCGGGTGCGGGTAGTAATGCGAAACGCGAAATCGGCTTGCGAGCGCGCCGGTAATCTTGTCGTAGCTGTTGAAGACGCCGTTCTCGCCATCGGTGAACGGAAGCGACGGATTCGCTGGCGATGTCGCCGGAGGCGCGGCCGTCCACTCACGTTGCGCGCTGCCGGTCTTTTGCGATGAACTGGATGCGTGCGGCTTCTGTTGCCAAAGATAAACACCGAACCCGCACGCGAGGACAAACATCGAGACGAACAGAATCAGAACTGAACGCATTAGAGTTAACCTGCCGACGTCGTTCAGTAAGTTGCGGGAAGGTGCCCGTTCAATCGGGATAAGTTGCCGGTCACTTCGTCACCCTCGAACATTTTCAAAACGACGAGATCTTGCACGTCGATAAGACCCGTCGGCCGATCGTCGGCATTGACGACCGGAAGTTCGTCGATGCGATGCGACCGCATGATTGACATCGCCTCGCTGGCCAGCGCGTCGGCTGAGACACGCTTCGGATTTTTTGTCATGACCTGATTGATCGGAATGCGCAGAGCGCTTTGCGAGCTGTCCGTCGATTCGGCATCGTGCGTAATCAGCCGCCGCAAATCTCCATCGGAAAAAAAGCCGCTCAACCTCCCGTCGCGATCGACGAGGATGACCGCGCCGCTGCGCCGCTTCACTTTGCTGACGACTTGCAGCACCTGGCCGACGGTTAGTGTGTCCGCGGCGATCTGCAGATTCTCGCCGACACGGAAGCTCATCGCCTCGGATACTTTCATCAGCTTCCGCCCCAGCGCGCCGGCCGGGTGGAAGAGTGCGAAATTGTCGGCCGTGAAGTTTCGCATCTTCATTACGGTCAACGCCAGCGCATCGCCGATCGCAAGCATGGCCGTCGTCGATGCGCTCGGCGCCAATCGCAGCGGGCAGGCCTCTTCAATTCGGCCCATCAGCAACGCCGCATCTACATGGCTGCCAAGCGTACTCGCGGCCGTCGCAGTGACAGCGACAACGGGATGGCCAAGTTGCTTGACGACATCCAGCACGCGAAGAATCTCTTCACTCTCGCCGCTGGCGGAGAAAATCACGACGACATCGCCATCGCGAACCGAGCCTAGATCGCCGTGCATCGCGTCGGCGGGCGACAGGTAATGGCTCGGCGTGCCGGTGCTAGCCAGCGTCGCCGACATCTTTCGTGCGATGTGGCCGGCCTTGCCGATGCCGCAGGTAAGCACGGAGTTGCGACAATCCAAAATCAGTTGCGCAGCTTTGTCGAATCCCTCAGATTCGACGACAACGCGCCCCGCACGCAGCACCGCCGCCGCCTCGGTCTCGATCACTCCCCGTGCAAATTGTCGATGCGACTCGTCCATGAAGCCGGGAAAGATTCTATTGCATCGCAGAACATGTTACCACGACGACGGATTGAACGATTGAATCATCGAATCAATGAAGCATTGAACGGCTCGGCAGCAGTGAGTCATCATTGAATGAGGCAATTCATTCAATCACCCGATCATTCAATCATTCAATCCTTTCGGCTACGATCCGTTCCATGGATTACCGCGTCGAACTGCCCGTCTATAACGGCCCGCTCGATCTGCTGTTATTTTTGATCAAGCGGGATGAGCTGGATATTTACGACATCCCAATCAGGCAGATCACCGAGTCGTACATGCATTACCTGACGACGCTACGCGAGATGAAGAACGAGCATGGGCTCGACATCAATGTCGCCGGCGATTTTCTGGTGATGGCCGCGACGCTGATGGAGATCAAGTCGGCCACGATGTTGCCGAAGCCGCTGGCGACGGAAGGTTCGGATCGGCTGACGGCGACCGAGCTGACCGACCCGCGCTATGAGCTCGTGCAAAAGTTGCTCGAGTACAAAAGATTTAAAGACGCCGCCATGAATCTGGAGCGGCAGCACAAGAGCCACGAGCAGCGCTTCGCGCGATTCCCCTCGCCGTTGCCGGGCGTCGATGCGGACGAACCGCCGCCGATCGATCTGGAAGAAGTGCAGGTGTGGGATTTGATGGCGGCGTTCAATCGGCTGATGAAAGAAGTCGGCGGGCGCAAGCCTCGCTATCACGAGGTGACCTATGACGACACGCCGATCGATCTACACGCAGCCGACATCGAAGACCGGCTGGGCCGGGAGGGATCGCTGCGATTGAGCACGCTAATCTTCGGCCGAAAGAGCCGCAGCGAGATGATCGGCGTGTTTCTCGCGTTGTTGGAACTGATTCGCGAAAAGAAAATCATGGTCGAACAGACCGAATCGCTCGGCGACGTAGACATTGTTTCAGCGCCGGAAGCGCATCGCAAAACATATGCGGGAGCGAGTCTGCAGATCGCCGATGAAGCATTCGAGAACGCCACGCATCGAGATGATGCGAACGAAACACCGGAGACAGCCGGGCTCGCGACCTGAGCGATTGCCATGAAGGTGAGCGAATCGAACGACATCTTCTCGTGGCACGGGCATCCTGCCGGTAGGATCGCGTACTCGCGAGCATCGAGCGAAACAATCGAAGCGACGATGCGTACACATCATCGCACATGGGCAGGATGCCCATGCCACGTTGGATTTCTTCAAATGCTAACGTCCTGAAGCATCGACGAACTTCAGGGAAGAGCCAGCGACAAGCCCGTTGGACACTCCTGCTTAAGGCAAACGCATAACATCCATGAACGACATTCAGAAAAAACTGGCATCCCTCAATATCAACCTTCCGGCCCCGACTGCCGCCGTCGGCGCGTATGTGCCCGCGAAGCGCATCGGCAACCTCGTTTACCTCTCGGGCCAGCTTCCGATGAAGGACGGCAAGCTGCTCGCGATGGGGCCGGTGCCGACGAAATGCAGTGTCGACGACGCCAAGACCGCAATGCGGCAGTGCGTGGTCAACGCGCTGGCGGCGGTGAACGCGATCGGGCTGCTCGATCAGATCAAATCGGTCGTGCGCATCGGTGCGTTCGTCGCCAGCGAAACGAGCTTCACGCAACAGCCGGCCGTCGCGAACGGGGCGAGTGAATTCCTGATTGAACTCTTCGGCGACGCCGGTCGACACGCGCGGGCAGCGGTGGGTGTGAACGTCCTGCCGCTCGACGCTTCTGTCGAAGTCGAATTCCTTTTCGAATTGTCCGATGGATAGCGATGCTTCGACACTATGTTCGCGAATACTTTTCGCGGCGATCGTCGCTGGCCTGCTCGTGCGGGTGGTCATCTCTTTTTTTGTCGTCGGTTCGAACGACGTCAATACCTGGCGGCGTTTTGCAGCCGAAGTTCACGACTTCGGATTCGCAGGGGCGTATGCGTCTGATGATGAGCTAAACCATCCGCCGCTGGCCGCGTTGTATTCGCGATTCGCGCTCGGCAGGGCGTGGGTTTTTGGCGACTCGTGGTTTCCGTTCTTCCTCAAAGTGCCGGCCATCGCGGGCGACGCTGCTTCCTGCTGGTTGCTTTATCGAATCGGCCGCGCGCGACTGAATCCGCGCGCCGGTCTTTGCCTCGCGGCTGCAATGGCATGGAGCATCGACGCGATTCTTGTCAGCGGCTATCACGGTAACACCGACAACCTCTGCGCCATGCTTAGTCTTGGCGCGGTGTACTGTTTCGTTGAGCAATCAGCGCCGCTTGCCGCCGGGCTCTGTCTGGCGACTGCGTTAAACGTGAAGCTCGTGCCGGTTGTCGCGTTTTTCCCACTCATCGCGCTCTGCCGCCGTTGGAAAGATCTCGGCCAATTCCTCGGCGGGCTGATGATCGGCGCGATTCCCTATCTCATTGCGTTCGCGATTGTGGGACGGCCGTTCATTCGAAATGTCTTCGGTTACAACTCTGTCCCGGCGCGCTGGGGCCTGATGTATCCGCTCACTGAACTGCGCGAACATTTCATCCTCGTCCGTCCAGCGAACGCAACGATCTACTTTTTCCGAAAAGTCGGGCCGTCGCTCGTTTTAGCGCTCGCGGCGCTCGCAGCGTTTTGGCTGCGGCCGCTGTCGCGCAATCGCCAAGCGGCGTACGGTTATGTCGCGGCGTCGTATGCGGTCATGCTCGTGTTCGCCTCCGGCTTTGGCGTGCAATACACCGTGTCCATCGTGCCGTTGTTGTTCGCGTACAACTTTCGCCTGGGCCTGCTTTACTCGACCGTCGCCGGCATCTTTATCGGTTGCATGTACTTTGCCTACTGGACCGGCACGCGGAGATATTTTTCCGACTTTAAAGGATCATTTCCGCATTGGGCATCGCTGCCGGGCGTGGCCGTCTGGATTCTGCTCGCGTGGTTTCTCGTCGATCTTTTTCTACAGAATCGGCGAATCCAACGCTGCCTGGCGACCGCCAATGGCCGATACTCTTCCGGTGAACCAGTCGTTCCCAGCCCGGCCGACCGATCGGCGCAACGCATGCTATAATTTGTCGGCGGCCTCGTGGCGCATCGGGCTCCTCGACCGCCACGTCGATGTTGAGCCGGAAGAAACCTGTTCGATGATTCGCTCCGCCACCATTCACGATGTGCCGTTGATGCAGGAAATCATCAACAGCCATGCCGAACTGGGGAAGATGCTCTTCAAGAGCTACGCGCAGCTTTACGAAGACGTCCGCGACTACGCCGTCGCCGAGCGCGGCGGAGCCAACGGAGTTCCGCGTGTCGTCGGCTGCGTCGCGCTCACGATCATCTGGGCCGACCTCGCGGAAGTTCGCTCGCTCGCCGTTGCGGAAAACATGCGTGGTCACGGCGTGGGCACCGAGCTCGTCGAGTGGGCTGTCGCCGAGGCCCGACGAATGCAGATTCGGCGGATCATGTCTCTCACCTATGAAGAACGATTTTTCACAAAACTAGGTTTCAGCGTCGTGCAGAAAGATGCACTTCCGTTGAAGGTCTGGAGCGATTGCGTCAAATGCGCTAAGCGCGAAGGATGCGATGAAATCGCAATGCTCCGAACGCTCGGCGACGTGCCAATGATCGTCATGCCGACCGCCCAGCCAAGCCCGAGAGGGATGTCGATCCCGGTGTTGAATTTGGAGGATTGAATGTGGATTGTGGAATGTTGATTCGTCTTTTCCTCACTCCACATTCCACATTCCACAATCAACATTCCACCATAATCAATCCATCGCTTTTACATAAATGAGCGCGTCCTGCTTATGCAGCAGCTCGTTGATCGTCGCGGTGTGATGGAAGCCGTGCTTGGTCAGGAAAGCCCGGCCGTTGACCTGCGACTTCTGCTCGACGCTCATCCAGACGCGGCGAAATTTTGACTTCCTCAATTCATGGAACGCTGCCGCCTGCTGAACGACTTCGCGCAGGATCGATGAGCCTACGCCGCGACGGCGATGATCGGGGTTGACGGCCAAATCCAATAGCTGAATCACGCCATCCCCGCCAGCATGCCAGCGGGCGACGCCGAGCTGTAGCACTCCGTCGGCCAGGCGCACCGTCTGGTAAAACCCGTCGGCGGGGCCGGCCACGGTAATCACGGGATCCAATTTGAACGTGGTCATCGCGTGTTCGTCTTCATCACAGCCGAGGCGCGGCCTGCGTCTGCTCGATGGCCGTCTGAACTTGCGCCGCGTTTCGCCCGGCGTAAAAATCGCCGCGAACATTCGCCTTGCCGAGCGGGTCGGGAAGGTCGCCCTGCTTGCTGGTCAACGTCAGCGTCGAGCTTCGGATGGAAAAGTGAATGCCGTCGCTGTCGGGATGTACGACAACGAAGCCGGCCCCCTGGTAAACCAGCTCATCCACGTCCGGCGAATCGCCCGCCTCGCGAATCACCCACGTGAGCGAGGCATTCGTCGCCGTCGGCACGTCGGGCTTCGACCCCTTCAGCGGCTGCCAGAAAACGCGCACATGAAGCACCTGCCGCATCGGCAACGTGGACGTCGCATTGATCGGCCCGGAATTGGACGCGCCGCGCGGACTGCCGTCGACGAGCAGCACGGCATCGTATTCACCCGAGCCGGCACGGGTTTCGGCGGAAAATGCTCGCGGAAACGTCTGTAGATAATTTCGTTGCCGATCGACGGAGCTGACGTGCAACTGGGCGCTCGACGCGGCGCAGCCGGTCAACAGGAGCATCAGCAATGCAAAAGGAACCCGCTTCATTCCAGGCCCAGCAGCGCGAGCGTGTCGCGTTCCACGATGCCGCGCAAAGCTTCGCGAGGCACGAGCGGAAGATTCGTTCCCTGCGCGATCTGGTTGAGCGAATACATCGCCTCGATGCAGTCGGCGGCCGACGTGTAGGGAAAGTCGGAGCCGAACAGCAGCTTCTCGATCACGCCGTATTGATATGCGTTGACCAGCGCGTTGTACGCCTGCCACGGCCGGCCGAGCAAGCCGGACACGTCGGCGAACACATTCGGGTGCTTGCCGAGCATGCAGATCGTTTCATCGACCCACGGCTGTCCGAGTTGCGCGATGACGATGCGAAGCTTTGGAAAGCTGCGGGCAATCTCATCGAGCAGGTACGGTCGAGCGTATTCAAGCTTGCTTTCCTCGGTGAACTGACCGACTGGATGAAACAGCACCGGCATGGCGAGCTCTTCGGCGGCGGCATACACCCGCATAGCGCGGGTATCGGTTGGATGAAAGTCCTGATTCGCCGGCGAAAACGTCACGCCGCGTAATTTCAGCTCTTCCTTCGCGACTTTCAGCTCCTCCACGGCCGACTTTTCCGTCGGATCGATGCCGGCAAAACCGATCAGCTTATCGGGACTGCGCTTGCAGTATTCAGCGACGTATCGGTTTGGAATCTCCGCTTGCAAGTAGCGGCTTTTGAAGCCGAGGACGATCGACTTATCGACCGAGCCGGCCTGCGACCAATGGTGTTCCTGATCGCCGGACGGGATCGAGCGGAACGTGCCGCGCCCCATGCTGCTGGGACGATTCAGGGGTCGCTGCGCGCGAGGGCCGCGTTGAGCGGCACCGAGTTCGGCCTGACCAAGCTGATCGGGACTTTGCCAGATATGCGTGTGACAATCGACAATCATGATGAACTGCTAGACGGCTGCTGCCGCGGTTCTGAAACAAAGGTCGAACGTAAAACGTATGCTGCGTCCGCGATTCCGTGCCGCGGGCAACGAGGTCCAGTCCCTGACCGATAAAAAGCCCGACGCAGCCGTTCGACCTGCAAAAGTGTAGGGCTTTGCTCCGCTCCTGCAAAGCGGTGAAGACTCCACATCAGTGACTTTCCAACCAAATCATTTATCGGACGTTGATTTGAGGATCATGAAATTTTCTGCAAGTCGGGTTTCAGCAAGATTTTGCGACGGGACATTCTGGCAAGTTGCGGCGGTTGCCAGCCGCATTGGAGGCTGACGCTCGCATTGCTCCTAGCCATGGAGGTTAACCTCACCTCAAAAACGGTTACTCTTAAGACCACTGAATTCGTGTGCGGACCGTTTAATCGGCACGGATTTCGCAAATTGGAAGCGCGAATCGCCCGTTGGTTCGGAAAAATTACCAGGTTGTGTTTGGCAGGGACGAAAATGCCGGACAGAGCGTACTATAGCCGGACTTGACCTCTGAACCCCCGCAAAGTGAAAAGGCCGCCGCACCGATGACTCTCGGAATAAGCTTCCCTTCTATCCCCAGCACACATGTCGCGGCTACACGCCGGCTCTTCGATTACGAAGTGATCGACCAGATCGGCGAGGGCGCGCGCAGCCATATTTTTGCCGTCATCGATCCAAAGACCCGACAGGTTTATGCGTTAAAGCACGTTAAGCGCGAGAACGATAAAGATGACCGCTTTATCGAGCAAGTCGTTAATGAGTTTGAGGTCGGTCGGAAGGTGATCCACGCTAGCCTCCGTCGAGTTGTCGACTTAAAAACAACTCGGAATCTCCTGTTAAAGACTACTGAGGTTGGACTGGTGATGGAGATGTTCGACGGCTCGCCGCTCGATGCTGTCCGGCCGCGCGCCATTGGGCGAATCGTCGAAATTTATATCGACGTCGCCAATGCCTTGGAGGCGTTGCACAGCCACAATTTTGTGCATTGTGACTTAAAGCCGAGCAATGTGCTGGTTAGCGCGACGGGCGAAGTGAAGCTGATCGATCTCGGGCAGGCGTGCCCGGTGGGAACGGAGAAGAAGCGCATTCAAGGCACGCCTGATTACATCGCCCCTGAGCAAGTAAAGTGTCGCCCGGTCGGCATTCGCACTGATATTTATAATCTTGGCGCGTCGATCTATTGGTCACTGACCGGCAAAAACGTGCCGACATTATACACAGTCAGCCGTCAGTCCAAAAACAGCTTTCTCGTCGACGATCAGGTGCCCTCACCGAAATCGATCGTGCCGAATGTGCCTGAAACGCTCAGTAATTTGGTCTTGGAATGCACGCGAAGCGATCCGCGGAAGCGTCCCTCGGGCATGCCTGACGTGATCCGCCGGCTGGAAATTATCCAGCACGTGATGAAGCGCGATGGATTGAGCGATCTAGCGATCAATTGAGTAACAGTCCTTCACGACGCTTCTTACTCGAGGGCGGGGCGAGGACCAGACAACATTCTCGCCCCCACTCTTCTAGTAATTTGATTTGCCGCGTATACTAAATTGTCGAGCGATTCGGATGAGTCGAATCGTGAGCGTTTTTATCGTTCCTCCGCGCTGCGAACCGATCACCCGTGCCGACCCTTCAGCAAAAAACGATCGCCCGTGAGGTCTCGCTGGCCGGTCCCGGCTTGTTCTCGGGCGAGATGGCGACGCTGACGTTCACCCCATCGCCGGCCGATAGCGGTATCACCTTCGTGCGCGAGCTTGGCGAGCGTGTCGCGACCATTCCCGCGCTTGTTCAAAATGTCGCGAAACGTCCCCGACGAACGTGTTTGCGAAATGGATCGCTCTCTGTTGAGACCGTAGAACATTGCCTCGCGGCCCTCTCGGGCATGGGCGTCGACAATGCCATGATCCGTCTCTCCGGCGGTGTGGCCGGCGAATTGCCGGGCGGCGACGGCTCGAGCAAGCCGTTTGTCGAACTGATCGATGACGCGGGCCTCGAAGAGCAAGACCGTGTGTGCGAGCCGCTGATCATCAAACGCCCGATCCAGGTGAACATCGGCGACGCCACGCTCGCCGCACTGCCCGGCCCGACCGATCACCTCGAAGTCATTTACGATTTCGAAGCCCCTGAACCCGTCGGCCGGCAAACCATCTCATTCCACCTCGGCGATGATGATTTTGTCCATCAGCTGGCGCCGGCACGCACGTTCGTCTTTGAGCAGGAAGCGCTCGAGATGCGAAACCGCGGCCTGGGTAAACATTTGTCCCCGAAAGATTTATTGGTGATCTCACCAAGCGGGCCGATCGATAACAAGTTTCGCTTTCCCGATGAATGCGCCCGTCACAAAGCACTTGATCTGATCGGCGACCTCTACTTGGTCGGCCGTCCGATCCGGGGCCGGCTTGTGGCGCATAAGAGCGGCCATGAGTTAAATCATCTGCTTGCGCGTCGTTTGATCGAGCAATACAACTCGAACGCCCGGGAAACGGCCGTAAAGCGCGAAGCGGCCATCGACATCCGCAAGATCCAACGCATCCTGCCACATCGGTATCCGATGCTGCTCGTCGACCGAGTTGTGGAAATCATCGGCGACCAGAAGGCGATCGGCATTAAAAACGTCACCTTCAACGATATTTTTTTCCAGGGCCACTACCCCGGCACTCCGATCATGCCGGGCGTATTGATTGTCGAAGCCCTCGCCCAACTGGGCGGCATTCTGCTCAGTCAGAAGCTGGAACACACTGGAAAGTTGGCGGTTTTGCTGTCGATGGACAAGGTCAAGATGCGACATCCGGTGGTGCCGGGCGATCAACTTATCCTAGAAGCGACGGCCGTCCGGGTAAAGTCCCGCACCGGGCACGTCAGATGCAAAGCGTTTGTTCAAGAGAAATTGGCCGCCGAGGCCGATATTAAGTTTATGTTGGTCGATTCAGAGCCGATTTAATCGGACCTGAAGACGAAAAGGCAGGAGACCCTTGGCCGAGCAATCCATGATGAACGCGTTTACCCGTGCCACCGATGTGCTAACGAGCGTGCTGCCATTCCGGTCGGGAACGAAGTCCAAGACCGGCCCGCGCGTCTCGCCGCTCGCCGTCGTCGACCCGCGCGCGACCATTGCCGACGGCTGCGAGATCGGCCCGTTCTGCATCGTCGGCCCCGAGGTCGAACTCGGCGCGGGCAACAAACTCCTCAGCCACGTCGTCATCACCGGCCGGACCACCATTGGCCGCGATAATATTTTCCATCCGCACAGTGTCATTGGCGGCGCGCCGCAGGACAAGAAATTCAAAGATGAACCCACCGGCCTGGAGATCGGCGACCGAAACCAGATTCGTGAAAATGTCACGATTCACACCGGCACCGAATACGGCGCGAAAATCAACGGCGGCGGCACGACCCGCGTCGGCAGCGACAACCTGCTGATGGTCAATGTTCACGTCGCCCACGACGTGCAGGTCGGCAGCCGCTGCATCTTCGCCAACAACATCATGATCGCCGGCCACGTCGTCATCGGCGACAACGTCGTCCTCAACGGCGGCGTGGGGATCAACGCGTTCGTGACGATCGGCGACTTCGCGTTCATCGCGGGCTATGCACAATGTCACAAAGACATCCCGCCGTTCGTGAAAGCCTCCGACGATGGTGCCGTGCGCGGCCTGAACGCGGTCGGTCTGAAGCGTGCGGGCTTTGCCGATGCGGATATCGAAGATCTGGAAAATGCGGTTCGAAAGGTGTTCCTAAGCCACAGGCCGCAATCGGTCGCCATCGCTGAGCTCGACATCGACCGCGGCACAAGCCCCCACGTCGTACGCGTCATCGACTTCATGCACCGCCGCAACGCCGGCAAGCACGGCCGCTACATGGAAAGCCTCCGCGCCGCGGCGGCTACGAAGTAATTTTCTTGACCACAACTACGTTCCCTGACCCGACGAGCCGGGGCAAAGCATCCCCGAGTCGCCCCGGATGTACCGCGCCCGCAACATGTAAAGTCGAATGCAGTTGCGTATCGAAACTCTCTCAATCGCACTCTTGCTTCTCGCGGCCTTCTGCGGTTGCACCGCATCGAAACCTCCGACTGAACTTCAACTCCCACCCTTCTCCGGCCAGGCTGGCACGCTGATCCACGTCGTCGGCTGGGACGGCGCGGGCGCACCCGAGCTTACGTTTCTGCTCGCCCTGCGCGATGGCGGCTGCCCCATGGCGATGGAAACATTCGACTGGACCGACGGCTGGCGAAGCATATTCGCACTCTGGCGAGCGCAGCATTCGAAGAGTCCCTCGCGCCAGCTTGCCGCGCATCTTGTTGCACTGCACGAAGCAGATCCCAATCAGCCAATCTGCATGACCGCCGACAGCAGCGGCTGCGGCGTAGCGCTCGATGCGATCGCGTTACTGCCGCCCGACGTTCGCATTCGCACCGTCATTCTCTCATCGCCTGCGCTGTCGCCGCATTACGATCTTCGCCCCGCGCTTTCGCACGTAGACGATCAGCTCATCTCGTTCAATAGCGATCGCGACTGGTTTGTCCTCTGCCTCGGCACGACCATTTTTGCGACGGTCGATGGCCATCACTCCGCATCGGCCGGCCGCGACGGGTTTGAGCGCCCGCAAACCGCGTCTGTCGACGACTACCGGAAGCTCACGCAGATTCCATATAGCCCGACGTGGGCAGCGCCATTCAAGAACAATGGCGGACACAGTCAGGCGCTGAGCCCGAGGTTTGCGAAAAGCTTCGTCGCGCCGCTGCTGCGCTGACTCCCGTTAATCTACAATTCAGCTTACAAGCGAGTCGCGTGATGCGGTCATCCTCGAACACGACACCACCAACTCTCCACAAGCCGGGGCAGAGCGTACTCGCGCCGCCCCGGATGCTCCATTCCCTCTCCAGCACCGACGACGTCCCCGACCGATCCGGGGCGGCGCAAGTACGCTTTGCCCCGGCGTGTTGGACAACCTCGCTGCACGCAGTTCAATCAGCTTATTTTGCAGCGATATTAAATGTGACGCTCACCTGCGCTCTCACCGCAATCTGCCCGAGCGGCATCGTGCCCTCCGCCGGGGTGTCGAGAGGGGCCGCTTCGCGGTAGCTGTTTTGGGTCATCATTTGACCGTACCCCCCGCCCCAATAATTGCCGCCGCCATAGTAGCCGTAAGAGAACGATGACTCGCTGATCTGTCGGGGCGTGCCGACGTTCATCTCAAGCTCCCCCGCCAGCAGGACGGCCTTTTCCTTCGCGGCCTTGATTGCCATCTTGCGTGCTTGATCGCGATACTTCCGCAGTTCGGTCGTCTGATAATCCACACCAAACAGATGCGTCGCGCCGTTCTTCAGCACCATATCCACCGTCGACTCAACTTTCTTCACATCGGAATCTTAACGACATAGCTTCGACGCGCGCGATAGCCGGCAAACGTACGACCATCGTTTTCATAGTCGATCGAAACCTGCACCGTGTCGGTTTGCACATTCTTCGACTCGATGCCGCCCGCCTTGATCGCACCGAGCAGTTGCTGGCTGCGGCCGTCGAGATCGGCCTTGGCTTTGTCGAGGGAATGATCGACCGTTTCGATACCGACTGACAAGCGCACTTCATCGGGCGTGACGTACACCGTCGACTCGCCGCTCGTGCTGATCGACGGAGGCGACACCGGCGACGGCGCGATTTGCGCTTGAGATAAGGCTGGCAGTAGCAAAAGAGCGGCGGCGGTGAGAAATGTCTTCATCCCTTTTTAGACGACACATCTGCACGAAAGTTTCACTCGATGGCGGCCCAAACCCGAGGTGGCTCATCATCGCCGAAGAGCTCGACGTGAATCACATTTGGATTGCAGCAAACCGGACAATCCTCGACATATTCCTGTTCGCTGCCGCCTGTGCGGTCGAGGGGAATGACAATCGACTCGCCGCACGTCGGGCAAATGTATCGGCCTTCATCCATCGAGCGATGGCGGCGGCGGTTCGGACGTCGCGGTTTCTTCACCGTGGAATGATAGGGCAAACGACGCTCACGCAACGCGCCGCGAGGCGGCTGAAAATGTCACGGTCTGCGGCGGGCAAGCGGGCTTGGCGAAAAGAAATCCCTGGAGCAGATCGACGCCCGCCCCGGTGCATAAATTCATCTGCGCTTCGGTCTCGATGCCCTCGGCAATAACTTTCGCGCCGTGCTCGTGTGACGAGTCGACGATTCGCTGCATTTGCGATCGCCCCACCGCGGTTGCCTCGGCCGAGAGGACAAACTCGCGATCGAGTTTGACGAAGTTGGGCCGCAGCGACGTGATGTAAGAAAGCGACGTGAAGCCCGCGCCCATGTCATCGATTGCCGTGCCAACGCCTCGATCGCGATAGTATTCCAGAATTCTGTGCAGGTGCGCCATGTCCGGAATCTTTTCCGTCTCGACAACCTCGAACACCAGGCGGTCCATCGACAGATTGCATTCCGCCGCCGTTTCCATCGTCGTTCGCAAACAGACCGCCGGGTCGTAGATCGTGTTAGGAAGGAAGTTGATGAAGATCTTCGACGACTGACTCACGTACCGGGCAGCGCCACGAATCGCCGTCTGCCGGGCACGTTGGTCGAGTTGGTGTTGCAGATTTAGATGTTCGCAGGCGTTGATAATCTGCCCCGCGCCCATGATCTGCCCGGACTCCGGATTTCTCGCGCGCAACAGCGCTTCCTGCGCAAACAGATCGCCGCTCCGCGCGTCGAGGATCGGATGGAATACGCTGAACAGCCACTCGTCGTTCAACGCTTCGCGAATCCATTCGTGCTCGAGCGTCTGAATGAGCGTTGAGAGCGGCCTGGCGAACATGAGTGCCGCCATGATTTGCTCAGCGGTCGCGACGCCGCCTCTCACATGCGTGGCAACGATGCTTGCCTGAGTGATCGGAGAGAGCTGCCGCTTGAGAAGTGCGCCCAGCGCGCCGAGCCGGTCCTTCACGTTGTGAACCAGCATCACGGGACCGGTGATTTCGAACTCATAGCCCCCCTGGCTGAGCACGCCTTTCAGCGTGTTGGCGGCGTCAAGATCCTGCGGCCCCAGCAACAATGCCCCACCCCGTGCAGCCCTAGCAGCCGGCACGGTTTCACAACGCAGGCAACCGCCGGCGGAAGGAGCACAGGGCGTGGTGCAGGACTTCAGCGAGGTATCCGAGGCTAATCGCACGGCCGATTCAACGTGGCGATGGTGCATCACCCGATTGCGTCCGGCCGCCTTGGCGGCGTAGAGCGCGACGTCTGCCTTATCGAGCAGGCTTCGGCCGACGCCGGTTCCACACGCCGGGCTGGTGCTCACGCCGATGCTCAGCGTCATCGGCCGCGACGGAAGCTCTAACAGTTCCGCGGCGCGTCGCACGCGCTCGGCGATAGCCAATGCGCCGTCACCATCCGTCAAGGGCAGCAGTACCGCGAATTCTTCGCCACCGTAGCGCGCCACGATGGCAGATGTGCCGGCGTTCTGCTCGATGATGCGACTGGTTTCCTGAAGCGCGTGATCCCCCGCGGGATGGCCGAATTCGTCATTGAATGACTTGAAGTGATCCACGTCGAGCATCAGCATCGAGAGAGGTGAAGCCGTCGTTTCCAGACGCGAAAGTTCTTCATGGAAATGCCGATGGTTGTGCAGTCCGGTCAGGCCGTCCGTCGTCGCGAGCCGTTGCAGGCGCGAATTGGTGTTCTCCAGTTCCGCCTGACGTGCCGCCACCTTTTGTTGCTCCTGTATCAACTGCCGGACATATTGCTCGTTATTTTTCGCGAAATGAGTTGCCTGCGTGACGTCACGATGCACCGACAGATAGTGCGTAATTCGTCCGTCTGCCGACTGGACCGGCGAGATACGCCATTCGATTTCGAACGCCGAGCCGTCTTTCCTGTAATTCGTCGCCTGCGCCGAAAAGGACTTACCGGCGGCCACGTGCTCGCGAAGCTGATCAAGCACAGCGCGAGAGGTGAGCGGGCCTTGCAGGATACGCGGCGACTTGCCGATCAGTTCCGCCGCCGAGTATCCGCTGAGCGCGCAAAATGAAGCGTTGACATAAACGATGTACGGACCCGGCCGATCAAGATTCGCATCCGTGATCAGAATTGCGTCCAATGCGTTATCCAGGGCCGCCGCTAATACGTTTGTCGATTCCACGTCCAGTCTCCGGAGGTTTCCACCCGCGAGATTCGCCCGAACCGCGATACGCGATGACGCTACATCAATTGCATCGACTGGATTGACGCCATCCCTGAGTGCGATGGACGAGGAAAAGCTTTGCGAAAGCTTGCGATTCTCGGACGGTCGAGGTGAAAGAGCGGCGAGTCGTCTAATCTGAACGACACTTCTGCGCAAAAGTTTTATTCGGCTGCGAACCAAACTTGAGGTGGCTCATCATCGCCGAAGAACTCGACGTGAATCACATTTGGATTGCAGCAAACCGGATAATTCTCCCCATATTCCTGCTCGCTTCCGGCAGCGATCGAGGGGGATGACAATCGGCTCCGCCGCACGTCGGACAGGCGTATTGGCCTTCGTCGGACGGGCGGTGGCGACGCTTGCTCTTTGGCTTCTTCATTTCCGAATCGATTCGAGCTGCTTCTCAATTCACTCGCACTACCGAATTGGGAACGAACTGGTCAAGTGCAGCCAAAAGTTTTGGCACAATCGGAAGAAGATCATGAATGTCGTTGCTCACGGCCTCGATCACAATTAATGCCGCAGCGAGTGGGGCCGCGCTTTGCTGATAGGAAATGCCCACGTCCATCGTGATCAGTGCATCGAATCCCTCAGCCGCGGCAAGGCGAAGAAGATCGCCGTTTTTGGTTCCATTCCAGCCCATGTACGTGACAGTAAACACATCATGGTTCGGAATCTGATGCCGCAAATCGTGAGGCAGATTCTCATCCAAAAGGAGCTTCACGCGGCGTGACCCGGGGTACTCATATATTCGCTGGCCCGTTGCAGCACAGCCGCGATCTGATCCGGTTGAACGGATGGAAACTGCGAAAGGAAATAATCAATCGACCGCCCGTGTTTCAGGGCATCAAAAAGCGATTTCACCGGCACGCGCGTCCCGGCGAAGCACGCGACGCCGCCGAGGATTTCCGGATCAGATTGAATGATCGACGTGTCCATCGTTTAACATTGTAAAGCTGTTCGTTTAATTGCAACTCAAATCGTATCAATCGCCGCCGCGGCGAAGTTGCGAGGCCGAACATTGGCCTGCTGATTTCGGGTACACTATGTCGTTTGAAGTAGGCGTGTTCGGCACGCCCTTTGGGGATGAATTCAATCACGCTGGAATTAGATTTCCAAGATTCGTAGACTGCCTTTGTGGAATCGATCGCGCGAATTACCTTCGACCCCAATCAGTGCGGCGGCCGCCCCTGCATTCGCGGTTTGCGTTTTCGCGTCACTGACTTGCTCGAACTCTTAGCCGCCGGCGCGACGCACCAGGAAATTCTTCGCGACTATAATTTTCTTGAGCCCGCTGATATCAACGCCGCGTTGTTGTACGCTGCACGTCTCGTCGATCATCCGATCATTCCAGCGGCATGAGATTTCTCGTCGACAATTAATTACCGATCGCACTTGTAAAGTGGATGTGCAAGAACGGCGGACATGCAGATCACGTTCTCGATCTTGGCTTTGCAAAGGGCGACGACCTATTAATTTGGCGAACCGCGACGGCGAGGGAGTCGATTCTCGTTTCAAAGGACGAAGATTTTTCTCGCTTGGCGAGTCGTCTAAACGAGAATGGTTGCGAACGGGCGTGCCTTGGTCGAAAGAATTTCACGTCGAACGCCTTCTAATGTTCACGAAGATTCGACGGTCAGGCTGCTTTCGGCATGGTACAGCACCGCTTCGACCTGTGAGCGGCTGATGCCTGGAAACCATTCGAGAAAATCATTAATGCTCGCACCGCTTTCAAGATTCTCGAAGAGCGCTTTGACTGGAACGCGACTTCCCTTGAACGCCCATGCGCCACTGATCTTTAAAGGATCGCGTTCAACTTCAACACATTCGCTCCAATCAAACATCAGCCTATTTTAGTCCATTCGACGGCTGCAAACGAATTTAACTGATGCCGGCTTCCGAAATTCTCAAATCGTATCAATCGCCGCCGCGGCGAGGTTGCGGAAGGTGGTGGTACGGTTGTCGAACGTCAGCTTCACCGTGCCCGTCGGGCCGTTGCGCTGTTTGGCGATGATGACCTCGGCGATGTTGTCGGGCATGAAGTCCGGCTCGCTCATGCGATAGTAATCTTCGCGATGCAAGAGCGCGATCACGTCGGCGTCCTGCTCGATCGACCCGGACTCGCGAAGGTCGCTCATGCGCGGCCGATGACCGTCGCGGCCTTCGCTGGCGCGGTTAAGCTGGCTCAGACAGATCACCGGTACGTTCAGCTCGCGCGCGACCGCCTTCACACCTCGGCTGATTTCACTGATCTGTTGCTGACGATTCTCGGGCCCGGGATTGTCCATCAGTTGCATGTAGTCGACCATGATGAGCTTGATGTCGTGCTGCATCTTCAACCGGCGGGCCTTAGCGCGAAGATCGAGAATCGTCAGGCTCGGCGAATCATCCACCCAGATCGGCGCTTTGTTTAATTCCGTCACAACGGCTGCCAGCTTCTGAAACTCTTCGCTCGACAGCGCGCTTTTTCGCACTTTCTGCGCATCGATCTGCGCCCGGCTGCACATCAATCGCTGGGCGAGTTGCTGCTTGCTCATTTCCAGGGAGAAAACTGCGACGGGCATGCGATTGTTGGCAGCGACGTTCTCGACAATGTTCATCGCAATCGCGGTTTTGCCCATCGACGGGCGAGCCGCGATGATGATCATCTCACCGTCTTGCAGGCCGTTCAGCATGTCGTCGAGTTCGAAGTAGCCGGTTTCGATCCCGCGGCGGCCCTGGTCTTCGAGCATCTCGTAGACTTCCATCGCGACTTCGCCGATGGCGCGGGCCTGGCTGCCGACCTTTTTCTCCGCAATCTCGAAGATGCGCTTCTCAGCCTTATCGAGCACAAGCTCGGCCTTTTCATGCGGCGCGTACGCATCGCGAAGAATTTCGTTGCTCGCGCCGATCAACTGCCGCAGCAGAAATTTCTCGCGAACGATCGAAGCGTAATGCTGCCCGTGTGCCGAGGATGGAACCGACGACAGAATCTGTGCGAGATATCCCACCCCGCCGATCTCGTCGAGCAACTGTCGGCGTGATAATTCCTCCTGCACGATCACCGCGTCGATCGGCTTGTTCTGCTCGTACAGCTTCAGCAGCACATCGAAAATAATCTGGTGATCGGTCTGGTAAAACGCATCGCGATTCACCATCCCCGCAGCCGTGCCGATGACCTCCTTGTCGAGCATCATCGACGCGATCAGACACATCTCTGCGGGGATCGAGTGCGGCGGGAGCTTGTCGAATTGTGCGTCGATGGACGCGTCAATTAATTCACTCATGGCATCCGGTCCTGAGCGGTTGCAGGTGCGCTAACAAATGCGGAACCTACCGATCGATCGAACGATCGGCAACGAGATTCCGCTGCTGACTTGAGAGGAAAAAGTTTACGCCGAAGTGAACGGCCGCCGCGCATGAATCTGTCACACACGTCGACTGATCCACAGGTTGTGCACCAATATCAAATACGGATCGCGGAAGTCGCGAGGATCGCAAAGAAAACGCGAAGAAAAGAAATTAGTTTCTTCTCTCGCGTCTTTCCTTCGCGCCTACGCGTTGCTTCGATTTCAATTCTGAGAAGCAGACCCCTCTCCCGACCTCTCCCCGGATGCGGAGAGAGGAGAAAGAGTTATCCGTTCGTTTCGAAATTGCTCGCCGGGGCGGGTTCGCTGGCGCGGTTCTTCGCGAACTCGTCGATGGCGGCCTTGCTCTCGGCATCGGGCGAGACCCACACCTTGATGTCGGTCGCGAGATCTTCGGCGAACTTCACCTGCACCGTGTATTTCTCGATCTTGTCGAGCTTGCCCGGCAGGTTAATGTCGTCGGCATGGATGTTGAAGCCCTGGGCCTGCAATGCCTTGGCAATTTCCGTC
This sequence comes from uncultured Phycisphaerae bacterium, assembly GCA_964236135.1. GTDB lineage: Bacteria > Planctomycetota > Phycisphaerae > Tepidisphaerales > Tepidisphaeraceae > CAXSBN01. The sequence continues at coordinate 129,842 of CAXSBN010000004.1, forward strand.
GCACTGACCGAGCCGAACAGCGTGCCCTGCTCGTTGGCCCGGCGTTCGAGCGTGACTTCCACCGATTCCAACTGCTTGATGAGCGCTGCCTGCTGCTCGCGCTTCTCGCGCTCGATCTTCTCAATCTCCTTCTTGCGCTCTTCAACCTTCTTCACGTTGTTCGGCGTGGGTTGAACGGCCAGATCCTTCGGCAGAAGAAAATTGCGAGCGTAGCCGGGCGAGACTTCAACGATATCGCCGACGCGGCCGACGTTCTTGATCGATTCTTTGAGAAGTAGTTTTACGTTTGCCATGATTGCCTCAGTTTTGAATTTGCGATTTTACTAATTTCAGATTTTGCGATTCAGTAATTTAGAACGGGATGTCGTCGTCTTTGAACGTCTCTTCGTCACCGAAGGGCTGCTCAGCAGGCGGTTGCTGCGGGGCTGAGCGCGGAGGTGGAGCAGGGCGTGGCGCGCCGCCAGCCGGACCCGTCGGCGCGCGATTCTGCTGCGGCGGACGCGCGGGGCCGCGGTTGTATGACTGCGGCGCATCCTGCCCGCCCTCGTACCCCTCGCCGCCGCCGCTGGGGGCACCGCCTTGCGCGCCGCCATCCCGGCCACCTATGAACTGGAAATTGTCGACGTGCACGGTCAGCTTGTTCCGCTTTCCGCCGCCGTTCTTATCTTCCCACTGGTCATACTTCAGCCGGCCTTCGACGAAGATCGGCTTGCCCTTGGTGAAGTACTGATTGATCAGTTCGGCCGTTTTTGCAAAGGCTGAACAGTCGACGAAGGTCACTTCTTCGCGATCTTCGCCCGACTGCGTGCGGAACTTCCGATTGCACGCCAGCCCGAACTCGACAATCGCGGTCTGGCTGGGCAGATAACGCAGCTGTGGGTCACGCGTGAGGTTGCCCATCAGGATGACTTTGTTGTAGCTGGCCATGTCAGACTCCACGGACGAACTTCAAACAGTGAGCGCCACGATCGTCGACGCATTCCGCCGCTTGCGGCTTCGCGGGGCCGACACTGCGGAATGCCGCCGCACCCGGGCCCGCGAGGCCGCAAGCGGCAGGACGATTCAATCCTTCGCTGCGAATTCCGCCGGGCGGTCGTCGCGCGGACGATCGTCGCGGCGGGGTCCACGGCGGTCGCCGCCGTCATTGTTAAAGCCGGGGCGATCCCACGGATTGCGTTCTTCACGTGGCTGGATCGGCTGCGGCTCGACCGCGTTCATTTCAGCTTCGTTCAGATGCGCTGCATCGGTAATCATCACGCGAAGGACTTCTTCACTTAGGTTTACGTCACGCTCCATCGGACCAATCGCCGCCGCCGGCGCGGTGAAATACGTGATGACATACAGGCCGCGCTTCTGGCCTTTGATTTCGTAGGCCAGCTTTCGCTCGTCCCACTTCTTGGCCACGATCACCGAACCGCCGTGGCGTTCGATGATCCCACGGGTGGTCGTGATTGCCTTCTCCGCCTCCGCCGCCGCTGCGGCCCCGAAGAGGAACATTGCTTCGTACTGACGGGTAACTTTGTCTGCCATGATTTGCGTCTCTTTCAAATTGTCTGCCACGGTATGAATTGTTGATTGGTGATTGGTGCGTGCAACAGTCGCCGCCTTCGTCACGCACCAATCACCAATCAACAGTTCGTCAGTGTCAACTACGCTTTCTTCTCATCCGCGTTGAACTGATTCATCGCGGCGTCCAAACCTTTGTCGACCCACGTCACGATCGCGCCGCACGCGCGGGCGATGACTGGATCGAGCTGCGTTCTCTGCTCGGGCGAAAATCGGCCAAGCACATAATCCTTCTGCGGCACGCGCGGCGGCGGCGCGTCGATGCCGATTCTCAATCGCGGGTAGGCATCGGTGCCCAGCGCCCGCTGAATATCCTTCAACCCGTTGTGCCCGCCGCTGCTGCCGGCACCGCGAATTCGCAGCTTTCCGGCCGGCAACGCCACGTCATCGAGCACCACCATCACCTCCGTCGCGGCCAGCTGATAAAACCCCGCTGCCGTCGCCACGCATTGGCCGCTGAGATTCATGTACGTCAGCGGTTTCAGCAGAAGCACTTTTTCATCACCGACCGCACCGTCAAACACCAATCCGCCGAACTTCGATTTCGCGACCCGATTCCAATCGCCGGGCTTTTTCACCCAGCCCAACCGGGCGGCAAACTCGTCGATCACCTCGAAGCCGACGTTGTGGCGAGTGCTATCGAACTCCGAACCGGGATTGCCGAGACCCACGACCATCTTCATTTCGACGAACCCATTCGTTTCAATTCATTGACGAACTGAGTGCTGTCGACTCGCTGCGATTGCATTGCAACATCGCGAACGGCTAACCCAATCAATCCAACCATTCGAATAAACGCGGCTGCCCCTATTCACAAGAATCCAAAAACTATCAGTACGCAGATACTTACGAAGAACCAAAACGGATGATCCATCTCCAGATATTTAAACGTACGCTGCTCAGGTTTTGCAGCATTCCAGTAATCAAACAAGATGTAAGTATTCATCGCAGCGACACCTAACAATACGACTCCGATACAGCGAATGAAAAAGGCGCTGACACGTAACCAACGCGCTTCTGCGACAATCTCCGAATAACTCTGCTGTTTCGGCACAAGTGTCCCCCTCTTATTCCGCGGCGGGCGCAGCGGCTTCGCCCTCGCCATCTTCCTTGGCCTTACCGATGACTTCCGGCTCGGCTGCACCTTCCGCGGCTTCGGTCGGCTCTTCTTCGGCGATCTCGCGAACCGTCGCGACGATCTGATCCTCGTCCGCGAGCGCTTTCACGCCGGTCGGGAGCTTCAGATCCTTCACATGCAAAACATCGTCCTTCTTCATTTCCGTGACGTTGTGGATGATCTTTTCCGGGATGTCGGTGACTAGGCATTCGACTTCGATCTCATTCATAATTTGCTGAAGCACCGCCCCCTCCTCTTCACCCTTGGGCGTGCCCTTCAGCTCAATCTCAACCGTCACTTCGACCTTCTCATTCAGGCTGACACGCGCAAAGTCGACGTGAATCACCTCAAGGCCAAGATGATCGTATTGCACTTCCTTCACGAGCACCGTCTCGCTCTTGCCTTCCAGCGCGAGGTCGAACACGTGTTGGCCGTGATTGAGGTAATTGACGACTTCCTTCTTCGGAAGCGTCACGGGCAGGACCGATTCCTTGTGTCCGTAAATAACGCCCGGCAGCTTGCCGATATCGCGAAGACGCTTATTAGCGCGCGATCCAAGCTCGTCGCGCTTTTCGATTATGACTTTTGCTGACTGCTTTGCCATTTTGGTTTTCCTTACTAAATCACAATATGAGGGTCGCAGAACCTTTTGGTACTGACACGCTCCTACTTTTGACTATTTTTCTTCTTTCTTTGAACCATCATCCTTGAACAACGCGCTGACTGACTCATTATGGTGAATGCGATGAATTGCCTCACCGAGCAACTCAGCGACCGATAGCACGACCAGGCGATCCTTAATCGCATCCGCACGATTGCCGATGGGAATCGTGTCCGTCACGGCGATCTTTGTGAAGTCACAGGCCGCCAGACGTTCCATCGCCGGCGGTGCGAACACCGCGTGCGTGGCGGCGATGTAAACGTCCTTGACGCCATTGGCTTTCAGAATCTTGCATGCCTCCGTTACCGTGCCCGCTGTCGTCACCATGTCATCGAGCATCAGCACATTCTTGCCCTCGACCTCGCCGATCACGTGCCTGGCGTCGATGTCTTTTCCGCTCTTGCGGCGCTTGTCGATGATGCAGATATCGCCGCCGAGCAAATTTGCGTACACCTGAGCGCGCTTCACGTTGCCGACATCCGGCGAGACGAAAACACGATTGCTCAGCTTCAGGCTTTTGATCCACTTGATCATCACCGGGCTGGCCTGCAGATGATCGACGGGGATGTCGAAGAACCCCTGTACCTGGGCGGCGTGCATGTCAACCGCGACGACGCGATCAGCGCCCGAGCGTTCAATCAGATTCGCAACCAGCTTGGCCGTAATCGGCGTGCGGCCTTCGTCTTTGCGGTCTTGTCGCGCGTACCCGAAATACGGAATGACCGCCGTCACGCGCGATGCGCTGGCGCGCTTCAGGCAGTCAATCCAGATCATCAACTCCATCAGGTAGGCGTTTACCGGATAGCTCGTCGGCTGCACGATGTAACAATCACGGCCGCGCACATCTTCGTCGACCTTGACGAGCAATTCGCCGTCCGGAAACAACTCGGTGCGGCCGCGACCCATCGGTACCTTCAAGTACGTGCAAATTTTCTCCGCCAGCGCGGGGTTGCCGCGCGCAGTGAATACTTTGAGTTTGTTTGGGTCGATTTGCGACATGGGAAAGTTGGTGGTTAGTGACGAGTGGTCATACGGATTGTGATTGATTCGCGCGCAGAGATTGTTCGTCTCGTATCACCGGCGCCTCACTGACCACGTTTTACTGCCCGCCCCCTTTCACGTTGCCGGCAATCGTGGTTCCCTCGGGAACCAGGCTTTCGCGCGGCAAGGTTGCGAACGGGCCGATCGTGCATTCATCGCCGATTTTTGAATCGCAGCCGATGAACGTGAACGGGAAGATGCGCGTGTCGCTGCCGATTTCGCAGCCGGATTCGATGTACGTTTGAATTGGGCTGACGATCGTCACGCCCGCTTCGCGCAGCGTGCGTTGAATGCGTTCCTGCATGATCGCATCGACCTCGGCCAGGTGCTGCCGCGTGTTCACGCCGATCACGTCGTCCGCTGAAACCGCCTGCACCGCGACGACTTTTCGGCCGGCCTTTTGCAGGATGCCGTAAATGTCGGTCAGGTAGTATTCGCCCTTCTTGTTGTGGTTCGTCAGCTTCGAAAGCGCGAGCAGCAGATCGTCGGACTTCACGCAGTAGTAGCTCGGAAAGACTTCACGGATTTCGCGTTGCGCGGGCGTGGCGTCGAGCTGCTCGATAATCTCAACAAACTCGCCGGCCCGGTCGCGAACCACTCGGCCATAACCGGTCGGATCGTCGAGCATCGCTGTCGCCATGCTGGCGGCGGCATCGTCGGCTTCGTGCGCCTGCAATAATGTCCGCAACACTTCGCCGCGAATCAACGGCCCGTCACCGGCGAGGATGAACACGTTGCCGCCGCCCATCTCGCGAATCAGCGGCTCGCACATTCTGGCGGCATGACCGGTACCGAGTTGTTCGGTCTGCTCGACCCAGCGAATCCGCAAATCATCCGCGAACTGCGCTTTGACTTGATCCTTGCCATGCCCCACCACGACGAATACGCGCTCGACACCCGCGTCGTAGCAAGCGCGAAGAACATACTCCAACATCGGCCGCCCGCACACATCGTGCAGCACCTTGGGCCGCAGCGATTTCATACGCGTCGATTTGCCTGCGGCGAGGATGATGGCGGAGAGAGTCATAGCGGGCGGTGGGCAGCGGGCGGTGGGCAGTGAGAAATAGAGAAGCGAATCGAATTCGAGTCTCTACTGCCCACTGCCCACCGCCGACTGCCCACTTTCTGATCTACCCCGCCTGGATTCGAACCAGGACAAAGAGAGCCAAAATCTCTTGTGCTACCGTTACACTACGGGGTAATGGCGGGGATCAATTTCTTAGAAGCGATCAAAGCGGATGGGGATAAGGCGGCGGGCGCGTCGGACACCTCAGATAGGTGAGCCCGGCGCGATTCGACGAAATTCCTGTCCGCGGCAACAAATACAACCCAGAGGCCCGCGCCGGTTCAAACCGCGATCCGGCTCGGTTCGCTTACCTTTCCGGGCACAAACCCAGACCTCTCAGCGAATGCCCCCTCATGGGGTAGCGGGGAGAGATGGTAGGGAAATCGCGCATTCTGTCAAGAATGTCGGGGAGAAATACGATCGCCGAGGCGGACGCCGAGAACACGACTAACTGTCATTCAGAAGCAGCCTTGGCGTTTTCCTCGGCGCTGTCGGCGCCTCGGCGACCGCGTTAATCCTACCGTCGATCCATCGCCTCAAACGCCCGCGGCTTCACGCCCGTGTACCACGATCTCGGTCGGATCAATCGATTGGCATCGTGCTGTTCGATGATGTGAGCGCACCAACCGCTCGCTCGGCTGCAAGCGAAGATCGGCGTGTTCAGATCGGTCGGGATTTGCAACATGTGAAACACCGGGGCGGCGTATAGGTCGGCGTTGCTGTACAGCTTTTTCTGCTCGCCCATCACGCGCTCCAGAATCTCGCCGACCGCAAGCCAGTGTGGCTGGCCAAGGCGCTCGCCGATTTCTTTGCACAAGCCGTGCAAGACTTTCGATCGGCTATCGCCGTTTTTGTAGACGCGGTGGCCGAAGCCCATGATCTTGTCTTTTTTTGCCAGGCGGTCCTTCACCCAGGCCTCGGCGTTTTCGGGTTTGCCGATGGCGAGGAACATCTTCATCGCCTCTTCGTTCGCCCCGCCGTGCAGCGGGCCTTTGAGCGCACCAATCGCCGTGACGATGCCGGCGTAAATATCCGACAAGGTCGACACCGTCGTTCGCGCGGCAAACGTCGAGGCATTGAAATCGTGCTCGGCATAGAGCGCGTACAGCACGTCCATCGCCTTTACTTTCCAATCCTCAGGCTGCTCGCCGCTGAGCATGTAGAGAAAGTTCGCCGCGGGCGAGAGTGCGGCCTTCGGCGACACCGGCTCCTGACCGTTGCAGATGCGATGAAACGCGCAGCAAATTGCCGGCATCTTCGCGATGATCCGAAGCGCCTTACGCTCGTTGGCGGCATGCGAGTTGTCGGTCAGCTCGTCATCAAAACCCGCCAGCATCGACACGCCCGTGCGCAACGCATCCATCGGATGCGTCTGCTTCGGCAGCAGTTTCAACATCAAGACGATCTGGTTCGGCAGATTCTGCTCGGCGATCAACTTCTTATTTAAGTCGTCGAGTTGCGACGCGGTCGGCAGTTCGCCGTTGAACAGCAGGTAGATGATCTCCGCAAACGTGGCATGGCTGGCAAGGTCGTAAATTCCATAGCCACGATAATTCAGTCCGACGTCACCATCGAGCGAGCAGATCGCGGACTCGCCGGCGATCACGCCTTCAAGGCCGGGAGAATATGCTGGCTTGGAAGAAATCGTCGCGGCGACTGCTGCACTCATTTGGGCTCCCTCGGAATCGGACCGCATCTGCACCGAAACGCGCGGCCGAGCAAAGCTTTTACGGCATCGCCCGGTAAAAGTCATCGCGGCAACTCTTCTATCAACCACGACGAATTTCAATCGATCGTCGCGTACCAAAACAACGTCGCCATCTCTTTAACCAAATCGTGATTGGTATATCGCTGCACATCAACACCCCCAAGCGCGAAGCCGAGCTTGGCCAGGAACTGATTCGCGGGAAAATTGCCGCTCCGTGTCTCGGCCGCGACCGCGCGGCGTTTCGTCAGCCGCGCTTGCTGCACGATTTCAAACGCCAGCGCAGTGCCGATTCCCTGGCGGCGGAAATCGTAGTCGACGCGCACGTCCATTAAGCAGAGCGTGCCGCGCAACTCATCCGGCTGCGCTATCGCCGCCGCGATGATTTGCCCGTCGTGCTCCGCCGCCAACGCGATACCCTCATCCGCGCCGCTGGCCACTTGCCTGTAGATCAATCGCAGTTCATCGCCGAGCGGGTTCGGCGTGATCTGCTTCGCCCGCAACGGACGCTGCTCGACGTGCAATGAAAGCGTCATCCCTTCACCGCCCCGATCGACGTGCAGGTAGTCGGTCGATTCGATCGTCCCGTCGATTTCATCCAGCAGCGGCAGATCGTTGAAAGCCAGAACACGAATCTGCATGACGCGATCCTAATCCTTTTTCAAGCATGATTTCCATACCTTGCCGCGTTTGCAGCCGAGCATGCTCGTTCCGTCACCGCGATTGCCGCCGGATGGTCATGTCGAAGTTTTTCACCATCGCCTTGTACATCGTCCAGACGATCAACGCGTAAGTCCCCGTGGCGGCGATCGCGGCAACGAGCACCACGATCCGGCTCGACATGATATTGACGTTTACCGAACTGTTGAACGACCCGGAGGCCCAGTGCCAGGGGTCGATCAGCAGCGTCATCACCGTAAACGGGCTGAAGCTCGATGCAGCCAGCAGGAAAGGATTGTCGCTGTTTCTACTGTCGAGAAATGACATTCCGCACCATCCGAGCAATGCGCAAACGCCGAGCACGATCATCACGCTGCTCATCACTGCACGCACGGTCGTGCGGCAACGCAGCGACATCTGCATGCCCAGGATGCTCGCGAACGCCGCGACGATAATCAGCACGATGGGCATCACGACTATCGCCTCGGGAAAAACAATCCATCGAAAATTTGCGTCATTGCCGAGCATCAAGCGGAACGAATCGTAAACGACAAAAATCGCGGCGCTCGCGACCGGCACTGCGACCAGCGGCAGCACGAAACTGACCAGGCCGCGCAGTTTTCCCCAGATGTAATACCGGCTTGTGATCGGCGTGGTCAGGAGTAGGTCAAGGCTGCCGTCTTCTTTCTCGCGCGTGACCGTGCTGGCGGCGGCGTTGGTGACGATCAGCAGGATGACCGCAAATTCAAGAATGATCGCGCCGAGCAGAAATCGCCGCGCGGTCAGCTCGTCGATGCGGTGGCTAATCGTTCCAAGCACGATGCCTGAGATCGCCTTCGTTTTGTCGGGCATCAGCTTCGTCGATGGATCGTCAATGACTTTGTAGTTGCCGTGTAATGTGTCGAGCGACGCCGGACTCCCGTCGAGCATCACGCTCGCGTTCGGATCCACGCCATACGTGCCGACGCCATGAATGAACAACGTCTGCGTGGCGGTGTTATAGCTGTTGACCGTGATGAATTTGGTCGGCGATTCGCTGACGCTGCCGAAAAAATAGACGAGCACAACCGCGCCGATGATGCCGGCCGCAATGAACGCGTATCGCATCGCCGACGCGCGAACGGCCGATGCCTTGGTCTTGGCCTCCCGCCATGCGATCGGATTGCTCCAGACCACGCGCGGCTTGCGCGTGCGGTCGCCGTTGCTGAGCTTGATCTTTTGCAGAAACCAGCTCTTGAGCGAGTTGCTCGATTGCGCCATTCGTCGCAACAGGACGATTGATGGCGACACGAGCAGCAGGCTGAAGATGAACATCAGCGTGACGTAGAAATTTGCGGGATTGGTGAAGTACCAACTCAGCGGCCAGCCCTTCAGCGACGCCGGCAGCATTCCGATGTCCGGCGGCCGGTAAGTCGGATCGCCGAGTACGACGCGCAACGCCAAGAACGGATGGATGCCGGTAAACCAACTGATGTGCGAATCGATCGTTGAACTTTTCGGGCCGGCGATGCGAAAATACTCAATCTGATCGAGCAGCCCGACGCCGACAAGATAAATCACAACGAAGAGGTAAAAGCTGAAGATCGTGCGGCGAGTACCGACCTTGAACGTCGCGATCGCCATCGCCAGCGAACCGGTCACAAATGCGGTGGCGGCGGCGATGAGGAAACTCATCACAATGCTGTGAATCGCCACGCCGCCGAAGATCTGCGTGACCGAGAAGATCGGGATGCCGCTGATCAGCAACGCGATGACGAAAAACAGGCGGCTCATCAGCGAGCCAAGCACGATTTGCCCATTGCTCAGCGGCGTGGAGAGCAGGATGTCGTACGTTTGCGAATCTTTCTCCTGCGTGATCGCACCGGCCGTGAAAATCGGCGCGAGGAGCGCGACGAGCGTGAGCTGGAGATAGCTCATCATGTGGAATGTCTTTTTGCTGGTGACGGTGAGATCACTCAGGCTAAGCGCTCCGGTTCGATTGCCGCTGCTGAGCAGGATGAGAATGACAACTACGATCAGAAGCGCAAGGTATCCGCAGCGGATAAATAAATCGCGCCGCTTCCGCCCGCCGGTCTCGACCACACGGAGAAGGATCGGATTAGCGGGAAGGAGCCGCCAGAAGTAGTCGGATATGCCGAACACCAACGCGAGTATACGGGGTGCAGCCAACTGCGCGAATGGTGGCTTATGGGAAAGCGACCGCCAATCGTTCGGCACGGTGGGCGGCGTCGCGATAGGCGTCGGCGATAAAGCGTACCCAGAAAGAAGGAAGCTCGATCGGGTGGCCTCGATAGGCTAGCGGGAATGTCGAGTCGGCCAGTACCCTGCAGCGGTCGTAACGGCGATCGAGATTGAGATACCGCGTGGCACACAGCCCGCCCCGCCGCAAGATCTCAATCGCCATTAGCCGGGCGACGCGTCCATTACCATCGGCAAAAGGATGGACGCAGAGCAGATCGCTGGCAAAGGCCGCTGCTAGTAATGCGGGGTGACATTTGGCGCTTACTTCAGCTTCTGCACCGTCAACCATCCGCGCGATGTGCACCGCGACCGCCGCGGGTGGCGGATGAGGGGCGTCGGCGGTGAGCTTTCCGTCGAGCCAGTGTCCGATGATGGCGACGTCGTTTGTCCGCCACCGCCCCGCCTCGGGCGCGCGAGCAGGCGCAATCATTCGATGCAGCAGACGCGGCAGACGATGCCAACTCGTCCGGGCCGTCCGACCGTTGTGGACCCACTCTTCGACACGAGCGCGGCGTCGTGCCTCTTCCCCGTCGCCGTGCTCTGAAGACGCGAGGCGCGAACGTCTTCTGATGTCGAAATCGGTGTTGTTGGCTTCAGTCGGGGGCGACGGCGCAACACGCAGCTTTTCCATTACTGGCGCGAGCCGGCGGAGGCACTCGTCGTCGGCGTTGATCGACGTCAATTCGCCGGCGAAGCGCTCCGCCCAATCAACGCGCCAACCCGGTGACCCCACCAGCCAAAGATGCATCGCGGGTTCAATCTCTTCAACACTTATTTTGGCAACGGGCGACAATTCGAATCGCGCCGCAAATCGTTCGGCAGCCTCGTCGTCCGGCGCGGCGCGAGCCTGCGCTTCGGCAAGCGCACGAGCCGCGGCGCGGCGATCACCTGCGGCCAGGTGCGTTGCAGCCCGGGCAAGGTGCGCGCGGACCATGTGCGGCATTCGAGAGCTGAGAGTAGTCGCAAGCGCCGTCGCCTCAACGCCGCGACCGGCGTGCAGAAGCGTTTCTACCAGCTTGAGCCCCGCGGCGGGGTGAAAGGATCGCGTTAACTTGGCGTGCAGAAACTTAATCGCGGCATCGTAGTTCTCGCTCGCTTCTGCGTGGACTGCAAGAATTTCCAACGTCTTATCCAGATGCGCCTCGCGCCGCTCATTGGTCGCCATGTCAAGCCGCGTAAGGCCGAGCTCAAGGCGATCGTCCAGCACCAGCTCACGGGCTTGACTGTCGTCATCACGATCGCCTTCCAACGAGTGACGTTCGCCAGAAATCCCTGCCGACGTGGCGATCAGATCATACAGCGCAGTCATTGGCAGGTCCGGCGTTGAGTCGCTGGCTTCGGTTCTCGGGGATTCGACGTTCACGGGGTTGGCGACGATCCAGGCGTTTGTCGTGTGATACTCTTCGGCAATGGCGGGTCGATGTAGATCCAGATCGAGCAGGACGTTTTCGCGATCCGGCAGCTCGATGTACGGTTCGCGGCGCGCCGGAAAGGTCAGCTCGCGAATTGGAGAGCCGAATTCAACGCCCCGACGCGAGCGTGTCAGGTAGCCATGCTCTGAGGCGGCTACCACGCACGTTTCCGGCGGCATCAGCGCGATAAGACGCGCGATGAAGTGATCCTGGAGTTCAAAAATCGAAGGTAGCAGACCGCTGAATTTCTTTTCATCCTCTTTAGAGATGTACGGCGCGGCAGGGGCGGTATAGTCGATAAACGAATCATGGAAGGCGGCCACCAGCTCATAGCGGACACACGCCAGCAGACCGTTTGGCATCTCGTCCGCAAGCGCTGCGCCGACGATAGCCGTTGCGACGTCGTGAACCGTCAGAGCGTGGGAAAGCAGCCGACAGATAAGAAGACGTCGGATGTCTGTATTGTCCAGATCGAGCAGTGCCGGGGCGATGTGTCGTAAATGCCCGGTGCCAATCGCTCGGTTGCGAACGCACAGCGGAATCAGATCGGCAGGGTCGGCGCCAATTACAGAATCTTCAGCGATCAAATCCCCTCGACTACTCGCCGCAAAAAAATCGTCGGTGACCGCGAGTGTCTGCGAGTTCGCCAGAGCCGCGCGAAAAGGCAGGTTGACGCACGCGACCGCGCGGCCGGCGGCGGCAGCGACTTCGTAGATCGCTGCGGTCTTGCGTCGCGACGGCGGCGTAGAACGAAGGCGCCCGGCACCGTCCAGCTCGGTTTGACCGGTCACCCCGAGCGTCAGCGCGTCGACGCCACACAGTCCAGTCATCCAAGATAGCCACGGGTCAACGGGCCCCTTGGATCGAAATCGCGCCGCCGGCAAGTTCCGTGCGTCAGGCAAAAACCTTGCTAGCGTTGGTAGGCGCCCTTCGGCAAGCAGGGGTGCCGCGAGGTCCAGATCGAAGCCATCGAGGCAGAGGACAAGGGTGTGCATCGAGCTGGATTGCGGGCAGGAATCTACTCACTTGATAGCGCCGGACGACGACGACGCAGCGTCAACCCAACCGCGCCGGCAGCAATTGCTGCGAGCGAAGAAGGCTCGGGGACCGAAACAACGATGTTGGTATTTGGCGTGGACTCGAAAGCGTAATCGGCAACGCGGACCATGCCACTTCCCGAGTTGTAAGCGAGGGAAAAAAAGCCGATCGACTCAGTGTAAATCCTTACGCCGTAGAAGGCAGCAAACCCGCCGTCGACCGCGGAAAGGTTGCTGCCGTTGGCCGAACCGGTGAGCCCCGCCGAGATCGTGTCGCCTAGGGCGAAACGCATGGGGAAATTCGGGCTCTCTAGAAGGATCTGCGTGGTGATGCCATTGACGCTGCCAAGTTCACTGCCCGTTCCAGCGGCGGAAAACGACAGAAGCGCCGTCGTGCTGCCAGCTGAATATAACGCGATATTAAAATCGGCGATGCCGTTTCCATCCAGGTCGATTCCGGCCGAATTACCGAGCGCAACCGACGCGCTGCCAGGAGTCCTCATGACCGCCGCATTTGCTGTCCCACAAAGCCAACTGCCCGCAACGGCAGCAACAAAACCGGCGCAACCGGCACCAATCGTCGTCGATTTAGTCAAAAGCCCGTCTCCCTGAAGTGGTCAAAACCGTAATATACACGCGATGAACCGTACTGCAACCAGAATCGGCCGGGGATACGGCCAGGGCGACCGCATTCTGGATGATTTCGTTTTTTCTCCTCTCCCCGTACTCGGG